>CACWNV010000030.1 GCA_902762325.1 uncultured Prevotellaceae bacterium | reverse complement strand
AGATTGCTGCATCGTACACTTCAGATATCAAATGGAGGGACTATGCTGGCGCGCCAAACGTCGTTAACATTTCTTAGTCCTTTTATCACCACACAGAGAAGAATATTCGAATTTTGAGCCAAAAAAATGGGGGGTAGTGACAACGAAAGGGTCACTCGGTCGAAAAAATGCCATTTTTTGACGTTTTTCGTAAATCGTTGTCTTACAGATGGTTACGCAGATTTTTATCTGTAAACGGGCAGTTTACAAAAGATGAATTTGCCAAAGGTAAGGTTTCGCTGCGCCAAAGACCGTGTTTCGTCGTGTGAAAGGTCATGTTTCATGCGACTAAACATAACCTTTGGCGCAGTCAAAGCTTACCTTTCGTAGTGCGAAAGCAATGCTTTCGCAAAATGAAGAATGAAGAATGAAGAGTGAAGAATTGTATTTCACACTTTTTAACCTCTATTTCATCACTTTTCCCCGACAACTTTTTGTCAATATATTTGACAACAAATAGGTTACGAAACAAGTGGGAAACATCCTCAGAATTGAGTGCCTTCGATTTGGAATATACTCGCGTACATTAATTAATATGCCGACTATGATTAAACCTTTTCCTTTTTTTGTCGTCAAAAAGGCGTATGAATCGATTTGTGTTATTTTTGTTGTTTTCGTTAGCGACGGTGGCACTTTCAGCACAAGGACTTGTTAGAGGTAGAGTTTTGGATAAACAGACAGAAGAAGCCCTTAGTTTTGTCAATGTCAAAGTATTACAGAAAGGCAGTGATGTCTTTGTGAAGGGAGCCGTCACCGATTCCGACGGTAAGTTTTTAATCGAAGGACTGAAAAACGGCCAGTACACTGTGACATTCACTTTTGTCGGTTATAAGACGATAGAGCGGCAAGTGACCATCAGTGATAAGAACAAGACCGTCAGTTATCCTGCCGTCTTCATGTCTGAGGATGCTCATGCACTCAAGGAGGTGACCGTTACTGGTCAGAAGTCGAGCATGAAGCTGGAAGTTGACCGTAAGTCGTTTGATGTCAGTCAGTTGGTGACGAATGTCGGTCAGACGGCTTCCGAAGCATTGGAGAACATCCCCAGCGTGGAAGTTGACAACGACGGTAATGTGTCGTTACGCGGCAACTCAAGCGTCGAAGTATGGATTAACGGCAAGGCAAGTGGTCTGACCTCGGATAACAGGGCTCAGATCTTGCAGCAGCTTCCTGCTGAGAGCATCGAGCGCATAGAAGTCATCGACAATCCTTCAGCCAAGTTCTCAGCTGAAGGGTCAGCTGGAATCATCAACATTGTCTTGAAGAAAGACCTCAAGCCCGGCTATTACGGTTCACTTCAGGCAGGAGGAAACACGCGCGGAGGTGCCAATACCAGCTTTAACATCAACTACAATTCGCCCCTCATCGATACCTATGCAAACATCGGATTCCGTCATCGTGAGAATAAAGGAAAGAGCGAAAGCGAGCAGATCTTTACCAAGACGAACCGCTATCAGTGGTATAAGGGCGAGAGCCATGACATGGGCAACAATCTGTTCGGACGGGCTGGAGTGACGTTGCATGCCACGAAGAAAGACGACTTCTCGCTGAGCGGAATGATGATGAAAGGCTTACGGAAGAGCTGGGGCGAGACTCCGTATCATTATGGCGTGCTTGGCGCAGGGAATACGATGGACAACGACGACCAGCTGATGACCCGTTCCACCCGGTCACGCGGTGATATGAATATGCTCTACGGTGAATTCAATTACCGTCACTCTTTCACCGATACCCATTATCTGGACTTTGTGCTGGACTATCATCGCTGGAAATCGGATAACGACAACTTCTATGAAGACAACAGCGTCTTTATGGGTGCAGCGGCAGCTAACCAGCCGAACACCTATAATTACCAGAGCCGCCCCGGTCACATGAACAACCGTTCGTGGGAAGTGAAGCTCGACTACGAGAATCCTATCAGTGAGAACTTCCAGTTGCAGGCCGGCTATCAGGGACGTTTCTCCCATGAGAATACTCCTCAGGAGAGTTTTATCATGGAGAATGGTGTGTTGGTGGAAGACCAGCGCTATTTCAACCGGTTCATCTACGACATGGATTTGCACGCCCTCTATGCCACGGCAACGCTGAAGCTGGGGAAGTTCGGAGTGATGGGCGGTCTTCGCGGGGAGTACTGGAAGGTAGACACGGAGAGCTATACATGGGAGCAGGAGTATCAACCTTCAGACCGGAATAAGCCGACGCCCTTCAAGAAAGACTATTTCCAGCTGTTCCCTTCCGTATTCTTGTCGTATCAGATTACAGATAACGACCAGTTGCAGTTGAACTATACCCGTCGCTTGCGCCGTCCCTGGGGTGGGCAGCTCAATTCGTTCAAGGATACACGTGATGCCACGACGGTATCGTTTGGTAATCCTGAACTGACCCCTGAGTTCTCGAACTCCTTCTCACTGAACTATCTGAAGACATGGACCGAGCACTCGATGATGGTTTCCGCCTATTACCGGCCTACCACTGATGTGATGCAGCGCATCAACTGGCAGAATCCTCTCGACGGACTGTTCTACTCGACAAGTGAGAATGTGGCAAAGAGCACGAGTGCGGGTATGGAACTGACGGTAAAGAACAAGCTCTTTTCTTTCCTCGACCTCACGACATCGGCTAACGCCTATTATTACAAGCTGAACGGATTCAGCTATGACATCGACGGACAGACCGTGAGAGGCGAAGGGAACTCCAATTTCTCATGGAATGCCCGCATGATAGCCAGTATCATCCTGCCTTACGACATCTCTGTGCAGCTGACTGGTAACTATCGGTCGAAGATGGTGATAACTCAGGGTTATCGCAAGCCGAACTATGGTCTTGACTTCGGTCTTCGCAAAGGCTTTCTTAACAAGAAGCTCATGCTCAGTGTGAGTTGCAGGGACGTGCTGAACTCCCGCCGTTGGGAGAACTTCACGGAAAGCGACACCTTTACCCGTCACCAGTTGAATAAGCGCCGGTCAAGGAGTGTGAACTTCACTCTGACCTGGAATTTCGGTAACATGATGCCGAAGGCAAAGCAAGACCGTGAAGGCGATCAGCGTGACGATGAGGAGAGAGGTGGAAACTTCAGCAATGGAATGGAAGATTAACGTGAGTATCGACAGATAGACATAACAGTATGAACGACAAATCCCAATCAATTCTACACTCAGGACTCCTGCAGTTGTTTTGTGTATGCTGCAGCCTGATGCTGGCATTGCCGGCAGAAGCCCAGCATCTCTATGTGGGTTCCTATAATATAAGGTATAAAAACGAATCCGACTCGCTGAAAGGACACGAATGGAACAAGCGATGTCAGGTGATTTGTGATCAGGTGAACTTTGAGAGCCCTGATGTATGGGGTGCGCAAGAGGTGCTTTATTCTCAGTTATGCGACCTGCTGAAAGGTCTTGACGACTACGACTATATCGGTGTGGGACGCGATGACGGCAAGCAGAAAGGGGAATATGCTGCCATCTTCTACAAGAAAGACCGTGTCCGCCTGCTTGACAGCGGTCATTTCTGGCTCAACGAGACTCCCGACGTTCCAAAGTTAGGCTGGGATGCTGCCTGTGTCCGTATCTGTACGTGGGGTAAATTCAAGGACAAGAGATCAAATCGTACTTTCTATTTCTTCAATCTTCACATGGACCATGTGGGTGTTGTTGCCCGTCGTCAGGGGGCACTTCTTGTCGTGGAAAGAATCAGACAGATAGCAAAGAGTAGTCCTGTGATATTGACAGGCGACTTTAATGTCGACCAGAGGGATGAGATCTATAGCATCTTTACCGGGTCGGGCATCTTGAAGGACAGCTATCAGACAACACGCATCCGCTTTGCCGAGAACGGCACATTCAATAACTTTAAGACACAAATGAAGACCCAAAGCCGTATCGACCATGTCTTCGTCTCACCAAAGATAACGGTTGATGCCTATGGAGTGTTGACAAACGGCTACTGGACTCTTAATAAAGAGGCTGTAAAAGAACAGAAGGATTCCGGCACACCACGGGAGACTCAGCCCAGTCCGTGGATTTACCGGAATCCTTCTGATCATTATCCAGTGTTTGTCAAACTTAGTCTTTAGCCGCCTTTCCTGTCATGATGTCGAGCACCATGTTGTCGGTCTCACGCATGGCATCGGCTCCGATGCTTGTGAGGTTGTGAATGGAGCGGTCGACATCATTGTCGATGATTCCTTCAGCAGCCGTGACGCAGCGTCCTTCCATTGAAAGCAGGGACGACAGAAGGGCGGTGCTTACGCCTGAGCAGATTTTCAGTGAGCACGACGGTTTTGCCCCGTCGCAAATCATTCCCGTAAGATTGGCTATCATGTTTTTCACCGACCGGCAGACGCGTTCGTAATCGCCTCCCATGAGGTAGGTGATACCGCAGCTGCTACCGATAGAGGCAACCACGCAACCGCATAATGCCGACAGCGTGCCAAGGCTTTGCTTGATGTAGATAGCTGTGAGGTGACTGAGTATGAGGGCACGAATCAGCTCTTCCTCCGTGTTCTCGTTCTCTGTGGCAAAGACGGCTACGGGATTGGTGGCACAGATACCCTGGTTGCCACTGCCCGAGTTGCTCATCACGGGAATCATCGCTCCGCCCATACGGGCATCGCAGGCAGATGCCGTCTTAGAGATGATGTGAGAGAAGATGGAGTTGCCGAAGATGCCATGACTCAGCGGCCGGTCGATGGTCTTGCCCAGGCAGTGTCCGTAGTTGCCTTTCACGGAGAGTTCAGCTGCCCGCATGTTCAAGTCGCGGGCTTCAAGGATGAAGCAGATCTCAGACAACGGGGCGTTCATGGCAAACTCATAGACCATCTGCATCGTCAGTTGGATGGGAGAAGGCTGGGCAGCTACCGTTGAGGATGAGGAATCCTGAGACAGCATTTCCTTTTCCTCGTCAGTAATGAAATGTGTGTGGCTGCCGGCAATGACGGCAGTCTGGCTTCTCCCTCCTGCCTCGCAGCACACCTCGATATAAAGTTTCTCTTCAATCCCCGTCTTCTTCTGGATGACGATACGGTTTTCAGCAATGTATTTCTTTCCTTCTTCCAATGCCTCAGGGGTCAGATCCTTGAGGACTTCAAGTTTGTATTCGCTTTTCCCGATGAGAGCACCCAGGGCAACGGCGATGGGCAGTCCCACCATGCCTGTCCCGGGAATACCTACGCCCATGGCATTCTTCAGGATGTTTGCACTCAGGTAGAGCGATATGTGTTCTGGTCGGCAGCCCAGCAGCTCTGTGGCACGGGCAGTGCATAATGCCACAGCCATCGGCTCTGTACAGCCGATGGCAGGCACCACTTCTTTATGAATAAGGTCTAATATCTGACAGCGTGTTTCCTTGGTCATCATTTACTCTTGAACTTGTTTATTCCTTCGTCGAGGAAATCAATGTATTTCGCAATATCCTCATCGTAGCTCCGGGCTGCAGTCAGGGGATGCCCCTGGGCATCAACAGCTACATAGAACGGCTGGGCATTGGCTCCATACTTGTGGCTTTGCAGCCAGCTCCACTTTGCGCCGACGGTCCGCAACGTCTTTTTGTTGCCATTGTCATCGGTCACTTCCATGGGTTCCTTGAGCGGTGTCTTGTCGTCTACAAATAGAGAAATGAGCACATAGTCTTTGGTGAGTTTGCTGGAAACGCGCGGGTCAGTCCATACGGCGGCCTCCATCTTACGGCAGTTCACACATCCGAAGCCGGTGAAGTCAATCAGCACGGGCTTCCCTTGGGCTGCGGCGGCAGCCAGTCCTTCCTCATAGTTAGTATATTGCGCTTCCACCACCTTGGTGTTCAGATTGAAGTCCTGGGTGTTCATCGGCGGGGCAAAGGCACTCACGGCCTTACAGGGAGCTCCCCAGAGTCCTGGAATCATATAGACGGCAAAAGCCAGTGACACCAGTCCGCCCATGATACAGAGCACAGGCATCGGCTTGTTGATATCTCCTCCAATCTCATCGCTTTGGAATTTCAGCTTGCCAATGAGGTAGAGGCCGAGCAGACCGAAGATGACAATCCACAACGAGAGGAACACCTCGCGGTCTAAGAGATGCCAGCCGTATGCAAGGTCGGCAACGGAGAAGAACTTCAGGGCAAATGCCAGTTCGATGAAACCGAGCACCACCTTCAGCGTGTTCATCCACGAACCCGACTTGGGGGCTTGCTTCAGCCACGACGGGAAGAGGGCGAAGAGGGTGAACGGCAGAGCCAAGGCAAGGGCAAAGCCGAGCATACCCACGGCGGGAGCAATCCAGTTGCCGCTGGTAGTGGTCTCTACGAGCAGCAGACCGATAATGGGTGCCGTGCAGGAGAATGAGACGAGAACCAGTGTAAATGCCATCAGGAAGATGGAGAGCAGTCCGCTGGTGTTCGTTGCCTTGGAATCGACAGCATTTGCCCATTTATCCGGGAGTTTGATTTCAAACCATCCAAAGAATGAGAGGGCGAAGACAACAAGCAGGAGGAACAGGAAAATGTTGAAGACAGCATTTGTCGACATGGCATTCAGCGTGTCACTGCCGAACAATCCTGTCACGAGCAGGCCCAATGTAAGATAGATGACGATGATGCTCAGACCGTAAGTGATGGCATCGCGAATACCCTTTTGCTTGTCATCCTTTGCCCGTTTGAGAAAGAAGCTGACAGTCATCGGGATAATCGGCCAGATGCAGGGCATGGCAACAGCCAGCAAACCGCCGACAAACCCCATCATCAGAAGATAGAGCCAGCTGCGGTTTGCCATGTTGTCCTCATTACCCAACGCACGCAACTCTGCTACGGACGATGCCCAAAGGTCGCTGTCGGAAGAGGCCGCAGAAACGGTACTGTCTGCCTGTGAGGTGAGCACAGAGTCGGCTTCAGCAGCTGTGTTGCCTGCTTCCTCTGCTTCTGTGACTTTCTCAGTCTCTTCCTTGGCAGCTTCCTCTTCAGCTTTCTTCTCAGCATCCTTCTCTTTCGAGTTATCAGCTGCTACCGCAGGACTCTTTCCGCTTTTGACAATGCTCACTTCAGTAGGCGGCATGCACATCTCATCATTACAGGCACCGTATTCCAGATAGGCATCTATGTTGTATTGTGGCTTGGTGAATTTCACTTTCTGGACGAACTGGACGTTCTTCTCGAAATAGCGAAGCTTCATACCGAACATGTTGTCGTATTCTGAGATTTCCTTTCCACGGGGCGTGAGCGGACCGACCAGTTCAGCTCCCTCCAGCTTGTTCACATGGAAGGTAGCTTCTATGGGACCGTCGTTGCCCAGATTCGTGGAATAGACATGCCAGCCGTTATCAATGGTTCCGCTGAAAATGATTTCACCTTCCGCAGTATTATTCGTCTTTAATGTGGAAGTGAATTTTACGGGTTCCATCATCTGGGCATGCACCATGAATGCCATGATGAGCATTGAAACGGCAGAAAGTATTCTTTTCATCGTCATAGTTTTGTCTTGGGACTATTTTCTTGTTGTATAAATAAACGAATCAGCAGACCTGACTGCCAGGCTTAACCTCTTTCAAGATTGTCGTGACACTAAGGTTTCCGTCGAAATTCTCGGCAGAGAGAATCATTCCCTGACTTTCTATACCCATCAGCTTGCGGGGAGCAAGGTTGGCGATGAAGAGCACGTCTTTGCCAATCAGTTCTTCGGGCTCATAGAAGGCGGCGATTCCACTGACAATGGTCCGCTCGCTGCCACTACCGTCATCCAATGTGAACTTCAAGAGCTTCTTTGCCTTCTTTACCTTCTCACAGTTGATGATGTGGCCGACACGGATGTCGAGCTTCTCGAAGTCGGAGAAGTCGATGGTGTCCTTGATGGGTGCAGCCTTGTATGCGGCAGCCTCGTTCGCTTTCTTCGTATCTGCGAGCTTCTGCAACTGTGCCTCGATGATGCTGTCCTCGATCTTCTCGAAGAGCAGTTCGGGCTCTGCCAGCTGATGACCTGGCTTCAGCAAGTCGGTATTGCCCAGCTGATTCCAGTCGAATTCCTGCAGATTAATTAAGCTGCGGAGCTTCTTTGAAGAGAAGGGGAGGAACGGCTCAAATGCTATTGACAGATTGGCAACAAGCTGGAGTGAGATGTAAAGAATGGTCTCCACACGCTTAGGATCAGTCTTCCAGACTTTCCAAGGCTCACATTCGGTGATGTAGCGGTTACCGATGCGGGCTAAGTTCATGGCAGCAAACTGTGCCTCACGGAACTTGAACTGTTCCAGCAGCTCTTCTACTTCAGCCTTTACATTCTTGAACTCATCGATGGCACGCTGGTCGGTCTCAGTCAGTTCCCCACATTCCGGGACGATGCCATTCCAGTATTTCTTTGTCAGCTGGAGAGCGCGGTTGACGAAGTTTCCATAGACGGCAACCAGTTCATTGTTGTTCCGGTCCTGGAAATCCTTCCAAGTGAAGTTGTTGTCTTTCGTTTCCGGCGCATTGGCGGTGAGCACATAGCGCAGCACATCCTGTTTGCCGGGCATGTCGACAAGGTATTCGTGGAGCCATACAGCCCAGTTGCGTGATGTAGAGATCTTGTCGTTCTCCAGATTCAGGAACTCATTGGCGGGCACGTTGTCAGGCATGATGTACTTTCCATGAGCCTTCATCATGACAGGGAAAATGATGCAGTGGAACACGATGTTGTCCTTTCCGATGAAGTGAACCAGTCGTGTATCTTCGTCCTGCCACCACTTCTGCCATGTTCCCCATCTCTCCGGTTCACGGTCGCACAGCTCCTTGGTGTTGGAGATATATCCGATGGGAGCATCAAACCACACATAAAGCACCTTTCCGTCGGCTCCTTCCACAGGAACAGGAATACCCCAGTCGAGGTCACGGGTCATGGCACGTGGCTGCAAGTCCATGTCAAGCCAGCTCTTACACTGACCATATACATTGGAACGCCATTCCTTATGACCCTCAAGAATCCATTCTTTCAGCCATTCCTGGTAGTTGTTCAGCGGGAGATACCAGTTCTTTGTCTCCTTGAGGACGGGCGTTGAGCCGCTGATGGTAGACTTCGGGTTGATCAGTTCGGTTGGTGACAAGTCTCGACCGCACTTTTCGCACTGGTCTCCATAGGCACCCTCGTTGTGGCAATAGGGACATTCACCGGTCACATAGCGGTCGGCAAGGAATTGCCGCGCCTCTTCATCGTAAAGCTGTGTGGTGGTTTCCTCTGTCAGTTTTCCCTCGTCGTAGAGTTTGCGGAAGAAGTCGGCAGCAAACTTGTGGTGGATGTCGCTGGTGGTACGGCTATAGATGTCGAATGAGATTCCGAATTCCTCGAAGCTCTTCTTTATCATCTCGTGGTAGCGGTCAACGACGTCTTGTGGGGTGATGCCTTCCTTGCGGGCACGGATGGTGATGGGCACGCCGTGTTCATCAGACCCTCCGATGAAGATCACCTCTTTTTTCTTCAGACGAAGATAACGTACATAGATGTCGGCAGGAACGTAGACACCTGCCAGATGTCCGATATGCACACCACCGTTAGCATACGGAAGTGCTGCTGTAACGGTGGTGCGCTTAAAGTTCTCTTTTGTCATTGTATATTTTTGAATAGTTTATTTGATAACGTACTTCTTGCCGTTCTTGATGTAGAGGCCTTTCTTGAGACTGTTAGCCTCCACCTTACGGCCCTGCAGGTCATAGAATACAGCCGAGTTTCCAGTGGACTCTAATTCATGGCTACGGATAGCGGTGATGTCTTCCAGCTCACCATAGTTCTCTGCCAGTGGCTCCTCGATGCTGTTCATGCTGAAGTAATAGGCATGGACATACTGAGAAACGGTAGTGGGAACAGGCAGGTAGGCAAGGTGACCTATGCTGGTGAATGCCGCACCATCTTCTGCACCATAGTAGAAACCTGGGTTGTTACCGTTCTTGTCGCAGGAAACCATGTAGAATTTATACTCAGCTCCCTCTACATCGCCTACGGTGAGGTTGTCGGTGTCAAAACCTCTCAGCATATTATCCGGATCGGATTCGCCTTCAAAGGTTGTGACATCGAAGAGGTATGTGTCAGAATTACCCATGAGCACGACGGCAGTTCCCTTTGGAATGATTTCTCCGCTGGTGTATGTCTTGCTTTCTGACAGGATGTCGTTGACCACGGTGTAAGTGTAGGCTGTGACATCATCAGGTACAACAAGATTCATATTGCTGTAATACAATGTAGCATAGCCCGGTGCAGTGATGGTGACGGGGATAGCGGTCTGCTCCAACTTAATCTCGTCAAGATAAGCGCGCTTGGATGATGTCGCCAGCTTGATGGTAACGTTTCCTTCTGCTTCTGTGATGTTTACTTCACAAAGTGTCCAGCTGCCGGAAGGAGTAAATGTTGTCACATCTGCTTCAGCACCTGTCACAGTAACATTCAGTTTTCCTGTATCATTACTGTATTTTTTCAGATAGAAAGAGAGCTTACCATTTCCATTCAATGGAATGCCACTGGCTTCCATGCTTCCTGTTGAGTTACTAGAACCTAATTTCAGGCATCCTCCATTTTTCTTGGCTGAACTTGTTCCGCCTTTAAATACCTTTGAGAAAGACGTCCAGCCGTTGAAGTCAAGATCGGAATTATTATTATTAATCGTTGCCGTTCCGTCATTTGCTCCAGTATACTTGCTTAAACTCTCATAGAGAAGAGACGGCAGTGCTTCTGTCGGGTCTTCTTGTTCACTCTTGTTCAGGATAATGGTGCCGTCTTCATTCTTGGTAATCGTATTGATTCCCGGATTGATGGTGCCACTGCTATATCTGGTAAGGCTTGTAATGCTGTTTACTCCGTTACCGAAGAGGTTTGCCTGATTTCCTGAATAATACATACTTTCGTTATTGGCAGTTATCATCATTGCCCTCTTTTTCAACTGAGTATTATTCAAAATATCATTTGACCAGCTATACTGATTATAGGCAAACCGAGATACTAAGAGACCGCTTCCCATATCCTCAGGATACCATGTGCCTGGCTGCCTGTTTTCAACGATAAAGTATTCCGTATCATTGCTGGTGGCAATCTTCACGGCCGTTGTCCCAGTCTCATCAGTATAAGGGACAAGCGTCTGCTCGCTTCCAGGTGTATAAGTAGGAATATCCAGCCATCCCAGATAGCTGCGTTCGTATGCTGTATAGCCAATAGGTGTGCGTCCTTCATTTACGTAACAGCCGGTATCCATAATTGACCAGTTACTGAAGGCATCATCGTATGTATAACTGTAGTCGGTGCAATAGAAATCGGGCAAGCCGAGAGCATGTCCCGTCTCATGGCAAAACACGCCCATACCCATAAGCGTGTCATCACTATAGAGCTCATTTCCTACGAAAAGTGAATTGAAAAAGGTATCGCTCATAGTCTGATTGCAATCTATTTCGCACGGCCATACAGTGTCTGTTGCAGAATTTGTCGGACTTCCTGTTGCCTGACCGTATCCTGCATATAAAATGCAGACAAGGGGAACACCCGTCTTGGTACCGTTAACATTGGTTGTTGTGCGGACATATTTGGAGAAATTAGTGCCTAACTGTTTAACGGCAGCTGCCACAGCATCTTTTGTCAGATTGATTATTTCCTCGACACCTTCATTGCCTGACCCGTAAGTCTGATAGGTCTTACTTAAAGAGACTTTACCTACTATTTCAAAGGTTGGGACGAACATGCCACGGCTCTGACTTTTGAAATAATCGCGAACAGAGCCTACGCAGCCTGTCTCATCATGATAACCCTCCTCATTGTAGAACCGGTTCATTTTTTCTTTGGTTGTTGTATTCTTGAATTTCTTGTTGGAAAACTCGACCATGATAACCGGAATCGTATACTCTCCGATACTGTTGACAGCACCTAATCCGCTTTGTCCATATTTCCCTAATCCGTCGGAGGTGGAAGCATAGATAGCCTTTCTGGGAGCACCACGGCGGATTTGTGCCATTGTGTTAAGCTCTTCATGACTGATCTGCTTGTAGAGTTCAGTTCCATCCTGCTGGGTATAAGCATTGCCATCGGCTCCGAGCCAGTAGTGTTTGTATTCGTTACCGACGAGTCTTGCTTCAATTGTTTTGCCGTCAACGAGTGTCAGCGTCTTCTTAAAGTTAGGGCGCGCTGGTGTTGCATAGGCGGTCAAAGTGGTAAACATAAGGAAAAACAATACCACAATGTGTTTCATGTTCTTGATAGATTGTCTTTTGTACATAGCTTTCTTTCTATTTGATGATTATTATTTTGTTGTTATAGATGTAGATACCTTTCTTGAGACCGTCGTTAGCATCTATCTTACGGCCTTGGAGGTCATAGAGAATTGAAGAATGATTTCTTTCTTCAAGGTTCAGTTCATATCTGTTGATGCTGTCGCAATCGCCATAATTATCTACGAGCGGCTCCTCTTCGGGCACCATGTTAATGATGAAGGCATCAATGTCATTGGTGTCATCTGCCGGGACACAGAGGTATGCCTTGTATGCCTCGCTGGTGAATGGCACGCCATTCCCGGCTCCATAATAGAAACCGGTTTCATCTTCGTTGTCGGAGACTGCTAATCTGTAGAATTTATATCCTTCTGTACCGCCGTCAGCTGCTGTGGTTCTTGCGTCTTTATCGAAGCCCAAGAGCATGTTGGCTGCCGGAGCCACTCCCTCTTCGTCTGTAAAGAGGAATGAATACACATCTTCTGTGTTTCTGTCGGTATACAAAATCACTCCCGTACCGGCAGGTATAATGTCGCAGGGCAGATATTCCTTGGTTGGAATCAGCTGACCGTCTCTGACAATATAAGCGGTGGCGGAGATATAGTTGGGTACGATGAGGTTCTTCTTACTATAATATAAAGAGGAGAAACCGCTCGTCCCGATTCTCACGTCGATGGAGTTGGCAGGGCTCTCTTCTTCTATCTCATAAGTCACATCAATGGTGTTGATCTTCTGTGTGGCCGTGAAGGTGAAGCTGACGCTTTGCTCTTCTCCTTCCCATGTCTTTCCTGTAAGATTCGTTCCGTCATGCTGGATGCTGGTGACGGCATCGCCTGCGAAGACGATTTTCCTGATCAGGGCATTCTCAGGGACAGAGATTGTCATGGTGCATGACTTGTAAACACGCAGTTCGTTGCCGTTCTGGGCTTTCCAGTAGCGGGAACCGTTGTTGCCGGACATGGTCACAGTGACATCATCCTCACTGATGGAAGTAGGATTCGGATTGTATTCTTGGGAGGTGCCGCTGAGGAGTGTCATCCCATAGTCTTTCTCGGGGAAGTTGAATGTTACGGTATATTCTTTGATTTCACCAGCTATGGGCTTTTCAGTGACGGTGATGGTGTATGATACTGTAGCTTCCTTGTAGTCATTATTCCCAGCAAAGGTGGCTGTGATGGTTGCCGTTCCCGGCTTTCCGATGATGACATATCCTTCTTCTTCGTCGACGTATGCCACTTCTTCGTCATTGGAAGAGTAGGTGATGCCTATCAGATTGTTAGGATTTATCAGTGTGGGCGCGGTGAAGTCGGATTCTTCTTCCACCTCGAAAGCCTTCTCTGCAAAGTCTATACCGGCATCATTCCGCAAGTCAATGGCTGTCTTGAGATACAGCACAGCGGGGCTTTGGTTGGACGTATAATTCAAGAATCTCGGACTCCCTGTATTATATTGGATGGTTCCCACAGTGGAACTTCCGCTTACAGTGTATCCGTCGCTTGTGGAACTGATGGTCCACATCTTGGATTCCGTGTTGCTCAGCGACAATGACTTTGCCGTGCTGGCAGTGAGATATTTATTGTTGGTCTTCAGTGAATAACCGCCTGAAGTGCCTCCCAGAGTAAAGATGAGGATGCTGTTATTCTCTTTTTCGGTGACAATTCCATTGTAGATTTCCACCTCTGAAGCAGTCAGGTATGAGTTGTTGACAGGTCCTGCAGCCTTTTTGTTCGTCTCGTTGACAAGGATGAATTCTCCTCCGGCTACCAGTTGCTCAGCTGTTGTAACCTTAACGAAAGCGGTGGAGTTGTAAGGTGTATTGGCATTGATGATGTAGGTAGCAGTCGTCACATTGCTTCTCTCGCTACCTTTGACGACATAGGCAGAGATGGTCGTTGTCTCACTGACAGTAATGGCTCTACCGTCATACTCCTGATAGTCGCCGTCGCCTATCGCATAGTAGATGATGCAGTCGGACGTGGAAGCTGAAAGAGTAACATACTGCGTTGTTGCGTAAGTTCCCTGCTTTGGCGAGAAGGCAGGGGAGGGGACGACAGTTGATGCCCCGTCGTAGTTGTTATAGATGAATCTCTCGTTCTGTTTGTCGCCCCAGATATATTCTTCCAGTCCTGGATAGTCGACGAAAGGGTTGCGGTTATGCTGCACTTCATAGACGGCATTGTTTCTGGCAATCTCCACATCATCGATAGGATCTAACTTTGCCCATCGCATCAGCATATTCAGATACCAGTCTGTCAGGCCGGGATACGTGTTACCATCGAAGACATAGCTGGCCGTGGCGTTCTCGACCCAGCTGGAAATCTTGTCCTCGTAGCATGTCACCATGTAGAAGTAGATACGGGCGATGTCTCCTTTAACTTCATCATTTGGCTCGAACACTGTGCCGGAATAGCCGCTGGTCTTGCATTTTCCCAGCTTACTGTAATTGTTGTTCGACGTATACGTCGTGGTGCCTACCTCCGCCAGGGGATAGGCACTGCGACGGTTGTTCACGTATCCGTCAGTGGGCACAACGTGGGTGATATCACTCTTCATGGGAGAACCTTTGCCAAACCAGCTCTGTGGAACAAGATGCTCGCGGTTGTAGGTGTCGCCTTCTTTGCTGTATGAACTGCTTGCCGATCCGGGTACAAAGTAAGTGGTGTTAGAATACCAGTCGCGCAGATAACCGTCTGCTCGAGTATCTGTTTTTATGTAGGCATTGATTAACCCGGCATAACTGACAACGCTCTTCTTGGTAATAATCTTATAGAGAGCAGTTTTTAATGCCTCCCCACTCAGACCGTTGGCAGGCATATAATAATCGCTTGGGTAGTTGGATGCTTGTGCCCAGCTGTTAAATGAGGTCAGGGCAAGCATCATTGCAAGTATCAGTTTCTTGGGTTTCATGTCATCAATGCTATTAAGATTAAAAAGTCCACTAAAGCACATTCTTGCCGTATAGACTCTAATGTGGCTTTAGTGGACATTTTCTATTTATTCATTTAATTATTCATCCCATACACTTTTATGAGAGCTGTAGTCTTTAGCTTCTTCGTCTTCGAAGAAGTTCTCTTTTCCTAACTGAGTTCCATCACCCACAGTGTTGTTAATACCGAAAAGCAGCGGATCTGTCAGAGTGATGTTCTCAATAGATGGCTTAATGTACTTTTTCATATCCTTTTTGTTCTTTAGTTTCTGTAATTACTTAATGACCACTTTCTTACCGTTCATGATGTAGATGCCTCTGTTCAGCTTCTGTGTGTTCATGCGGACACCTTGCAGATTGTAGATGGCAGCATCACCTGTGAAAGCATTCTGAACAGCATCGATGCCTGTGGTATGGTCGAATATGAAGCTCTTGGTGTTGTTGGCAAGACTTACAGGAACAGCCAGATAAGCCTTGTTGGGAGCACACTCGAAGGCTGCGCCATCTGCTGCACCGTAGTAGAGACCCACTTCATCCTCACGAGTTGAAAGGAGATAGAACTTATAAGTATCATTGCCAGGACCTGTTGTCATTGCGCTAAGATCATAATCGGGGTCATAGCCGCGTAACATGTTATCCCAATTAGCCCAGTCTGAATTTGTAGGATCAACGGTAAACTCGTATGTGCCCGGCTCTCCTTTCAGGATAACAGCTTCTCCTGCGGGAATTGTCTCAGTGGCTGCATAGTTTGCAACGAATCCCCAGTTTTCGAATTCATTGATAATGTCATCTTCGGTAACGATGAATGCCTCAACGCCAGTAGGAACAACTAATGCTTTCTGAGCATAGTATACTGTTGCATATCCGGCATCGGTAATTTCAACGGAGATGGTCTCTTCCTGAGGAGCCACGAAGGTGTAAGTCTCTTCTGTCACCTCACTTGCCACGCCATCCTTCACTGCTACTGCCTTGAGTGTGCAGGTCTCGATGAGGGTCACATAGTTTCTGCCAATGCTGATGGCGGTAGCAGAAAGTGTCCTGGCGGTCTCGGATGTTACAGGATCAGAACCGTCTGTTGTGTACTTGACAGAACATCCTTCTTCTACCTCAATATATACATTGATGTTTTCTCTGGTGATGTTGTTGATGTCGCCCTGGTAGTCTGGTGTGCTGAAGACAGGAGCGGATGGGGCTACTACAGCTGCTACCGTGTAAGTCTCAGTTACAACGGAACTTGGGTTAGCGTCGTTCTTGTCGTATGCAATGGCGTTGATGGTAGTGGTCTCATCAACGGTGATACCAGCCTCAGTGTAAAGAGTGCTCTCAGAAGTCGGTTCTGTTCCGTCTGTTGTGTAATAAATCTTGTCTTCCTTATTACTTGTTTCGATGGTTACGACAGTTCCGGCATCCACATCACCGCCTGCAGGAGTGAATACGGGATCGGCAGGTGTCACACCTGTGAACACGATGTAAGCCAGATCACTGGAGTTTCCTGAAGCATCATCGGTGTCACCGGCTACGGCATACAATACGCGCTGACCACCTGAAGAGGTCATTGCTCCATAGCTTGTCTGGCCTTTCATTCTTTCGGCAACGTAATAGGTTTCTTTGCTACCGCCAGTCTTACCGCTCCAGTTCGTGTAGATATACATACCTTCCTCGACATTGATGGTTACGCACTGTCCGGTCTTCAGACCTTCAACGGTAGCACCGCTTTCGTAGGTTACGCCGTCTACCTCAAAGGTTGGCTTGGCGATAACAACAGTGGGCTCACTACCGCCTTCAGCTGCAGTCACAACAATCTTCTGGATGTTCATACCACCCACATTAGTCTTGATGGTCACATCTCCGTCTTTGGTGACAGTTCCGACGTTAGCAAACCATTCGTCTGCATCATGGGGAGCAAACCCTTCCCCTTCAGTTACAGTCAGATTCTCTGCAGAGAGGTAGCGATCCAGACCAGACTTACTGGCAGTTCTTGCCGTGATAGTCACTTTCTGACCTTTCTCCAGTCCGGGGATGGTGAAGCTCAGTCCATTTCCATTTAAGCAGAGACGATTATTCTTGTCGATACGAAGTTTGTCTGCAGCACTAATGTTGAACAGAAGTCCTTTCGTAGCTTCCAGTTCTTGACCATTGGCAATAAGAGGTGCATCCGCGTATGAGTTTTTATTGCTCATACGTGTCTCACTGGCTTTCGTCCAGTTTTTTTCATCAGCAAGAAGGTTGTCCCAGTCTGTTGTTGATGTTACGGTGAAATCCCATGTCTTACCGTCAGTCAATTCTTCTCCTGTGGGGTCTTCCGTGGTAAAGGCACCAACCTCGACAGCTGTTAAATAAGTGGATTTTCCAGCAGCCCTTGCAAGATAGATGCTCGACAGACCAGCAATACCATCATTCTCTTTGACAGTATAAGTCATTTCCTTCTCTTCGTTCTTTTTTCCTGAGATGTAGAGTGTTGCCAGAGGATCAACAGTCGCCCTTTCGGCAAAGATGCTGATACCATAGTCACTGCCGCTTGGGGTTGATGATGCGTACATCTTTATTTTAATGACATCACCGGCAGCAAGGGCTCTTGATAGGTTCAGTAAAACATACTTTATAGATGTTTCACTCATGTCGCCATCAAGCTTGTAACCATATCCACAAGCGGCATAGTCGGATGCTTCACGTTTATCGGCACCAAAATAAATCGTACCGTTTCCTGCAGCCAGTTCCGTTTGTGCAGCATAGTTCTCATTATCCATTTGGTATGAGAGTAAGATTTCATCTTCAGCCCATGCACTTCCTGTCATCGTGCATAGTAACGTCAAAAGTAATAGTAGTTTTTGTTTCATAATGCTTTATAAGTTAAATAATATAAGAGGTAATTTGGTGCAAAGATAGCATTTTTTTTTAATATAAACGATTTATGGGAAGAATTTGTGTAAAATATCACAAATCCTTCCCATATCGTAAGTATCTGGCAGAAGTGCCCTTACTTTACTTTCAGACCGATATAGAACAGGTTTCCTGTATCGGCTTTGGTCAGTTTATAGGTTCCTGCATCAAGGTCGGTGGTCAGTATGCCGTTGCTTCCGGTTGCCTTGGTTCCATTGATCTTGATGGTATACTTGGTGTCCTGACTGCCAAAGACGAGCGTGAGGGTCATTGGCTTATCAATGGTGAATGTCACAGAAGTAGATGTCTCCAGTTTCAGACATTCCGTATAGGTCGTACCATTGACAGTGGCTGTTCCCTTGCTGTTCGAATAGCTGCCGACAACGGTAAACGCGCTGTTCGAAGGACCTCCCTTGACCGTGAATGTACATTCTATGTCGCTTGAGATGGTGGTGCCTTGTGTCGGGTCGTCACCGCCCGGATTGTCACCGCCTGGGTTGTCACCACCTTCAGTTCCCTGCCCATTGACATCTCCGAAGATGCCCACCAGCGTACCCTTATAGTTCAGAATAGCTGTCTTCAGATCGTCGATTATTTTGTCGTTTGTGTCCTCGTTGCTGTCGAAAGTCCAGTTGAAGTCACCGTGATTCAGGCGGCCGGCGCCATAAAAGCCTGCAACTTTGGCTGGGATATCGGCAGCAGCATCAGGCGTATAATCGTACATCAGGCTGCTGTTAGTATCGAAATTGTTATAGGTATTTCCGCCTGCTACCGATTTCACGGTTGCCGGAACGGCTTCATTACGACTTTTTGCCTCGAATGCATCGAAGTGCACATTGGTGTCGATACCTAAAGAAGAAGCCGATTTCATCGAGCCTTTTGTAAGCATCTCTGTTGCCTGATAAGGCCAGTAGGACGATTGTGCTCCTGTTATCACGTTGCCAAACGACTTGATACTTCCGCCACTTTCACCTGAGAAAGTGTTATTATCTGCTTTGTATTGGCTGGTTCCTGCATACACGTCGTTGCCTTGCAAGGAGGAAAGCATCGGGAATTTGCAGTTGCGGAAGTAGTTGTTCTCAACGAAGACGCTGCTGCCAAAGGTAGCTCCTACGCCGTATTTTGATATACCGTCGTAGTAGTTATTCCATACGTGTACCGTCATAGTGCGGACACGTGGATGACGGGAGTCACTATGGTCAAACCAGTTGTGGTCGTAGCTGATGTAGTTGGGACCGCTTTCGCTCTTCATGCCGCAGAGTGAAGATTTTCCAGAATCCCAGAAGTGATTGTAGGATACCGTGATGTATTGTGAGTTTGTCTTCACATCCACAGTTCCGTCTCCTTTCGCCTGGTCGCTGTCACTTCCCGGCTGTCCGTAGAAGATGTCGAGATGATGAATCCATACGTTTTTATTATCGTTGTCGACTGATACAGCATCATCCATGAAGTTCATGATGGCAAAGTTGCGCAGTTCAAGGCTCCGTGCAGCATGGGCAAGAATGCCGAAATCCTTGATGGTTGCATCTTCACCGATACCTTCGATGGTGATATTCAGCTCATTATCCTTGTTGCTTTTTATCTGCAGTCCTTCTTCCTTGCTGCTGATGTGGTCGAGGTCAGACAATTTGATGGTACCGATGAGGCGGAAGACAGCGGGCGTAGAGTCGTAGCCTTTCTGATAGGCATCGAGAATCGTCTGGATTCCCGTGCATTCGGTTGTCGCTCCCTTTTCATTGGTAATCACCTTGCAGGTAATTGTCTTGGCTGTTGCAGCAGTGACGTAGAGTACGCGGGCACCGCTTTTCAGTGAACCGTCGTTGTTGTAGGCTCCGACACCTGCACTCCGGTTGAGGAATGCAAAGCCTTCGCGTTTGTAGTTCACCACTTCCATGTTGATGGCCTCGCCGCTGGCTGCCATCTCCTTTTTGTCAGCATCGACTCCGACCACTTTCATCGAGTAGGTGCCAGCCACGAGTCCCACCATGTCGGCACGTCCGTAGCTGCCATAGTTGCGAACCAGCTGACCGTCGATTTTGGTGTAGTCGCTGTAGTTGCCTCCTTTTATATAGACGTTATACGACTTGGCGCCGTCAATGGGAGTCCATTCTGCGTAGCAGCTTTCATACCAACCCTTGGCCTCGGTAATTGCGATGCCATTGTTGATGGTCTCAGCTTCCTGACCGCTGTCCACCTTCTTGGCAAACCCGATGTGCTTCACGGTGCCATAGTAGATGTCTTGTTGTCCGTCGCCGTTGAGCATGGTGACGGTAGCCGCCTTTTTATCGATGTTCACACCCGACAGGTTCTTTGTGTTGTAATACTTGATGTCGCCGGTTGTGAGCAGCACTTCCATCTGATTGGCCGACAAGTCTTTCGATACTGCATGATCGCTGATATCGACAGCGTTTGTGCCCGCCGTAGGCTGGATGATGGTCACGTCGCCTTGTGTTTCCTCACCGGTTTCTCCTTCTGGAAGGAAGACAATACCGTGGATGTTGAATCCTGAGTTGGCGCTATAGAGATAGACAGTGGTTTCACCGCCTTTGTAACTGTATTCTGCTTTCCCGACACTGGTGCCGTCTTTCTCAAGCGTAGTCACCACGTTGTTGAATGAGCCGATGGCGATATTCAGTATGCGGGTAGCCGAACTGTTGGCTGACATGCCATAGACGGTCAGTGTACCGTTGCCGGGAATCTTGAAACTGACGTTACGAGTCGATGACGTACCGCTGCCTCCGAATTTCAGACGCTTGGGGAAGGTGATGCCGTCGATGGTGACGTCGTTGTTGTAGTTTTCAATTGTCACCTCTTTCCCTGAGGCTGCAGCCAGTGTCAGGCCGTTGACTGTCGTTGTGCTTGAGTAGGCCTTGTTTTCCCAGTCAGTGAAGTCGTAGACTATCTTTGCCTGGGCTTCTGTTGCCGTTATCCCGCCCAAGAGCAGCAGGATACTATATATAAATAGGTGTAGCTTCTTCATATTCTTAATGATTATCTTCGTCCCATACACTAAAGTTATATTCTTTTGCTGTCGCATCTTTACCGTCGCCCGACTCACCAGTGTATGTCGGCTTGTCTGAAGGGGTGTTCACGCTGAATGCAATCATATCTGTTGTTCCGATCTCCATGATGTAGAGAGACGGTTGCTGGTATTGTTTGTTGTGCATAGTCTGGCCCTTTCTATTGAATGATAGCCTTTTTCCCGTTCTTGATGACGATGCCCTTGTAGTTCTTGCTCACACGTTGTCCGCTGATGTTATAGGCGGGTGAGTTGTCGGGTTGTATCTCGTCTTTGATCGTATTGATGGCAGTAATGATGCCATCGACGCTGAAGAGTCTGGCTTCTTGTCCGTTGGAGGCGAAATAGGCACGGAAAGCCTTGATGCTTCCATCTGCTGTCAGTTTTTTAATCTGATTGCCATTGGCAAAATAGAAGATTGTTCCTGCAGGACTGGTGGTGGCGAGTGTACCCACGAAAGTATAGTCAGTACTTTTCACGCTACCTGGAGCTAAGAAGTTTTTCAGAGGAATGTTGCTTAGTGAAATCTTGTTGACCGTGTTGGCAGGATAGAGAATGCAGGGAATGCCGGCTGTAATCTCGTTTGCTGTGCTGAAGTTGACGACATCGTTTTCGGCGTTGCTGAAGACTGCCACGCTTGTTCCTGCTCCGAAGACCGACTCAATCTGGTCTGCCGACATGTTAAACGGCACACAGAGCGTGTTCCATTGTCCGCTTGCGATGGGACGCGACAGTTCCACGTTCACTTCCTTTCCACCGAAGGTGTTCATCATTGTGCTGGTCAGGTCGTCGTCGGCATCGTCCAGCAATGCCACATAGTCGAAGTCGATGCTCAGACCAGCCATGTCTATCGTCTGCTGAGTGCCATTTTCGTAAGTGACCATGGCATCATTTCCGCTGAAAGAGATGTTAGTGATAAATCCTTCGCTGCTTGCCCCGTTGATGGTGATGCTTTCCGTGGTTTGTGCCATGGTGAGCATACTGCAGAACAAACACATGAAGAGAATGCTGATTTGTTTCATTGTATTGTTAAAAAATATGTTATTGTCGATTATGAAAAAATCCACTAAAGCTAAACATTTATTTAGTGTATAGCCTTAGTGGATTTCATTTTAATGAAAGGGATTATTCATCCCACACGCTGTGGTTTGTGGCTGGAGCCTCTTCATCCTCGAAGAAAGTACCCTTGCCAAGTTGTCCATCGCCAATTTCATCATGTAGACTCAAGGCGGCCATGACGGACTCTTCATAGTTGACCATTGCAATAGATGGTTTAACGTATTTTTTCATACTGTTATATATTTGAATGTTCTTAATTACTTAATTACTACTTTCTTGCCACCTACGATGTAAATACCCTTGTGGAGCGTGTTCACGCGAGTACCGTTGAGGTTGAAGTATTCGTTCTTGCTGTCAGAAGCAGTAACTTCATTGATGCCGTCAACGGATTCACCGCCTTCAGTTGTGCCGAGAGCGAAGAACTTAACACCATTTGCTTCTTCTGCAGTAAGTGCGAGGTAAGCCTTGTGTGCGCCAGTCTGGAATGCATCACCATTATCTTCACCCCAGTAGAAGCCAACTATGTCGTTTTTAACGGTGAGCTTGTAGTAAATGTCACCACCCTCTGTCAAATGGGGTGTATCAAAGCCTCTCAGCAAGTTGTTTGCAGGAGCGACAGTCTCATCATTCACTACCTTGAAGTCGTATGTGCCTTGAGGACCATTGAGAGCAACGGCAGTACCTGCGGGGATAATACCATTAAGGTCTTCAAAATCGATTACATCATTGTCGTCAATTGCAACTACAATCTTAGCGGTAACGCCTTCAGGAATCTCAAATGCCTTGTCGCTGTAATACAATGTTGCCCATTCAGCAGAGCTGATAGTAACAGGAATGGTCTCTCCTTCTACTTCTGCAACCTTGCGGTAGATGCGTGGAAGTGAACCTGTAGTAGATGTAGATCCGTAGCAGCTGAAGATAGGTGATCCATTGTTAGGATTGAAACGCAAAGTATTACGTGTGTTTTCTCCTTGGAATACGATAGTTGCATCACCAATTTCATCAATAGTGATAGTTGCTTTAGCATTTTCATCAGCCTCAGCTTCTGTTCTCAACCAGTTTTTAGTTGTACTTGCAGCATAGAGATAGCCGTTACCTACATTGAAATTCCAACCCTCTGCATCGCCTTCAAGAGTAATAATTTGAGCAGTAGCGTCTGGTGTGAGAGTTTCATCATCATTGTATGTTACGTCAACTGCAGGGCGATTATTAGCTGCTTGTTCTGAGCCAATAGCTTGTGCTACAGTAGCTTCTTCACCAACATTAACATAGGCAATTAAGATTTCATCACCAGCTGCCAATGTGCTTGCATCGGTAACGAGTTGATATTTGCCATATTCAATTGGTGTAACTTCGCCTTCAACTACCAGCAGATAAGATGCCTCACCAGCCTTGAACTTACTTGTCTCATCAGATGTAGCGGTAATAGTTGTCTCACCAGCTGCAACGAGAGTGATGTTACCATCTTCGTCAATTGTTGCTACGCCTTCATCAGATGATGTGTAAGTTACAGGGAGTTCATTGGGGTTAGACAATACTGGGAATTCATTGTCCTCACCAATAGTAGCTGTGAATGTCTCAACTTCGTATGCCAACTCTGCATCTTCCAAAACAGGTGTGTCACCTGTAATCTTGCGGTAGATGCGAGGCAGGGTCTTAACTGAAGAATTTTCTGCATAGCAAGAGAACATTGGATTTCCATTGTTAGTATTGAAACGCATGTGGTTGCGAGTATTTGCACCTTGGAAGACGATGGTTGCGTCGCCGTTCTCGTCGATAGTGATGTCAGCCAAAGCGTTGTCATCTGGCTCTGCTTCTGTTCTCAACCAGTTACCTGTAGTACCTGCAGCATAAAGATAACCGTCTCCAACATTGAAGTAATATTCCTCTTCCACTGTGATTTGTTGGATAGAACTACCTGGGATGATAGTACCATCATCTTCGATTTCAACAGGATTAGCTGCACGGTTGTTTGCGTTTTGAGTGGTACTCATAGCCCAAGCATCACCTTCCTCATTTACGTATGCGAGGATGATAACGTCGCCATTTGCCAATTTGCTGGCATCTGTAACGAGTTCAAATTTGTCTGTACCAGCAACTTCTTTCTCTTTTACAACGAGTAAGTAGCTTGCTTCACCTGGCTCATAAGCGTCGTTTCCTTCAAACACAGCCTTGATGGTGGCTTGACCAGCAGCTACAAGTGTAATCTCTCCTGAGGTTGCATCAACAGTAGCAACAGCTTCATTTGTAGAACTGTAAGTAACAGTCAAGTCGTTGGGGTTATTCAATACTGGGAACTCGTTGGCTTCGTCGATAGTAGCGGTGAAGTTAGCTACATCATAGCTGAGTCCTGCAGGCTCTCTGTTGTCTGTGCGAACCAAAGAAACGAGTTGGTTGCCTGCTGCAAACTCGTATGTCGTATTATATTTGGTTAAGTTTCCATAGATTACAACTTCGTCACCCACCTTGATGTCATCAGTAGAGGTGAACGATTCTCCGTTGTAACTGAAGCCACGATAAGCTTGGAGCTGAGCGCCAGATGTTGTTCCGTCAGCAGAGATGTTGTAAGAGATGTTACCAAATTGTGAGTTAAATGGAGTCACAATCTTTGAAACGATACCTGTAGCATAAACGCCTTGTGTTCCTGTACCTGCATCGATGGCAGCAATGGCTTGCTCAACGGTGTAAGGATTGTCCTCTGTACCAGCTTCCTCAGCATTGGGGTCAATAACGGTCACTTCGAAACTCTTAGAACCTCCATAGAAAGCATCTGTCTCTGCCCATGTAGCTGTGATAGTTGCTTTTCCAGCGGCTTCACCTGTAATGGTAGTACCATCAATGGAAACGATATCATCATCGGAAGAAGTAAGTGTCAAAGCTGGTCCGTCTGTGTTCACATCGGCATCTTCACCAATCTCAATTGTTGTAGCGTCGATGGTAACATTAGCGGTCTGCTTGGTTACACCACCAGAGACTGTAGCTTCAACCTGTTGTACTCTCCAGTGACCAGAGCCAGAAGGACGAGTAAATGTTACTTGAGAAGCACTTCCTTCCCAAACGCCAGTTTCTGCATCATAAGAACCAGTATCAACAACATCGCCAGATTCAGGTTTGTAGGTACCAGAAAATGTAACAGTGATACTTGTGAGTGTGCCGCTTTTTGCTGCGATGGTCATAGTGCCATCACCGTAAACGCGGATACCAGTACCAGTGTCGTAATACTTACCGTCGTTGCCGCCTCCAGCGAATGTTACGGTAAAGTCTCCGCCATCGAATGGGTCAGTGTATTGCACACCGTTCTCCAATTCCAAATCGCCGAAAACAATAGTTCCAGCGAATCCTACGCTTGCCACTGTCAGTAGCAGGAGCGTAAAGAAATAACGTAATTGTTTAATCATGATAATTTTTATTTTGTTAATATTAAAAATATTCGCTTCAGACGATTCTTGTTCCCTTTGATAGTACTATCCACAACGAAATGCGCTGATTTCCATTCTGCATCTTGACAATTATCGTGTTGCAACGGGGCAAAGATACAAAAAGTATTTGAAAGGCACAAATAAATATTATTAAATATGTACGATAAATTGTGTTTTATTGTCATTTTTATTAACAAAATCTTGTCGGGGAAAAGTGGTGAAAGAGATGTTAAATAGTGTAAAATACAATTCTTCACTCTTCATTCTTCATTCTTCATTTTACGAAAGGTAAGCTTTTGCACCGCGAAAGCTTAGCTTTGACCGCGCCAAAGACCATGTTTCGTGCGATGAAACATAACCTTTCACACGATGAAACCTTACCTTTTGCACGACGAAACCTTACCTTTTGCAAATTCAAATTCTGTAAACCGGGAGATTACAGATGAAAATCTTTATAACTATTTGTAAGACAACAATTTACGAAAAACCTCAAAAAATGCGCTATTTCCGGCCAAAAATATTTTAGTTCGCGCTGATGGCCTTAATTTGGGGTCAAAATTCGAATAATTTTTGACAAAAGAACATTTTCTTAAATATCTGACCGCATCTTTTATTCGGTATAAAACCAAATTTTCGAGTCTCAATGATGGAAGTTTGTAGTTTTTTCGTACTTTTGCAGAATAATAGCATATACCTAATTAAATTTATGAAAAAGATTTTGGTTATTTGTACCGCAGCATTGCTGTGTGCAGTGTGTGAGGTAAAAGCGCAGATACCGTCGGTTACGCTGAAAGACATTAACGGAAAGACCGTTCGGACTGATACGTTGTCGAACAATGGCAAGCCGATGATTATCGACTTCTTTGCCACCTGGTGTAAGCCCTGTAACCGTGAGCTTGACGCCATCAGTGAGGAGTATGAAGAATGGCAGGAGAAGACGGGTGTGAAACTGATTGCCGTCTCCATCGACCAGGCACAGAACATCAATAAGGTTAAGCCGCTGGTGGATCAGCATCAATGGCCGTTCGAGACCGTCCTGCTCGACCCGAACAGCGAGTTCAAGCGTGCCCTTGGTATTCAGATGATTCCTTACGTACTCATCGTCGATGGAAACGGGAAAATCGTCTATAAGCATAACGGCTACACCGACGGAGCGGAAGAAGAGCTGATAGAAAAGGTTGAAGAACTGATTAAATAGACTGTTACCGATGATGAAATGGCACTTTTTGTCTTTAGCCTGCCTGTTTGTCTTTACTGCCCAAGCGCAAAACAATAAGGGCATCACGGTCAGCGGAAGCATACAGAGCGACATTCTCATCCCGCAGGATGATGAGAAAATCGGTACCGAGAAGACCAGCGATGACGTTCAGACAAACACCTACGCAGAGGTGAATCTCATGAGCGAGCATGTGGATGCTGGTGTGCGTTTCGAGTATTTGGAACATCCGATGCCCGGGTTTGAGAAAGATTTCAAGGGGTGGGGCGTTCCCCATTTCTTTGTGAAGGGAAAACTGGACAATGCGGAACTCACCGTCGGTCATTTCTATGACCAGTTCGGTTCGGGCTTCATCTTCCGTACCTACGAGGAACGGAGCATCGGCGTAGATAACGCCTTGTTGGGTGGACATCTTGTCTATAAGCCCTTTAAGGGCGTGCAACTGAAGGCCCTCACGGGTAAGCAGCGCCGTTACTGGAAATACAATGACTCGTGGATTTCAGGCGGTGACGTGGAACTGAACCTTGACCAGTGGTTCCGCAGAATGGCTGAAAGCGAGACATATCTGACCCTCGGTTTTTCTTTTGTCAACAAACATGAGCGGGCAGACAACGATGAAATCTTCGTTGATGCCCACCGAAAGCTCAATCTTCCCGAGAATGTGAATGCGTGGGATGTCAGGGCAAACTTCTCAAAAGGCGGGTTCAGCCTGCTGGCGGAGTATGCTCAGAAGTCGCAGGACCCCTCGTTTGACAATAACTATATCTACCGCAAGGGCTATGTTGCCATGCTTTCTGCCTCCTACTCCAAAAAAGGACTGAGCGCATTGCTTCAGGCAAAACGGTCGGATAATATGTCGTTCAGAAGCCGCAGAAAGGTTGACTTCACGGCATCGGCAATTAACCATCTTCCCGCTTTCACCTATGAGCATACCTATACGTTGGCTGCCCAATATCCCTACGCAACGAATCCCGGTGGCGAGTGGGCTTATCAGGCAGAACTGGGATATACGTTCAAGCGTAACACGCTGCTGGGCGGTAAGTATGGCACAAGCGTGAAGCTGAACTATTCTTACGTACACGGCATCGAAAAGACTCCCAAGAGTACGAAGGTCGGCGAAGACGAGTGGATCAGCGAACGAGGCTCCGACGGCTATAGCTCTGCTTTCTGGAAATGGGGCGGCCAGACTTATTACCAGGACATGAACATCCAGATTGACAAACGCTTCTCTAAAGACTTCAAAATCAACCTGATGTACATGAACCAGCTCTACAACAAGACCATCGTTGAGGGCGAAGGAGGTCTTATCCATGCCGATATCTTCGTGGCTGACGCAAAATATAGAATCAACAAGAAGATGACTTTGCGCGGAGAGGCGCAGTATCTGTCCACCAAGGATGACGATGGCGACAGTGTGTTTGGCCTGCTGGAACTCTCTGTTCTTCCGCATTTCATGTTTACCATCAGCGACGAGTGGAACTGCGGTGGGACCAAAATACATTATTATATGGGTTCGGTGACCTATAATGTCGGCTCCCATCGTCTGCAAGTGGGATATGGACGTACCAGTGACGGTTATAACTGCTCGGGTGGTGTCTGCCGTTATGTACCGGCATCAAAGGGACTTTCCATTTCCTATAACTATAATTTCTAAAAAGACTGACTGATGAAGAAACTTCTGACAATATTTGTAAGCATCGCTGCTTTATTCACTGCATGCAGCCAGATAGACGGAGATGAAAGGTTGATTTATGTGAGCAACAGCTATGGAACAGACGATACATTGCCTGTTGTCTACCGTGCGGCACTGATAGAAGACTATACGGCGCAGTATTGCGTGAACTGTCCCAATGCTGCCGACGAGATTGAAAAGCTGATACAGATGTTCGGGGGAGACAAAGTAGTGGCTGTCGGCGTTCATGGCGGTCCGCTGGCTCACAAAGGAGGTAAGAGAGGCAACGAAATGATGCCGCTCTGCACCACGATGGGTGACTCCCTGTACGACCATTGGCAGATTGAGGCACAGCCTATCGGCTATATCAACAGGACAGAGTTTGCCACTCACGACCTGTGGATCGGTATGGTGCGTGAGCAGATAAATAAGACGGCTCGTGTGGCAATGGAGATTGAAAACTCCTATCAGGCTGTTACGAACAGCATCGCCGTCACCGTGAAGTCAATGGGACTTGAGGACTTGAATCTCAGACTGAATGTGTGGCTGACCGAAGACGACATCGTCTCACCGCAGATGATGCCCGACGGGAAGGCCAATGTCAATTATCGGCACAATCATGTCTTCCGTACTTCAGCCACAGGCATGTGGGGTATACCCATCACGGTAAAGAATGGGGAGATGACACAGAACACCTTCACTATCCCCCTGAAAGATGAATGGGACCCGCAGAACATCTCTGTCGTGGCGTTCTGCAACCACAAAGCCGGTGAAAGCGGTGACGACGTTGAGCAGGCGGTGAAGAAAATCGTAATTGTTGAATGATAAAAACAAACTATAGAATATTATGAGGAAAATTTTTACATTATGTATGGCATTGGTACTCGGTGCTCCTTCCCTGTTCGCACAGGAAGAAGAGCAGGCACTGGTGTTTGTTGATGCCAAGGGTAACGTGGTGTCGGATGGTGCCGTCATTGAGCTTCGTGATGTGGAAGGCGGAGAAATCGATCCCATGACGGGTGAGGCCGGTGCTCTACAGATTCCGACAGGTCTGTCGGTAAGAAAAGTAACAGATGAGAAGGTGGCAGGGCAGATGCTGATAGACATCTCAGCCATGCCGAACGGTTCTTTCCAGACCTGTTCCTTCGGTTCTTGTCTGCCCGAATGGACCGCAGCAGGTGTCTATACCTCTGCAAAGACCATCGTCTCATCGGAACAGGAACCCATCACCACGGAATGGTATCCGGCAGCCTATGCTACCTGGACTGCCACTCTGCAGATTCAGTATATGGACATTGTGCCCAATAGGTTCGGTATCGACCAGGCAACTTCTACGGTAATCGGAGACGGTCCGAAGGTGACGCTGAAGTTTATCTATACTGATCCGGCAAATGTGAAAGGCGTCAATGAGGACGACCGTGCTGTAGTGACCGACCGCTATACGGTTGGCGGAAACCGGCTCAGTGCTCCCCAGAAAGGTCTCAATATTGTCCGAAAGAGCGATGGAACGGTCAAAAAAGTAGTAATTAAATAATGTTTTTTAATTTATATCTATGAAGAGAATTTTACTTATTTTATCTGCAGTCCTTCTGTTCAGCGGTGCAGTAAATGCACAGTTAAAGAGTTTCACTCTGCCTGAAACGGGACAGCAGTTGCGCAAGCCGGTATTGAAAGGACTGGCAGCCAGCACAAAGAAAGCCCCGAGAAAAGTATTAGAAATAGCTGATAACCAGAAATGGATTGGCAATTACAGTACTGATGATCTTTGTTCAGGAGAAGAGTCTATCGGTCTTCCTAATTATGCAGGTAGGGTAAAGGCTTTTGCAAGTTATGTTCCTGGCTCTGTCTTTGCGCGTTTTGTGGATAACAAGATTGTGGGAATGCGTATCGGTATTATTTATCCAGCAGGTCCTGTCCGTCTTTATGCCGCAGGTGTTGATGCCCGTGGTCAGATAAGCGATGAACTGTTTTCTGTCTCCATAGAGAATGTTATTTCTGGCTGGAATGAGGCATTGCTCGATCAGCCATATACCCTTACAAAGAAATATGAGAATTATCTCTTAGTCGTGGAGTACACGCAGCTGAACACCAACAACGGTCAGTACTATAATGATGAGTGCTATCCTTTCTCTGCAATTAGTTCGGATGATGCCCAGCCGCTTTATGCTTACGGTGATTTGGGACAAGGTGAAGGATTCTATGGCGTGGCTAACTTGAACCTGAGTATTCAGGTGTTGGTGGAAAGTGACCTGTTCCTTCTGCCCGACCTTAGCATTACAGACCTTGGAATACAGCCATTTACACAGTCAGACCAGGAGGTTAAGGCTTCACTCTTTTTGAGGAATGAAGGCAAAGGTACTATTTCAGACTATTCTCTTGCTTATTCGGTTGACGGAAATGAGGCAGTCGTTCTTACTCAGACGGCACCTGTGGCAGACAAGGATACAGAAATAGACTTCAGTCTGGGCAAGTATGGCGTAGGAAAGCACCGCGTGAAAGTCTGGATAGACAAAGTTGCTGGTGAAGCTCCTGTCGGCGTGCTGACCGATGATGTAGCAGAAGGCGTGTTCTATGTCTATGACAAGGCCGTCAAACGCCAGAAGCACCTCATTGAGCAGTTCACTTCTACTTCTTGTACGTATTGCCCGCTGGGTGTTGACCTCCTGAAGATGTTTACAGAATCGAGAGAAGATATGATCTGGGTAGGCATTCATGGCATCATGAATCCCAACATACCTGATGTGATGAACAATGCTGTTTGCGACACGATTATGTCCATGGAGGGAGTAAGTTCATATCCGTCGGGAGCCTTCGACCGTGTTTATTTAGAAGATAATACAACGGCAACTTCACTCGGATACGATCCTTCATACCATTCACTTGTCATCTCTCAGATGCTGAACCCATTGTTTGATATGATCACAGAGTCCTATCCTGCCCTTGCTTCGGTAGAAATCGATGCTCAGTATGATGCGGACACAAAGAAGATGAACGTGACTGTCAGTGGTGAAGGTGCTGAAAACGCAGCCAAGGCTTTTTCCGATGGCATGCTGACGGTTTATCTTATAGAGGATGGCATCAAGGCCGACCAGCTCAATCAGGGTAAGTGGACTGTTGACTTTGTTCACAATGGCGTGCTGCGTACAGCCCTTGGAAAATGTACGGGCAATCCTATTAAGTGGAATGGTGATAACTACAGCGATACCTTCACTTGTGAGTTGGCAGAAGAATGGAATGTTGAGAACATGAAGGTCGTAGCATTCATTCATCTTCCTTATACCGGCGATGAATTCGGTCTGACCGTATTGAATGCCAATGTTAACACCATCAAGGATGCTACCGCCATCAAGGATGTCGCAAACGATGTGAAAGCACAGGAGACTGCCCGCTATAATGCTGCCGGACAGCTCGTCGGAAAGGGACATAAGGGCCTGAACATCATTCGTCTTGACAACGGTAAGGCTGTCAAGGTCATCGAGAAGTAAAGACAAGGCTTTCTTTTCCGGAGAAAGTACGATAAAAAAAGAGATTCTGCCTTTATATGCCAGAATCTCTTTTTTTATGATTCACAGGTTTCCCCTCTCCTCTTCGTCAGGTTATTTGATGGGCTTCGGTGCCCGATGCTTTACTTTAAAGCGGTCGAATCCCTCTCCGTACACACCGATGACAGCACTTTGGGAAACGAAAGCGGTGGGGTCTATTTCGTCAATCAGCTGGAAGATCTTTGCACTCTCACGCCGTTTGGCAAGCACAAAGAGCATCTTCACATCCTTACCGGAATAGAATCCGTGAGCATCTATGACCGTGCATCCGCGGTGCGGATCCATGTTGATGCGGCGCCCGATTTCCTCGTGCTTGTCGGAGATAATGAAAAACTGTACGCTTCGTCGCATTGAGTTGACCACCTGGTCAATACAGAAGGCAGTGATGTATAGCACAACGTAACCGTAGATCACACGCTCCCAGTCTTTCAGGACAACGTAACTGGACGTGATGATGATCACATCGCAGATCATGATGACACGTCCCAGAGAGATGTCCCGGTATTTGTTGATGATGGCAGCAATGATGTCCGTACCTCCCGTGCTGCCGTTGCTGCTGAGGCCGAGTCCTACACCGCATCCGCAGAAGACGGCTCCGAGTACACTTGCCATGAAGGGCTGGTCGTGGAGGAGGTGCATCTGAGACGTGTAATCGCGTGTCACAGCCAGTGAAACGGTAAGTACGACAACGGCATAGACGGTCTTCACGCAGAACTTCCATCCCAGAATCTTAAATGCCATCAGCAGCAGTCCGGCGTTGATGACAAAATAGGAGGTCTGAGCCGGGATGTGGAGAGGGCTCCATTCCAGGATAGACGCGATACCGGGCACGCCGCCCGTTGTGATGTTGTTGGGCAATAGGAATATCGACCAACCGATGCAGTACGACAGCATCGCTATCGTAATCATCGCATAATCTTTCATAAACTTCTTATTTATTTAGTGTGCAATATTGTCTAAACGGCCTTTCAGACCTTTCATGTTATTTCTTTTCAGCATTCTGTGCCTTCTTCATCTTACGGTCCCATTTGAGCAGACGGTTGTATTCCTTCTTGGTCAGCCTCATGAATGAACCATGCTGAGGAGCCGTGACACCTTTGATGTCCACGGGGTCGTGGAAGTTACGCAGGTTTTTGTCAGCCTTGCAGATACGGTAGTGCTTAGGCGTATCACTGTACTGGATGTATGCCACGCGCCATGTCGGGTCGCCGATCAGCTGGAAAGCGCTGCTTCCTTCACAGTTCTTTTTTCCTTCGAAGCTCACATAGTCGTCGGCAACAGGCTCACCCCATCCGTGAGTAAGGTACTTGCTGGTAGCTGTGAAGATACCTTTCTGTCCGCCTTCCTTCTTGATGAGCATGTGATACAGGCCGTCGTCGAGTAAGTTGATGTCGGCATCGATGGTGGCATATCCCCAGTCGAAGAGCAGCTTGGGCTGGGTGAGACGGGTGAACGACTTGTCTGCATAGCTGTAATACATGCGGTCGTAGCCCTCTTCAGGACGGTTGAGCATGGAGTAGTAGATCATGTAGCCGCCCTTGTCTCCATTCTCCCATACATAGTCGGGGTCCCAGAAGATCTGCGGAGCCCACACACGGTTGATGGTGCTCCAGTCCTTATAGACGCTGGGAGCATTGGGATTGGAGAAGATGGCAGTTCCCTTGCGGTAGTCGAAGGTCACCGAAGTCCAGTGGACGAGGTCATCGCTCTTCAGCAGGTCGATGCCGTAGTTGTCCCACTTGTGCGACTTGCGTACACACATGTCGGTCGTGACCATCACGTAACCTTTCCCATTCCATGCGCGGGTGATGAAGGCATCGCGCTGTCCGCCTTCGATGCGGGCGTGCTCCTCCGGGTTCATGATGGCATTTCCTTCGAGGATATCCTGGTAATTCATTCCGTCGCGGCTGACGGCATAGGCTGTATATTCACCGCGGTCGCTCATGTGACAGTAGAGATAGCCGTAGTCGCCTTTGACATAATTCTGTGCTGAGACAGAGGATGCCGCTATGAGCATCATTGCTGACAAGATAATCTGTTTCATAATAATATTATTAGGTGTTAGTTGTTTGCTTCCTGTGCTGCCATATTTCCACCGAGTTGATGATATTCTGCCAAAGGATATAGCAGCCCGGTCCGACAGATGACAGAGGGTTAAGATATGTGTAGGCAATCCAGATGGCAAAAGCCGTGTTCTTTTGTCCGAGTCCCTGTCCGGCTTCCACTGTCGCTCCGAAATAGTGCCCAATCCATCGGCCTACAGAGAACTGGATGATGCAGAGCACCAGTCCCAGCATGCCGATGATGAACAGGAATCCGGTGGTAGTGTCGGCATGGCAGATGTTTTTCACCGTTGTCCCTGATACAATCATCAGCGAGCATCCCCACATATAATAGGAGAGGTCTTTCACGGAAATGATACGCCGGTGCAGCGACTTCATCCAATGCTTGACGATATAGGCGAGGATCATCGGCACCACGAGCACCATTGCCACCCCTTTCAGGATAGTGATGAATGCTTCAAGGAAAGTGATGTGTGCTGCTTTCTCAATCATCGGGAAGCAGATTGGGATGAACAGTGCCGTGATAAAGTTAGAAAGAAAGGTGTAGGTGGTCATCTGCTCAAGGTTGCCGCCCAGTTTCTGAGTCACGACGGGCGCGGCAGCAGCACAGGGCGCAACGATGCAGGTAAGCAGAGCCTCCATCAATACCAGTTCACGGCCTTCCATCTCATAAATGAGAATGATTCCCATTGCAATGATCAGCAGGATGATTTGGAATAGTCCCACCCACAAGTGCCAAGCCGTGGGTCGTATCTTGTGAAAGTCAACTTTGCAGAAAGTGACGAAGAGGATAAGGAACATGAACAACGGGAGAATGGCATCAAAGAAAGGCCCCAAAAGGGTTCCAGTCTCGTCGAGAGCCGGGGTGTAGGCAAAAACGAGGTAGGCAATAGAACCAGTTGCAATGGCAACAGGAAGTGTCCAATCTTTAATAAATCGAATAATATCCAACTTCATCGGGGACAAAGATACGAAAATATTTTGTATTGCCAGTTCTTTTTCTTATCTTTGCACAAGTTTATACACTATCTTTTTTTTATTTATGAACGATTATATTTTTGTTACGTTCAAGCTGTTAGGCTCATTAGCTCTGCTCATGTTCGGTATGAAGCTAATGAGTGAGACATTGCAGAAGATGGCGGGTCCCCAGTTACGCCATGTGTTAGGGGCAATGACAACCAATCGCTTTACGGGTATGCTTACCGGAATTCTGGTGACGGCTGCTGTGCAGTCGTCTACGGCAACAACCGTGATGACGGTATCGTTTGTCAATGCCGGATTGCTTACTTTGGCGCAGGCCATTTCCGTAATCATGGGTGCCAATATCGGTACTACGCTTACGGCATGGATTATGTCGGCAGGTTTCTCTTTTAATATTACGGATTTTGTCTATCCGGCTTTCTTTATTGCCATTATTCTGATTTATTCGAAAAGACGCAAGAACTTCGGTGATTTCCTCTATGGTATCGCTTTCATGTTCTTAGGACTTGGAACATTGCGACAGACGGGTATTGACATGAATCTTGGCGAGAACGAGGCTATCCTTGGCTTCTTCCGTATGTTCGATCCGAATAGCTTCTTGACAACTATCACCTTCCTGCTGATTGGTGGTGTGCTGACCATGTGTGTACAGTCGTCGGCTGCTGTGATGGCTATTACCATGATTCTCTGCTCAAGCGGTGCATTGCCTATCTATCAGGGTATTGCCTTGGTGCTGGGTGAGAATATCGGTACAACCGTCACCTCAAACCTGGCAGCCCTTACTGCCAACACGCAGGCACGGCGTGCGGCTTTTGCCCACATGTTTTTCAACCTGTTCGGTGTAGCGTGGATTCTGGTCTTCTTCCATCCGTTTATCAATGGTGTCTGCTCTCTCGTGGGTATCAATCCTCAAGCCGAAGGATTTGACACTTCGAAGCTGAGCTTCGTCCTGGCCGCATTCCACACATGTTTCAACCTTTGTAACACCTTTATTCTTATCTGGTTCATTCCTCAGATAGAAAAGATTGTCTGTTACGTCATTAAGCCTAAGGCAACAACAGAAGGAGTTGAGAATCTTGATGAGCCGATACGCCTGAAGTACATCGAAGGTGGTCTGATGCCTACTCCTGAAATCTCCGTGCTGCAGGCACAGAAGGAAATCACGCTGTTTGCAGAGCGCATCCAGCGTATGTATCACATGGTTATCGATCTTGCCAAACAATCGAAACCGGACGAGAAAACGAATGCAGATGAGTTCGTACAGCTGTTCAACAGAATAGAAAAGTATGAGAGCATCAGCGATAACATGGAAATAGAGATTGCTGCTTATCTTGAGAAAGTCAGTGACGACCATCTCTCTGATGAGACGAAGGCTAAGATTCGTGCCATGATGCGTGAGATAAGTGAGATTGAGAGTATCGGCGACGCCTGCTATAACCTTGCCAGAATCTTCAAGAGAAAGTTTGAGTCGAAAGATTCCTTTACGCCCGAGCTTGAGCAGCGTGTAGCATCGATGATGCAGCTGACGGATGATTCTCTGACTCAGATGAATGCGACCATGAAGAATTTCCGCAGCCAGTCGAATATGAAACGTACTAACGAGATAGAGAATGATATCAACATCATGCGTACAGAACTGAAGGATCATAACATCAATGATGTGAACGAGCATCGTTATGCTTATTCTGTAGGCACCATGTATATGGATATCATTAACGAGTGCGAGAAACTCGGTGACTATGTCGTCAATGTAGTAGAAGCAAGACTGGGATAAGACGTTCTGCCTGTCCTGGGATATGTCATTGAATAAGCTGAAAGGGACCGACTTCCAAATGGAGGTCGGCCCCTTTCTTTATTTGTCTTCTAAGGAATATTTGTCGGTTTACATGTATCCGAGCCATCTGAGAATGTCATTCAGATTGGCAACAATCATCAGTAACATGAGGATACCTATACCGATGTATTCGGCATAAATCATGAATTTCTCACTGGGAGCCTTGCCAGTAATCATCTCATAGATAAGGAACAACACATGTCCTCCGTCAAGTGCAGGAATCGGCAGGATGTTCATGAAGGCGAGGATGATGGATAGGAAGGCGGTCATGAGCCAGAACATGTGCCAGTCCCATACAGGCGGGAAGAGACTGCCGATGGCACCGAATCCGCCGAGACTCTTTGCTCCGTCGGCCGTAAACACATATTTAAGGTCGCCGACATATCCGGCAAGTACGTTACATCCGTAGGCAGCACCAGCCGGGAAACTTTCCAAGAATCCATATTCTTCTGTGGTCGCCTTGTAGTAGTTGATGATAGAGGTCATGCCAATGCCGAGTTTCAGGTCAGGTGTCAGCGTGACATTCATGGTGTCTTTGTCCACACCATCTTTGCCCCTGGCAACGACAATGGTCGTCTGACGCAGTTTCAGACTGTCGGCAGGTGTCGTCGCCTCTGTCATCTCGTCTGCCACCCTGCCCAGTACGTCGGAGAATTCATTCCACGAGTCGATGGCAGTACCGTTGATAGCGAGAATTTTGTCACCCTTGGCGAGGTTGAGACTGCTGGCAGGTGAGCCGGGCAAGATAGAGTCGATTTCTGCCGGAATGAAAGGACGTACGAAGTTAGGAGTAGATTTAAGCATGTTCAACAGGTTGATATCACCAGGCAGCGATATTTTCATGGGTTTGCCGTCGCGGATGATGTCAACACTGTGAGCAGTAGAAAGGTCACGATAGAGGTCGGCAGAGAATTCCTTGAAAGGTCCTTTCTCCGTGCCAATCAGGATGTCGTGGTCTTTGAATCCGTAGTCCTTGGCTTCCTGATTGAATTTCATACCCATCGTCATATCCTTTACAGCGATATACTGGTTGCCCCATGTGAAGAGCACCATGGCATAGATGAAAAGTGCCAGAAGGAAGTTGACGAGTACGCCGCCTATCATGATGAGCAGTCGCTGCCATGCAGGCTTCGTACGGAATTCATAGGGTTTAGGTTCCTTTTTCATCTGTTCCGTATCCATGCTTTCATCGATCATTCCGGCAATTTTGCAGTATCCGCCAAGGGGAAGCCATCCGATGCCGTATACGGTTGTCTTGCCTTCAGTTATTTTTTCTTTTTTGCTTGGATAGCGGAATAAACTTCCTTTCCATTTATAAATTGACGGGTCGAAGAAGAGATAGAACTTCTCTACCCAGACACCGAAGAGTTTGGCAAAGAAGAAGTGTCCGCCCTCGTGTAACAGTACGAGCAGCGAGATAGCCAGTAAGAACTGGAGCAGTCTGATAAGAAATATTTCCATTTGTCTTTTTAATTAATTAATTCATTAGCAATACGTCTTGCTTCGGCATCTGTATTAAAATAGGTGTCAAGCGTAGGATTATTGTTAAATGTGGTACGTTGCATGGTTTCAGCAATGACATCGGCCATCTGCACGAATGAACAACGGTCGTGCCGGAATGCTTCATTCACCACCTCGTTTGCTGCATTGACAATGCAAGGCATGTTTCCGCCTTTGCTGATGGCTTCAAAAGCCAGTGCGAGGCAGCGGAATTTCTTCATGTCGGGTTCAAAGAACTCCAGCGGGTGCTTGAACAAGTCCAGGCGGTCGCCGTTCAGATGCAGTCGCTCCGGGAAGGAGAAAGCATACTGAATAGGCAGTCGCATGTCGGGAACGCCCAGCTGCGCCTTTACTGATCCGTCAATGAACTGTACGGCAGAATGCACGATGCTTTGCGGATGGATGAGCACTTGTATCTTGTCGGCAGGGACACCGAAGAGCCATTTGGCCTCCATCACCTCAAAACCCTTGTTCATCAGGGTTGCCGAGTCAATCGTGATTTTTGCACCCATATCCCAAGTGGGATGACGCAGTGCGTCGGCGGCGGTCACTTTGGCAAGTTGTTCTGCACTGAACTGTCGGAAAGGTCCTCCCGAACAGGTGAGCAGAATCTTTTCAATTTCATTGTCACCTTCTCCCACAATGCTTTGGAAGATGGCAGAATGCTCGCTGTCAACAGGCAGGATGGGCACGTGATACTCCTGTGCCAACTGGCAGATGAGTTCTCCTGCCACCACCAATGTCTCTTTGTTGGCGAGGCATATCTTCTTGTGAGCCTTGATGGCATGAACGGTGGGAGAGAGACCGGCAAACCCCACCATGGCAGTAAGCACCATATCGATGGGACCAGCCTCCACAATCTCGTCTAATGCCTTGCTGCCGGCATATACCTTGACGTCGGGCAGGTCGGCCATCAGTTCTTTCAGCTCATCGTACTTGTTTTCATTGGCAATGACAACGGCTGCAGGATGGTACTTGTGTGCTTGTTCTGCCAGCAATGTTGTCTTGTTGTTTGCCGTCAGACAATAGACCTCATACCGGTCCTGATGTTGTCCGATGACATCAAGCGCCTGAGTACCAATCGACCCAGTACTGCCAAGGATACATATTTGCTGTTTCATTTGTTTCATTTTTATCTGTTATGTTGACGGCGTTCAGTCGAGCAGACCGTTCGGCACCCGCATTCTCAGCGTCCGCTTTGCGGGGTCAATGTCGTCAATCAAATCGTTGTTTGCAGGAATAAGAACTTCCTCACCTTCGGGTGTTTCCACTTCGAAAAGCAAGTTAATGGTTGTATCGTCCACATTTCTGATGATGCCTACAGTCTTTCCTGATTCAGAGTCTTGAAGTGAGAAGCCGATAATCTGTGCCCATGAGACATAGTCCTCATTGTCCGGGGCAAGCTTATGTGGAAAGAATACGTCACAGCCTGTCAACTCACGAGCACGCTCCTGTGTGTCGATGTCACATAGCTTCAGCAACACATGACCATCAGAACGCCACCTGTATTCCTCGATGAAGAAAGGGACGAGGATTCCATCTACCTCTAATATGAGATAATCAGCATCCACGCGGTCGAAGACATCATCATCAAAAAGAAAGTTCAGCTCGCCCTTGATGCCGTGTGGTTTCCCGATGCGGCCAATCTTATAAACATCTTGTTGTCTTATCATGTGAAGTTGTCATTAGTTCGCTGAATCAGTCATCAGCCCTCACAATGTGTGCTCCCAGTTCATTCAGACGTTTTTCAATGTCCTCATAGCCACGGTCGATCTGAGCGATGTTGGCAATGCGGCTTGTACCCTTGGCGCTCATTGCTGCAATGAGGAGGGCGATACCTGCGCGGATATCAGGGCTCGTCATGCGTCCGGCACGGAGCTGAATCTTACGGTTGTGCCCTATGACAACAGCACGGTGAGGATCACAAAGGATGATCTGGGCACCCATGTCAATCAGCTTATCGACAAAGAACAGACGACTCTCAAACATTTTCTGATGGAAAAGAACACTTCCCTCTGCCTGAGTGGCAACCACAAGCAAAACGGAGAGCAGGTCGGGGGTGAGCCCTGGCCAGGGAGCGTCAGCCAATGTCATGATTGTTCCGTCAATGAACGAGTCTATTACATAATGCTTCTGTCTGGGAATGACGAGGTCGTCTCCCTCAGCATGGATTTTAACACCAAGTCTTCGGAAAGCATCAGGAATGATACCGAGATTTTTCAAAGAAACATCCTTGATGCGGATGCCCTCTCCGACCATTGCAGCCATTCCGATAAACGACCCTACTTCAATCATGTCGGGCAGAATGCGATGAGTAGCACCGTGCAGCTTGCTCACTCCCACGATGGTAATCAGATTGCTGCCGATGCCGCTGATTCTTGCTCCCATGGCATTCAACAAATGACAAAGCTGCTGGATATATGGCTCGCAGGCAGCATTGTAGATGGTTGTTGTGCCCTTGGCGAAGATTGCAGCCATGATGACATTAGCCGTACCTGTTACCGAAGCCTCATCGAGTAGCATGTATGTGCCTTTCAGTTCGTCGGCCTTGATATTGTAGACATTTCGCTTCTCTTCCTTGATAAACTCCGCACCGAGGTGCTTGAAACCAAGGAAGTGGGTGTCTAATCGGCGGCGGCCAATCTTGTCACCGCCAGGTTCGGCGATGGTAGCCTTGCCAAAACGACCCAGCAGCGGGCCTATCATCAGTACGCTACCCCGAAGTGACGCACATTTCTTGACGAACTCGTCACTTGCCAGATAATCCAGATTCAGATGTCCGGCCTTGAAAATATAGTCATTACGGCTTTTGCGGGTTACTGTCACACCTATATCCTTTAACAGCTGGATAAGGTTGTTTACATCCAGAATATCGGGGATGTTCTGAATCCTGACCTCATCTTCGGTCAGCAACGAGGCACAGATGACCTGTAATGCTTCGTTCTTGGCACCTTGTGGGGTTATAGTACCTTTTAGCGGATGACCTCCTTCAATGATGAATGATTCCATAGAGATTACTTTTTCTTGCGTTTTCTGTCGGTCTCTCTGGAAGGATACTTGTCAAACTTGAATGTTTCAGGATCCAGCTGGATGGCACCGTCGGTGAAACGAGCAAGGTCGGAGATGACCTTTTCGTTGTCAGTGGAGCCATGTCCCCATTGCATCAGGTTGCTTTTCATCTGTCGTGCCGTGATACGCAACAGTTCGTCGCGCTCTTCTCCCGGGCTCATGGTCTTTAGTTTCTCGAACAGTTCGAAGACCATATTTCCATAATGGCGAACGGGAATCTTGTTCATCGGATAGGACAGAGGTTCAGGCTTGGTCTGTATCTTTTGTGCCTGACTTACATCGAAAGGCCAGTCAATATCGAGCTTGAAGTTGCTCATGAGTGCCAGATGATCCCATAGCTTCTGCAGATGGTCAGCATTATCGCGATTCTGCGGATACATGCTGTCCATGATGCTTATAATAGTTTCAGCGCAGTACTGACGTTCGTTCTTGTCGGGAAGCGACACGGCATAGTCCACCATGCTCTGAATTTCACGTCCGTACTCAGGAAGTATGAGCTTCTTGCGTTGTGTATTATAATCTAATCCTTCTATATTCATCGTCTTCACAATAATGGTTTTGGTTTCTTTGCAACAAAATCTTTCAAGTAGAATGGAACGAAATATGCCACATCCTCGAAAACGCCGTCAAAGAAGCGTCTTTCTGCCAAAGGATGCATCCATTTGGCTTGTGGTGCGATACCTTCGATGAGATGGGCATTGGGATGGTTGATGATGTTCATACATTTCTCGGCACCATTACCGAAGAAGTAGACAGGGTGCTCGTCAAGATATTCCTTGTAAGTGTCGCTATCCACAATGTCGGCATGAATGGGGCGTATCTCATGCAGAGACCGGTCAAACAACTGCGCATAGACTTCCATGCGTCGGGCATCAATCATCGGACAGAGCAGGGCATCCTCCTCTTGCACGGCTTCCCTCAGCAGTACCGGGACACACATGAGCTGCAGCGTGGGGACGGCAATGAGTTTTGTATCCCTGCCATAGCAGATTCCCTTGGCTGTGGAAACGCCGATGCGGAGTCCCGTATAAGAGCCTGGTCCACAGCTCACCGCTACAGCATCGAGCGTGAGAAGATTACAGTCTATAAACGACAGTGCTTCTTCAATGAAACCGGGTGTCATCTGCGATGAGCCGACAGTAGCTTCAGACTCTCTGTTGAAGATGCAGGCACCATCTTGGCTGACAGCAACTGAACACACATCAGTACTCGTTTCAATATGTAGAATACACGACATAATAGCGTACTATTTTAACCTTTTAACCTTTCATCAATTTAAATAATGTGCAAAAGTAGTGATTTTTCCCGCAAAATTCGTACTTTTGCAGAAATTTAACTTCAAACTAAGTATGATACTATCAATGACGGGCTACGGCAAGGCTGTTGTGCCCTATAAGGAAAAGAAAATTAATGTTGAGATAAAATCTTTAAATAGTAAGGCTCTTGACCTTTCTGCGCGTATTGCGCCGCTTTACCGTGAAAAAGAAATGGAAATCCGCCAGATGATTTCCAAAGACTTGATACGCGGAAAGGTGGACTTCTCTCTTTGGGTAGAAAAAGATGCAGGAGCTGATGCCGCTCCCATCAATACAGCCATAGTCAACAATTATTATCAGCAGATTAAGGTTATTTCAGCCCAGACAGGAATCCCCGAGCCGCAAGACTGGTTCTATACCCTGTTGCGGATGCCGGATGTAACTGCCCATACAGAAGTGGAGGTGCTGAGCGATGAGGAATGGAGCATTGTCCGTCAGGCGATAGAGGAAGCATTGAATCATCTTGTTGACTTCCGCAAGCAGGAAGGCGCAGCCCTGCAGCAGAAGTTTCAGGAGAAAATAGATAATATCGAAAATCTTCTCAAGAGCATAGAGCCCTACGAACAGGAGCGTGTACGGAAAATAAGGACCCGCATTGTAGAGGGACTGAAAGAGATTCCCGAAGTGGAATACGATAAGAACAGACTGGAGCAGGAGTTGATCTATTACATTGAGAAGCTGGACATCAGTGAAGAGAAACAGCGCCTTTCCAACCATTTGAACTATTTCCGTGAAACGATGGACGAGCCCGGCAACCAGGGAAAGAAACTTGGCTTTATTGCTCAGGAGATGGGTCGTGAAATCAATACGACAGGATCGAAGAGTAATCTTGCCGAGATGCAGAACATTGTAGTCATGATGAAAGACGAATTGGAGCAGATAAAGGAACAAGTGCTCAATGCACTTTGATAATCAGAAATCTATGGATAAGAAGTCGAAAAAAGGAAAACTGATAATAATCTCTGCACCCAGTGGCAGCGGAAAGAGTACGATCATCAGATGGCTGATGCAGGAGCATCCTGAGTTGAATCTTGCCTTTTCGATATCATGTACGAGTCGTGCTCCACGCGGAACAGAGCAGCATGGTGTTGAGTATTTCTTTCTTACACCTGAGGAGTTCCGTCAGCGCATAGACAATGGTGAGTTCCTTGAGTATGAGGAGGTCTATGAGAACCGATTCTACGGTACGCTGAAGGAGCAGGTGGAGAAACAGCGCGATAAAGGCGAGAATGTCGTGTTCGATGTAGATGTAAAAGGCGGCTGCAATATCAAGCGTCACTATGGCGATTCCGCTCTGAGTATCTTCATCCAACCTCCATCGTTGGAAGAGCTGCGCCGCCGTCTTGTCGCCCGTGCTACTGATACTGCTGATGCCATTGAAGACCGTTTGGCAAAAGCCGGATATGAAATGACTTTTGCTCCGAAGTTTGATAAGATAGTCGTTAACGACGATCTGGATACTGCACAGCGCGAAGCCTATCAGTTGATCAGCGGCTGGCTGAAAAACTGATGCTGAAGCGGATGTGATTAACCATAGTGTCTTGAATCGTCAGTGTTAAATATGAAGGAGGAAGAAAAGCTTATACGAAAGATAGGACTGTTTGGCGGTTCATTCAATCCTATTCATCGAGGACATGTGGCCTTGGCAAAACAGATTCTTGACAAGGTTGGTCTCGATGAGGTGTGGTTTGTCGTTTCACCGCTGAATCCGCTCAAGGCTGGGGCATCTGACTTGCTGGCAGATGAACAGCGACTCGAACTTGTACAGCTTGCTTTGTGCGATGAGCCGCATCTTGTAGCCTGCGACTATGAGTTTAATCTTCCGAAACCATCGTACACCTGGCACACCTTGCAGTCTTTGCAGCACGATTATCCTGATTGCCAGTTCACGTTGATAATCGGTGGTGATAACTGGGTGAACTTTCGTAAGTGGTATAGAGCAGATGACATTATCCGCAACTATTCCATCGTTGTTTATCCGCGTGAAGGTTCTGAGATCAAGTCGAAAGGCCTGCCTCCTAATGTTAGAGTTGTCCGCACTGAGTTGTACAAGATGAGTAGTACTGAGGTCAGAAAGCGAATCCGCGAAGGGCTTCCTGTTGCCGACCTGCTACCATCATCCAGCTATCAGAAGACAATGGACTATTATTCATTGCCAAATCAAGGAAAATGACAGCATCATGCTTTCAAATGAGAGAAGGTTTGTATGAATAATGATGAGTTGAAAGAGAAGAATGACATGAATGAATCGGGAACAAGGAAAACGGTACTCTCTGTTGTCTGTTCCTGGTTGACAGTCTTCACACTTCCGATAAGGAAGAATTCAGGCTTCTTTTCTTTTATGTATGTTTTAGGAGTTGTCTGTGCGTGGCTTACTCTTCCCAAGACCCCGAAAGCCCATGTCTATGAAAACTTGTATCTGGAACTCTTCTTCGATTTATACATCCTGTGTGCCATCCTGACACTCATCCCCCATGTCGTCAGGCGTTGGGTGAAGGTCTTCCTTGCAGTTTTGCTCTTTGTCGTGGCTGTGGCAGATGTCTATTGTTACACAAAGTTCGGCTCGACATTGAATCCCACAATGCTGATGCTTGTCGGTGAGACTAATCCCCGTGAGGCAGGAGATTTCTTGAGCACATTCCTTACATGGGAGATGTTGTGGAGTGTAGTCGGAATACTGTTTGTCCTTCCTGTTGTCTTTTTCTTTGTTGTCTGGCTGTTAAGAAAGAAAGGTAAGCCATTGTTGTCAAGAGCAGACAAGATGCTCCAATCTCCTTTTCATCCCATTTTATCGCTTATAGTCCTTGTTCTTCTGATTTATGCCGGTGTTCAGTCGTGGCCAAACAAGGAAGCAACGCACAGGCTGATGACCTTGGGTACCATAGGAAAGGTGGAGCATGAGCTGACGCGTATGAAACGTGCAAGGCTTTATCTGCCGATCTATCGGCTGGCTTTCAGTCTGCGTGCCAATGCATTGGCAGGACAGCAGATTCAAAGGCTCAAAGAGGCTACAGCCCATCTGCAGGTTGACAGTTGTTCCTATCGTTCTCCCAACATAGTGTTGATTATTGGTGAGAGTTTTGGTCCGCACCATTCCCAGCAGTATGGCTATGCTATGCCGACAACTCCACGGCAGATTAAAAGGGAAAACAGCGGTCTGCTGACGAAGTTCACCGATGTGGTGGCTCCCTGGAACCTCACAAGTTTTGTCTTTAAATACATGTTGTCAACGCATGTGATAGGACAGGAAGGCGAGTGGTGCGACTACCCGCTCTTCCCACAACTGTTTCGGAAAGCAGGATATAAGGTGACGTTCCTGACCAATCAGTTCCTTCCCAAGGCAAAACAAGAAGTATATGATTTCAGTGGCGGCTTTTTCATAAACGACCCTGAGCTGAGTCATTCGATGTTCGATATACGCAACACGACAACTTATCCGTATGATGACGGACTGCTGGCAGTTTATGACAGTCTTGCTTCCCTTCCATCCGACTCATCAGCCAATTTGTATATTTTCCATCTCATCGGGCAGCACATGGACTATTATCAGCGCTGTCCGAAAGACAGATACAAGTTTAAACCGGAAAACTACGACAAGCTGCGGCCTGACCTCAAGCTCCCAAGAAAGAAGAAACTTGCCTTCTACGATAATGCCGTGCTTTATAATGACAGTATTGTTGATGAGATATGCCGGCGGTTTGAACACCAGAACGCCATCGTGATGTATATGCCCGACCATGGCGAGGAATGCTATGAGCCTGGACGCAACATCATTTGTCGTAACCATTCGGCTCGTGTTACTTATGACCTTGCCCGCTATGAGTTTGCCATTCCCTTCTGGATATGGTGCTCTCCCGAGTATGCGCATAAGAATCCTGAGATTTACCATGAGATTGTGGCAGCGAAGCATCGTCGTTTCATGACTGACGCACTGCCCCACATGCTGCTTTATCTGGCAGGAATATCTTGTCCCTATTATCAGGCTGCATGCAATCTCCTTTCTCCTGAGTATGATGAAAACCGTCCGCGTCTGCTGAAGGCAACTGTGGACTATGATAAACTGAAATTGTCTAATAATGATCGTAAAGATGCCAATGCTCAATAGAGCCGAGTGTGCTGCCCTCCGCGGACTTGCTATCATCGGTATATTCCTTCACAACTACTGCCACTGGTTACCTGGGATAGTGCGGGAAAATGAGTACCAGTTCTTCCAGAAGAATGTTGACGGATTGGGCCGTGCCATCTCCAATCCCGACTGGCTGTTACCGATGCACATCGTTTCGTTCTTCGGTCACTATGGTGTTCCTGTTTTTCTTTTCCTAAGTGCCTATGGGTTGGAGATGAAATACGGTAATTCCGACAGATCGGATGGTATATGGTCTTTCCTACGGAAGCACTTTGTGAAGCTGTTTATGATGATGATAGTAGGATTCGCCTTGTTTACGATGGTCGATGCCATCACACCAGGAGCACATCATTATAAACTGTTGGATGTTGTGTCGCAGTTACTCATGTTCAATAACGTACTTCCGCATCCCAACCGCATCATCTGGCCCGGACCTTATTGGTTCTTTGGTCTGATGATGCAGTTGTACATTGTTTATCGTCTGCTGTTCTATCGCCGTCATTGGGGATGGACAGTCGCTTTGGTTGTTGTCTGCATGATTGTCCAAATGTCTTGCGGACCTGAAAGCGAAGCACTCAACAGGTGGCGGTATAACTGCATCGGTGGAATGCTTCCGTTCGGATTCGGACTGCTTTGTGCCCGTTTTCCCATGCCGTTGGACAATAAGCTCTATAGCGCTTTGTTTACCATCATCTCTGCTATCTTTGTCTTTAACGAGAGCATGAGCTATTACAGTTGGTTCTTTGTGCCGGTCTTCATCTGTTCTTTGGGCTTTTCATTGGTGAAGTTGCTGCCGTTGTGGTTGCTTCGTCCGTTGGAATGGATGGGTGGTATCTCAGCAGCACTGTTTGTCTGTCATCCCATTACCCGGAAGATATTTATCCCAATCTCCAAGCAGGGGGATATGTACACGGGATTATTATTGTATATTGTGGCAAGCATCGTCTTGGCCATGATGATAGAAACATTTATGAGCATGAAAAAGAAATAGGTAGGAATAGAGGAGAAGAGCATGAAAAAGGCGATTGAATGGAATGATTTGAGCCGTTACCGCGGTGAACTGATGGGAATAGCAATGCTTTTCATCATCTTGTTTCATGTCTATCTGCCTCGTCAGCATGCTTTCTTCGGATTACACCGTCTTGGTAATGTGGGTGTGGATATGTTTTTCTTCCTCAGTGGTATCGGCTTGTGGTATTCATGGACAAAACCCCTTGAAAAAGGAATGCCATTGCGGAAGACACTTGCCTCCCCGCTCATCTCCTTCTATAAGAAACGCTATTGGCGAATCTACCCTGCATGGCTTGTGATGGCGAGCCTTTATTACATCCCCATTTATTGTAAGAGTAAGACGCAGACGCTGATAGACCTCATTGGTGATATATCCATCAACTGGGATTTCTGGATTCGTGATGAATTGACGTTCTGGTACATCCCGGCCACCATGATGCTTTATATGATTGCGCCTTTTTATATGGAGCTGATTCGCCGGCATCCTGTGTACAGATGGTTGGCTGTGGCAATGGTGTGCTGGTGTGTCATCGTCCAATGGGTGACGCCCGTTCATCAGGCGGTTGGTCATATTGAGATATTCTGGAGCAGGGTTCCCATCTTCCTGATTGGCCTGAATGTAGGAGAACTGGTAAAAAACAGGCAGTCACTCGATTCCAGTAGTTTGTGGCTGCTTCTGCTGATGTTTGCCTTGCCGTTTGCCGGCAGTCTTTACCTTGAACAGATGGTTCATGGGAAGTTCCCATTGTTTGCAGAACGTATGTTGTACATCCCTATGACGGTCAGCGGCACACTATTACTGTGCCTCTTGTTGAAAAAGGTTCCCTCATGGCTGAACAGTAGTCTTAGCTTCATTGGCGGCATAAGCCTGGAAATCTATCTGATACATGCCCATTTTGTGCTGAATCATATCCAGAAACAGCATCTTGGCTATTGGCCCACCTTCCTCCTGACAGTGATTGCCACAATTCCGTTGGCATGGCTGCTGAGCAAAGCGACTGAATGGCTGAGAATATGGGCGGGAGTGGAGAGAAAAAAGAAATAATCATTGTAAACGAGAAGAGCATGAATACAGCATTGTTTAAACTGATACGCCCTAAACAGTGGATAAAGAACACGTTCGTGTTTCTGCCTATCTTTTTTGGTGGCAGCCTGTTGGATGGAGGAGATGTGTTAGCAGGTATCCTGACGTTTTTCGCCTTTTGCTTTGCTGCCTCCTCAATCTATTGCTTCAATGACCTTGTTGACGTTGAGGCTGACAGACGACATCCTGTCAAATGCAAACGACCGGTGGCAGCGGGAGACATTTCTGTCGCACAGGCTTATGGACTGATGGCGCTGATGGCTGTCCTGTCGGCAGTATTTGTCTTGCTTCTTGCCGACCGTCGGTTAGAGGTGGGAATCATCGTCTTTCTTTACTGGCTGATGAATATTGCCTATTGTGCAGAACTGAAGTCTCATGCCATTATCGATGTGTGCGTAATAGCCTTCGGCTTTGTGTTGCGCATCCTTGCCGGTGGAACGGCCACAGAGATTGTCCCCAGTAAATGGCTGGTACTGATGACCTTCCTCCTCACGTTGTTCCTGTCGTTTGCCAAACGGCGTGATGACGTGTTACGTATGCAGCAGACTGGAGAGGCTCCCCGAAGGAACACGAGCCGTTACAACCTTACCTTTATCAATCAGGCCATAACTATAACAGCCTCAGTAACGCTGGTGTGCTATATTATGTATACGGTGTCACCAGAAGTGACAAGTAACTTCAAGACCGACCATCTCTATCTCACCAGTGCATTCGTATTGGTGGGACTGCTTCGGTATATTCAGATTGCCGTTGTCGACGAGAAGAGTGGCGACCCGACGAAAATCATCCTGCGCGACCGGTCGACACAGCTTATCGTCCTTGCGTGGATTTTGTCTTTCTTAGTAATAATATATCTCTGATCAGGAAAGTATGGTTTCATCTGCAAATACAAAAGCAAATGTCAAAAAGGTGTATGCCTTCGATTTCGATGGCACTCTTACGACAAGAGATACGCTGATAGAATTCATCCGCTTTGCAAAGGGCAACGTGTCGTTTGTCGTAGGATTCCTGTTGTTTTCTCCCATTCTCGTCCTGATGAAACTGGGATGTTATCCTAACTGGAAAGCCAAGCAGAAAGTCTTTTCTTATTTCTTCAAGGGTATGTCGATTCGTGAGTTTGAAGAAAAATGCAAGAATTTTGCAGAGTGTAGGGCGGAACTTATCCGATTGAAGGGACTGAAAACTGTCGATAAAGCGGTCGATGAGAATGCGAAAGTTGTCATTGTCAGTGCCAGCATTGAAAACTGGGTGCGTGCATTCTTCCGCCAGTTCGGTTTGGATATGGTCATCATCTCCGGTACAAAGATAGAGGTGAAGAATGCCGTTGTCACGGGACAATTCATCGGAAACAATTGCTATGGGCCGGAGAAAGTAAGGAGGATTCAAGAACTGTTCCCAGACAGAAAACAATATAAGCTCATCGCCTTTGGTGACAGCAAGGGTGACAGAGAATTACTTGCCTATGCCGATGAAAGTCATTACAAGCCATTTAGGAAATGATGATGAATATCAGTCGTGAACAATGGGGGGAGATTGTCCGTTTTGGTATCGTGGGAGTAGTCGCCACAGCCTTACAATACGGATTCTATTTGCTGTTCCTGCAGTGGATGGATCCGCGTATTGCCAATCTCATCGCCTATCTTCTCAGTTTCCTGTTTAATTATATAGCTTCTACGCACTTTACCTTCAAGGTGAAGTCAACGGTCAGTCGTGGAGCAGGTTTCGCCTTCTCCCATCTGGTGAACTTCCTGTTACAGACCGTTACATTGAGTCTTGTTCTTTGGATGGGCATGGACAAGCAGCTGGCAATGCTGCCCGTGCTGTGTATATGTGTACCTGTCAATTTCCTGCTGGTCAGGTATTTTTTGAAAAGAGGGGAAAAGAAGAATACTGATAAATGAAGAGACAACGGTTGATGAATTCTATCGGTTCCTGTTTCTCGTTCTTGAGAATTCGGCGTGAGGAACGATGGCCAGTGATAGTCACAACATTGATATTGCTGTTTCTGACAGGGCTGGTTATCTATCATTACTATCCGTTGTTCTCAACGCCTATGCGTGGCACATGGGGTGTTTTTCCAAGAAATTACCATGTGTCGGGATTCGATGCACTGATCTATACGATGGTGTCACGATGGAACACTTTCTATACCATTGTGATGCGGCATCCTTTATTGGCTTTTCTGCTCTATCCGTTGTCAGTGGTCAACGACGGTCTGTTTGCCCTGACGGGTGTGAATTGTGTGCAGTTTGTTGTGGCGGTGCCCCTGCTATTTTGTTCAGTCTATTCCTTTGTATTCATCTATCGCATTTTCCGCCATGTTATGGGGTTACAAGCTGGTGATGCATGGCTGTTGTCAGCATTCGGTTTTTCGTTTGCTTTCATATTGCTTAGTGCTATCGTTCCCGATCATTTTGCCTTCTCGCTGTTCTTTATCACGCTGACATTGTACATTGCCGGACGGCAGATGGGCAGAAGTGACGGAAAGGGACACATCTCACTACTGGTAGAGTATTTGCTATTCTTCTTTACAGCAGGACTTACCCTCACAAATGGGGTGAAGACGTGGTTGGCAGTGCTCTTCACGAATGGCCGCCGTTTCTTTACTATTAGGCATCTGCTACTGGGAGTAGTCCTGCCGGCAGTATTCATGATGCAGTTTAGTCAGTGGGAATATCGCACTTTCACTGTCCCCGGAGAGATAGCAAGGGCAAAAGCGAAAGCAAAGATAGAAGCTAAGAAAGCCAAAGACGGTGTTCCTCCTAAGAAAGCTCCGGGCAAGTCGAAGAAAGACGGCAAGCCAATCAGTGATAAGGGATTCCTTCAATGGTCGGACATCAGTACGTCTCGCTCAAAGACCGTTGTAGAGAATCTTTTTGGAGAATCCATCCAGTTGCATCAGAAGCATCTTCTGAAAGATGTTCACATGGGCCGTCCTGTTTTTGTCGCCTATGATCATTGGTGGAACTATGCCGTAGAAGGACTTGTCGTCCTTTTGTTCGTAGCTGGTATATGGTTTGGCCGCCGACAGCGGTTTCTCTGGCTGTTAATGAGCATTTTCCTTGCCGACATGGTGTTGCATCTGGGTTTCGGTTTTGGCATCAATGAGGTTTATATCATGGCAACCCACTGGATCTATGTCATTCCTTTGGCGATGGGCTACTTGTTTAAGAGTTGTCAGGACAAGAGATCAGGACTTCGCTATGCCTTACGCGGGCTGGTACTGTTTCTGACATCCTATTTATATATATATAATATATGGCTAATCACTAAATACTTGATAATGTAACATGGAAAACATATTTAAAATCAAGCGTGGAGAGCGGTTGGGAGCTTTGATTGTCACCCTTTATTTCACTTTGCTCAACGGATTGCATGTGGCGAAATATTACTCGGTACTTAGTCCGCAGTTGAAGGGTGGGTTGTGGTATTACTTTGTTAAGTATGTCCATATCTCTGGCTATGATGCAAAGTTTTATTCCACCATTACCCGTTGGAGTACGGAATATGATGTGTTTCGTCACCCGTTCCTCAACTTCATGCTCTATCCTTTCTATCTCCTCGACCAATGGCTGATCGATCTCACCGGTGTCAACTGTATGCAGTTCATCGTGGCAGTTCTGCTTGTGGTGACAGCCTGTTATACGTATGTCTTTCTGAGGAGATTGTTGTATGAAGTCCTTGAGTTACCCCGTTTTGATGTAATCCTGCTTTTGTTGTTATTCTTCTCCTTCGGATACGTGCAGTTGTGCCTGTTGGTTCCCGACCATTTCCCCTATTCAATGATGTTGCTGGTGATGGTGTTGTGGTTGGCAGGAAAGAGAATCCGTGAGCGTAGTTCATTCCCTATCTGGCAGGGTGTCGTGCTCTATCTCGTTGTCATGGGAACCACTCTTACTAATGGCGTGAAGGTTTTGCTGGCTCTGTTGTTTACCAATGGCAGGAAACTCTTTCAATTGCGTACTTTCTTGTTAATGATTATTGTTCCGACAATCCTTGTGCTGGGATTCTGTATCTATGAGCGTGAGGCCTTTGAGAAGCCCCGCATGGAAACACTGAAAAATGCTGAGGCTAACAAACGGCATGCTATAGAGAAGAAGTTGGAGAAACAAGGAAAATGGAAAGCGTTGGCTAAGATGAAGAATGAGGACCGGGAAAGGGCAAACAGACCGCAGAAAGGAGTGATAGAGTCGTACATCCATCTGGACACGCCTCATTATGAATCTATTGTGGAGAACCTGTTAGGAGAGCCGGTACAGTTTCATCAGAAACATTTCCTTGGGGATGTTTCCAACAGGAAGACTCCTCGTCCGATGATAGTAGCTTATGACCATTGGACGAATTATGCCGTGTCAGGCTTTATCGTGTTTCTTGTGTTGATGGGTATTTGGTGTGGTCGTCGCAAACGACTGTTGTGGATGGCATTGTCGTGGTTTGCCTTCGATATGCTGATGCATGTTGTCTTGGGATTCGGCCTGAATGAGGTTTATATCTTCTCTGTTCACTGGCTCTTTATCATCCCCTTGGCTTTAGCTTACCTGATGCGAAGGAACCTCCCTTCCTATTCGGTGCTCTCTTCCATGCCCTTCCTTCTTATACGGCTTAGTGTTTTTGCGCTTATCCTTTATTTGTGGATTTATAATGGTAGTATGCTGATAGGCTATCTTGTTGAATAGCGATTGCCTTCTGCACTACTTCTGTAAATATATCTCTTGAGTACTCAACTTCAATTTGAATAAAAAAGAGGACGTGATGATGGTTTTTTACATAAAAATTTGTAATTTCGTCCGCAGAAAACAAAGTAATTGACAAATGATGAACAAACTATTATTATCGTTATTTCTTGCATCTATGACTCTTGTAGCTGGAGCACAAGACTTTGCAGACCAGAAAGAAAAGAGCGAAAACCTTGTGGGAGAAGAAAGTCGTATGTCCTTCCAGACAGATACCACACAGAGTCTCTTTGCTTTATCTAAGGAGACGCGATACCAGGAGGATGAGCATCTGAGAACCCGTCTTACTTATCCCACCACTCTTTTTTCTTCCTCACTGGCATCATCAAGCACTGCCTATACTACCTCAGACGGCAATATGTTATCCAGCCCTAAGTTGGAATATAAGCCGCTCCGTGATGTGTCATGGGTTGGTGTTCCTCTTTTCGCAGCTGGCATCATTGCTAAGGGCGAGAAGGAAGCATTCAGACAAGACTATAAAAACTCACCTGCCAACACTCGTCTGGTCACCAGTTTTAAGACCCATATCGATGATTATCTCCAATTCTTCTCACCTGCCATGACCCTCGGTCTGAAAGCAGGAGGAGTGGAGGGCCGTTCCGACTGGCAGCGAATGTTGGTATCGGCAGCCATGTCTTATGGTCTTATGGCAGGCTTTGTCAATGGTATCAAATACACAGCCAGTGAGATGCGCCCTGACGGCACAACAGCTAACTCATGGCCGTCAGGACATACGGCAACGGCTTTTGTGGGTGCTACCATCTTGCACAAAGAGTATGGTCTTACCCGTTCTCCCTGGTACTCAGTTGTGGGTTATAGTGCGGCTACCGCCACAGGTATCATGCGTGTTCTTAACAATCGTCACTGGGTGAGTGATGTGCTCTCTGGTGCTGGTATCGGTATCGTTTCGGGTGAGCTGGCCTATCTACTGAGTGACCTTATTTATAAGGATCGCCACATGCTTCGAAAGACACTTTCCTTGCGTCCTGACAACTATCGTGAACATCCGTCTTTCTTTGATGTCGGTATGGGTATAGGCTTTGGAAGCAGCACTCTCGATTTCAATAATCCCGATTCCTATTTATTGAATGATTATGGTGTTAACCCTCGGCTTAAGTTCAAGATGGCAACAGCTGTGCAAGTGGAAGGTGCCTACTTCCTCAATAACTTTGTGGGATTGGGCGGTCGTCTGCGTGTGCGAACAACGCCAATGAAGGGATGGGGTGATTTCATGAAAATAGCAACGTCTGATGTAGAGGATACCATGGAAGGCCTGAAAGAAATGGATAGGGGTGAAGGTATGGAAGATATAGAAGATCTCATAATAGAAGGCAAAATGGCCGATATGATTGAAGACAAGGAGATTACCATTGCGAGTGATCACCTGACAGAATTTGCCGGTGACGTGGGTGTGTATTTCAATATTCCCCTTAACAAAAACCTGGCTCTTGGCACCAAGGCACTTATCGGTCGCAGTATCATGCAGTCACTTGATATCAATGCGAAGTTCAAAGGAAAAATGAAAGGATTAGACTATGATTTTAATATGCGCAATGGTGAGATAGACAATCTCGTTCTTTTACGTTACTTTGACAAAGATGAGTCTTACGAAAATGAATGGGACTACTTAACCGTTTCTGGAAGCAACAGTACCAAATATGGCACAGGTATCTCACTTTCTTATTCCTACCACGGAAACTTCAGTTGGAAAATCTTCTGTGACTATGACTACACAAGAAAGAGTTTTACCATGACATACGACTCCACTCATTTTATGAAGGATGCATGTAGTGAATTGTATTCGCTTCTCAACTTCATATTAGAAGGCGCGTATGATAATGTTTATACCATCAAGAAGCACATGCACCAGTTCGTAATCGGTGCATCGCTCTCTATACAATTCTAAAATACACATAATAGCATTTCCTTTCAACAGCACGCCCTCTGTACATATCGTACAGAGGGCGTGCTGTTTAGGCTTCATCTGTCTGTCATGATGTCTTATTTCTGGTTTTGTTTGATAATACTATTGATGAGTTTCATTCCGTTGGTCTCGTAGCACTTCGTCTTTATCGAGTTAGGACTCTTGTCCATACCGGCGAAGTCCATATAGATAATGCCCACCGAACCAGTGTGGTCATTCAGCCAGTTGGCAGCCACGGTATTGGCATTGACGGCATTGCTCCGGTAGTTGTCTGACAAGGGCAGTCCGAAGTAGGCTGAGGTGTAGTTGATGACCCATGCCGGATTGGCGACCGTCATGTCACGTCCTGCGGCAGCTTCCAACATGCGGACAACAGCCTCGTCCTTACCTTTGCGGGTCAGCTTTCCCCAGTAGTCTTGTGCCCAGAGTGGGGCCTCGCTGCCATCGGGACCTGTGATGTGTCCCTTCGTCTGTTTCTCAAATTCCTGGTCGCTGACCCATCCATAGCAATAACCGCCAAGAGGTTTCTCGGCATATTCATTGCGAGAGAGCATCAGCACATGGCCACGCAGCTCACCCACGGTGAGACGGGGCTTGAAGTTGACGAACATGTCTTTAAACTTATCGCTGTTGATGAGCTTAGAGTACTCCTTTCCCCAAGCTTCCTTGTTGTTGGTGGCACTGAGCTCGACAGTCAGTATGCAGAACTCGCTGGGGTTGGCTGTCAGGAAATCCTTGAGTATCTGGAAGAAATCACTGACGAGCAGTTTGGTGTTCATTATACCGTGTGAACAGCGCAGCTCGTAGCCTGAAAAGGTAAACACACGCTCTGGACGCAGGTCAAACACGCGCATGCCCACCTTCAACTGTTCCTTGATGGTCAGGTCCTGTGTCTTCGCTGTCAACTCAGCCACCAGCTTCTTGTTCTTCCATCCGTCAGCCGTGCAAGCATCGTGACTGCCAGGCAGTGAGAGGTCGGCAACAAGACGACCGTCTGCCAGCGATTTCATCCATTGGCTGTTGTCCACGCTCTTCGGCTTGTACTCGTCTACACTGTACTTGCTACTACTACCATTCTGGTCAACCATGCTGTTCAATGTCTCCAGCATCACATCCGAAGCCTGTTGAAGCTTCAGTTCACTTCCATCGACGCCTTGGGCAGTGAGGGTATCTTTGGCATAGCTTATGTCCCAAGCCTGTGGATAGGTCTGGCTCCACTTGTTTCTCAGGGCGATGCTCACCTTCCCGTCCGCCGTTGTACTATAGTTGAAGTTGCCAAAGCCTAAGATTCCCTGCACCATCACAGGATTCATGTTGTCATCTTCGAAGAAACAGCGTTGGAAAGTGCCCTCCCCGTTCTCATCGAACTGATAAATATCTATCACGGAAGTATAGGCGACATCTTCACCGCCGACGTTTTCACTCTTGGCGGTCCCCGTGACTTCATAGATGCTATACCATGTCCCGCCCAGCTTTTCTGCCAGTGGACCTGCCTTGGGTTTCGAATCCAAAGAGTCGTCATCCTTACATGATGTCAGTACGTTTGTGCCGCAGATGAAAAGGATGGCGGCAATCATCCAAAGATAGAAATGTCTCATTTCAGAAATGTGAGTTATGCGTTATTTATAGTCAATAGTGCCTTGTTATCCAAATGACAGGCTGATTTCAGGCTGCAAAATTATGAATAATGTTTTAAAAACTCCTCCATTCGTGTGTTAAAATTCAATATCATAAACATAT
>CACWNV010000029.1 GCA_902762325.1 uncultured Prevotellaceae bacterium | reverse complement strand
TATTCCCTATTACCTTCTTGTCACATTTGTTGTAGTTGCAGCAGCATGCTATTCAAAGAAACGCAATAAAGATGTGACAAAGGTTATGCTATGGGGATTGGCTCAATGTGGATTGTTACTGGTCATTGCCGGTCTGACATATCACTTCTGGTACAAAGACGAGAACTATCACAAAGAACTTGTGATGAATCGTTGTGCAGAAAACCTTGACTGGGATGGTATTCTCAACATTGCACAAGACACAGATGAGCCGACACGTATGATATGGATGCTAAAGAACCTTGCCCTGTTCCGACAAGGACAGCAGGGGGACAAAATGTATCATTACAAAAACGGAGACAAGAAATGTGCAGCACCATTCACCGTACGAATGACACAGACGGGTGGAAAGACTCTCTATCTGAACTATGGACAAGTCAACTTCTGCTATCGGTGGTGTCTTGAAGACGGTGTTGAATACGGATGGCGAGTTGACTATTATAAATTCATGTTGAAGTGTTCATTGCTGAATGGTGAGCTGGCAGTGGCTCAGAAGTATATTGATATTCTGAAGAAGACGAAGTACTATAAAGACTGGGCTATGCATTATGAGTCTTATGTCAAGAATCCGGAGCTTATTAAGAAGGATAAAGAGTTTGAACCTATCCTGCACATGATGAAGGCGGATGACGTACTTGCAAGTGACAACACCTTGATAGAAATATATCTCCTGAACATCTTTGCCAATAGTGATGGTGACGACCCGCTCTATCAGGAACAGACGCTGCTTGCAGCATTGCAGATGAAAGACATCCAGATGTTCTGGCCAAGATTCTTCCATTATGCCCAGTTGCATCAAGGTCAGCACATGCCAATCCATTATCAGGAGGCCGCTTATCTTTACGGACATCTGGAAAATCAGGTAGATATCAGTCACATGCCATTTGATAAAGAGGTGGTAGATTCTTACAACGAGTTTATGAGTGCCGCCCAGCAATATGGCGGAATGTCTGAGGAACAAATGAAGCCCATGATGTATAATCGCTTCGGTGGAACATTCTACTACGAATACTTCTTTACTCGTAATCAGAAATCTTATTAATAGTAAAATATGAAAAAGTATTTATTCTTTATTCTCGTATTGATTCTGACCGCATGCAGTCATACCAGCGTGCCAACACAATATACAGACAACAATCAGCTGCCTGCCATCTATCCCGATTATGCCGGAGTGACCATACCTGTTAACATTGCTCCTCTTTCTTTTGAATTCATGAAGGAGGCACAGGATGTTGTCACCCGCTTCTCATTTGAAAACGAGGAGATTGTATGTGGCGGATTGAAGGCTTGTCCCGACATCGACGACTGGAAATCACTTGTCGAGAAAGCAAGTGGAAAGTCAATTCAGGTAGAGGTGTTTGCTGAAACAGATGGGGCATGGTCTCGTTTCAAGCCGTTTAACATCTATGTTTCCAAAGATTCCATTGACCCCTACATCAGTTATCGTCTCATCTCTCCCTCATACGTCACCTACGAGGAACTGACCATCAATCAGCGATGCCTTGAGAATTACGACGAAAGCGTTATTTATGACAATATGCTTTGTGGAGAAGAGATAAGCGGTCAGTGCATCAACTGCCATAACTATCAGATGTATAATCCAGATCGCATGCAGTTCCATGCCAGACAATTTCACGGCGGTACATTCATTGCTTACGATGGTGAACTGAAAAAGGTCAACATGGCAAACGACTCTCTGCTCTCAGCCGGTGTATATCCGGCATGGCATCCATGGCTTAAACTTATTGCCTACTCCACCAACAAGACCATGCAGAGTTTCCATACTCGGGACATAAACAAAATCGAGGTGCTTGACTCTCAAAGTGACTTGATGGTTTATGACATCGACCGAAACGAAGTGATGAACATAGAGAATGATCCTAAGGAAATGGAGATATTCCCTTGTTGGTCACCCGACGGGAAATGGCTGTATTACGGAAGTGCCCACTTCGAGTATTCCACAGATACCGTGAGCACAGCCGAAGCAATCCAAAGAGCAAAAGAAATCAAGTATAGCATCTACCGTAAGTCATTTGACCTCGACACCCGTACTTTTGGCCCTCGTGAAATGGTATTTGATGCCGCAGGAATGGGCAAGAGCGCAACCCTTCCTCGCATTTCACCTGATGGCCGTTGGTTGTTGTTGGCTGTAGGCGAATGGGGATGTTTCCATATCTGGCATCGTGATGCAGACCTGTGGATAATAGACCTGCAGAATGATTCCACAAAGACCGCTTCAACTGAGGCACCTCAGTTTACGGCTCACCCCATGAAGGGAGCTAACAGTAATAATGTTGAGAGCTATCATTCCTGGTCGAGTAATGGAAAGTGGATTATCTTCTCATCCCGCCGCACCGACGGAGTATTCACCAGACCGTTCATTGCTCATGTAGACAAAGAAGGAAACGCCACGAAACCGTTTGAGCTTCCAAGTGAAGACCCCGACTATCACCGCCAGCTGATGAAGAGCTATAACATCCCTGAGTTCATGCACGGTCCCGTAAAGACTACCCCACAAGGCATCGCCGACGTCCTGAAGACAAACGTCGACCCAGTTAAATACGTGCAGCAGCTTAGCAAATAACAAGAGCATCTATAATATAATAAGGTGAAAAAACATTGGCATCTGACCATTGGTTTTTCACCTTTTATTTATGTTGCAGACTTAACCCCTTCTCTATCGTAAATGCACCGTGTTCGCAATTGAATAAGTTTTACCACAGAACGAGTTCTTCAGATTCTTCAATAATGTTAATTCGATGTAAGAAAAGAGTTGAAGAACATCTGCCATATAGAGCATACCAGACACAGGTCGGTCGATAACTACGAGACAAACATCTATCATGTCTGATAAAACCTATTGACCCAAAATCATATTGACAAGCAAAACCACATCTGTTGTGATGTCGAACCCATTAAAACAGACTTGCTCCAGTTTGCAATTAGCCTTCGGTGTAAATAGGGGTCAGTTTGCCAGCTAGACTTGTTCGGCTTGCACTTGTGCGATGCAAGAATGGTAGTGTTCTGCTCCTCATCAGTCAAAGGACTAGGATTCTTGCGGTTCGTCTCCAGCCACTTGTCAATCTCATCAAGGTAGATGACCCATCGCTTGCCAGATTTGGAACCGGGGATTTCCCTGCTTGCAAGTTTCTGGTAGATGGTTGCAAGGGGAATGTTAGTGCACTCGGCAACCTGCTCTGATGTGACAGGGCGGTGTCTGTTCTCTCTCTCTGCTGAGTTGGTCTGTTCTGAAGGTTCAGTAGTAACGCCTTCATGCCCGATACTTCATCCCGAAGTTCGGCAACGACCAGTGGAAGGTCATTGAATGTAAGTGGTTCTTTACTCATAAACATACACGACCCTTTAGTGGAATCGTGCTGCAAAGGAACTTCGTTATGAATCGGAGGGCAAGCCATTTTTTGAGAACTGGTGCATCACGAAACAATCACGCAGCTGAGTCTCGTTTTAGGCTATTATTCAGGGATAAAATAGGGTTTTGAAGCGGATTTTGATAACATCGAACATGTAAGTATAATAAATGACAATTGGGATTGAACCGTTTCTTTTGCACCAACAGACTATAATCTATAAGAATCCTTTCCATGATTCGCCGAATGAAATTTCAACAAATCACCGAACAAAAGATCCTCAAATCACCGAACAAAGCTTCCACAAATAACCGAATAAAAGACCCACAAATCACCGAAAACTTTTAATCTTCTTTGGTGGTTTGCTATAAAAGTTGTATCTTTACGGCCTAAACAGTAATGTAATGGTAAAGTATAAACAACGAATAGCAGACAGACTTCTTGAACGTAAGGTTCTTGGAAAAGGTGCCGTTCTCATTGAAGGGCCCAAGTGGTGTGGCAAGACAACAACGGCAAAACAATTGGCCAAAAGTGTACTTGACCTTGGGGATGCATCGGTGCTGAAACAAAGCACACAAATGATAGAGATAAGCCCCAAGTCTCTTTTGGAAGGAAAGACTCCTCGCTTGATTGACGAATGGCAGGCGCTGCCTCCCATTTGGGATTCCATTCGTAGTGAAGTGGACAAGCGAGGGGAGCCTTCTCAGTTTATCCTTACTGGGTCTTCTATACTTCCTAATGCCGATGAGACAATTCATAGTGGAACTGGGCGATTCGCACATATCATGATGCGTCCCATGAGTTTGTATGAATCGGGCGAATCGTCGGGCACGATTAGTCTGAAGGATTTGTTTGATGGCAAAACACCAGAAGTTCAGCAATGTGCCCTTAATGTTGATGACATTGCCTACCTTACCTGCCGAGGTGGATGGCCATGGGCGACATTGATTTCCAAGGACATTGCCCTTGATCAGGCATTCGACTATGTGGACTCTGTGACAAAACGAGACATACAACGCGTGGATAAGGTAAAAAGAAGTCCTGAACGTGCAAGGTTGCTCCTTCGTTCGTATGCAAGGAATATCTCCCAGCAAGTTTCGTATGCCACTATTCGTAAAGACATGCTTGCCAATGATGCAAGCACGTTAGATGAAGACACTGTGGCCGATTACATCAAAGCCTTGAAGAAGCTGTTTGTAATTGAAGACCTCGCCGCATGGAATCCTAATCTGCGAAGCAAAGCAGCCATCAGGACAAGCGACACACGCCATTTCGTGGATCCGAGCATTGGGACTGCCGCATTGGGGCTTGGTCCAAAAGACCTGATTAATGACTTAGATACATTTGGACTTTTCTTTGAGGACATGGCCGTGCGAGACCTGCGTGTGTATGCAGAAGCCTTGGATGGCCAGCTTTATCATTACAGAGACAGCAATGGCCTTGAATGTGATACTGTTCTTCATAGAAGAAATGGTAGCTACGCCCTGCTTGAGGTAAAACTGGGAGGAGAAGATCATATTAATGCTGGCGCAGCCAGTATGATAGAACTTGCCGGGAATATAGATACTGATAAAATGCCAGCACCATCATTTATGGCAGTTATCATCGGTGTAGGACAGTATGCCTATCAAAGACAAGATGGAGTATATGTCATCCCCATAGGCTGCTTGAAGGATTAAAGCTTTCCAAATTATGCAAGTCCAAGAATGGTTAATAGAACGTCAGCAGCTTCTTGAACGAATAAAAGAATTGGAAGTTGAGAATAACGAGCTTAGAAAGCTGATGAAGAGCTATAACATCCCTGAGTTCATGCACGGTCCTGTAAAGACCACCCCACAAGGCATCGCCGACGTCCTGAAGACAAACGTCGATCCTGTCAAATACGTGCAGCAGCTTAGCAAATAACAAGAGTATCTATATTATGATAAGGTGAAAAAACATTGGCATCTGACCATTGGTTTTTCACCTTTTATTTATGTTGCAGACTTAAACCCTTCTCTATCGTGAATGCATCGTGTTCGCAATTGGATGTATGAATATTGAAGTCTTATTCGATAGCAGATTTATTGCATATCGCTTACATCGAACACACATATAGAAAAATGCAGAAAAACATGTTTTAGAAGTATTTCTTAAATAAATATTGTATATTTTCAACACTAATCAAAAAAGATATAGCAAACAATAACATATCAATGAAAAAACATTAGATAATGTGAATAAGATTTCGTTTTGGAACCTTTTATAACAAATACAGGGTTGTGGTTGCATGAGTTTCACGGAAAATGATTACTTTTGCATCGATTTCCGCTTAAATTGCGGTTTCCAAAGACATATTGGCAATGAAAAATAGCTTTCAGCTACCTATTCGACATCAAGAAACGTAGGAAATTTCAAGATGAATAAAGTCTAAGGGTAGATAGATTGAATGCTTGCGTGATAGCGTGGGCATCAACTTATCAGACTTTAGGCAATTCCTACGGCCTCTTGATGGGATAAGGAGAGGTTCACGCTTCTTCTATTCCAAGAGTGACAATATATTTTGAATATCTAACTAAACCATACCAAAACTATGTTTGTCAAAAAAGTTCAACCATACAAGGCTGATTTTCACGGCGATGTTCGGACATTAGTATCAGGGCTTTCATATCAATGTCCTGATGATTGGGAATCTATTCTTGAATCTTTGGATTCTCAATGTGACATAACATTACGGAAGGAACCAGATAATCCATACGACGAATTTGCTATCGCGGCATACCTTGGAGATAGGAAAATTGGATATGTATCTAAGGATGACAATACAACAATAACCATGTTTATGGGAGATGAACCTGTAAGATGTGAGGTAATTGAAAAATACAAAGCCTCGTTTAAGGTATCTTTTGAACATCCCCAAAAACTTTATGAAGGCTTCACTCCAGAACAAATCTTTGAACTCCAATCGGATTGTGAATTCAAAGGTTATGACAAAGATTTGCCGTCTTATGAAATTCCGATTCTGGAAATTGACGACAACCACTATGATTGGTATGACGACAGAATCGTTTTACAAAACATAGAAAAATGGATTGTCGATTTTAACAGAAAATTTGTTTCAAACAAAATCGAGTTAGTCTGTAGGCAAGCTTCAGATGGGAAATATTATTACTATCTTCCCTATCTTAATTGGGATATTGCAGAAGTCAGTTCGCAAGAAATTTGTGAAGAACTTAAAAGACTGGGAATAGGCATAGGTTTAGTGGACGTAGCAATGATAACCTATCAACATACTATCGTGGCAGACCTAAAAGTTGCATTTCGAAAGGATTATTCTGGTATTTCTGCCATGTCGTATTTCAGTCTAAAGAGAGAAAGCAAGGAGTTCAACTTTGTATATGAACTTCCTAAAGAAACCAAAGTCATCTCAATTTCAGAAGTAGTATTTGCTAATTTCATAAACGAGTCTTTTGGCTGTGATGTTCTAAACTCACCTAACTCCTCATGGAAATATGACACGACTGATTTTCTTGGTGATGGGCGTGAAACATTTGAGACGTATATGTTCAAGAAAAGTATTTTGAATAATCCAAAATGCCAAGAGATTAAAGCTATCGTTCCAAAAGGAGACAAAGTCAATTTCGCTTTGGATATTAAGATGAACAAAAAAGAAATATTTGAATTTGTGTATAGGTACAAGAAATTGTTTTACCCAGATTACACATTAGCCAAGTGCAAGAAGGAGTACGGCAAAGAAGATTTTTCGTTCTTCACCGAAGGGATTAACCCATTATTAGCCATACGCTTTCCGTTTATGGGGGAACCCTGTTCTATAACGTTTTACACATCTTTTTGTAACAAGACCTATTTAGAGAAACAAAAGGCAAAAGGAAGAATCCTCACTCTAAAACGATAGCTTTCGTACGAAATTTCTGCACTTACGCCAGGCGAATTGTTGGAGTAGGAAAACGTTGACTACGAAACATTGCTTCGGACAAAAAAGGCTTTGAGTAAGTAGGGGATTGATTGGTGAAAGCAAATATAATAAATATTTCGACTTGGTATTATGAGCAAAGAGAATAAAATGGATCAATTGAGGCTTTTGCTTAGAGAAATGTCGGAGGCCATGTTCCATATTTATATTGAATGGTTTTGTACATTTAGGAGGCCGCTTACTGAATGTGAAATTATGGCAATCAACATGTATAGGATGATGGTGTGGAAGGCAAAGACCATTTTGTTGTTGAGTAATGGGATTGAAATCCTTCCAACTCAAAAGGAAATCATTGCCAATCCCTCTAACATGTATCCTGTACTAAGAAGTATGTATGAAATGCTTTTCCTTTTCAGATGCATATACGTTTCTTCAAGAAATGACGATGAACGAGAATTATTGCTAAAAATCTGGAAAATAAGAGGGAACAATAACCTAAAGCAAATTCCAAAAGACGAATTAGATGACGAACTACGAAACAAGAAAGAAAAAGCAAAACAAGAAAACAAAACGCTGATATGCGATATTCACAACTTAGAAAGTAAATTATCCTTATCTCCTCCAATAATAGGGTCAATAGAACTATGTATTAATAATAGTACCCCCGCCTTAAAAGGTTTTAAGTTTGAACATTGCGATAATTGCAATGCTATTATTGACTTTCACGAAATGAATTTCAGCGATAAAAAAATGAATCGTGACCTAGCAGGTGCCAGCTATAGTTATACTCAGCTTTCAGCTCTGTCTCATCCAAGTTTTATAGGCGTGAAAGATTTTGAAGACACGTATAAAAAAAAAGAAGAGATTGAAGCAACAAAGAAAATATTGGAGCAAACGCTTAGATTTCTACATCTCTTTATGAATGATTTCTGCCTCTATAAAGATGATTATCGTCAAGTCTGTGAAAAGCCTGGGAGTCGGATATCAGAAATAATTGTTAAATTTGAAGAAACACTTGTGACATGATTACTTGACCACAAGGGTCTATGCTCTAAGTTAATGCTAACATTTATCCGAACTATTTGTTGAGGCTATATAATCTACTCGATAGAATCTTTCTAATGCAAACGAAGATGAAAAGAACCAATAAGTACTTCAGTTCGGGATAAGAAGATACTAAGCAACTTAAGATGTTTTGAACACATCTTACTCCGAACCGAGGTAGTTCTTGCCTGCTATCTTACAAATGGGTACTTGGTTTCTCTTGGCTGATACATAGTGCCATGACTTCTTCACCTTATGGATGCACATAACGTCCTCGCCAGAGATGTATTCAAATGGTTCGGATGACCTCATACATATTTCGGGTATGTGATTATTATTTCTCTGATATTATTACAGCCTGCCCTTGGGTAGGCGACATGGTTAACTCTTGTCCCTTGCATAGCAGCAAGGTGTATGTGTGTGGTGTTGCTTTTACCAGCCATTTCGCAGTCCCCAAGGGGACAACTGTATGGCTGGCTACCATTGTCTAATGCCTACGGCATTTCTTCCATTGCGGCACGAATTTCACCATGATGCCACAATTTGTTTTAGATTTGTTCTTAATTGGATTCTTGACGAGAAAATACAATCAAAAATTCCGACAAAAACTTGTCGGGGAAAAGTGATGAAAGAGAAGTTAAAATCTGTAAAAACCGAGTCTTTGCACTTCATTCATCATTCTTCATTTTGCGAAAGCTTAGGTTTCTCACCCTCATACCTTACCTTTGGCGTGGCCAAAGGTAAGGTATGGTGCGATGAAACATGACCTTTCACACGACGAAACATGGTCTTTCGCGCAGCGAAACCTTATCTCTCGCAAACTCGTATTTTGTAAACCGCCCGATTACAGTATAAAATCCGCGTAACTATTTATCAGACAACGCTTTACGAAAAACGTCAAAAATCGACGTTTTTTCGACCGAAGGACACTTTCGTTGTCAGCACCCCCCATTTTTGGGGGTCAAAATTCGAAGTTTTCTTTACATAATTCCGCTACCCATTCTGCAGAATCTCCGCATCTGACAGCATCGGACGCGGGCATTTGAAATGATACTGATAAAATCTCCTTTTTGATGATAGGAATCGCAAAAAACAAAAAAACTGCACGAAAATGGAAGAAAAGAAGTACCTTTGCAGACAAATAACGAATTAGAATGATTGTCTGCATTGCTGAGAAACCGAGCGTGGCACGCGATATTGCGCGGATTATTGGGGCTACAAGTTCCAAGAACGGTTATATGGAAGGAAATGGCTACCAGGTGACATGGACTTTTGGACACTTATGTACCCTAAAAGAACCCAACGACTATACTGACCAGTGGAAACGGTGGAGCCTTGCCTCTCTTCCAATGATTCCGCCTCGCTTTGGCATCAAACTGATCGAAGACGAAGGAATCAAGAAGCAGTTTGCCATCATAGAGCAGTTGATGCAGCATGCCGATGGCATCATCAACTGTGGTGATGCCGGACAAGAAGGTGAATTGATCCAAAGATGGGTGATGCAGAAAGCCGGAGCAAAGTGCCCAGTCAAAAGGTTATGGATCTCATCCATGACCGATGAAGCCATCCGAGAAGGATTCCAGAATCTGAAAGATCAGAAAAACTACCAGCCACTCTATATGGCAGGACTGTCGCGGGCTGTCGGTGACTGGCTCTTGGGGATGAATGCCACGCGCCTGTACACACTCAAATATGGTCAGAACAAACAAGTGCTTTCCATCGGTCGTGTGCAGACACCGACACTGGCTCTCATCGTCAACCGCCAGAAGGAAATAGAGAACTTCAAGCCCGAACCTTACTGGGTCTTGGCTACAATCTATCGCAACACCACTTTCACGGCAACGAAAGGGAAGTTCACAAGTAAAGAGGAAGGAGAGAAAGCCTTTGAAACGATTGCGGGAAAGCCGTTCACCATCACGGACGTGCAGAAGAAGAAAGGAACAGAAGCTCCTCCCCATCTTTACGACCTGACTTCATTACAAGTTGACTGCAACAAGAAATACGGTTATTCAGCTGAGATGACACTCAATCTCATCCAGAACCTTTACGAGAAGAAGTTCACCACCTATCCTCGTGTCGACACGCAATATCTCTCTGATGACATCTATCCGAAGTGCCCGTCCATCATGAACGGTCTGTTCCAGACATCATTTAGCGGTAACAAACCGTATAGCGAACTCATTCGACCGCTTGGAGGAAAGGCACTCAAGAAATCCAAAAAAGTCTTTGACACATCAAAGGTTACCGATCACCATGCCATCATCCCAACTGGTGTTGTTCCTCAAGGACTCTCGGACATGGAACGTAACGTGTTCAATCTGATTGCTCTGCGCTTTATCGCCGCCTTTTATCCAGATTGCAAGTTCTCTACGACAACGGTCATGGGTGAGGTTACTGACGGTACAGAAAACATCTCCTTCAAGACAAGCGGTAAGGAGATTCTTGAAGCAGGCTGGCGAGATGTCTATGCCACGTCCTCCTCAAACAACGCCACACCCGTCCAGAACCCGGTCGAAGAGGAAAAGGACAACAAAAAAGAGCAAGTCGAAGAACGTATCCTTCCCACTTTCACTAAAGGTGAGAGCGGACCGCATACACCGACACTGACAGAGAAATGGACTACTCCCCCACCTTATTATACTGAAGCCACTTTGCTACGGGCAATGGAAACAGCAGGAAAGTTTGTTGAAGACGAGGAACTGCGTGCCGCACTCAAGGAAAACGGAATCGGAAGGCCTTCATCCCGGGCCGGAATTATAGAGACTTTGTTCAAACGCCACTACATCAAGCGAGAGCGGAAACGACTTGTGGCAACCCCTACTGGTATCGAGTTGATTGACATCATCAAGGAAGAACTGCTCAAGAGTTGTGAACTGACAGGTATATGGGAAAAGAAATTGCGTGACATCGAACACCAGAAGTACGATGCCACACAATTCATCAATGAACTGAAACAGCAGATCACGGATATAGTCTATCAGGTAATGGCAGATAACGGAAAGCGAATCAACATCAATGGTTGAACTCAGCGGTCACTCGCTGACCTTCACGTCGCTCCATTTGGGCGGTTCCACATGCAGGAGATTCTTGACAAAGAAATCATAGCGTTTATGTTCTCCATATCTTTCTCCCATCGTATGATGGACACCAGGTAAGACAACGAGTTCAAAATCCTTATTGGCACGTACCAGTGCATCAACCACCTGCATCGTACTGGCAGGATCGACATTGTCATCGAGTTCACCCACGACGAGCATCAACGGCCTTTCTAACTTATGAGCATTGTAGACATTGCTGCTCTCCACATAAGAGGAGTCAACCGGATAGCTCATCCATTGTTCATTCCACCATATCTTATCCATCCTATTGTCATGACAGCCACATGAGCTATAAGCAGCCTTATAGAAGTCACCATGCAACAAAACAGCCGTGGTACTCTCCTGTCCTCCGGCAGAAGCACCGAAGATTCCGACATTCTCAGCATCCATATAAGGATACTTAGCCGCTGCCGCCTTAATCCATAATTCCCTATCGGGGAAACCTGCATCCTTCAGATTCTTATAGCATACCTCCTCAAACTTTTTTCCACGCCATGAGGTACCCATTCCATCAAGCTGGACAACGATGAAGCCCAACTCTGCAAGCGAAGTCATATTCCAGTTGTATGGATTGAAGCTCTTTGGCGTATAGGCATCTCCAGGACCGGCATAGATATATTCAATGACCGGATACTTATTGGCTGGATTGAAGTTTGTAGGACGTTGTATCACTCCCCAGATATCGGTCACTCCGTCCCTACCCTTTGCCGTGAACACTTCAGGGGCAGTCCATCCGTTCTCAACAAGTTTGGAGATATCGGCACATTCCAGTGTCTTCATTACACGTCCGTCACTGGCATTCCTCAACACCGTGACAGGAGGCATGTCAACCTTCGAATAAGTATCCACCAGATATTGTCCGTCTTTAGAGAAACGGGCTCTATGGGTTCCTTCCTCGGGTGTGAGGCAAACCATTCCTGTTCCGTCGAGATTGATTTTATAATAATGTATCAGATAAGGGTCTTCATCCTTATTGACACCACAGGCGGTAAAGTAGATGACGTTCTTCTTCTCATCTATACTAACAACTTCCCTTACACACCATTCCCCCTTTGTGACCTGCCAAAGTAAGGGATTGTCTGTTGCTGCGGTGTTATACAGGTAGAGATGATCCCAGTTGTCGCGTTCACTCGACCAAAGCAGCAACTCCGGGGTGCCAATACTATTCTTTGCTTTCTTCCTGATCTGCCTTCCTGCCATCAATTTGACAGCATCCACATCATTCAGTCTTCTGCGGTATAACCGGCTATAATTGACAAACTTGTCAGAACGCTCTTCGATAATAGTCCTTAGACGGCCTGTCTCGGCATTCATTCCCAACAGGCGATAGACTTTATGACCACGCTGATTGTACTCCATGGTCACCTCACGGCTATCCTCTGTCCACTGGAACCATCCAAGGTCATACTGATTGGGACACAGAACCGTATCAGCCATCAGCCGACAGCCCTTTTCAATATCGAATATCACGGGGACACGCTGAGCCAGTTCATCTCCCGGCTTCGCATATTCCTGCTTGTGGAGGACGGGCTGCAACTGGTCTTTTGGTGCAGACTCAACATAATAGACATACCTTTTCTCGATTGACCGACGCTTGCAGACAAAGATCTTCTTACTGTCCGGTGACCACAGAATACGGTTTGAATAGTAATTGCCGATGGTTCCGTCCTGTGAAAGGACACGCTTATCCGTGTAGGGTTTGTTCTTTTCATGCAGCACGACATTGAATCCTTCAATGTATGCCTCCCACTTACCATCAGGCGATGCTACCGGATAGGCATCCGTCTCTTCATCCACTTCCATCCAGTGCCGCTCACGCTGCCTTCCGAAACGCTGTCCTCTCCGGTCTCTGTTACGGGGAACGATGTTCAGCGCTTCTTTCATTTTCTGCTCACTTTCATAAGTCTGCGTGCTCAGATCATCAGCATTGACCGTAACAAACCTCTGACCTTCGGGTGTCTGAACGGAATAATAGAGAATATTGGACGAGTCTTTCCATTCTATATTCTGTGCCCAATGATATACGTTAGAATTACTGAACTTTCCAGTAAGCGAGTAGGCTCTGTTATAGTCTTCCAACGTACCCTGCGCATATCCTTCAAGAGCTGCTATTGCCATCAGGCATAAAAGAAAATTTCTCATGAGATTGATTGTTGTATGTTTGTTATTTCAGATTCTTCATTATCCACTCCATGTGTCCATATTCCGTAGCCTCGCTTGTCCAATGCTCATTGATGGGCGTTATCAGAGATTCTTTCTCATATGGCAATGTGTTCCACACGGCATAACTGGTCGTGGGAGGACAGGTGTCGTCATTAAAACCCCACGTGAGATAGCTCTTTGCCGTCACATGACGGGCAAAGTTCACCACATCATAATATGCCATTGTCGTCATCTTCTCCTTTGTCATCATCTGATGGTAATGGTTGAAATGGGGATAGCCTCCGGCACGTCCTTCTTCGGCATAACCAGCCATATCGCTCAAAGCGGGATGATTTGCCACACACAGGGTGACACGAGAATCAAGTCCGGCGGTGATGATAGAGAGAGCGCCTCCCTGACTTCCTCCCTGGACGGCTATGTTCTTACCATCCCACTCAGGGAGTGACGTCAAGAAATCAATGCTGCGCACACATGCCAGATAGACTCGTTTCATGTAATAATTGTCACGATTGTCCAATCCATTCTGTAAATACCCGTTATCACCACTATTCAGTGCATTGCTTATCTCCTTGAACTGCTCGGCACTAAGGGTAGGATTCAGTCCATGAATCTCTATTTCAAAACGGATAAACCCATTCTCTGCATAGTATTTATGACGCAACGGCTCCTTAATGGTCTTCACTCCTGCCCCGGGAGGACACATGACCACAGGACAGGCTCCTTTGCGGGCATTCTTCGGATAAGTAAGATAACCGTAGATACAATGTCCGTGGTTGTCGATCTGAAGCCTGACCAGATAACAGTCTATCTTGTCGGTACAATACTCCTTAGCGAGTTCCTTGGTATATGTCAGGGGATAGTTCTTCATCTCTTTCAGGTTTGTATCCCAGAAAGTCATGAAGTCTTTTGGTTCCTGAGTATAAGGCTTGATCTGCTCAGGCGAGAATCCCACCTTGATATGATGCCGATACTCTTTGCCATCCACCGTAACACGCAAACGAAGATCCCGAAAACCGGGCTGCTTACGCGTGCCGATATTGATTTTAGCCCTTCCGTTCTTCAGGAACACTTTACCTCTTGCGTCATCATTCAGCATATCATTAGCAATGCTGTAGCTGACTTCCGCGTCACGCGGTATTCCATATTTATAAAACTGGACTTCGATGGTGGCATTCTCCCCTGTCTTATACACCCAGTCGGCATGGTCGGGCACCGTGACCCACAAATAATCACTACGATACGGATAATTCTCTGCATGAATCAGAGCAAAACCAAACAGGACACCGACAAAGGCCACCATCCGCCTAAACGCTAAAAAAAACTCACTCTTCATAGATTGTCTGTTTATATTGCAAAGATAAACAAATATTTGCGGACTACAAAACTTTTCCACGAATGACATCAGACATTATTTCCATTATCAAATATATTTTAGAATGTTACAATCATCAAAAAGGAAAAGAGAATGGTTTTCTGTTCAGATTATTTTTCATATATTTGCAATGATAAGAACCAAGGATTAGGTAGGAATAGATTTGAATTGGTATTTAAATTGAAATAATATGAAAAGACTATTGATTATCAACATCATTGCATGGTGTGCATTATCGACAATCACGGCACAGACACTGCCCTACAAAAACGCAGCACTAAGTGCCAGAGAAAGGGCTGAAGACCTTTGCAGCCGACTGACGTTAGAGGAAAAAGCCCAGCTGATGCTGGATGAGAGTCCGGCAATTCCCAGACTTGGCATCAAGAAATTCTTCTGGTGGAGCGAAGCTCTTCACGGAGCAGCAAACATGGGCAACGTCACGGTGTTCCCAGAACCCATCGCCATGGCGTCTTCGTTTAATCCATCGTTACTCTTTAACGTCTTCGATGCCGCCAGCACTGAGATGCGTGCCCAGTACAACCAACGGATGCTCAATGGTGGGGAAGATCAAAAGTTCCATAGCCTTTCAGTATGGACTCCGAATGTCAACATCTTCCGCGATCCACGATGGGGACGCGGACAGGAGACCTACGGAGAAGATCCCTATCTGACATCAGTCATGGGAACTGCTGTAGTTCGCGGACTGCAAGGTCCGGAAGACTCTAAATACCGTAAGCTATGGGCATGTGCCAAGCATTATGCCGTTCATAGTGGTCCGGAATACACACGCCACTCAGCCAACCTGACAGACATCTCACCCCGCGACATGTGGGAGACTTATCTTCCTGCCTTCAAGACATTAGTTGAAGATGCCAAGGTTCGTGAAGTGATGTGTGCCTACCAGCGTCTGGACGATGAGCCGTGCTGTGGAAACGCCCGACTACTCCAGCAGATTCTTCGCGACGAATGGGGATTCAAATACCTTGTTGTGAGTGACTGCGGTGCTGTCAGCGACTTCTATACAAGTCATAAGAGTTCCAGTTCTCCCGTTCATGCTTCGGCAAAAGCTACACTCTCAGGCACAGATGTAGAGTGTGGCTATGATTATGCCTACAGAAGCATTCCAGAGGCTGTCCGCCGAGGACTGATCAGTGAAAAAGAAGTGGACAAGCACGTCATCAGATTGCTGGAAGGCAGATTCGACCTTGGCGAGATGGATGACCCTTCACTGGTTCAGTGGTCGAAGATTCCTGCATCGGAACTGTCATCAAAAACTCATGCACAAATCTCTTTGGACATGGCCCGGCAAAGCATCGTCCTGCTACAGAACAAGAACAACGTATTACCATTACAGCGCAACAAAGAAAAGATTGCCGTAATCGGTCCGAATGCAGACAACACTCCTATGATGTGGGGAAACTACAATGGTACGCCTAACCATACCATCACCATCTTAGACGGTATTCGCGCCAAACAGAAGAAGGTTTTCTACATGCCGGGATGTGACCTCACCTATGACAAAGTAATGGATTGTCTGCTCCCGACATATTGTTCTGCAGACAACAAGCGCGGAATGAAGGGTACTTTCTGGAATAACACTGAGATGCAGGGGAAGCCTGTCACCACTCAGTATTACAATGCTCCTCTTGCCGTAACGACTGCCGGAATGCACAACTTTGCACCTGGTGTCAACATTGAAGACTTCTCTGCCAAATATGAAACCGTGTTCTCACCGAAAGAGAGTGGTGAGTACGTGGTCAATGTGGAAGGATGCGGTCACTTTGAGGTTTATATCAACGGTGAACAAAAACAAAGGTTCCACACTTGGCGCACCACTCCTACTCGTACGGTCATTCAGGCAAAGGCGGGAGAAAAATATGAGATTGAGGTACGATTCCAATACGTTAAGACTTGGGGAGCCAACATGAAAATTGATGTTGCCAAAGAACTCCCTATAGACTATAACGCTATCATTGCAAAACTGAAGGACATACAGAAGGTGATTTTCGTTGGTGGAATCTCTCCGGCACTTGAAGGCGAAGAGATGCCTGTAAGCATTGAAGGCTTCAATGGCGGTGACCGCACGAACATCGAGTTGCCACGTGTCCAGCGAGACTTCTTAAAAGCACTCAAGGCGGCAGGGAAAACCATTATCTACGTCAACTGTTCTGGTTCGGCAATAGCACTTCAACCAGAAACAGAGACCTGTGATGCTATCGTCCAGGCATGGTATGCCGGACAAGAAGGCGGTACAGCCATTGCCGACGTTCTTTTCGGAAGCTATAATCCCAGTGGAAAGCTGCCCGTCACATTCTACCGTTCATCCGAACAACTGCCTGATTATGAAGACTACTCCATGAAAGGACGTACATACCGTTATTTCAGTGATCCTCTTTTCGCATTTGGATATGGACTGAGCTATACTCAGTTTGAAATAGGAGAAGGAAAACTGGAGAAAGGAACAACGAAGATGGATTACAAGTTGACTGTTCCTGTAAGCAATATCGGAAAACGTGACGGAACAGAGATTGTCCAAGTCTATATCCGTGACCTGTCAGACACTGAGGGACCGCTGCTCTCTCTGAGAGGTTTCCAACGAGTAGATGTCAAGGCTGGACAAAAAGCCAACGCACAGATTCAACTTAACGAGCGTTCCTTTGAGTTCTTCGACACAGCCACGAACACCATGCGGACAAAGGCAGGACGATATGAAATTCTCTATGGAAACAGTTCACAGAAGAAAGACCTGAAACGAATAGAGATTGAGATTCAATAAACAAAAAAAGACATTGCTTAGCAAAGAATGATGCTAAGCAATGTCTTTTTTTAAAATGCACTATCAATTGACTTCTATTGGAGTTGCGCCTTTCAACTTAATCCGATAAGGCCATTGTGCATCTGCTTTCCTCTTTTCTCCCCACCCCATCGGATTCATCCAGTGTTCGGTAGGTGCACCCATGACTACAAGATACAGATTCTTCAAAGGACGGTCTTTCGGAGCGCGGAACTCCGCCTTCCCTTTTATTGCACTATGAATATCTCCATAGACTGACTTCCCGTCAACGGTAACACCAACAAAGCCATAACGCCATCCTGCCTTCTCAGGATTAACACTGATGTATCCTTCTGCATCAGGCATACCAGAGAACTCAACAGACACTTTCTTTCCCTGCTTAGGAACAGTGAGCGGAATCGCATTAAAGCCATAGTTTTCAGGACAGTTGGACGATGCTGGCATCAAATACTCGTTGTTCTTTCCCATAGCGTTCATGCGTGTACTGAATGTGCATGCAAACGGACGAGTCTCCTGACAGGCGTGCTGGAAGTCAAAATTCACCAGATGCTGATAGCCACGGAACAATTCATCACAGAACTCAGACTGACTAAGGTTATAAAGCCTTTTGTATGTCATGACAGGGTCTTCCCCTATCCTACCATTCCGATAGAGTTCTGCAATGGATGTCTTTCCCCTCAGATCACTCCACCACTGGATGACATACGGAGAATGGTAGATATTCTCCATGTGCAGATAAGCCTTATGAGTGAGTTTGCGGAATGCATCGAAGTGATACTGCTCGTCTTTAACCCAGTCGGGGTTAACCTGCCAAAGCATCCACTGAGAAGTCATTTCAAAGAATCCGCTTCCTCCCCAAGCATCACCGACACTGTCGGCTGGTATCTGTAACTGGAAACTATGTCCCAGTTCATGAGCAAGACAATTCAACTTGCGGTCCTGGATTCGGTTGGGGGCAACCCATAGTGCTCCTATGAAATTATCATAAGTGCCGCCATACGCCGTCCCGTCGAGAGAATACATGACCATCACCATCATTTTATATCGGTCAGCCTTTGAACCAGGAAGTGTGAACTGAAGCGTATCACGAAAGTAATGATAGAAGCTCTCCACACGCTCTTCAAGATTCGCAAGATCAAACTTCATCGGCTTTCCATCCAATGGAGGCGGGTTTAACAGATCATCCCCAAAACCTTTCTCCCAGAAGAACACCAAGTTCTCTGTCTGAGCTGAACGCTGCCAACACCACTGACTTGACGTGTCATTGAGGTTGACGGTTTTCAACGTATCAGGAATAAACACTTGCTTCTGTGCAGAAAGTGTGATAGGAAAGAGAGTAAGTAAAAACAGTAAAGGATATGAGTTATGTCGCATAGTAGATAATATAAAGAAGAATGAAGAATCTGTTTGCGCTATTGAATGTGCTGTGGCAAATTCTTCATTCTTCTCTCTTCATTTATAATTATTTATTGCCTAATCCGATCTTATTGTTCCAACGTAAGAACCAGTTCTTTGTGTCGGTCAGGTCACGTCCGATCTCAGCCTTGACCTCCGCAACCCTGTCCTTTCCACGACGCTGGTAGATACGGTCTGCAAGATAGGAAGGATTGTTGCGTCGCAATGCCACACGCATGAGATCATAGAAGCGAATACCTTCAAAAGCAAACTCAAGGGCCTCTTCATCAACAATCATATTCTCGACCCCTTCCACCTGATAGGCTATGCGAGCCAAAGAATCGGTTATTGTGGTATCATCAGGAAGCACATAGTATTCATTATAGGGTGAATAGCCTGAACCACGAGAATGAATACCCATTGTATTCTCAGATCCCAGTCGGGCAGGAGTCTGCAAAACATAATCCAATACTGGGAATTTAAACTGACGAATCCATGTGCTATCGGCAGTATAATAAGGAATAATATCACTCTCGATGTTCCTGTCGTTTACACCATTCTTCAAAATAGCAAAGGCAAAGCGAGGATAACCAGCACGATTGAGAGCCTCAGCCATACGCAGATACACCATTGTACGACGATAGATGTGAACATTACGGACACTGGAATAATACTTATCCAGCGTTGAATAATCTGAAATGATACGATTCTTATACCTTACATTCTGAGAAGTTGTCCACACTGAAGAAAGACGCAAGTCACCCGACTCGTTATCCGTCAGATTATCTGGAGCATAAATAACATCACCTACACGAGTCAGATGGCAGTATTTCTGAGCAGCAGACAATTCAACAATGCGCTGAGAAGGAATCAGTGATACTTTATATTGATTATTCTCATTACTATTAAAGAGATTTCTCAGCTGGCTATAATTACCCTCAGATGGAATGGAGTCACCAGGGATAAGTGATATCAACTCTGAATTAGTAGCTGCAGATTCTGTAAGAAATGAATTTGTGCTCCAAGAATCACTTCTGCTATTCCAATGAGTATCAAACGTTCCCCACATCACTGAATTAGTTGAGGTAGGATAAGCAGAATTCGTACCATTACGTGTACTCAGATATTTATAATAGTTGAGAGCAGCCTCCTTGTAATTGCCAGCCCAGAGATTAAGGTCACCCAAAAGAATGTAAACTGGGAAATAGAACAGCTTTGAAGGAAGTCCACGAATATCTCCATAGCTCGGGAACAGCGAATTGACAAAAGGAGCAAGGTCGTTGATAAAATATTCACATACTCCCTTTATATCCTTAACCGGATAGTCCATGTCTGCCTCTGCCTTAGTCAGAATCGGTTCAACAACAAAAGGAACCTCACCATAGTTTAAAACCAGCTGAAGATAGACCCATGCACGGAAAGCCTTGACCGCAGCATATTCTTTCTTGAAGATAAACTCATTACGGTTGTTCTTCAATGTCGTATCAGCCTTTGCAAGGAAATAATTACAGTTGTTGATAATGGAATAATAATCTCGTGGTGAGTTATAAATATTATCATCGCTGACATTAAACATCGACAGTTCATGAAGGTCTGCTGAAGCATTAGCAGTAACATCAATAAGATCGCCACGCACTTCTCCTAAAAGAATAGTACGGTCGGCAATTGACTGCAGTTTATTCATGATACCAATAACAGAGTAAACGGTATCAGTAGCATTGCCCAAATGTCCTTTGTCGGCATAAATCACCTGCGAGGAATCCTGATCGAAGAAATCACTGCAAGCGGAAAAGAAAGGCAGAAGGACAAAAAGGCATATAGGAAGTATCATCTTCTTACTACGCACAGCCTTATCATTCATATATTTATTCATATCCATGACATTTTAATTGTTATAAGTTAATCTTGATACCAGCAACAAAACTGCGGCACATCGGTAATTGTCCTAAGTCAATACCCTGTCCGATAACACTTCCTGTCATTGTGAACTCAGGATCAGATCCGAGATACTTAGAGAATGTAAGCAGGTTGTTGGCCTGGATCCAGAACTGAAGTCCCTGGAGATAGGTAGAATTCACTGGGAGTGTATAGCTGAGTGTAACGGTCTTGAGACGCAGATAACTGCCATCCTCAATCCATCTGTCGCTGAAGCGGCTATTACCAAGAGGATCCTGGAATGTCGCCTTTGGAATATCGGTCTGCTGTCCCTCAGTCTGCCAGCGCTTTGTCATTGCTGTGGTCTGGTTGAGGAAGCGACTACCACCTTCAAGCTGACTTCTCATATAGTTGTAGACATCATTACCCAGACTATAGTTGAAGTTCAAATCCAGCCTGATACGCTTGTATGCCAAAGAGGTGAAAATGTTTCCGAAAATGTCAGGATTCGGATCACCGATGAATGTACGATCAGCCTCTGTAATCTGATGATCGCCATTCATATCCTTGAAATGCATGTCTCCAGCACCAAAGGCAACATGCTCTCTACCATTTGCACCTAAGACAAAGAGATCAGCGGCTTTTGCTTCCTCACTGGTTGCAAAGACACCTTCGGTCTTGTATCCATAGAACATATTAGCAGGATGTCCCACCTCACTACGAATAGTTGCACCATAGACATCATTATTGATAAACTGCTGATTGTCGGGCAACTGGGTAATCTTATTCACGTAATGGCCCATCGTTGCACCAAGTTCCCACTGGAAGTTCTTTAATGCAATGACTTTAGCAACAGCAGAGACATCAAATCCCTCGTTCTTCAGCGAACCGCCATTACTCCAGTTACGCTCCAGACCAGAAAGGAATCCGAGAGCCTGATAAGTAAGCAGATGGTCGGTCTTGCTTCTGAAGTAATTGAAACGGATGTTAAGGCGGTTATTCAACACATTGGTTTCAAGACCTGCATTGAACCGCTTCGTTGTCTCCCACTGCAAGTTAGTATTACCGATGTTATCAAAGGAAAGACCTGATATGGCATTCAGGAAAGTACTAGCACGGAAATAACTACGAGCAGCAAAATAGTCGAGGTCATCATTACCGCTAATATCATAGCCGGCAGTCAGACGGAGATAGTTAATACCACCTACACGTGCAAACCACGGTTCATTGCTTATAACCCATGAAGCCTGCACACCAGGGAAGATACCCCATGCAGCATCAAAGAGTTTCAAAGCATTATCGGCATCAACACCGAAACGTGAAGAACTCTCTGTTGTCACATTTGCCTGCAAGTAGTAACGCTGCAAATAGTTATATTCACCTTGCAGATAGACAGCAAGTGAATTCCATTTGTCGTTCAAGCCGCTGGTCTGTGCATTCAACAAGTCCTTACTGATAAACGGTGTCTTATCATTACCGGTGTTATAACCCAGCTGAGTGTTTAGTGTATAGGTCTCCCAGTTAATACGAACACCTCCAAATACATGGAAAGCATGTGCTGCAAACCGATTGTTCCAGTCTAAGCGGGTGTCACTCATAATAGAGTTTTGCTTAGCAGCAAGAGAACGAGTCTCGTTCTGACGGTAATCATTAACACTGGAGACGAAGTAGTTGGGCACACCATTAATAGGAATGTACAGCTTCTCGTTCGTGTTTACAAGATTATAGCTGAAATGCTCGCTTACGAAAAGATGCTTGTTAAACTGGAATCTTGGTGTAACGGTGAGATTAACCATTGAATTCTCAAATCTGTTTTTGTTCTCTGCCTCACCAAATTCATTGACAGCAATGGGGTTGGCAAGCTTATAGTTGTAATTGCTATATTCTGCCAATGCCTCATCCAGGAAGCTCTCATCATTAACGTCAACATAACTATCAGACAAGATTCCATTAGCATAAGTAAACGGACTCAGCATCGGGCTCTTAGCATAAGCCAGGAAAGCAGCCGATGTAGGCGTACCCTCTACATAATTCTCAGGTGCTCCATCGCTACGCAAGTTACGAGTCTGATTCGCAAAAGAAGCATCAAACCGAATAGAGAACCGTTCGGTAAGGTGAATATCAGTATTGAAACGGATATTCATGCGACTCATACCATTGTACTTCAAGACGCTCTGGTTGTTGATGTAGCCTAACGACAGGTTATAGTCAGCAACATCGTCACCACCTTCAACATTTATACTATAATTCTGAGAGATGGCAGTACGATAGACATAATCCTTCCAATTGGTATTATTATGGTATTGAGGATAATAATAGTAGGAAGGATCTTCGTTGAGGAACTTGAAATCCTTAATCGTTGTTGAAGTTGACTGCAACAGGTCAGATGCATAGTTCTTATACTGTGTAGCATCCATCACTTTCAGGAACTTCGGCTCTAAGGTCACACCGGCTGAAATGCTGGCAGTAATACGTGTAGCCATACTATGACAACGACGGGTATTAATCAATAACACGCCATTGGCACCTTTAGCTCCATAGAGAGCCGTTCCATTTCTCATCACAGTTACTTCCTCGATATCAGCAGGACTGATATTAGCAAGAATGTCATTGAAGAATCCGTCGTGCAGTACGGTACGACCATACTGCTGGTCGAAAATCACTCCATCAACAACAATCAATGGCTGTGCATTGACATTCAAGGAATTCAGACCATTCATGAACATTACGCTTCCGATACCGGGTGTGCCGTTTCGGGAAGTGACATGTACATTGGCACCAAGACGCTTCTGTATCTCATCCTCAATACTGACAGCATTAGCAAAGCGGAAATCCTCAGTCTTCTCATTGGAAAGAACATTCGTTCCAGCAGAATACTCTGACAAGAATTGCTGAGAATACAGATATATGTCACGCTGCATCTCCTCTTTGGTGAGACCAGCCTTTGTCATATTTAAATTCGGCGCAGAAACTTCTAAAGAGGTGGCAAACAACGGCACATTGATTTCAAATGTACCATCAGACTTTGTCAACGCACTGAAGCCATCTATTTCACCCGTCTTCACCATTGCACCAGAAACGGGATTGTTGTTCATTCCGTTCAGGACTCGTCCCTTGACAACTCGAGTAGGATACTTCTTTTCCGGTTTGACAGGCCTCACCTTTCTCGGCATTTCCTGTACCTCTTCATCGTCATCATACTGAGCTGCAGCAGGAGCAGCGGTTAGCATGAAGAGAGACAAGCAAAAAACATATTTACATATAGACATATTTACCGTTATCATGTTAATCTGTTTTTTTTAGTTTGTAATTTTAATATTTCTCTGCTCAGTAGCCTCTTCTTCATGGGGTTTGAAAATGAAGCAATCAACCCAAACTGTTCGGGAATAAACTGTCGTGTAACGAGAAGAAACCACACTTCTAAGCTGAAGAGTCACTTGTGGTTCGGTCAGTCCATAGGAACATGTCGGGAACTTAAAGTCTGAAACCAACAACATGGTATCCACCACATCCGCATGTGTCGTGAAAGTATTTGTTCCGCTACTCTTCGCTTCCTTACCATTTTCGTCATTGTAGCTCAGCTCAAGCCTTAATTGGTGAGGTAGTCTCTTTGAGCCTGTAGCCACCGCATAGATATCATATCCTACGTTCGATAAGACATCAGGTATCTTGAAACGCAGCACCGGATTCAGAGATGGTGTAGTTGGAGATACCTCAACAAAGGCATTTCCGGAGATCCTGTCATAGAACGGGTTGTTTGTCTGAACAGTATAGACCACAGGTTGGTTAGCGTTTGAAACCGAATCCAATGTGACAAGGTTTTCTGCCTCGACCTTTATGGTCTGTAGGAATGTATTGTGATTATTGATGTTCAGGTTCGTAGCCTTCCGGACATGACCATTACTGCAGATTATATCTTGCGTTCCATCAAAGATTCCACCTGCAGAGAAAGGCTTCTCATAAATATAATAAGGAGGCTCATCACCTAACAGATGCCGTACTATATATGAACTTGCATTTGTTGAGACAGCAGAATCCTGGAAAGCAGGGTCAGGGTTAATTGTCCGGCTGAATATCGTTCCTTTAAGAACTGACAGCCTTGCATTAGCGTGCTGCATGGAGTCACGCTTGTTTACCTTTGAATCATAATTGAAATAATTATGATACTCGGAAACCAGCTTGTTCCACTCGTCATTAACAGGTGCAACCATCCAATAGGTACTATCTTCTGAGTTGATTTCACCAAGAGTATTAGATAACAGGTCATTCCTCAAATGAGATACGGAGTCAAGATAAACCGTACGTCCATCAACAATGCCACCCGGCACACTCTTGTCAGCATCAAATACGTAAACACTGTAACTATTAAGGAAATTATACACACTGTCTAAATCATGATCTAATCCCAGATACTCAAAAACATTCGGGAAATAGTTCACCTTACTGCCAAGAGTAAACAGGACACCATTATTATATAAGGTGTTTTTAGTTAAGAACTGACTATTACCTATGCTGTTCTGTGTCAGGATAGCATATTTTCCATTCATCATAATGATTGAATCATTCGTCAGTGAAGAAACGGGATGACGATATAGTGAGATGTGGTTCTGTAAGAACTGACGGATAACACTATTGTCGTCACCTGTTTTCTTGTCGGCTTTAAATGCAGCTATCAGACTGTCAGCCTGACCAGCGGTGAAATGTTCATCAGTCGGGGCAAAGACTGAAAAAGTCTGGCTACCATTCAGGAGTTTGTCATAACCGCACTCCTGAACGACTCTGGTGAAGTTCTTCAGATTGCCCTGAGAAGAGATCGCTTCCCAAAGTGTCCCGGTCTTCTGCACAGAAGCATCATAATGATCATTCCATTCATCACTACAAGCAGCGCAGACAAGGACTGCCATGATGGCGGCAGTCACAATCTGCATCTGGGTTATATTTCTTATTTTCATTTTCATATTTCGTTAATGAATAAACTTACTATAGGGAAAACAGAAACTACAGCATATCTTCCATCTGTCCCTCATCGGTCACACCGTAAATACTCTTCGGCACAAGTTCCAGATAGTCGAGCATGAACTCATTGTCATTACCTTTCTTAGAAGAGACGCATCTTATACGCAGATAATGATCCTGGTTGGGATCCATGTGGACCGTACAGAAGACAATACGGAAGGTTTGCGGCTGAGTTGCAAACACGGCCGTTGTCGTTCCACCGGCACCATTATAGCGATAGCCACCGGCTGCACCTCGGTAATATCCTTTATTCTTCAATACTTTCTGGTCGGCAGCCTGATCTATTTCCGACAGGGTTGTATAATCGGCAACCCAGTCAGAACCTAAGATTGTCGGGTCGCTAAGACCGATGGTCATGTCAAGAGGAATACCTTGAGGCTTACCGTCAAAGTATACCTGGGCAATACCGCGAGATGGCTCCTGAGCATATCCCATACGAACCTGCCACTCTCCTTCATAAGGAACAGGAGGCAAACGGAATGTAATATCAAAATTACCAAAGAGATTCATCTCATCACCTTCATAACAATCATAGTAATCATGAGGACGACGATAAAGGAATAAGCCGGAAGTCAGCTTCACACCATCGAGGAAGCCATCAGGGAAGTAATAGTTACGTCCATATTTGGCAGTCTCGTCATAATCAGGGTCTTGTTTCTTCGGGTCTCCATTCTGGCGGCAGTCATCAGTCATCAACTCCGGGAAAATGGTAGAGAAGTCCATGCGGATGCGGGTGTTATGCACCACATCACGTGTCTGGAGACTGAATGCGAGAATGTCATCCACATAGAAATAACGACCGTTCAATGCGTCTTGAACATATTCTTTCTCAATAGAACGCTCTACTTTTGCACCCGTAATCTGATAGTCATCATCATAACGGCGATTCACATATCGCTGTCCGACAATACTTGTTCCGGCATACTTACGAACGGTCAAACGCTCAAACTTCAACATTGTATGCGGAAGCAGCGTTTCATACCAGTCAACGGGGTTCATCAGAGTGGTGATAATACCGATATCATTCAACGGAGTCAGGTAGTTCCATCCTTTCACGTCACGAGTAAGAACATGGTAGGCAATGAAACGATTCAACGGATTCTTCCGATGTGTCAGTTGATCAAATGCATGATAGGGCTGATTTACATCTTCCGGATAAACGGCATCATAGATCTCACAGGCTTTTTTGTACATATCCTCCAGCGTCTTGATACCATATTTCTCAAGAAGGACGGAGTCTGTTGGTACGAAAGCTGTGAAGCCATATCTCTTTTCGTCAGGAACAGTAGCTGTTTCCTTATTCACGTGTGACACATAACGAATTCTTGGCCAATCCTTTGAATTGAAAGTTTCGTCCCTGAACTTATACATAGAATCAGCAATACCCGTAGCAATCAAAGCTGAATTGAAAAGGGAAATCTTAGGATTCAGCTTCATGATATCAGGTAACATACTGTTACTACTTTCCAGCACTTCATTGATTGGCTGCATAATACCATTCTCTACAGAGTCATCCTGCATCGTAAAGATAATGTGTGCACTACGATTAAGGAAGACAACGGCATTACTGTCTGCATCAAGCTCGTGCGAAATCTCAATATAGCGACGATTCATGTTAGCAGTAGTGAGCACACCATCGTTCATCTCAGATGTAGCATACATATTATTCACAAGGTGTGTACGTGCAATCGTATCGCAATCAGCATCTGAAAGATCTTCTATGGAGTTCTTTCCGTGTTTCTTCAGATAAGCAGCCACAGCCTCATTGGTCGGCGGAAAACAAGTATAAGAACCATAAGCCGAAAGGAGATCCATCATTCCTGCACGCTCGACAATCCTCGTAAAATCACTAAACTCGCTGCGACTCTTCAAGTACTCGCTAATCATCTCTCCCGTAAAGGTATAATAGTTAGATGTATCAGGCTCGTCAGAGCAACTTGACATCATCCCCGTTAATGAAGAGAAAAGCAGTACTGCCCAAATATATCTAATTTTATTCTTCATATTACTTGTCGTTTAAATTACTAATCGTTTTGCAGTTTATTATTTAGTACTATTCTCATAAGAACTGTTCTGTCCACTACCGAAGGCCGGATTCTGCACAAGATTCGTATTAACCTTTAGCTCATCATAATTATACGGCCAGTAGATAGCATCCATACGCGCAAGTTTACTCTGCAAAGCACCGCTACCATCACCAGAGCCCTTACGAGAGACCTGTGTCACCAGATAATTCGTATTACCATCCCGACGTGAACGGCGAACAAGATCAAACCAGCGTTTACCCTCAAACATCAATTCGCGCTGACGTTCCTGCATCACCAAATCGTACATGTCAGACTTCAAAGAATACTTGTTATAATCCAAGTCTTTTACGTTAGTAGCACAATTTGAGCGTTTATTGATGGCATTGACAATATTATAAGCCTGACGCATCAATGTATCATTACGCGCCTTACCTACTTCAGTTGAGTCGTTGCCGTCAACCATCTGCACAAGGGCTTCTGCCTTCATCAACATCACATCAGAAAGACGATAGATAATCCAGTTGGAATAGCAATAATTACTTGGCCACAAAGAACCGTATCTCGTCTTCTCTGCATCAGACTTTGTCGGGTCTATGGTCACTCTCTGCACAGCATATTTGCAGATACCATAGTCAGACCCTCTCTTCTGAAGATTCTCATAGTAACGAGTATCATACTTATCCATGTAAACGGCATAAATCTCATCAGTAACATCAGAGCCGATGAAATCAGCGGCTTTCACAACACCAGGGAATGTGGTTTCATTTCCATAAGCACCGCTAATAGAGCCATTGGAAGGCATTGACCTGTCGTTAGTGAAAATGAGTTCGAAAATACTTTCAGTGCTTGTTCCTTTTCCGAATATCGCTTCATAGGCTTGACCATATTCATTACCAGAGGTAGGTGCATCGCTAATGAGTGGGAATCCATCTATCAATTTCTCCACAGACGTACTTCCTAATGCATTCATCTGACGATAATCGTACTCTTTAAGTTTGGCCTCAATCAACATGTCAGCATACTTAACAGAGTTCTGATAATCTTGTTTCCAAAGATACATGTCACAAAGCATCGCATGAATGGCATCCTGGGTAATACGTCCAAACTGATAAAGCGGCTTTGTCTCCGGATACTTCCTGACTGCAAAGGGCTCTACACGCTCAAGGTCGAGGATGAGACTGTCAAGCACAGCATTGAAAGGAGTAGCCGGCAAATCCATTCTCTGGGTATCATCCTGAAATGCCTCCGTTGAATACGGAACATCACGGAAGGTACGAATCAAATAGAAATAACACAAATCTCTGATAGCTGAGACCTCTGCAATGGTTGCCTGCAACTCACTTTGTGTATAGTTGGGGTCGCGATCAGCTACAGAAGGAGCATAATAGATTACGGTGTTACACCTATTTATAATATCATAGAAAGCATCCCAAGTCGTATATCCATTACTTGCATTAAGATTTTCCTTGAAGATGTTGACAAGTGAGACATTATTCTGCACATTCGTACCACCGATAATGTTATCTGAACGATACTCACCCCATGCCATCATCCTATCAATAACTTGACCTGACTGCAAGGCTGAATAGCATCCTGCAACAATATTCTCAATATCACTTTCCTCATTCCAGAATCTTTCCAACACTATCTCGTTCAGTGGTTCCAATTCCAGAAAATCAGAACAAGATCCCAATGTAGCCCCCATCATAAGGATTACACCAGACTTTAAAACATTATTCTTTATTTTCATAATTATTCTTCCTTTAAAAGTCAACAGTGATACCAAATGTATAAGACTTAGCACGAGGAGTCTGACCACCATCAACAGCCGCACCATAACCACCATATCCGACCTCAGGATCAACTCCCTTATACTTAGTCAGACAGAACAGATTGTTCGCACTGGCATAGATACTAAGTCTGCGCAAACCGAGAACACGTTTAATGAACGCAGAATCAAAATAATATGACAACTGCAAATAATTCAGACGAAGGAATGAACCATTTTCAACAAAACGGTCACTGACAAGTGTGTTGTAGTTCGATTCACTACCATACATGGCACGTGGTATGGAAGTCACGTCTCCTTCCTTACGCCAGCGGTAGTTTACAGCCTGACTCTGGTTGTTGTTATTAATCATTGCCTCTGCATCAAGACGGGCAAGGTTCAGAATCTTATTGCCTACACGATAGTTAAACTGTGAGTTCAGCTTCCATCTGTTGTAATTCAGCGTAATACCAAATCCACCAGTTAACTTTGGCAGAGAACTACCCAGATAGACAATATCAAGAGCATTGATGTTTCCATCGTTGTTGATGTCCTCATATACTGCATCACCACCCTTGAACTTATAGTTCTTTGCCGTTCCTTCATTTGCAAAAGCAAACATCATGCGGACAGGATCACCTTCATCATTATAAATGACATTTCCATCAGCGTTCTTAGCAATAGGAGCGGTATGTCCGGCTGCCAGGAACTGTTCACGCTCCTCTGCCGACATATCTTTAAAGGTATCATAATTATATTCATACACACCTTTGTAGCGGAAGCCATAGATAGCACCAAAAGGATTGTGCAGCTGAACACGCTGAAGCACTTCCCTGTTTCCGAAATGGAACTCAGAGTTCAATGATTCGAGAACGGTGGGATCCATCGACAAGATCTCATTTGAGTTATTAGCAAATGAAACATTGAAATCGGCATAGAACTTACCCTTCTCAATAGCACGGCGAGTAGTGATGTTAAACTCCCATCCTATATTACGCATTGAACCGACATTGGCATAAGCTAAAGAACCGAAACCTGAATTGGAAGGGATACGCACATTCTCCATCAACATATCCCTACGTGTGGAATGATACCATTCAAACGTAAGGTTGATTCTGTCATTAAACAAGCCGATATCCATACCTACGTCGTAAGTAGTCGTTGTCTCCCAACGAAGGTCTGTCAGACGGATATTCAACGGTTTCATAGCAGCCATGTCTAAATAACGGCTTGCCGAACCATATTTACTCTCATATAAATAGTCCATACGAGGCTGGTTACCTACCCGGCCCCAGCTTGGACGGATACTCCACATAGACAACCACTTACGGGTAGCCTCCATCCAAGGCTCGTCGCTGATGTTCCAACGTAAAGATACAGCAGGGAACAATCCCCATCTGCGGTCTGGTCCGAATTTGGTCGTACCGTCTAATCGGCCAGAAACGTCTAACATATAACGGCTCTTATAAGCATAGTGGGCCGAGAATGTGTAATAAAGTGAACGCCACTGGCTGAAACTTGAACTCATACCATCCATGAGTCCTCCTCCGTTCGGAGTGTTAATTCCTGTAGGAGCACCTATTACATTTGTACCCTGTCCGTTTGAGCTTCCTGAGGTCAGCTCCATACGAGCCAGCATCGACAGCGAATGATCTCTATTGCGGAAATACGGTATAAACGTCAGAGTCTGTTTGGTGTTGAAAGCAACACTTTTAGTACTACCGGCATAAGAAGTGTTCACGCCGTCACGCCAGCTGCTCGTTGAAAGGTCAGCAGGATAAGCTTTGTCAATATACTGATTCCAGATATTCATGTAAACACGTCCCTGCCAGTTCAACTGCGTATGCTGATCGTCCATACCTAACAATCTATAGTTCAGCTCGAACTCTGGGTTGATATCGTATGTCTTATCTTCATACTTCGCCAAGAAGGCACTGGCAACAGGATTGACGAGGCCTTTCTGGTCACCATCAAAGACTGACGAACCTGCAGAGGGTCCTTGACGGAGCATCATATAATACTTGTCGGTATCTTTTCCTGTCAAAGGATCTTGTTCGTAGATGCCCATATTAGGCATCTTCCTATATGCAATAGATAGCAGACCATCAGAATTCTTTTTATTATCCGTGAATGTCATGGCAAAGTTGGTAGTAATCGTGATACGATCACTTACATAATAGTCAAGAGCCACACGTGTTGAGAAACGGTCGAGCTTCTGCTTGATGACAGAACCTGTCTCATGGTCGTAACCACCAGCAATACGGAATCTTGCCTTTTCTCCACCACCAGTCACTGACAGATAATGATTTTGGCGAAGTCCCCATTGAGTTACAGCATCCAACCAGTCAGTATTATTGTTGTACTGTTCATACTCAGAGAAGTTCGGATCGTAATTCAACTCACGGATATTAGAAGCATTGTCATTCTGTTCTGGATTAAAGTAAGCTTCTTTAAGAAGCATCGTGTAGTCATCACCATTCAGCATCTTATATCCTTTAGGCTGATACGTACCTGTAAGACGAAGAGAATAGGTCAACACTGGTTTACCGCGTGTTCCACGTTTTGTAGTAATCATAATCACACCATTAGCACCCTGTGAACCGTAGATAGCCGTAGCAGCAGCATCCTTCAGCACAGAGATCTCACTGATGTCCTCTGGATTGACATTCAGCAACTGGGCAAACTGTTCTTCATTGGCACCATTGAAATCGAAATTACTGGTATCCACATTCCATGTATTACCATTCACGACAATCAGCGGGTTGGCGTTTGTCAGAGAACTGACTGACGAACCACCACGGAGACGCATTGTTGCTCCTCCACCAAGGTTACCGGAACTAAGGATATCCAGACCTGCAATACGTCCTTGCAATGCCTCATCGATAGTATTCATTCCCAATCCCTCAAACTCCTTGGCTGAAATTGTCTGGGTAGAGAAAGAGATCTCTCGCTCAGGAATTGCCAGACCACCACTTGTCAGACGACGTTTTGCGACAACCGTCACTTCCTTCAGATTGGTCTCAGACTTTAAGGTCACTGCATATTCCTCGCGATTAATAGGCATTGTCACCGTCTTATAACCGACATAACTGAAACGGATGACATCCTTCGGGTTCTTAATTGGCATAGAGAAGTTACCATTGATATCTGTAACGGTTGCCTCAATGATACGTCCCGTACCGTCAATCTCACAAACCGACGCTCCTGTCAGTTCGCCGAATTCATCGCTTACCGTACCGTGCACAGCTGTAATCTGTGCAGAAGCACCAATTGCCATTAGGCAAAGAAGCGACAAAATAATATATCTAAATTTGCTGTTCATAATTATCTCCTCTTGATGGCATTTGATGTTGAAGATTTAATCTCGTCCCTCCATGAAGTCAGCTGTTTCTTATCAAAGAACAACGCACCGTCTATCTGGTGAACAACCACATCAGAAGCATTATAAATATTAGTATTCTCACCTGATTTCTGTATCCAGTACTCACGGCCAATTATATTATACCGGTTCCCGGCTTTGACGACATGGCGTGTGTTACCCAACTGATCCTTGATGGTCATCTGGTCGTCGTTGGCATTTACCTCGACACTGAAGAATCGTTTGTTCTCAGGATTCAGTTTAGATGACTCAAACTTCAAGTTCACGGCAGGCTCGCCGCCGATCATAACAGCATTATCCTGAATATGATAGCGCAGGAAGTCTGTGATACGGTCTGTAATAATATCCTGTGCTTTCTTCAAAGCTACTGCATCACCGTCGAACTGTTCAGCGGTCAGGTCATCCTTATCTCCCCAGTCAGGAAGATAACCGTCTGCCTGCAACTTCTCAATAACATCGTTTGAAGGAACATAGACTGTGTAGTTATAGGCATCAAACAAGTTAATGTTATAGTCAGGACAAGTATAACGGTTACTCAAGCGAGTTGACATAAGACGGCTTCCAAGAAGGAGTTCCAGGAACTTTGAGCACTCTGGATGCTCCTGAAGAATGGCATATACTGACTTCTGGCTTGACAAAGGCATCTGACTGTCAAGGATGTAAGACTTTCCGTTTCCACTGGTAGTCTGGTCATAAATCCTGTTAACAGTCAATGGAGTGTTTGTCTCTATCTGCAAACCGCCGTATATTTTCATCACACCTTCTTGGCCAGCGTGCTCAACTTTAATATAGCTGCCGCCCTTAGTCTTATAATAGGTGTGTCCGTCTTCCACATTACCAACAATGATAAGATTGTTCAGCATGTCATTCAAACGGTTTGACACCTGTTCAGATGTTGCATCTGTCAGTTCACGGCCTTCAATGATAGACTGCGTCTGGAGGTCGTAATTATAGCGATGAGCCTTCACGGTCTTCGTCGCATCATCATAGAAGAATTCATAGAGGATTGTTGTACCAGAGCCATAAGAGCAGGGGTCAATGTACCACTTCATAGCATTATTTGTCGGGATAATAAAGCTATAGTATGAATCCATTGAATTCAGGTACGGCTCAAATTGCAAGTTCTCTATTGCCCAATAAATAATGTTCATTGTCTCTTCATTGACGAGAGCCGGGAAAGAGACGGATGAATATGATGCAGGAGAGAACACCTTATTTATTAAGTATACCACTCCATTACATCCCATGAAGCAACTGTCCACATTCTCTGTCTTCACTCCAAGTGAAACCTTAGTGGTGTTATCAACGATGAAGTCGAACTTCGAAGGAACGGTCTCTGAGAAAGTATTCACCAGATTGACGTTCATCAGCTGAACAAGAACCTTCAAAGGAATGTTTTCCCATTTTCCATACAGGTCCTGCAATACTTTTCCGTCATGATTCCACCAGAAATCGAAAGCTTCATTCGTCGGAACCAACATGGCACCTGCATCATAATGCAAGTCGCGGTCTGAAGAGTTCACATACATATAATGGTTCCATCCCGGATCAAAGAAAAGTTCGGCATCGACACGGTTGCCGTCGGGATCGAGTGAAATCTGATTTCTTGGAACCGTTCCTGTCTCTGCAAAATAACGCAATACAAAGACAGAGTCCTCATTATTATAAAGACGATTATAATTCCTCGTTGCATCTTCATCATAATAAGGAGCGCTGAAGCGGTCAAGAAGACTGGCAAAAGTAGACATGTTCGGATGTGCATGGACGATCTCAGCCATATTGCCTGATGAAGTCATGACTCCGTCCACTTTATGAATATATCCGTTTTTGCAGGCGATGTCACGCTCTATGATCTTCTTGCCATTGACCCAGGCGTCAGCAACGGAATTAGAACCTCCATTTGTCAGGATGCTCAAGTCGTTATCCGTAATCTTGTTGAGCTTCATATAAGCAGGCAAGAAGTGAATCATCGGCTTCGAAGTATTATCGCGCAACAGCACTATTCCATCCTTATGATCCTTATATCTTGCCCAGAAACTAGTGTTCGGCATCTGATCCGGTAAGATCCGCGATATAGAGTCGTAAATAGAAGCAGCCGTTTCACGACGCATACACTGACCCTCAAGAGGAGGATTTCCACTTACGTTTGAGAGCAACTCAACCAGATAAGCATTGTTAATCATCGCTGCATTAAGCAATAGCTTTTTCTGGGCAAGCGAGAGATCTTCATACCGCTTGACTCCCCATACATTACTCTTAAAGAACTCGTCATAGGCTTTATCGTCAGCCACAAACAGAGTCTTGCTACCAGTTTGGCTCAACACTGATGTCTGTTCAAGATCATCAATAAGCCGAAGAGTATAGGAATAATTACCATCATCCTGCAGACGCTCATAGATGGAATTTCCCAGCCACGATGGCTGACCGGTCAGCTCATCTTTCTCACATGACTGAAGAAATACAACACCAGAGAGCAGCAGTGCAGCAACTATTGTTCCTACACATCTTTTCTTCTTAGGCACACTTTTTCTCATATTAATTAATTAATAGTTTGGTCAGATAGAACTCGTAAAATTATGGTTTTAGTTTAATTTTGCAAATATATATAATTTTTCCTAATTGCGAAAAAAATTCACGTTAAAATACTTATGATTAATAGTATTTTGTACAATTTTCACCCATCAAGCCCTCATAATAAAGTAGATTGACCCGAATAGAAAAAAAAACGGACTAAAATTTTCAAGTTTTACAATATTTTTTCTAACTTTGCGAAGTTATAATAGCTCTGAAATCATTTAACCTAAATAATTAAAATTTTGTATGATTAATACTTATTGGAAAAAGCTGCTACTTGCAGTTGTTTGCCTATTACCAGGATTTATTTCTGCTAATGCGCAATTTAAGGCTACATTGGAACAGTATGCCAGATCGAATTATTCAACCAATGATGTGGTATTCAGTCTCACGGAGATTGCCTCCCAACTGGAAACAGACACCACGAGTCTGATGGATGGTCTAAGAGCATGGTCTGCCGGAAACAGTGCCGATGGCAATATGTTCTTCTATCAAGAACCTGACGGCAACTTCACAGACAATTACACTCAAGGTGGAAAAGGAGGTTACTGGATTAACATGGACGGTACAGTTGGAGATTGGCCAAATGCTGTCTATTACAACACCATCGGATGGGATTCTGAAAACGACCAGTTCGCTATTTCATTCGGCCAATTCCCCGATTCACTCAGCGCCGGTGCCACATTTACTCCGCATTTCAAGCTTGTCTTCAATGGAAAAGAAGCAACTTTTGACATCACCTATATCGTGAATCCTATTCCCGAAGTGTCGGCTCCTACTACATTAAAAGAGAGTGAGCTGAATGTTGTCGATGAGGTTACACTGGAAATACATCAGTTCCCACGTAGTGGCACTAATGCTTCATCTTACGACTTTGAGATTGCCGGCCTTTTGGAAAAATTAGGTGTTCCTTCTGATGAAGTGATGGGGGCCATTCTTCCCAATATCCTTTACACTACTCAGAGAGACCCGGTCATCGGTGCCAAGAAAGACTCTGTGACGAACGAAAGCACCGCTTCTGCTCCCGGATGGTGGTATGCTAAACAAACGGAAGATGAGACAGGAACACTTTCAAAGGAAGTGGTTTCTGCTCCTTACGGTACAGATGGTGAAGTTTACTATGTTGAAGGATTCTCTTTCAATGAAAACACACTCAGCTTCAACCTCGGCCAACATGGAAATGCACTGGCTGTCGGTGACGAATACTATAATGTCATTTATCTCATTTACAACGACAAAGCCTATCGTATCCGTATCAACCTCACTATTGACCAACCCGACTATAACGGACTTGATGACATGACTATGACGGGTGAAACCATGATTGAAAAGAGTCAGGGCATAGATGATGCATACTCCTATCAAGCCGTTAACTTCACATTGGATACTGATGCCATCGCTGAGGAGTTAGGATGTGAGAAGAGCCAGCTCAGCTTACAAGTGCTGGATAACAACAACAACCTGACAAGTGCAGGAACAGCTAACAATGGCGGTTTCTGGATGACTGCCGACGGTGTGGCATGCGCATGGGGTGCGAGTGCAATCGTCTTTGTTGAGCCTGTTACGGCAGGAGACTTATCTACGCTGAAAATCGGCCACTACCCAGGCAACATGAAGCCTGGCGACGAGGTAAGGTTTAACATGTATATCGTTAATGAAGGAAAATATCATAAGCTCGACATCCTCTATAAAGTAACCGACAAGGAAGCAGAAGACCAGAGCGGATACACTGTTGTTGCAACAAGAAATGCAGTCGTTCAGGTTATATCATCTTCTACAGATTATATTGTAAGTGGTAATCAGACTGTTTATACATTGACTACTGCTACGGTAAATGAACTCATCGGCACAAGTTCACCTGAGTTGTATTGTGAACTTGCCGACTCTATCACGGCAAAAACAGGTGAGAAATATGCTCATTATTCAGACTATCTCTGTGATCCGGCACCAGGTGTATGGCTTGGAAAACAGGGACAAGGTCACAAGTGGACGGGTAATTCAGAGGCACCTGTAGGTATCTGCTATGCTCCATCTACGGGAAACTTCACCATCTATCAAGCACCAGGAGCTAATCCAGTTGGTTCTGCATACAAGACAAACCTCTATTTGGTGAATGAAGAAACCAAGGATATGGTAAAAGTAAGCTTCACTATCCAGTTTGTTTCTGAACTTGTTGAAATAAACATTGTAGGTGAAGAAGATGTCACTCTTCCTGTCGACTTGAATGGACAGAATGTTGACATCGACCTTTCAAAGGCAGCAACAGCTCTGGAAGTAACAGTCGACGAACTGGTCTCTGGATACAATTTGTCAGCATTGACTTCAACAGGTCTTTATTCTGAAGGCGTCGATCCGATCAACAGCGGTTGCCAGTTCGACCATAACACTGGTTACTATGATGAGATGGGTGCTATTCACATCTTCTTTGTCGAAGGTGGAGAGTATGGTTATCAGATTCAGGTCTTTGGAGATGAAGAGGTAGACTATGGCTATAAGAAGGAAGGCGAAATGTGCTTCCAGTTTGACACCAAGCGCTATATCTATCACCTCACATTCATTGATCCCGAAACTTATGATGAATACATAACTGGTATCAAAGACATCAGCGTCAAGAAGAACAGCAATGACCGCGTCTTTGACCTGAGCGGAAGAATGGTTAAGCAGCCATCTAAGGGCTTATACATCCTTCAGGGTAAGAAGTATGTGGTGAAATAAGCAGAAGGTCACAATTTAATATAATCCTTTTCAATAAAGAATCCTCTCTTCTATGATAGACGAGAGGATTCTTTGTTTTATTCATCTGTCAAAGAACTTGACAAAAACTTGTCGGGGAAAAGTGATGAAAGAGAAGTTAAATTGTGTAAAACATGATTCTTCATTCTTCACTCTTCATTCTTCATTTTGCGATAGGTAAGCTTTCGCAGTGCGAAAGCTTAGCTTTGATCGCGCCAAAGGTTATGTTTCATCGCCTCAAACATGACCTTTCACACGACGAAACATGGTCTTTCACGCAGCAAAACCTAAGCTCTCGCAAATTTGGATTTTGTAAACCGAGAGATTACAGATAAAAATCTTTGCAACTATTTGTAAGACAACGCTTTACGAAAAACCTCAAAAATTGCGCTATTTCCGACCGAAAATATTTTTGTTCAGGAAGATGGCCTTAATTTGGGCTCAAAATTCGAATACTATTTGACAAAATATGAGGATATCAGAAGCATCAGATAAAGGTTACTTCTCTAATAAATAAAAAAACCGCAACACCCATAACAGGCATTGCGGTTTAATGAATCTGGCGCCACTAACTATTAGTTGACACCGATAAATGGTTTATTTTGCATAGAGAGCAACGATGGTCTCATACTTCTCTTGCTTACCAGAGGTCTGCTTCGGCTCTTCAACCTTCTTACCATACTCGTAAACCTGCTCGAGAGTCAGCTTGCCATCCTCGAAGTCCTTACCGATACCGCTGTCAAATGAAGCATAGCGAGCCTTCTTCATTGCTGGCAACTCAGAATTCTCAAGGATGTCAGCTGCATTCAACAAAGCACGTGCCATTGCATCCATACCACTGATATGAGCGATGAAGAGGTCTTCCAGATCAGTAGAGTTACGACGAATCTTAGCGTCGAAGTTGGTACCGCCATTGCCAAGACCACCATTACGGATGATCTCCAACATTGCCTGTGTCAGCTCATAGTTGTCAATTGGGAACTGGTCGGTATCCCATCCATTCTGAGCATCACCACGGTTAGCATCAATAGAACCGAGCATGCCAGCGTCAACAGCACAAGCGAGCTCATGCTCAAATGTGTGACCTGCCAGTGTAGCATGGTTCACCTCAATGTTCACCTTGAAGTCCTTGTCGAGGTTATGAGCACGGAGGAAGCCGATAACGGTCTCTGTATCTACATCATACTGATGCTTTGAAGGCTCCATTGGCTTAGGCTCAATGAGGAAAGTTCCCTGGAAGCCCTTGCTGCGAGCGTAGTCACGAGCAAGTGTCAGCATGGTAGCCATGTGCTCTTTCTCACGCTTCTGGTCGGTATTCAGAAGGCTCATGTAACCTTCGCGGCCACCCCAGAATACATAGTTAGAACCACCGAGCTTGATTGTTGCATCGATAGCGTTCTTAATCTGAACGATAGCGCGAGCTACAACGTCGAAGTCAGGATTTGTAGAAGCACCGTTAGCATAACGCTTGTTGCCAAATACGTTAGCTGTACCCCACAGCAACTTGATGTTAGGGAACTGCTGCATCTTCTCCTGAGCATAGTCTGTGATAGCCTTCATACGAGCTTCGTACTCAGCGATGGTCTCACCTTCCTCAACGAGGTCAATATCATGGAAGCAGAAGTATTCAATACCCAGCTTGTCCATAATCTCGAAACCTGCATCCATCTTATCTTTTGCACGCTGAACGGCATCATCAGCCTTGTCCCACTCATAGCTACGAGTCTGTCCACCGAACTGGTCACCAGATGCTCCACCCAGTGTGTGCCACCAAGCCATAGCAAATTTCAGCCAGTCCTTCATCTTCTTACCCATTACAACACGCTCAGGCTCATAATAATGGAAAGCCATTACGTTCTTACTCTCTTTTCCTTCAAAAGGAATTTTACCAGTAAATGAAAAATACTCTTTTGCCATAATTGTTTATTAAAGTTTGTTTGGTTATATATTTATAAAATTGTCATTAAGAAATCAATAAATTCAACTGCTCTTTCCAGCGGGCGTATGCGGCAAGATACTCATTGCGCTTATTCTCGTCCGGAGCAATAACGGCAAGCTTCTTCAATGTTGCAAATGCCTCATCGTGATCCTTGTAAATGCCGCAGCCGATACCAGCGCCCTTGGCAGCACCTACAGAACCGTCGGTTTCATAAAGCTCGATAGTTGCGCCACTCACACCAGCCAAGGTGTTGCGGAAGATGTCACTCAGGAACATATTGGCTTTACCGGCATGTATCTTCTGAATATCCATGCCCATCTGCTGCATAATCTCCATACCATAGCAGAACGAGAATACGATACCCTCTTGTGCTGCACGCATGATATGAGCCTTTGAGTGTTTGTTGAAATTAATGCCATTGATAGAGCAGCCAATCTCGCGGTTTTCAAGGACACGCTCTGCACCGTTTCCAAACGGAATGATGGTTACGCCCTCACTACCGATAGGAATATTCTCCATCATCACATTCATGTCTGCGTATGAAATGCCTTCGGGAGCGACATTGCGGCGAACCCAAGCATTCAGGATACCTGTACCATTGATACAGAGCAGAACGCCAAGACGATTAATATCTGTTGTATAGTTGACATGAGCAAATGTGTTTACACGGCTCTTCGGATCATAATTAACATCACCAAGGACACCATATACTACTCCACTCGTTCCAGCTGTTGATGCAATCTCTCCAGGATTGAACACATTCAAAGACAGGGCGTTGTTAGGCTGGTCACCTCCACGATAGGAAATCGGGGTTCCCTCGCAAAGTCCCAGTTCCTCAGCAGCTGCCTTGGAGACCGTGCTCTGTACACTGAAAGTAGGAACAATCTGAGGTATACTGTCTTCGGCAAATCCATAATAGTCGAGCAGGAATTTAGCAGGACGCTTCTCCTTGAAGTCCCAGAACATTCCTTCACTCAAACCGCTAATTGTAGTGTTGATTTCACCGCTGATCTTCATTGCGATATAGTCGCCGGGCAGCATTATCTTGTCTATCTGGTCGAAAAGTGCCGGCTCGTTTTCCTTCACCCATGCAAGCTTTGCTGCGGTGAAGTTACCTGGAGAATTGAGCAGGTTGCCCAGACACTTCTCAGCACCCAGATCATTGAAAGCTTTCTCTCCATAGGGAACGGCACGTGAGTCACACCAGATAATGGCATCACGCAACACCTCTTTGTTTTTGTTTACACACACAAGTCCGTGCATCTGATAAGAAATACCAATAGCCTTGACCTGCTCGCCTTTGGCGCCAGCCTCGGCCATGATCTTCTTCAGTGCCAACTTGGCATTATCCCACCACATCTGAGGACTTTGCTCAGCCCAACCAGCTTTAACTGCTTTAATTGGTGCTTCGCTTTCAGGATAAAATGCTGTTGCTGCACATTGTCCTGTCTCTACATCTACAAGAGATGCTTTCACTGACGAGCTACCGACATCAAAGCCCAAAAGATATTGCTTTTCCATATTCCAAATATTACGTGTTTAATGACTTTAGGTTTAGAATCTCGTTTGCAAAGATACAAAAAAAACTAATAGATATATTAATTAACGAGTGAATTAATGTTGCAAAGACATTCGATAATGTAACAAAAAAGGGTTTCTATAAAAGAATAATATATGAGGTTATTTTTCAGATGGTCTAAAAGGGTTATCCTCTAACTCCAAATCGGAATATTTTTGTTTTAAGGCACGTACTTTCACGAGCGTATTATTAACGAATTCCTTATACGCATCAGAATCCGGATTGAAGGGACGATGATTGATTGCCTCACGGATCGGCTGCCACTCTTTAAGGAACTGAAGGGTGTCGGCACCGAATAAAGAAACTGAGAAACACTCCCATATATATTCGACGGCCTGTTCAGACGGATGAAGCATATCAGAGGCATAGAACCTGTAATCTCGCAACTCGTCATTGACTATCTCGTATGCAGGGAAATAAAAGACTTTCCCTGCATATCTTTTCTCCATTTCATTGGCAGAAAGCAATAATACAGCCTTCGACAACTGACTTTCGTGGAAACCATACTTGGCATAGCGGATAGGACTGACAGTTATAATCACTTTTATGTCGGGATTACGCATGACAAGAGTATCCACAGCCTGTGACAAGAAACCTACACACTCATCGATTGACAACACCTCTTCTCTGAATAGACTTTGTGGACGTTTATGACAATTATCAACGATTTCATCGGTCTCTTTCAACCGATACACGTGATTTGTTCCCAAAGTCAAGACGGCGAAATCAGCCAAACTCTGACATCTGCTTACCGTATGCAAGATACTCGCCGGATTATACATTACTCCATAAGGATTCACCGTAGCCCTGAATTTCTCCGCAAGGAAACGCTCACCCATCGACTGGGCGAAACATGACCCTACAAACAGCATCTTGGCACATGGAGGTATACTGAAAGGGTATGGAGGAATCTTAACCTGAGTCCGGAACTGCATCACTCTGAAAGATATGTTTAACTTCGGCTCACCTGTAATCCATTTTCACTTAGAGACATTCTCACGAAACGAGCATTAGGATTCTTCTGATTCGCCAAAATAATCTGCTTGATTCGGGCTGCTGCCTCAACATCCTTGGCCATCATATAGAGGAAACCACCGCCGCCAGCTCCCGGCAACTTGTAACCAAGGCAGAGATCATCAACCAAATCGGTCAGACGACGAACCTCTGCAGGATTTGTACCACTGTCTAATGCCTGGTTCTGCAACCAGTTCTGCCTTAACAGTCTGCCCGTTCGTTCATAGTCCTGGCATTGAATCGCATCAGCCATCTCAAGCGCAAGCATCTTCATCTCACGTAACATGAGGAGCTCTTCATGCTGATTCAAGAACATCTTCCGGACAATCTCGGCAAGAATCTGCTTGGCAGTGCGGGTTATTCCTGTATAATATAAAAGGTGGCACGACTGATATTCAGGTTGTGTAAAGATACCAGTTGGCAACCAACGGACAACAGGATTCTGATCAAAGCCACGAGTTGTCTGTAGTAACTTCACCCCATGAAGTATTCCACCGAACTGATCCTGCCAGCCTCCGCCAGTCGTAAGAAGCTGCTCCAAAGAAAGTGTACGGCGACTAATTTCATTCTTATCCCATTGAAGACCGCAGAAATCATTCAACACTCCTAATACGGTAGAAGCTAAGATTGAACTTGTCCCAAGACCACTCCCTGCAGGTACCGCAGAGAACATCGTTACCTCAATACCACAACCGAACGCTTCTAACTGCTCACGAAGAGAAGAATAGGATTCCGATGAATAGCCAGGCAGGAATCCGGCAAGCACAAGGGCAGCCTTAGGGATAGAGAACGGACTTCCCACCTCTTTATAATTAGCCAATTCATCGTAAGTTTCTACTATTTCAGAAGCACCTAAGTCTATACTATGAAGAACGACATGCTTTTCCTTACATGGCTTGGCATACGCCTGTATAGGAGACTGCCCATTCAGTTCTATGGCAAGATTCACTACATTTCCTCCTTCCATCAGACAAAACGGCGGGGTGTCTGTCCAACCTCCGGCAATGTCTATCCGCACAGGACTTCTCCCCCATACAATCTGATCGGAGAAGACCGTCATTCGTGGATTCTGCTTCTGCTCTAACACCTGCTCTATTAGTCCTTCCTGTAACAAAGAGAAGGCTTTCTCTGCATTCTTGTTAGACGGCTTTCCTTTCAGTCGTTCCAGTTCTGACCGGAACATGGCATCATGAATCCGCGTAAGCAATGGTTCTGACTCCGGCAATGGATGAGGCTCTGCAATATGACCTTCCGCAAAATTATGAGCAGCCTCATCAAGGTCAACCTGATAGAAAACGCTATGCGCATAATTACTGGCTAAGAACGGCCAGTTCTTCATCCTGTTCTCATGACGCAGACAGATAAGACGCCTCAGATTTGCTTTCTCAGACAATTCATCAGCACTCAGCTTCAGGGAATCTTCCCATATCATCCGACCACCTTGCAGACTTGGTTCATTCAGCATCCATCTTAAGACCACCCCCATATCGCTAACATTATCAACAACAGGGAAGATTGGTGCCGACTGAATGTCTGTGGTATCGGCATCAAAACCTGGAAGATGACGTTGCTTTGCCCAATCCACAAACGACTGACCAATAAACTCCGTCTGATTATCACACAACTGTCCACGGAATTTATCATTGAAACCATAAGGACGAACAGCCCATTGCCTATCACCAATGGGGACGATGTCAACACATTGACCTTCGCGCAATTCTATCTGCCAGTCATTCTCAGGAACACCTGTAATCACATGCTTATTCTGGAGACTCCATTGTTCACTGACACACGAATTCTCTATCCAGACCTCAGTATTCTTCTCGGTCAGCTTAATCCGAGTCTGGGCATTCTGGACAAACATGGAAGGATGCGGCTTACGGGAAAGATGCATAATCTCACGCTGATCATTAACCAAGTTCTGGATTGCGAGTGTCGAAGAGATTATCTCACGTGTCGTTCCATAGTGATAAAACTCGCCTCCTGCCAATGGCAGTATTGCAACTTTCAAATCAGCTAATTCATCATCTTCTATCGTCGGATTCGTTCCAAGACAACATCCAAATTCACCGTATAAGTCATAATTGACGACTTCACCGTTCCTCATCGAATGCTTCATCAGCAGCTTAACAGCACGGTCACTTAACAGCCATATACCGATGTCAGTGAGATACAGATTATTCTTTTGAAGATCATTCAACGTCTCCACGGAAGGCTTCTGCAACATACATTCCAATACGGTCGGTGTATGACGGGACATGACAAAGACACCGTGGTCCTTGGCAATCTCCGGGCCGAGCCATAAGCCATAGCATACTACATCTGCATCTGGGATTGTCTGCAACCGTTGAGTGCATCGAATGTAGACATCACCACTGACGATCATCGTATGAAGACGGGATGGCGACACATTCATGATTCGCTGGTAAAGTGGTATCTGCAATGACAATAAATCCTGAGAAAGCCTCTGACCACGCTCCCATCGGAATACAGGAATAGGAGTCAGAATCTTTCCCGATGGACCATACGAAGGCAAACGACGACTCTGTCCACCCGCATGTAACAACAGGCGTCTTTCTTTTGACAGCCATTCATCAAAGGACACCTCTTGGGGTGAACCGGTCTTCTCGTCACTATATGCGGCTTGCAACAGCCACGTCGTACCTCCACCGGAGCCTAACTTTACGCCAATAGGATCGTTGGTACAAAACCACTCGTCTTTATTTAATCCCGTGATTTCATGGAAACTGCTAACCAAGTTTGGCGGTAAAGATAACAATTTTTTCATTGCCTACTTTATTATCATCTTTTGTGACTGCCCGTTTTTCTTTTTGACAATATTCAATCCACGGAATGGATTCTCCTGTTGTACTCCACCTATATTATAATAAGAAACAGGTCCGACTTCCGATTCTTTTTGGGCAATTCCATCAACTACATCGTTCATGACAGAACCGATTTCCTCTGGTGTCAATGGATAATTATAGATACGGACATCGTCAATGTATCCACGGAAGATAGGATCAGTCGTAAACTGACTTCGTCCTATAAAGTTGAGAGAAGGACGAAAATCCGAAGGACGGATTGTAATATTACTATTGGAACCGACTTCCTCTCCATCAACATAAACAGAAATCTTTTCCTTCCCTATTACAACAGCGACATGCTTCCATGCACGTGCCTGCAAGCGAGCCTTACAATTGACCGTCTGTTCTTCTCCCCTATTCTTAATGGCAAAGCTCATCTGGTTACCATTGCTTGGGGTCAGGAACATATACTGATCGGTACCATTTCCAAAATCGAACACTCGTTGCCAAGCCAGACTTGTGTACTGCCAGTTTACCCACATGGAGATGGTCATCTCATCCATATCGGCTATCTCGTAGGGAAGTCGCATATAGGCAGAGCCGCTCAGATTCATTGACTTTGAACCAGACACATGATTCGTGATATAGTTCGGCTTTCCGACATGTATACAATCAAACCAGTTGGAAGTGGCATCATCAAGTGTTTCTTCGAAATCCCATCGGGCTATCATTCCCTGCTCACCTGTGGTCTTGGTGATAACAACATCAGAAGCCTCAGACTGATTCTCAGCCATATCAATTGCCTTTACCTTATACTGGTAAGTCACTCCTTGCCGACAAGTGTTGTCAACGAAATAACAGTCTTTTAACTTACGGGCAATCGTATTCCATTCGCCAGTAGCCACATCAGCCCTGACAAGCATATAACCGTCAACATCCTCTTCGGTATTGGCATTCCACTCGAGTCTTATCGATGCATTACCGGCTGTTGCCGTCAAGCCCGTAGGCTTAGCAGGAGCGGTTAACTCACAGGCTACATCCAAGGGAAGGAAACGCCACATCTGCAATTCCCTCTCCCTGTCAGATCCGCCAAGCTTCTTTTGAAGAATATTGGTTCCGACTGCTACCGAACGGGAACCCAATGTAAGATAAAGTCCACTCTCACGGTTCTTGATAAAATAACATCCATTACCGGCATAGACAAAATACCACTGCTCATTGCTGGCGCAATTTGCATTAAAGGCAATGACATTAGCTTGTGATGTTGAATTGTTCAGCACATTCATATATTTGCCGTCTGCCGCAGAGGTTATCTTAAAGAAACTATAGTCACCTCCTATCCGGGAATCTACCGGTACGATATCCCACTGCTGGATAGTCCGGTTGTTATACGTCATCTGGCTTATATTAGTATGACCGTTGGCATCACCATATTCAGCGATAACCCCTTTCGTTGCAAAATTCATTATCTTATATCGACCATTGATGACCGAAGGAGGAACGTCCTCGCCAAATACGATATCAATAACACGCTCTGCATTCGTCTGACCTTTCTGATAGCCTGTTCCACCGGGAATCTGCATATAGAAATCACGGAAAGGTCCCTGTCCATCATAATACACTTCGCGGTCGGGTGTTACGAACAGAAAGGAGGCATTGGTGGCCTGGCGCTCCGACGAACCGAGGAAAGCCTTGACTGCACCAGTCTCGTCATCACGATAGACTGAAGCAGATGTCCATGTGTTACGGCTCTCACCATAACCGATTCTGCTACCATGATTACTGATATGGCAGAACTCTCCACGCGCTCTACTGTCGAATCCCCACCACACACCGGCTTTCATACCATACTCAGCACCTATCATGGCTTCTCCGACATTATGCAATTCGTCAGCATAAGCATAATTACCGTCATCTGTCACTTTCTTGAAAAAACCTGCATACGTATCGAATGAACCAGCTAACTGATGCGTATTGCCCCAGTCAACGTATGGTTTGACTCCTTCATACCATGAAAGAGCCTGATCACAATTCAGCGTATTACCTGCCGTAATGGCAATATCCTTAAAACGAGGATATTCTTCTTTAAGAATCCGGGCAATCTCCTTGAAGTCAGCTCTGCTTCCCTGACCCCAACTGGTATAGTCGGGTTCATTAAAAGGAGACACGGCAACGACGGGATGTTTCGGATAATTGGCCTGAATCCATTTCACGCTTGCATTGATAAGCGATGCCCAATGTTTTGCGTCTGCCTTTCCATTAACGCAATAATAGTTGTCAATACCAGCCTCCTGGTCTTCATTTAAGATAATCTCTGCCGTATCACTCACAAGATTGGCAAGACGCATTCTTGTATTCAAAGTGCTGATATGAGACGAAGTAAGAACGGAATCATCCTGCAAGGGCTTGCTTGTCTGAAAACTACCGCGCACGATGGTGACATTCTCCTTTCCCATGTGATTAATGCCCTTGCGGACATTCTGCTCATTGATCCAGGCGACATCAACTCCCCATCTTACGGGAAACTTAATTCCTTCATCCTTTATGTCGAACGGCACTACGGTATTGACCGTGCCAAACACTTTTAAGTTATTACTGGAAGACGGGCGGGAATCCTGGGCAAAAGAGAGCGAAGCAAACCCGACGGTACATACCAGGCAACAGATTCTAAGTATTCTCATGACTTATCAGTTACTAGTTCGTTTCTGTTTATACTCGAAGAAAATTCCTAAAAGGACAAAAAGAAGCAGAATGCCATACGACACGTATGCCATCGTCTCTGTGCGTTTAAGTGACTTAGGCTTGAATGTGAGAATCACTTCATGGTGTCCCGGCTTCACATTCAACGCACGCAGAATATAATTAACACGTCCTACTTCAGCCGGCTGATTATCAACCGTAGCCGTCCAGCCTGGATAATAGATCTCGGAGAAGACGACTATTCCGCCCTTCTCTGATTGTACGTCATAGACAAGTTGGTTGGGTTCATAACTCTTAAGCGTTACCAAAGCAGAGTCGTCTTCGGCAACGGCTTCTCCCAACATCTCTTTGAATGACTTGTCAGCAACTGCCTCATGGCGAAGGTCAATCTTTCCGATTCTCTCAATCTCCTGATTAGCATTGTCGGCAAAACTAATACGGTCGACAAACCAAGCATTGCCATAGGCGTAAGGATTGAGAATGGGAACCGTCTGCCCGCCCTGTAGAGGAACAATGACATACTTCATGTTCAACATATTGAGAACAGGATAGATGGAGTCGCCTGCCACTTTCGTCATGTCACCGGTAGCATCAGCGATGGCAGGCATCATCTTCTGCATTTCCGGTACGATGTAAGCTTCAATCATCTCCTGATAACGACGAAGCTTGGCAGCATGATAACCACCGATGCTCTTGTGGAAGTAGGAAGTCTCATTCTCATTGAATGTATCAGAGGCAAGGTTGAGCACACGATAGTCAAGCCCCTTGTCTTGTAGGATCAGCTTGTCTGTGGCTGTCATCTCCTTGGGAAGGTCTCTCACGCTGCTCTCCACAAACATATCATCATTGAGGTAACGCTTGTTCACCATCCACATATCTGCCAGACAAAGAACAATGATGCCACCGACCATATACTCTGCCTTCAACTTTTGTGCCTTATAAAGCAGCAGCAGCAATGTACCAATCAAAATGATAATGAAAGAACGCCAGCAGTCAGCAACAAAGATAGGCACGCGCATCTTAGACAACTCACTGAGAATCTGTCCTAACATATCAGCAGGAACATACTTGCTCAACTGCTCTTTATCTGCCAACGACGTGAAATCGAAGAAGGTCGTGGGCAAAAGGGCAAACAACAGGGCGAAACCTGCCGTGAGTCCGAAGCTGATATAGACAAACTTGATTTTCTTTGTGAGCAGAGTCGGGTCATCAACGATTTTCTTCAATGCCATCATCGCCAGAAGCGGAATCGTAAATTCGGCTATCACGAGAATCGACGAGACCGTTCTGAACTTTGCATACATCGGCATGTAATCAATAAAGATGTCTGTAAAGCCCATGAAATTCTTTCCCCATGAAAGCAAGACCGACAATATCGTAACAGCCAGCAAAGCCCATTTCATGGGTCCTTTCACAATAAAGAGCCCGAGGATAAACAGCATCAGGACGAAAGCACCGACATAAACCGGTCCTGCCGTGAATGGCTGTTCTCCCCAATAGGGGAACCACTGTCCTAAGAATGAAGCCAACTGAGGATCATCACATTTCTCCATGGCGTTCTGGTGCTTGGCAAGCTGATCGGAATGTGCACCGCCTTTTGCATTGGGAATCAGCAAAGTCCATGTCTCTCCCACTCCATAGCTCCATTGAGTAATATAGCTTCGTTCCAGTCCTCCGTCGGTCTGATTACCTGCATTGTTCTTCACCAGCTCACTCTTTCCACGCATTGACTCCTGAGTGTACTGCCATGTATGATACAGGTTTGATATATTCAGTCCTATACCAATAGCTGCACCAGCCATTGCAACAAGAGAGGCTTTGATGAAACGGGAAAGCTGCTTCTTCTTTAATGCCTCGACAAAGAAGGCGACAATCATGAAGAAGATGATGAAAAGATAATAATATGTCATCTGAGCATGATTTGCCTTCACTTCAAACGCCGCAAAAATGGCCGTGATGATAAAGCCCCACAGATATTTTCCACGATAGGCTAACACCACTCCTCCTATCATTGGAGGCAGGTAGGCAAGTGCCATGACTTTCCAGATATGACCGGCTGCAATGATAATGAAGAAATACGAAGAGAATGCCCATACGATAGCTCCTAATGCTGCCAGGTACTGACGGAAGTCGAATGCCCTCAACAAGATGTAGAACCCAAGCAGATAGACAAAGACATACCATACATTCTCAGGCAGCCATAAATGATAGGCATCAATGGCTTTAGAAAGAATATCCGTACTCTTATACGAAGGAGAAGTCTGATAGGTCGGCATACCGCTGAAGGTTGAATTCGACCAACGCGTACGTTCCCCCGTTCTCTGGTAATACTCCATGGCTTCCTGACCCGAACCACGTCCTGCTGAAGCGTCATGCCTATATAAGATGCGACCTTCTAAGTCTGCTGGCATAAAGTAAGCAAAGGAGATAGCAGCAAAGGCCACTACAATGATAATATCCCAGAGATATTTCTTGATAGTATTCATGAGTTGATAGTTGTTTATGTTTTCTGATTGCAAACTTACATAAAATTTCCCAATAACTCACCAGTTTGGCTAAAATAAATTGAAAAACGAGGATTATTAGAGAGAAATTTGTACTTTTGCAATCAAAACAAAAGGAGTTTCAAAGATGAAAATTGGCGTTATTGTCGCAATGGACAAAGAATTTGTCCAGCTAAAGACGATTCTCGATGATTGCAAGGCTGAGACAATCAATGGCAAAGACTATTTTATCGGCAACTTGCTTCATCATCGTCTCATTCTTCAGAAATGCGGCATAGGGAAGGTGAATGCCGCAATAGGAACGGTTGAGATGATCAACAGCTTTCATCCCGACCTGATTGTTTCTTCTGGTGTCGCCGGCGGAGCTGCCATCGACATGAATCCGCTGGATGTAGTGATGGGAACTGAATACCGCTACCATGATGTTTATTGTGGAAGTGAAGTAGAATATGGCCAGTTCGTCGGCCTTCCTCCTTCTTTTGACGGAAGACCTGACGGAAAGGAAATGATTATCGGGGACGGTTTTATGGAACATCTGAGGACTCAATCCATCACTTTGCATAAAGGTCTTATCGTAAGCGGTGATTGGTTTGTAGATGACAAGAATAAGATGCAGGGCATTCTTGACAAGTTCCCGGAAGCGAAAGCGGTGGACATGGAAAGCTGTTCCATCGCCCAGACATGCTATCTGTATCACACACCGTTCATCTCTTTCCGCATCATCAGCGATGTACCTTTGCGGGATACAAAAGCCTCTCAATACTTCGACTTCTGGGAGCGCATGGCCGAAGGCTCCTTCAATGTCACGAAAGAGTTCCTGCTGAATATAAAAGGCTGACTTTTATTCCTTGAACGAGAGTTCGACGGCATCTAATTGTCTGAATATTCGGAATTCATAAACATATTGTTTTTGAGGTCTAAATGTATCGTTTACGCTCTCTAAATGTATCGTTTAGGCAGGCTAAATGTATCGTTTACGTGGTCTAAATGTATCGTTTACGAGGCGGAAATAAATACTATGTTTCAACGGGAAAAGACGCTCAGCTTTACCGTCAGTCCCAACAAGTTGCTAAAGATACAACTGAAATAAAACTTAACTATCCATAATAAGAAAATAGCCTGAACCAAACAAACTGGTACAGGCTATTCTCTCTTATCGCAATTAATTACAAACGATACAAACTCTACTCTTTATTCGCACGCTTACGCTCCAGATGATCAAGGATAATCTTGCGCATCCTCATCGACTTAGGAGTGACTTCAACATACTCATCTGCCTTGATGTACTCCAGACATTCCTCCAGACTCATCACCACTTTCGGGATAATCCTGGCTTTCTCATCAGTACCCGAGGCACGAACATTGGTCAGCTGCTTAGCCTTGGTCACATTGATAACAAGGTCGTTCTCATGTACATGCTCACCAACAACCTGTCCATAATACACCTCTTCGCCCGGATCAATGAAGAATTTACCACGATCCTGAAGCTTGTCAATGGAATAGGCGAAGGCGGTTCCGGTTTCCATGGCAATCATAGAACCATTGGTACGCCTGTCAATGTCTCCCTTATAAGGCTGATACTCTTTAAAGCGATGTGCCATGATGGCTTCTCCCTGACTGGCGGTAAGTACATTGGTACGAAGACCGATAATGCCTCGCGACGGAATGTCAAACTCTATATTCACTCGGTCTCCCTGAGACTCCATGGAAGTCATCTCTCCCTTTCGACGGGTTACCATATCAATCATTTTGCTTGAGAACTCTTCGGGGACATTAATCGTCAGCTCTTCAATCGGCTCACATTTATGACCGTCAATCTCTTTATAGATTACCTGCGGCTGACCCACCTGTAACTCATAGCCTTCACGGCGCATTGTCTCAACCAAAACCGACAGATGCAGAACGCCACGACCGCTGACAATCCAGCTATCTGTTGAATTCTCAAACGGACTAACACGAAGGGCAAGGTTCTTTTCCAATTCCTTATTCAGACGGTCATTGATATGACGGGAAGTGCAGAACTTACCTTCACGACCGAAAAACGGGGAATCATTGATGGTAAAGAGCATTGACATCGTAGGCTCGTCGATAGCAATAGGAGGCAGAGGCTCGGGATTCTCAAGGTCACATAACGTGTCGCCTATCTCGAACTTCTCCAGTCCGATAACGGCACAGATATCTCCTGAATCGACATGGTCAATCTTCACGTGACCCATTCCTTCAAACGTATGAAGTTCCTTTATCTTTGTCTTTTCCTTTGTTCCGTCACGATGACAGATGGTCAGAGCCATACCATCCTGAAGAATGCCACGGTGAACACGTCCAACGGCTATGCGGCCTGTATAATTAGAATAGTCTAATGAAGTGATCAGCATCTGCGGCGTTCCTTCCAACTGACGGGGAGCAGGTATTACCTCGACAATCTTGTCAAGCAGATAATCAATATCATTGCTCGGAGTGCGCCAGTCTTCAGCCATCCATCCGTTCTTTGCCGAGCCATAGACAACAGGGAAATCCAGCTGGTCTTCTGTAGCGTTCAGAGAGAACATCAGGTCAAACACCATCTCATAGACCTCTTCCGGACGACAATTGGGCTTATCAACCTTATTAACGACGACGATAGGCTTCAAACCAATCTGAAGAGCCTTTTGAAGCACGAAACGTGTCTGAGGCATAGGGCCTTCAAAGGCATCTACCAGCAACAGGCAGCCATCAGCCATATTGAGGACTCGCTCCACTTCTCCGCCGAAGTCTGCGTGTCCCGGAGTATCTATGATATTAATCTTCGTCCCTTTCCAATTGATAGAAACATTTTTCGAAAGAATGGTAATACCTCGCTCACGTTCAAGGTCGTTGGCATCTAACACCTGACTACTGTTATTCTGCCCTTCACGGAAGAGTTTTCCGGCAAGCATCATCTTGTCAACAAGGGTTGTCTTACCATGGTCCACGTGAGCAATAATGGCGATATTCCTTAAATCTTGCATATCTATCTTATTTTACCTAATTGTCTTTCTTTTGCGGCTGCAAAGGTACAAAAAAGTAATGAAGAATGATAACGGTCTCATAAAGAATGAAGAAGCAAAATCACAAAAAAAGTTAAACTTGACTTATCAACAGAAAATTAATGACAATAACCTTCTCCATTTCCCGCAAATATGAGTACCTTTGCACCCGCAAATTCGGAAAATCCGATGCATTTGAAGATGTTGCCAGTTATGATTAAGGCTGGTTGAGCATTTGAAAGATGTAATGCACTAACTATTAATCAATTAAAAATTATGTATTTAGACAAAGCTAAAAAAGCTGAAATCTTTGAGAAGTATGGTAAGAACGGTGCAACTGATACCGGTTCTGTAGAAAGTCAGGTGGCATTGTTCACCTATCGTATTGCTCATCTTACTGAGCACCTGAAGGAGCACCACAAGGATCACAACACTGCTCGTTCTCTTACGAAGCTTGTTGGTAAGCGTCGTTCTCTTCTTAGCTACTTGAAGGATCGCGACATCGAGCGCTACCGTGCTCTCATCAAAGCTCTTGGTCTTCGCCGATAAGAGTTTCTCAAGAATTTCATTAAGAATAAAATCCCTACTGCTTCAACCGACAGTAGGGATTTTTTATGGTTAATGTTCAAGTATTTCCTGCAAGGGAAGCATGACAAACTCCCGTTCATACATCAGGGGATGTGGAATCTTTAAATCGTCCTCATCCACGACACGGTCACCATATAAAAGAATATCAATGTCTATCGGACGGTCGTGATATACTCCCTTGCTTGATTTTGTCTTGCGTCCCAGTTCTCTTTCTATCTGTTGTGTCTTCTCCAGCAACTGACGCGGTGTCATCGTTGTTTCCACACAGACCGCAGCATTGATAAAAGGATGAACAGACTGAAAGCCCCACGGCTTAGTTTCATGATAGCTCGAACGGCGCACGACCGTGCCGATTTGGCTTTCTATCAGTCTGATAGCCCGCCATATAGTCAACCGGCGATGTCCTAAATTCGAGCCAAGACTTAAATAGACAACTGTCACCTGTTATCAATCATTGAGGATAAGCAAAGCGTCTCCGAAACAACCGAACTTATAATTGTTCTTCACCGCCAGATCGTAAGCCTTCATCACAAGCTCATATCCGCCAAAAGCAGCCGTTTCCATCAGTAATGTTGACAACGGATGATAGAAGTTGGCTATCATGGTATCGGCGAGACCGAACTCGTATGGCGGGAAGATGAACTTGTTAGTCCAGCCCTCATATTCCTTCAGCATTCCATCGGTGCCCACGGCTGTCTCTGTAGCCTTCACCACACTGGTACCAACGGCACAAATATGATGCCCGCTCTTCTTTGTCCTGTTGACAATCTCGCAAGCCTCAGAACTAATGAACATCTGCTCTGAATCCATCTTATGCTTTGTCAGGTCTTCCACCTCAATGCCATGGAAATTACCCAATCCGCAATGCAAGGTGACATAGGCAAAGTTTATGCCTCGGATCTCCATGCGTTTCATCAGCTCACGACTGAAATGCAAGCCTGTAGCCGGGGCGGTCACTGCCCCCTCGTTCTTGGCGAAGATACACTGGAAGTCCTCCATGTCCTCTGGAGTACCATGATGGTTCTCACGGCGGTCGATGACATAGCGTGGAAGCGGTGCCTCACCTAAGGCAAATAGCTCTTGTTTGAACTCATCATGGGGACAGTCATAAAGGAAGCGCAATGTGCGACCACGACTCGTCGTATTGTCTATTACTTCTGCCACCATCGTACCACTTTCGTCAAAGAAAAGCTTGTTGCCGATACGGATCTTACGTGCGGGTTCCACCAGTACATCCCACAGGCGCATCTCCTTGTTCAGTTCACGGAGCAGAAACACTTCAATCTTTGCATCGGTTTTTTCCTTTGTTCCATACAGGCGGGCAGGAAACACCTTTGTATCATTGAAAATGAAAGTGTCGCCTTCATCAAAATAGTCCAAGACATTGCGGAAATCAAGATATTCGCCTTCTATGGGATTCCCGTCAGCATCATGCTTATACATATCTATTGTCTGTGACTTACGATGCAAGACCATCAGCTTACACTCGTCACGACGAGTGAAGCGGAAGGTTTCCTTTCCACCATCTTCAGTTTCAAACTCACGATACAAACTGTGCGGATAGAGTGCTATCAGCTCCTCTGGCAATTTAAACTTGAACTGTGATAATTTCATATTATTATTTTATGCTGACACTATTTTTATCTTAAACGCATTGTTCATCAAGCCATTCCTGGAAATGGTCGAACGACACGCTGTCTTCTACACGGAAGTCTCCGACACGTGTGCGACGCAACGAAGTGAGAAATGCACCACTGGCAAGAGCTCTGCCGATATCTCGCGCCAAAGAGCGAATGTAAGTACCCTTACCACAGACGACGCGGATGCTCATCTGCATCATGTCGGGATGAAACTCGAGCAACTCTATTTCGTCTATACGCACGGGCTTGGGAGCCAGTTGCACTTCATCGCCGCGGCGTGCCATCTTGTATGCCCTGTGACCATCAACCATGCAAGCCGAATAGACAGGGGGCACCTGCATGATGTTTCCCTCAAACTGGGTCAGTGTGCGCTGAATCAGTTCAAGGGTGATATGTTTCGTCGGGAAGGTCTGATTTACCGTATGCTCACGGTCGTAACTGGCCGTGGTGGCACCAAGCTGCAATGTTGCCGTGTATTCTTTTGTCTGACCCTGCAACTGCTCTATCTGCTTCGTACACTTCCCCGTGCAGATGATGAGCACGCCCGTAGCAAGCGGGTCAAGTGTTCCTGCATGACCGGTCTTGACACGCTTTACTCCTACTTTCTTTGAAATAAGATAGCGCACATGTGCCAAGGCACCGAAGCTTGACATGCGGTAGGGTTTATCGATGGCAAATATGGCTCCTTCCTGAAAATTCATTTAGTCTACCATTACAAGTGAATGTCCGGTCAGTAGCAAGGCAATGATGATTGCCCCCACTACGATGCGATAGTAACCGAATGCCTTGAAACCGTATTTCGTCAAGAATGACACAAACCACTTCATGGCAAAGAGTGCCACAAAGAAAGCGACAACGCAACCCAGCACCAGCATGGCTATATTGTGACTGGTAGCCCAAGCCGTGTCTTCCTTCAACAGGTCGAGCAGGTCGAGTAATGTTGCTCCTGCCATGGTAGGAACGGCGAGGAAGAAAGAGAACTCGGCAGCTCTCTTACGGGTAAGCCCCTGCGTCATTCCTCCGACAATGGTTGCCATCGAACGTGACACCCCGGGAATGACAGATATACACTGGTACAGACCGATGTTGAATGCCCGCTTCTCATTGACTCTTGTTGCGTCGTTGCCCTTATTGAACAACTTGTCGCAAAACAACATGAACACACCACCCAGCACAAGCATGATGGCAACCACCTCCACGCTATCAAGCAGCCAGTCGAGCAAGCCCGACTTCTTGGCAGCCAGTCCCACGATGACAGCTGGCAACACACCGACGATGAGCAGCCAGTAGAAATAAAACTTGTGTTTTAATTTCCCAAATACGCCGCTCCCTGCAGGTGTATTGTCAAACTGGAAGAAACGCTTCCAATAGAGGCATACCACCGACAAGATGGCACCAAACTGAATAATAAAGGTGAACGCATGCACAAATGCCTTATCGGTCTCCGACATACTCTCGGGTGTCAGTCCTAGCAGGTTTTGTGTGATGATCATGTGTCCCGTAGATGAAACGGGAAGAAATTCCGTCAATCCTTCAACAACGGCAATAATGATAGTTTCTATCCAATCCATTTCTTATTCGCTTTTAGGCTTATGAATAATGGCATAAATCATCGAGATAAAGCCGACAAAGCAGATGACAGGTGCCACTTTGATACGCATGGGACTGAAGATGTCCTCATTAAACGTAGTCTCATTCGATCCTGCACCACTCATCAGAACGAAACCGATGATAACAATCAACATACCGACAGCCAACAGGATAAAATTGAACTTGTCGAAGGCAAAATTTTTTCTCATGAATTATCTGATTATATCTACACTCTAAATCTTGTACAACTCTCCTGCTTTCATCTTCAGGAACTTGTTAACGGAGATATTCGCACAGAGCGTTGTGATGAATATGCCGAAGAAGAGGACAACTGCTGCGGTAATCGCCAGTACCTGCCAGTTCAGCACATTAAGTATTTCGGGCTCATAGTAATACAAGGCATAGATGAACGCCCCAAGCACGGTACAGGCAATGAGCGCGGCAACGACACCCACCCAGAAGGCCTGCATGACAAAGGGACGACGGATGAATCCCCACGAGGCACCGACTAACTTCATGGTGTGGATGGAGAAACGACGCGCATAGATGCCAAGGCGTACCGTGTTGTTTATCAGGGAGAACGACACGAAGGTCAATAAGACTGCCAGCACTAACAACACCAGACTGATCTTTGCGATATTCTTATTCACAGCATCGATAAGGTCTTCGGGATACGTGATCTCCTTGACTTTAGGAAAGGCTTTGAGTTCCTTGGCAATCCACTTCAAAGAGTCGGTATTGGCATAGTCTGCACTCAACGTCATTTCGACAGACGAAAGGAATGGATTAGCCTCGGCAAACTCCGTAGGGTCTGCTCCCATCGCCTCTATTCCATCCTTCAACGCCTGTTCCTTACTCACATACCGCATGTTATTGATATAGGGACGTGCCTGAAGCTTCTTACACATCTGCATCGCTTCCGTGTTGGTCATATCCTGATCAAGCATCATCGTTACGACAAGGCTCTCTTTCATGTAAGATGAAAGATTACGGCCTGTCAGCACCGTGAAGACTACTAATCCCAACAAAATTAGCACCATCGCCGTACTAATGCACAAAGTAAATGCCTGCAATCCTGAACGACTGCGGGCTGTCTTGCGTTTTTTTCCCATTTCTATAAGGACATATTACACCAAATTTCCATGCAAAGGTACGTTAAAGTGTACAGACCGCAAAAAAAATTAAGATTTATTTTTAATTTGGAAAAAAAATCATAACTTTGCCGACTATTATGAGTACAATAATCTATCCTTCTCCCATCTTCGGACCAGTACATAGCAGAAGACTGGGCATCTCATTAGGAATCAACTTGATGCCTTCTGATGGGAAAATATGCACCTTCGACTGTATCTATTGTGAGTGTGGATTCAATGCCGACTACAAGCCAAAGCTCCCCCGTCCTACCCGCACGGAGGTTGCAGAAGCCTTGGAACGACAACTGATTAAAATGACAGCAGCAGGACAACTACCCGACGTTCTGACGTTTGCGGGGAATGGCGAGCCGACAGCTCACCCTGCATTTCCTGAAATTATCAGTGACACCGTTGCCTTGCGCGACAAATATGCGCCTGATGCAAAAGTAAGTGTGCTCAGCAATGCTACCATGATTCATCGGGAACAGGTCTTCCAGGCGCTCTTATTAGTAGACAACAACATTCAGAAGCTTGATACCGTTGACATGACGTATATCCGTAAAGTAGACCGTCCCAATCAGCCGTCCTTTAATATAGAAAGAGTCATTGAACAATTAATCCGTTTCAAAGGTCACGTCATCATCCAGACGATGTTCATGAAGGGAACGACAGGAGGATTACACCCGGAGAGTGTTGATAACACTGGGGAAGAATACGTCAAGCCGTGGCT
>CACWNV010000028.1 GCA_902762325.1 uncultured Prevotellaceae bacterium | reverse complement strand
TAATTCTCCGTATTATTATCTCCAGCAGAATGATATCGTTTATGTTGAACCCAATAAGGTTAAAGCGAAGAACTCAGCTATTGGTTCATCAACAACAATATGGTTCTCGTTCATTGGTATCGTTACTTCTGTAGCATCATTATTAGTTAATATCTTAAGATAATATTGAACCAAGACATAATGAAGAGGGTACATCAGATGTATCCTCTTTTTTTGTTTTATATCTCCATGATTGAGCATTTGTTTAGTCGTCTTAAACATATCCTTTAGCTTGCGTAAACATATCCTTTAGCATGCGTAAACATATCGTTTGGGTCGAGTAAACCTAAGCTCTTGCAAAACTGGATTATGTGGACCGTCAGATAATAGATATATTTCCTTGTAATAATCTGTCAATCCAAGTGTTATGAAAAAACATCAAATAACGTCATTTTTTGACCGAAGGATCATTTCGTTCTCAACACCAACCATTTTTTCGGGTAAAAATTCGATTAATACTTGTCATGTTTGGGGCGTACAGGTTCCCTACTAACTGATTTACATAGCCGGTGTTATCGTATGCTTCTTACGAGGTGATAAGAGAAATAGAAAAAAAGGTAACCGAAACTTTACTTATAAATAAGTAAGTCCGGTTACCTTTCAAGTGATTAATTTTAGTTTTATAATCTAATGTAAACGGGCATGCTTAAGCATGCCCTAGTGTCTTTATTAATACAAAATTCACTTTTAATTACTCGCTAACAACAGCAGTGTCAGCAACAGTTGTGTCAGCAGCAGCTGTATCAACAACAGTAGTGTCAACTGTTTCAGCCTCAGCGTTAGCAGCAGGCTGAGCATTGTTACCACAAGATGCGAAAGAGATAGCTGCGATAGCCACGAACATTAAAACTAATTTCTTCATTTTTCTAAGCTTTTTAAATCTGTAAAACAATCATTTATTTATTAAAACGATGCAAAGGTAAGTATTTTTTTGATATGTTGAAAACTTTTTTTCGACTTTTTTTTATGAATTTTGTAACAATTTTCTAATAGTTTGATTATCAAATACTTACAGACTGCTAACAAAGGTTAATGTTTTTTGTGTCCCCACACAAAAGGATAAAATTGATATTTTTTTATAACTTGTAACAGATAAAAGTTGCCTATCTGAGAGTTTTCAAGTAACTTTGCATAATAATAGGATAGGATCTATTTTTACCATATTAATTTATATGATTGATTCATCAGCTTTTCAAGATAAGAAGGCGGCTTTTTATACATTAGGATGTAAATTGAATTTCTCAGAGACATCGACTTTTGCCCAGATGCTACAACAAATGGGCGTAAGGAGTGTGCCAAAAGGTGAACGTGCAGACTTATGCCTGATCAATACATGCTCAGTAACAGAGATGGCAGACCATAAGTGCCGACAGGCAATTCATCGGATGGTAAGAGAGAATCCTGGTGCCTTTGTGGTCGTAACAGGATGCTATGCCCAATTGGAACCGGAAGAGATTGGGAAAATAGATGGTGTAGACTTGGTCTTGGGAAGTAATGAAAAGGCTCAGCTGATCCAATTCCTAAATGATGAATGGTCTAAAGTTAATCGTGTTGAACAGAATAATGCTGATTTGTCTGAGGATCGCAAAGCAATTGTTCATGTAGTCAATACTCCCAAAGATATAAAAACATTTGCCCCGTCGTGTTCTCGTGGAAACCGGACACGCTATTTCCTGAAAGTCCAAGACGGCTGCAATTATTTTTGTACATATTGTACAATTCCTTACGCTCGTGGTTTTTCACGGAATCCTTCTATAGAATCTTTAGTACAACAAGTTGAAGATGCCGTTGAAGAAGGAGCCAAGGAGATTGTGCTGACAGGGGTGAATATCGGTGATTTTGGCAGAACGACAAATGAGAAGTTTATTGATTTAGTAAAGGCATTAGATCTTATCAAGGGAATAAAGCGATTCCGTATCAGTAGCTTAGAGCCGGATCTGCTTAGTGATGAACTGATAGAGTTCTGTGCTCAAAGTCGTGCTTTCATGCCTCATTTTCATATTCCTCTCCAGAGTGGTTCTGACACTGTTCTGAAGTTAATGCATCGGCGCTATGATACATCTTTGTTTGAACATAAAATTAAACTTATAAAAGAGACGATGCCAGATGCCTTTATCGGAGTGGATGTAATTGTCGGGGCAAGAGGAGAGACGCCAGAGTTGTTTGAAGAATGCTATCACTTCATCGATTCATTGGATATAAGCCAGTTGCACGTCTTTCCTTATTCAGAACGCCCAGGTACGGCTGCATTGAAGATCCCGTATGTTGTTTCAGATAAGGATAAGCGGATGCGCTCAAAACGACTGATAGCCCTTTCTGATGAAAAGACCCATGGTTTTTATGAGCATTATATTGGCCAGGAGGCAGAAGTCTTGTTTGAGAAAGCAACACGTGGGCGAACCATGCATGGGTTTACCCGTAATTATATCAGGGTTGAGTTACCGCCGACTCTTGCTGACGATGCCTACGATAATGAATTGAAGATGGTTCGACTGGGCGGTTTTAATCACGATCATTCGGCTTTGATGGCCACTATAATATAATAAGGTGAAGATGGATAGAATAGCAATTGTCATTCTGAACTGGAATGGTCAAAAAATGATGTCGCAGTATCTTCATACTGTTATTCAGTATTCTATGGACAAAGCTGTAGTCTATGTTGCTGACAATGCCTCTACAGATAATTCAGTTGAATGGCTGAAGGAGAGCTTCCCTCAGGTGAAGGTAATCTTACTTGACAAGAATTATGGATTTGCCGAAGGGTATAATCGTGCATTGCGGCAAATATCGTCAGAGTATTATGTCTTATTAAATAGTGACATTGAGGTGACCTCAGACTGGCTCAATCCCTTAATTGAATATATGGATAGTCATGATGATGTTGCTGTCTGTCAGCCTAAGCTCCTTTCCGTCATGCATAAAAACCAGTTTGAATATGCCGGGGCAGCAGGTGGTTATATAGACCGTTTCGGTTATCCTTTCTGCCGTGGGAGAATATTTGAAACAGTAGAAGAAGACAAGGGACAATACGATTCTCAGGCAGATCTCCTTTGGGCCACAGGAGCATGTCTGATGATTCGTAGTACTGACTATTGGAGGGTAGGGGGATTAGATGCCCGTTTCTTTGCGCACAATGAAGAGATTGACCTTTGTTGGAGACTTCGTATCGTGGGAAGACGGATTGTGTTTCTACCATTCAGTAAAGTATATCATGTCGGCGGTGGTACTCTTCCAAAAGGCAATCCGATGAAGACTTTTCTGAATTTCCGGAATAACTTGACAATGCTCTATAAATGTTTGCCAGACAAAGAATTGCAATACGTAATGCGATGGAGATGGGCACTTGATTACTTGGCAGCATGGCAAACGCTCATCTTGAATGGAAACTATGGCGACTTTAAGGCGATTTATCGAGCGCGTAGAGCATTTAAGAATTGGAGAAAAGACTTTAAAGAAGACCGCAGGCGTATTCAGGCTGAACGAAAGGGAACGGAGGTTCCAGAAAGGAAAAAGTATTCCCTGCTCTGGCAGTATTACGCCAAGAGGAAAAGGCATTATTCGGATTTGTAATTGCAGTCCGTTATTTATTTGTTTGTCTTTGCTGGCGTTTTCTTGTTCTTCTTGTTCCCTTGTGGTTTCTTGTTATCTCTCTTTCTTTTCCCGTAGTATCGTTTCTTGCCCTTCTTGTCTTTCTCCTTGATGGTGATAGAATCATAGTCGGGCGTTTCGCCAAATTCATCAGGCATGGGATTCTTTTCTATTTCACGTTCAAGGAATCGCTCAATGATTTTGAAATAACGAATGTCGTTCTCGTTGACAAACGTAATGGCTCTTCCGTCACGCTCTGCCCTTGCCGTTCTACCGATACGATGTACATAATCTTCCGCATCATGGGGCACGTCATAGTTAATAACCATGGAAATGTCGTCGATGTCTATGCCACGAGAAAGAATATCCGTGGCTACGAGAACGTCTATTTGTCCACTCTTAAAGCGGAACATCATCTCGTCACGTTCTGCTTGTGACAAATCGCTATGCATTTCACCACTATTGATATGCATCTTTCGGAGTTCCCGGTTGATTTCTTTTACCTTGTTGATTTTCCCTGAAAAGATAATCACACGTTTAAGGTCGTTGCTCTTAAACATCATGTGGATGATTTTCAATTTCTGTGGTTCATAGCAAACGTATGCAGACTGATGGATTTTCTCGGCAGGTTTGCTGACCGCAATCTTTACCTCCACGGGGGTGTGAAGTAAAGTCTTGGCAAGTTCCTCAATCTTTTGTGGCATCGTAGCAGAAAACATGATTGTTTGCCTGTTCGTCGGGAGTTTCTTTGCTATGGTCATGATGTCTTCTGAGAAACCCATGTCAAGCATTCGGTCGGCTTCATCAAGAACGAAAAACGATATCTTTCTGGTGTCTAAATTGCCCATATTCAGATGCGAAATCAATCGTCCAGGTGTTGCAATGATGATGTCCGCCCCCAAACGAAGCGATTTCAACTCTTGGTCGTATCTGTTTCCGTCGTTTCCACCATAAATGGCAACACTTCCTATGCCATCGAGGAAATAGCCAAAACCCTGCATGGCTTGGTCTATTTGCTGTGCCAGTTCGCGTGTAGGAGCCATAATGATGCAGTTGACGGCATCTTTGGGAAATCCTCCTTGGTCTAACAAGGAAAGGATAGGCAATAAGTATGCGGCAGTCTTACCCGTTCCAGTTTGTGCAATGCCTAATACGTCATTACCTTTTAATATCTCGGGGATACATCTTTCTTGGATGGGCGTACACTCTTCGAAGTTCATGTCGTAGAGTGCATCAAGTATATTGTCGCTTAAGTTTAATTCGTCGAAAAACATTGTTTTGATGTGTGAAGTGTGAATTACGATGTATGAAGTAGTGCGCTTCGCGCAGTAATGAAGTTATGATGTGAGATGTATAAAGTTATTTTGATGTATGAAGTTTGAATAATGAAGGAGGAAGTAGTGTGCTTCGCGCAGTAATGAAGGCTTGATGGTTGAAGTACTTCTTTCCTTCATACATTTTTCTGCAACTTTGTTGCTTACTTTCACTTTCATGATTCCTCCTTCCTACTTCATAAATATCCTTCCTACATGTTAATTTGGCGCATTACGATAACAGAAATATGCAATTACAGCAAAAATCATGTTAGGTATCCATGCTGCTAATATAGGTGGAGTGTCGGCGTTGATGGCAAATGTAGCGGAGACAGTCTGGAGCATTATGTATCCGAAACTCAGTGCAAGACCTATTCCCAAATATAATCCCATGCCGCCTTTTCGCTTACGGGATGATAGAGAGACACCGATTGTCGTCAAGATAAAAGAAGCAAACGAAGAGGCTATACGCTTGTGATACTCTACTTGATACTGGACGACGTTACCACTTCCTCGGTCAATCTGTTTGGAGATATAGTCTTTCAGTTCCGGACTGGTAAAAGTTTCTTGCTGCCCTTTAGAATAAACTAGATCTGTTGGTTCCATTAAGATCACGGTGTCTTTTCTCATACCACTGGTAATGTGTTCCCGTAAACCTTTTAATTGGCGGATTTTCCAGTTCGAAGCTGTCCAATGGTATTTGGAGTCAGAAATAGTATCATATTGAATCTCGCTGGCTGTCATGTGACTTACAAGTTTCTTGTTTTCAAACTTGTCCAATGAAAAGCCATATCCTCGTTTACTGATGTTGTCGTAGTGTTGTATATAAGCAATTACTCCTTTTCCAACTTGAAGTTGTACATTATCTGCTGCGGTATTCTTTTTCTTGTTTTTGTACATCGATTCAAAATTCTGTCTTACGATAGTACCATGTGGGATGACATACGCACTTAGATAAAATGAGAGAGCAGAAATGAGAATACATGAAATCATGTACGGTCGCATCAGTCTCTTAAAGGAGACACCGGCGGCGAGCATCGATATAATCTCGGAATTACCTGCAAGTTTTGACGTGAAGAATATAACGGCAATGAAGACAAACAACGGGCTGAACAGATTGGCAAAATAGGGAACAAAGTTCATGTAGTAGTCCAACACAATGGCCTTCAGTGGAGCATGGTATTGTGTAAACTTTGCCAGATTCTCATTTACATCAAACACAATAGATATTGAAATAATCAATGCTATGGAGTAAATGTATGTGCCGATGAATTTTTTGATAATATACCAGTCCAGTCGTTTGATGAACCTCCTTGGCAGTAGAAAGCCAAGCTTACTTGCTACTTTGGCTAAAACATGCCGTAGTTTAGCAATAAACCTTCTGATGGCTCTGACTGCTTTCAGTTGGCGGTGGTGTTTTTTGATAGTGGAGAACTCCATTGATTATATCCTTTTACCTAATTGCTCGATGACAGATTTCTTCCATGCGACAAAGTCACCTTGTTCGATGTGCTGTCTGGCATCGGTAACAAGTCGCAGATAAAAAGCGAGATTATGAATGCTTGCGATTTGCATGGCCAATAGTTCTTGTGCTTTGAACAAATGGTGCAGATAGGCCTTGGTGTAGAGTAAGTCGACCTCGCATCCGTCGGGATCAATTGGGGTGAAATCCATTTCCCATTTCTTGTTCCGCATATTCATAGTGCCATTATAAGTGAAGAGCATCGCATTACGTCCATTGCGGGTTGGCATGACACAGTCAAACATATCCACTCCCCGCTCTATTGCTTCAAGAATGTTCTGTGGTGTACCGACTCCCATCAAGTATCGGGGTTTGTCTTTAGGGAGGATGTCATTTACAACTTCGATCATCTCATACATGACTTCTGTTGGTTCTCCAACAGCAAGTCCTCCGATAGCATTTCCATCAGCACCTTTGTCTGCTATGTATTTGGCTGCTTCGGTACGCAAGTCTTTGAAAGTACAGCCCTGAACGATGGGAAAGAGTGACTGTTCATAGCCATACAGCGGTTCTGTCTCTTTGAATCGACTGATGCAGCGGTCCAACCAGTGTTGTGTGAGCACCAGACTCTTTTTTGCATATTGATAATCACTTTGTCCGGGAGGGCATTCATCGAAAGCCATAATGATATCAGCACCGATTATACGTTCAGTATCGATTACATTCTCCGGTGTAAAGATATGTTTAGAGCCATCAATATGGGAGCGAAACTCGCAACCTTCTTCACGGAGCTTACGTATACCAGTTAGTGAAAAGACCTGAAAACCTCCAGAGTCTGTGAGTATAGGTCGGTCCCATCCATTAAAAACATGTAAGCCTCCTGCGGCTTTTAGCACATCAAGACCTGGGCGCAGGTACAGATGATAAGTGTTGCCAAGGATAATCTGGGCTTTCACCTGTTCCTTCAGTTCATTAAAATGTACCCCTTTTACCGAACCACATGTTCCGACGGGCATAAAGATTGGAGTCTTTATCTGTCCGTGTGCTGTGGTAATCAGACCTGTACGAGCATCACTTGCCGTATCTGTATGTTGCAATTCAAACGTCATTTTTGTATATTTTAGCGTTTGTCTTCTTTTTCTTGATCAATAGTAAGATTCACGGGATGGTCGACAATCTCGTCAGTCAGAGCAAAATCCCATACATCTTTCACGTTTTCAACATAATGGAAACTGACTCCTTTCAAATAGATGTCAGGAATTTCATCGATGTCTTTCTTGTTGTCTTGACACATCACGATGTCTGTTATGCCGGCACGTTTGGCAGCCAGAATCTTTTCTTTAATACCGCCTACGGGCAGTACCTTTCCACGGAGAGTAATCTCTCCAGTCATAGCCGTGTTCTTACGAACCTTTCGTTGTGTCAGTGCCGAAGCTATCGATGTGGCTATTGTTATTCCTGCAGAAGGACCGTCTTTCGGTGTTGCTCCTTCAGGAACATGAATGTGAATGTTCCACTGGTCGAAGATTCTATAGTCGATGCCTAAAAGATCAACATGTGCCTTGACAAACTCTAAAGCGATAACTGCAGATTCTTTCATCACATCACCCAGATTACCGGTTAATGTGAGTTTACCAGCCTTTCCTTTACTTAGAGAAGTCTCAATGAACAGTATCTCACCTCCGACACTTGTCCATGCGAGGCCAGTAACGACACCGGCATAGTCATTACCCTGATAGATGTCACGGTAAAAAGGAGGCTTGCCAAGTAAGTCTTCTATTTCATCGGGTGTAATCTTCTGATAGGGTAGGACAGCATCACGGGCTTTTATCAATGCCAGTTTTCTCAGAGCTTTGTTAATCTGCTTTTCCAGCTGACGGACACCGCTCTCACGTGTGTATTGCTCAATGATCTTTTCTATGGCAGATTTGCTGAAAGAAAGTTTATTTCCTGAACTGTTGAGACCTGTATTGTCCAGTTCGCGAGGAATAAGATGGCGTTTTGCAATTTCTGTCTTTTCCTCCGTGATATATCCACTAACTTCGATGACTTCCATACGGTCGAGTAGCGGACGGGGAATTGTATTCAGGTCATTTGCCGTCGCAATAAACATCACCTTTGACAAATCATAGTCCACGTCAAGATAGTTGTCATGGAAAGCATTGTTCTGTTCTGGATCTAACACCTCAAGCAAAGCAGATGACGGGTCGCCGTTTATGGTGTTTTGCGTTACCTTGTCTATTTCATCAAGTATGAAGACAGGATTTGAAGAGCCGGCCTTCTGGATGCTCTTGATGATTCGGCCAGGCATAGCACCGACGTATGTGCGACGATGTCCACGTATCTCACTTTCGTCATGCAGACCACCAAGACTAATCCTCACGTATTTACGTTTCATAGAGGAGGCAATGCTTTTTCCTAAAGACGTCTTTCCGACTCCTGGAGGTCCATAAAGGCACAGGATTGGTGATTTCAGATCACCTCTTAACTTGAGGACGGCAATGTACTCTAAGATACGTTCTTTCACCTTCTCCATTCCATAATGGTCTCGGTCCAGTATTTTCTGAGCACGCTTTAAATTCAGGTCGTCATCAGTATACTCGCCCCATGGTAGATTGACCATTGTCTGGAGATAGTTTAACTGAACGCTGTATTCAGGTCCCTGTGGGTTCAGAATGTCAAGCTTGTCAAGTTCTTTATAGAAGACCTTGTCAATTTCAGCTGACCAGTTCTTTGTCAAAGCCTTCTCTTCCAGTTCATGACGTTCTGGTGATCCTTCTCCATTTCCTAATTCTTCCTTGATGTTCTTAATCTGTTGCTGAAGGAAATACTCACGTTGTTGCTCGTCAATCTCCTCTCTGGTCTTAGAACGGATATTCTGTCGGAGTTCAATCAGCTGAATCTCTTTGTTCAATGCCTTCAGGGTGATGATTACACGTTCTATCATGGAGTCAGCCTTCAACATCTGGAACTTGTCGTTGATACTGAAAGGCATATTAGAGCATACAAAATTCACACAGAGAATATCGTTCTGGATATTGTTCATTGCAAACTCTGACTCATCGGGAATATCCTCATTCTCTTTGATATACTCGCGAGTCCTGATTCGGAGATCAGCAACAGCAGTAAAATACTCTCTGTCGTTGGGGGTGGGAAGTTCCTCTCTGGCAGGTGAGACTTGACCTACCAGATAAGGACGCTTCTTCGTGAGCTCGTCCAGATGACATCTGCCTAATCCTTGGATGATGGCAGTGATAGTATCTCCTTGTCCAGGAATCTCAAGCACACGACCTAACTTTGCAAAGACACCATATTCAAATAAGTCATTTAATGAAGGTTCATTAATGTCTTGATTCTTCTGACAGAATATGGCGAAAATCTGGTCAGGATTCTTTCTTATCTTGTTGATTAGATTCAGACTGATGGACCTTCCTATGATAATGGGTGAGAAAACCCCAGGAAACAAAACGATATTCCGTGTAGCCAGAATTGGCATCTCACCATCAAAGTCTTGTTCTAAGAATTTTGTGATGTCGCCTTCATAATCGGCAATCATCTGAATAGATGTATTTGTTTTCTTATTCATCTTTATATTTTGTTGATATCAACATAACCGTGCATCACAGCATAGATAGTCAGGGCAGAGACACTCTTCATGCCGAGTTTGTCGACGATGTTCTTGCGATGAGTGATGACGGTCGTCATTCCTATATTCAATTGATCAGCTATTTCTTTGTTAATCTTTCCTTGTGCAATGAGCGACAACACCTCAATTTCACGGTCACTCAGGATTCTACTTTGAAGGACCTTTGGCATTTCAGGGAGATTCTTTCCGTTAGCGTGAGCGTGTTGTTCCAGCATCAGCAGAGACCGGACGAGTTCTTTCTCGGGTACATTGATACATAGACAATGGAACCGACTTAGATTCATGTTCGGATTATGAGACGTTGTTAAGACAATGCTTTTACTGCGTTTAGTTTCGAAAAAACTACGATTTTCCAATAAAAGATTCATCGAAACGAAATAGTGCACATAATGTTCCGGATCATTTGCCTGCAATTCAGCAAACGAACCGAAAGTGTCGATAGTGAGTATCGGCATTATGTTCTGTAAGATCTGCTTTAGTCCTATTACAGCCAAAGTGTTAGTGTCGATGATGGCTACACTTGGTCGTCCGTCCATAATGAGTAATCTATAAGAAAGGAGTCAATAGATGGGCAAACCAACCTACAAACTTCTTCCATGGTGTCCTAAATTTATTCCAACTCTCTTGCGTAAGCTTAAAACATTCCTTCTTGTCGTTGTCAAACATGTCACACAGCTCTTGCGTAGTGTGTGAGTCGATAATGACAGCGTTTTCTTCATAATCCCAGTTGAGACTTCTTGCATTCAGATTCGCACTTCCTATAGTGCAGAATTTCCCGTCAACCATAATGACTTTGGAGTGGTGGAACCCAGGAGTGTACATCCAGACATCTACCCCTTTCTTCATCAGTTTGTGTACGTTATAGAAGACACAGTCAGGAGTGAGAGGTATGTCACTATTTGTTGAAACCATTATCTCTACTTTCACCCCTCTCTTGACAGCGTTTTTCAATGCTTTCTTCAATGTCCTGTTCAGTGTCAGATACGGATTGATGAGCTTGATGCTGTCTTTTGCCATGTTTATGGCATTTGTGTAGAACAGGCGGATAATCTTGTTGCTCTTTCGAGGCTCACGGTTTATAATCCCTACCATCTTTTTTCCCGCCGATTGAGTGGTGTCTGGCTTAAGCCCGATAAACTCTTTGGAACCGTCATGGTCTCGATAGAACTTTTCTCCGGAAATGTGTTGATCTGTTTCTTTGTTCCACATTTTTAAGAAAATATCCTGAAGAGTGTTTACTTCATCACCTTCAATACGGCAGTGCATGTCCCTCCATGTTCCAACAACTTTTGTGCCATTTATGTAATAGTCCGCCACATTCATGCCGCCAGTATAGGCAATTTGTCCGTCAATAACGACAATCTTCCGATGATCGCGTGCAAAGACATGATTTATCCATGGAAATGTAAGAGGGTCGAATTTGTAGATTTCTATCCCTCTTTTGCGGATGCTGTTTAAATGGCGACGTTTCAGCGGCTTATTATTCGAAGCATTTCCAAATGCGTCAAATAAGGCTCGTACTTCAACACCTTCCTGGGCTTTTTCTGCCAGGATGTCGAAAAGAGCATTTGCTATAGAGTCGTTCCTGAAATTGAAATATTCTAAATGTATAGAGCTCTTGGCCTGTCTAATGGCTTTGAACATATCATCAAATTTCTCCTTGCCACTCATTAATAGCGTTACTGAATTATTGTTGGAGAACGAAACTCCGTTTTTTCTTAATTCATTTACTATTGTGGAGTCGGAGGTCTGAGCTGATGTGTAAGTGTTAATGAACAGGAAAAGGAATAGCAGTCCGAAACTCATCTTCTTGTTTTTCCTGTCCACCATCCGCATAATGAATTCTCTCATTCTTGTTTTCTATCTCATATCATGCAACTATAGTGGTCAACAACCCCTAAGAGGTGTCTGTCTTTATCAACCACCAGTACCGTGTGTACTTTGTGTTTGTGCATTATCTGTTGAATCTCTGTGATTTTGGTGTCAGGCAGTACCATTTTCGGGTTTCGTGTCATGATGTCACTGACTGTCTTGTTAAAAAACTCTGCCTGCCATTTCTCCATTGCCCTACGGATATCTCCGTCAGTGATTAGTCCTGATACTTTACCATCTGTCAGAGAGATGCCTAATCCTAATTTTCCTTTGCTGACAAGGATAATTGCTTCACCAAGGTGCATCTCTTCAGGAACAATAGGCATGTCGTCTGATCGCATGACATCAGTGGCTGTAGTCAGCAGTCTTTTCCCAAGTTCGCCTCCGGGATGGAACTTAGCGAAGTCGTTTGGCTTGAAGTCTCTGACTTGCATCAGGGCAATTGCCAAAGCATCGCCCATGGCCAAAGCTGCCGTCGTACTACTTGTCGGGGCTAAGTTCAAAGGACAAGCTTCTTTTTCAACCTTCACGGTGATATGTGCATTGCTGTATTTGGCAAGTAATGACTGCGGGTTGCTGGTCATGCTAATGATGGTTGCTTTCAGATGAAGTACGATGGTGATGAGTCGTAGCAGTTCATCCGTCTGACCTGAATTGCTGAGCGCAAGTAGCACATCATTCTTTGATATCACCCCTAAATCGCCATGGTACATGTCAAGGGGATTGATGAAAAAAGCAGGTGTTCCCGTTGATGACAACGTCGCTGCAATCTTTGCACCAATATTACCGCTCTTTCCTACACCGGTAACGATAATCTTTCCTTTGCAGTTGTACATCAACTCAACAGCTTTGTCAAAGTTATCATCCAACTGGGGAATCAGACCGACAATTGCTTCTGCTTCATCGTGAAGACATTGTGAAGCATATTGTCGAACGGTGTTTATCTTTTTTTGTACTTTGATACTCATGTACTTATGCGTTGATTAATGTGGAGACCAGTGTCTCTAATTTCTCCAGTTCCAACATGTTGGGACCGTCACTTAGTCCGTTGTCAGGGTCAGGATGTACTTCAAAGAAATATCCGGTAGCTCCAAAGGCCTTGGCAGCCAAAGCCATTGCCGGGACAAACTGGCGGTCGCCTCCAGTCTTGCCGTTACCTGATCCAGGACGTTGTACACTATGAGTACAGTCCATAATGACGGTGGGGACAATCTCCTTCATGTCAGGAATATTGCGAAAGTCAACAATCAGGTTGTTATACCCGAACATGTTTCCTCGCTCTGTCAGCCACACTTCCTTTGCTCCCGCTTCTTTCGCCTTTTCCACGGGGTAACGCATATCCTTACCACTCAGGAATTGCGCTTTCTTTATGTTTATAGTCTTGCCGGTCTTTGCGGCAGCGACAAGCAGGTCTGTCTGTCTGCACAAGAAGGCTGGAATCTGTATGACATCACAAACTTCTCCGACTGGTTGAGCCTGATGACTCTCATGTATGTCTGTCAGTATGCGCAGATTGTATTTGCTCTTGATGTCGGCCAGCAACTTTAACCCTTGTCTCATTCCTGGTCCTCGGAAAGAGTAAATAGACGTTCTGTTGGCTTTGTCGAAAGAAGCCTTGAATATGATGTTAGTTCCGAGCTTTTTGTTTATTTCAACCAGCTTTTCTGCTACAACACATAGCAGTTCCCATGATTCTATAACACATGGCCCGGCAATGAATATTGGTTGCATAGAAGTGATATTTTATGAATCTTGCAAAGATACTCAAAACTTATCGTATTCTTTGGGATTTATCTTGAGTTCTTTTATTTTTAACAACTATAAAACAGATTTATATTTAAATTAACAATTGGGGCATGCCGTCCTGTCATAGAATGACGATATCGGCATGCCCCAATTCAGATTGTAATTTGATTGTAATTCTATTCGCTCAAATCAATGACGAAATATGCTTTCTTACCTGTCGGATAGAGACCGCGAATGATGAGGACGGGCTCTTTGCTTGTAGAAGCTTCCTTAACTGCCTTCTGCAAATCCTCGATGCTCTGCATCGTTTCATCGTTCACCTTCTGGATGATAAAGCCTTTTGTCACACCTGCTTCTTTCATCTTACCATTGTTGACCTTGATGACTTCAAGACCGCTGTTGATGTTCAGCTGTTCCTTCTGCTGGTTGGTCACAGGGCGTACGTCAGCTCCTAAGACATCCATGTCAGCCTGCTTGACGACTTTCGTGTTGCCCTGGGCATTCTTTAAAGTGATGGTCTTTGTCGTACTCTTCTTGTTGTGAAGATAGGTGAGGCTTACCTTGTCACCTGGACGCTTGCTTGCCATGATTTCTTGCAGCTCACTCATCTTGGTCACTTTTTTACCGTCAATGTGTGTGATGACATCATCTTTCTGAAGTCCGGCGTCAGCACCTGCACCTTCGCTGTCAATTTCACTTACGTATACACCTTCATTAGTTCCGAGGTCCACTTCTTTGCCATCTTCTTTCTGTGCATCAATATAATTGTGAACATCACCACCCTTGATGCCAAGCATGGCACGCTGTACAGTACCGAACTCTTTAATGTCAGCTACCACTTTATTCATGATAGTTGTGGGAATGGCAAAGCCATAACCGATGTTAGAACCTGTGGGAGACGCCAGCATGGCATTGATACCTACTAATTCGCCTCGTGTGTTGACAAGTGCGCCACCAGAGTTTCCCTGATTAATGGCAGCATCCGTCTGAATGAATGACTGAATGCCATTACCGTCAAGTGAGCGGGCCTTGGCAGAAACGATACCTGCTGTGACCGTGTTGTTGAGGCCAAGCGGATTACCGACAGCCAGAACCCATTCGCCAACTTTCAGCCCATCGCTATTGGCAATGGAAATAGCCGGAAGACTCTTTCCGTCAATCTTAATGAGAGCAAGGTCTGTCGTTTTGTCAGTTCCAATGATACGGGCTGAGAACTCACGGTTGTCATTCAGCGTGACAGTCAGTTCGTCAGCACCTTCCACAACATGGTTGTTAGTCACAATGTAACCGTCGTTACTGATAATGACGCCAGAGCCAGTAGCTGTGCGCTTCGGAGTTTGCACTCTACGTTTACGGGTACCGTTTTCCCCAGGATTACCAAAGAATCCAAAAGGATCGTTGAAGAAATCGCTGAACGGATCACTTGGCACGTCTATAGTGGATACTTTGGAGTTCTGAACATATTTGATATGTACAACAGCAGGTAAAGCCTTTTCTGCTGCGTATGTCAAATCTACGGGCTGTCCGGCAACAGGCACAGCCTGATCAGCCGCATTTACTTTCATGAATGATCCTGCAGAGAGTGCCAATGCGCCAACACACATGGCAGCTAACAAATACTTTGAATACTTTTTCATCTTTTTATCTTTTATAGGTTTGTTTTTTTTCTTTGTTTTATCGGTCTGCCTCAGTTTTGACTTTATTAAGCCATAGGGCTGATCATTTTATTTTCTGTGTTGCAAATATAGGAGCAAAAATTGTGAAACTGCCAAATTGTCGCGTTTCTTTATTCCATTTTAACACTCAAATTTAACATATTAACGGCTCTTAAAGACTAAGGGTGACAAATTTACATTCATTTAAAATGCTGTCGATTATATAATTTTTATTTCATTTTTTCATTTTTTCATTTGTTATTTGTACTTTTGCAATCAGAAAACAGTGCCCCGGTTCTGTCGCTGGCATCTTCGGATGCGAGAGGAAAGTCCGGGCAGTATAGGGCGCTCCACTTCCGAAAATAGAAGCTATTGGTGACAGTAGGTGTCGGCAGAAGAAAACAACCGCCTTAGGGTAAGGGTGAGAAGGTGGTGTAAGAGACCACCAGCTGGCGGGTGATCGTCAGGCTGTGCCATCTGGAGACTGCAAGTTCATGTATACCATCGTTTGAGGATTGCCCGTCCGACCTTTGTGACGATGGAGGGTAGAATGCTAAAGCCTTGAGGTGACTCATGGATTAGATAAATGACAGATGCCTTGTTTGACAAGGAACAGAACCCGGCTTATAGGGACACTGTTTTCTTTTGGTAAATCTGATAACAAATAAAGTGTATGGCTCAAATGGTCGAAACTGTCATCCGTTTCCTGACTGTTGACATCTGGCGTTTGTCAGCAGATAATACCACACGGATGCATTATTTGGGAATAAGCAGTCTGAAACGGCTTATTCTCGCTGTAAAGTTCTTTATCGACAGAGCTGTCATCGATGCTGCGGCTGCTCTTACTTATTCCACGTTGCTTGCCATCGTGCCTATCCTTGCTGTGGTTTTTGCTATTGCCCGGGGATTCGGCTTTTCCAAGTATATTGAAGAATGGTTCCTTGATGCTTTGTCCAGTCAGCCACAGGCTGCCGAGATTATTGTCGGATTTGTCAATTCTTATTTGGTTCATACGCATAGTGGGGTGATTTTGGGTATAGGACTCGTTTTCATGTTATGGACGGTACTGATGCTTATCCATAACATAGAGGACACCTTTAATAAAATATGGCTGGTGGAACAGCCGCGCTCCTGGGTGCGTAAGGTGAGTGATTATCTTGCCATGTTTCTCTTGGCTCCCATTGTCATTGTGCTTACGTCTGGTATCAGCATCTTCATGGCAACCATTACCAAGCAGATGGAAGAGTACATGTTGTTGGGTCCGATGGTTCGTTTTCTCATTCAACTTATGCCTTATGTTATAATGTCGGCAGTGTTTATCGGGCTCTATATCTTCATGCCTAATACAAAGGTCCGGTTGAAGGATGCCATTCTTCCTGGCATTCTTGCTGGTGTCGCGATGCAGTTATTACAGTATTTCTATATCCATTGTCAGATTTTCTTGTCGGGATATAATGCTATTTATGGTTCCTTCGCCGCTTTACCTCTTTTTATGTTATGGGTACAACTCTCCTGGATCATCTGTCTTTTCGGTGCAGAACTGACATATACAAGTCAGAATCTGGAGGAGTTTGCCTTTTTGGCACGAACGGAAGAGTTGAGTCATCGTAATTACATGCTGATTAGCGCATTGATTATGAATAAAATATGTGTGCGTTTCAAGGAAGGTAAAAAACCTTACACTGCCTACAAACTGAAAAAGGATACGGGTATTCCTATTCGCATCATCAAAGAAATCCTTCATGAATTGGTGCAGGTACGGATTCTTTCCGTCACCTCGATGGACAAGAATCAGGACGTGACTTATCAGCCTTATACCTCTTTGGATCATCTCACAGTAGGGATGTTGTTTGACAAGTTGGAAGCGAATGGTAAATGGACCATTGATATTGACTTGCGGAAACTGGAACTACAGGGTGGCTGGAAAAACATTCTTATGGCTCGTCATGATTACTTTAAAACGCTTAAGGACATACCATTGACAGACCTTTAAACAATAATTTTGTATTTTCCGCGTTATTTGATTTAGATAGATGTCTGAAATAATAATCGAAAGAAAATGACGAACTTACCTGATTTCATGAAATATAAGGACAAATTCAGCGAAGGCGGATTTGTGGAAAAGATAGCTCGCATTGCCAAGAGGGCAGGAGTGAAATTGGTTTATGCTGCTTTGTTGTTGTATTATACGCTGGAAAGCGACAAAGTATCGATCAAGGACAAGGCAATTATCATTGGTGCACTGGGATACCTCATCAGTCCTTTAGATGTGGTGCCGGATGCTATTCCTATTGCTGGATTAAGTGATGATTTGGCAGTCTTGGTCTATGTGCTGCATAAAGTATGGGGCGATGTGTCCGAAGAGGTGAAAGAAAAGGCAAGGACAAAGCTAAATGCATGGTTTGATGCAGATGAAATTATCCCTGCCGATGATATCTTTAAGGATAATCCGACCGATAATCCTGTTTAGTTCTCAACGGAAAAAGTATCATCAAAAAGCACTTTCTGTGGGTTGCTTTCAGAACGGAGGATGTATCTGAATTTAAATCCGGCGTCTTTGTAAATCTTTAGATTCGTAGACTCTGTTATCGCTTTCTTAAACTCATCGTGAAGCTTCTGCTTGTTGTCATTGATGAGTTCCTGATTATCCATTTTATCAGTCAGGGTACAGTGGTTGACAAATGTCTTGGTACTACTGTCAAACGTCATGCTGTCTGTCCGGGAGAAATTGACAACTGGGGTGGGACATAGCCGTTCCGTAAAATTCCGGGCCTCTTCTTTAGCTCTTTCTTCTAAGCTCTTTTGGCAGGAAGAAAGACTGGTTGTTATCATAAAGGCTATGAACAAGCCTATGGTAAAGCTAATCTTTTCTTTCTTCATTTTCTTTCTTCTTCTTATCTGAAGTCTTATTTTGCTATAGCAACGTAATATCCGTTGCTATAGCAAAACACATTTCTGACTTATTTTTTTAGATGTTTGGAGTGTCCCAAATCTTAGTCCTGACACATTGAATGTTTTGAGACAGTCTGGCAATCTTGAGGGTGAAGTCGCCTTCTTCAAGCGTCCATCTGCCGTCTGCTCCTACGAATGCCATGCTTTTGGCGGGCAGGCGGAATGTCACGGTCTTCTGTTCGCCTGGCTGTAACTCTACTTTTGTGAAATCACGCAGGCGCTTGTTGTCCGGGACGATTGAAGCTACCAAGTCACTGGAATACAGGAGAACGGGCTCCTTTCCTGAAACGGTTCCGGTGTTCTTGACATCCACGGAGACGGTAATCACATCATCAGCATTGAATGTTGTCTTGTCAACCCTCAGGTTGCTGTATTCAAAGGTTGTATAGCTCATGCCATATCCGAAGGGCCACTGCAATGAAACCTTGGCGTCGTAATTATAGGCGCCTGCCATCGTTCCCACTTCCTCACTAACTTTGTAGTCGTAGTTGGCAAGTGAATTAATCTCCCGGGGATAGGTGTATGGTAATTTGGCCGAGAAGTTGGCATCGCCGGCAAACAGGTTGGCTAATGCGTCTGCACCGTAGTTTCCTGGCAGGAAGATGTGTACTATGGCTTTGGCAAGTGGTTCAATGTCTGCCATCAGACGAGGTCTTCCTTCATTAAGGACAAGAATGATGGGCTTTCCAGTTTTAGCCAATGCTTTCACAAGGTCGCGCTGGTTGCCTGACATCCATAAGTCGGTGAGGTTACCGGGTGTCTCGCAATAGCTGTTCTCACCGATACAGGCAATAATGACATCTGCATTGCTGGCAGCTGCCACCGCTTTTTCTATCTGTGGCTCATTCTCGTCATAGTATGCACCGTTCTCATTATAGGTCACGCCCTGCTCGAGGATAATGTTCTCCTTGCCGTATTTGTTGCAGAATGCCTCATAGATGGTGTTATACTTCTCTGCAAGGTCCTCTGCCTTTGATCCTTGCCATGTATAGCTCCAACCACCATTCAGACAACGCATCTGATTGGCATTCGGACCAGTTATCAGAATCTTCTTTCCACGAGAGAGGGGCAGGATGTTGTCTTCATTCTTCAAGAGGACTTCGGTTTCTTCTGCTGCTCGAAGAGCCTTAGTCGCAAACTCTTCACAACCGAATCTCTCATATCCTTTTCCGCCGGTATTGGGTTGGTCGAACAGTCCCAGACGGTGCTTGACTCTGAGGATACGACGCACGGCATCATCAATACGACTCATGGGAACTTTCCCTTCGTTGACAAGCTGCTTCAGCAAGATGCAGAAATCCACGCTGTAGGGATCCATTGACATGTCAATACCTGCATTAATGGCAATGCGAATAGCGTCTTTTTTGTCTTTCGCAACCTTTTCACGAGTGTACAGGTTGTTGATGTCTGCCCAGTCAGTGACCAGCATGCCGTCCCATTGCAGATCTTCCTTCAGCCATTTTGTCAGGTATTCATAGCTTGCATGAACGGGTACGCCGTTGATGCTTGCAGAGTTTACCATCATCGTCAGGGCACCTGCCAGTGCGGCACACTTGAACGGCTCAAAGTATTTTTCACGAAGCACCTGAGGCGACAGATAGGCTGGTGTGCGGTCCTTGCCGGTCCATGGAGCACCGTAGGCCATGTAGTGCTTCACACTTGTTGCCACATTGTACTTGCCGATGTGGTTAGGATCGTCACCCTGATAGCCCTTGATCTCTGCCTCGACCATTCGGGCATTCACAATGGGGTCTTCTCCGAAGCTCTCCCAGATGCGCGACCAGCGTGGGTCACGTCCTAAGTCAACTACCGGATTATATACCCAGGGGCAATTACCTGCACGGCTTTCGTATGCTGTTATCTCTGCTCCGCTCTTGACAAGTCCCGTGTTGAAAGATGCGGCGAGATTGATGGGCTGGGGGAATAGGGTACCGTCCTGCGTGTAAGTGACACCGTGATTGTGGTCAAGTCCGTAAATGTCAGGAATGCCGATGTATTTCATCGACTTTTTTTGAATCAGCTGAATCCAGTTCTGCCATTGTGCGACGGTTGCCGCACGAGTTCCGGGGGCATTGAGGATGGAGCCGATTTTATATTTAGAGATGATGGTGTCGAGCATGGTCTCGTTCAGTTGCCAGTTGCTCTTGCCATTGCCTTCATAAATGTCAAGATTGTAGTTGCCCAGACGGTTGGTAATCTCCTTGTCAGAGAGTTTAACCAGAGCGTCGATGTCTTTGTCTGATGTACCGAACCCCTTGAGTACCAGCCGCACCTTTTCACGACTTACCTTGGCATTCTCTTGAACCATTTTTCCCATCAGGTCAAGGTTCAGCTCAAGCATCTGACCGACTTTCTCGTCAAGCGTCATTTTTGCCAGTTGTTTTTCAATCTTTTCTTCGATTACTGCATCCCGTGGAATGGCAGGTTTAGTGATGTTTTGTGCTGTGATGCTCATGGTTGCACCCAACATAAAAGATAATAGAATGTTTCTCATCTGAAAGTATTTTTAATCGTTTATATCAAATGTGGCAAATGCTTTAGAAGACATTTTTTATGAAATCTTCGCTACAAATGTACGAAAAAAAATCAGAATTGCTTCTGTTTATTCTAATTATTCCAAAAAAAAACGTATCTTTGCAACTCAAAGTATAATAACGTCGATGGACCACATTAGAAATTTCTGTATTATAGCTCATATCGACCATGGGAAATCCACCATTGCCGACAGGTTGTTAGAACGTACCGACACCATTCAGATTACTGAAGGGCAGATGCTGGATGATATGGAGTTGGAGAAGGAGCGTGGTATTACGATTAAGAGTCATGCCATCCAAATGGAGTACGAATATGAAGGAAACGGGGACAAGAGCATTGAGCCCGGTAAGTATATCCTTAATCTGATTGATACTCCGGGGCACGTGGATTTTTCTTATGAGGTCTCACGAAGCATCGCGGCATGCGAAGGGGCATTGCTGGTAGTGGATGCTACACAGGGCGTACAGGCTCAGACGATATCTAATCTTTACATGGCGATAGAGCATGATCTGGAGATTATTCCTGTAATCAATAAGATTGATATGCCCTCAGCCATGCCTGATGAGGTGGAAGACGAGATTGTCGAGTTGCTCGGATGCGGTCGTGACGAGATTATAAGAGCGTCGGGTAGGACAGGAGAAGGCGTGGATGAAATCCTGAAAGCTGTCGTTGAGCGTGTCCCTCATCCTAAAGGAGACCCGAAAGCACCATTACAAGCCTTGATCTTTGATTCTGTTTTCAATTCTTTCCGTGGCATTATTGCCTACTTTAAGATTGAGAACGGGAGAATCCGTAAGGGGGATAAGGTGAAGTTCTTCAATACAGGAATGGAATACACGGCTGATGAAGTGGGCGTGTTGAAAATGGATATGATACCCCGTCAGGAAATGAGCACGGGCGAGGTAGGTTATATTATCAGTGGTATCAAGGATGCCAAGGAGGTGAAAGTCGGCGATACCATCACACATGTCGATAATTCATGCGACAAGGCGATTGAAGGATTCCAGGAGGTGAAGCCAATGGTGTTCGCCGGTGTCTATCCAATCGACCCTACCGATTATGAGAATCTCCGCGCTTCTCTTGAGAAACTGCAGCTGAATGATGCCTCATTGACATTCCAGCCAGAATCATCTGTTGCTTTGGGATTTGGATTCCGGTGTGGCTTCTTGGGATTGCTCCACATGGAAATCATTCAGGAACGCCTCGACCGTGAGTTCAATATGGATGTCATTACGACGGTGCCGAATGTTTCATACATGGTCTATGACAAGCAGGGAAATGAAAAGGAGGTGCATAATCCTTCTGGACTTCCCGAGCAGACAATGATCGACCATATCGAAGAACCATATATACGGGCGTCGATTATCACAACGACTACCTTTATCGGTCCCATCATGACGCTTTGTCTTGATAAGCGTGGAGAACTGATTAAGCAGGAGTTCGTGAGCGGCAACCGTGTGGAACTGCATTTCTATCTTCCCCTGGGCGAGATAGTCATCGACTTCTATGATAAGCTGAAGAGCATTTCCAAAGGGTATGCGTCATTTGATTATCACTTAGATGGGTTCAGACCTTCGAAGCTGGCAAAACTGGACATCCTTCTGAATGGCGAACCTGTTGATGCCCTCTCTACGTTAACCCATCAGGACAACGCCGTTTCTTTGGGACGCAGGATGTGTGAGAAGCTGAAGGATTTGATACCGCGACAGCAGTTCGACATTGCGATTCAAGCCGCAATCGGGGCAAAGATCATAGCGAGGGAAACCATCAAGTGTGTCCGTAAAGATGTGACCGCCAAGTGTTATGGCGGTGATGTCAGCCGTAAGCGTAAGTTGCTTGAGAAGCAGAAGAAGGGAAAGAAGCGTATGAAACAGATTGGTAATGTTGAAGTACCGCAAAAAGCATTCTTGGCAGTATTAAAATTAGATTAATCATATATAATATAGAAAGGAAGGAATATGAATATCGCGACAAAGAGAAGAGATATCGCACGTGAGTTAGCACGTAAATATAGTACAATGACCCATGAGGAGCTTGATACGCTGGAAAGCATTCTGGTTCCCATGAAGTTTGCTAAAAACGAGATGATTCTGAAAGAGGGTGATATCTGTCGGAATATTTATTATGTCGATCATGGACTGATTCGTCAGTTTTATTATAAGAATGGTAAGGAAGTGACAGAGCATCTGGGCGAAGACCATACCATCTTCATGTGCATAGAAAGTCTTTTTAAGGAGCAGCCGACAAAGTTACAGGTTGAGGCGATAGAACCGACAATCATCTATGCGCTGCCCAAAGTCCAGTTGGAAGCCGTTGCATTGCACAATGTAAACATCCAGATATTGTATCGTAAGATCTTGGAAGAGTCGCTGATTATTTCGCAGATACATGCCGACCTGGTTCGATTTGAGACAGCACAAGACCGGTATCGGAAGATGTGTAAGCTCAACCCGCAGGTCGTATTGAGAGCTCCGTTAGTATATGTTGCCAACTATTTGCAGATGACACCCGAGACGCTGAGCCGCGTACGTGCCGCTGTGCTCTATGAAGACAAGTAATTGTGTCATCAGAAAACCTTCAAATTAATTGACAAAAACTTGTCGGAAAAAAGTGATGAAATAGAGGTTAAAAAGTGTAAAAACCGCATCTTCCCTCTTCAATCATCATTCCTCATTTTGCGAAAGCATAGCTTTCGTTGCGCCAAACATAAGCTTTGACCGCCTCAAAGGTCATGTTTCGTCGCCTCAAACATATCCTTTGGCACGACGAAACGATACCTTTGGCACAGCGAAACGATACCTTTGGCAAATCCGTTTTTTGTAAATCGTTAGATTACAGATGATGTTTTTTGCAACTAACTGTCAGCCAACTTGTTACGAAAAGCCTCAAAAAATGCGTTCTTTTCGACCGAGGGACACTTTCGTTCGCAAAGATGCCCTTAATTTAGGGGCAAAATTCGAATATTTTTTGACAAAACATAGATGAGCCATTTAGTGATTAATGGATAACGACACTTATTTGTCGTTTCACTAATTAAACCATTAGTTTATGCTTTTTTCATGATTTATGCACAAAATAAACGTAAAACATTCGGTTAACCAAAAATAAATAATTAACTTTGCATCCGTTTTGAAAGGAGATATTTGTTTATGGTACAATTAGTTATTGGCAAATCGATTACCTGATGAACATTTACTCTATCATCATTTATGATAAATCCTAATGAAACAGGCAAATAATTAATAATAAAATAGAATGAAAAAATGGTTTTTATTGTGCCTCCTTCTTGTCGGCTTAGCTGCTGATATTCAGGCACAAAGGAAAGTTGACAACTTAGGCCGAGGGCTTGTTGCTGTTAAATTGGGGGATAACGGAAATACAATTGGAACGCTGGTGAGTTGGAGACGCTTGGGCACTGAGTATTACGACGTCACCTACAATTTGTATTATAATGGTGCTTTGCTCGCTTCCGGGCTGACGAACACAAACTACTCGCACGGTCATAGCATTTCGGGTAATGAAACTTACCAAGTAGCAGCCGTTGTGAATGGTGTGGAGCAGGAGAAATGTTCTGTGACGAAGGTATGGCCGGGATGGCAGATGTATAAAATTAGTAATGGTAATCGTTATGTGGGTGGTTATTTAGACATCACTCTTGCACCTGTCTATGACCGCAATGGTAACGATGTGACTTCTCATTATGAACCTAACGATGCCGAGTTTGCTGACCTTGACGGTGACGGTGAGCTGGAAATGATTATCAAACGATTGAATACTGTTGATGCTGCTGGTTACGACAGCGGACTCGATGATGCAAAAGGTAATGACCGCTATATTATATATCCTGCGGACTCAAAAGAGTTTGTTGTACTGGATGCCTATGATATCGACTGGAAAAATTACACTGCCTCATTATTATGGCGTATCGACTGCGGTCCAAATATGGTTAGTTCTAATTCTACGGAGATTAATATCATTGCCTACGACTGGGATGAAGACGGCATGGCAGAGGTGGTGATGCGAGGCGCTGACAATATGAAAGTCTATGGTAGCGATGGTATAACGCTACTTTATAATATTGGGAATATGAGTGTGAATACTCGTCAGACTTGGTATTCTACCAATGCAGATGGCAATAGTACCGGTAGTATGGCATATACCAATACTGGTGCAGAATATTTACTGTACATAAACGGTCGGACTGGTACCTTATACCAGCAAATGGACTATCCGCTTACTCGTGAGAGTGCTAGTGCTTGGGGCGACAACTATGGACATCGTTCTTCTAAATATTTCTTTGGCGCTCCATTCTTAGATGGACGCAAGGCAAGCCTTTTCTTGGGCAGAGGTATCTATACTCGCCACAAGATGATGGCACTCGACCTCAACAGAAGTTCGCACCAGTGGAGTGAGCGTTGGAGCTGGAATTGTAATGATTCGGGCAGTCCTTGGTATGGCAATGGCTACCATAACTTTGTCATTGCCGATGTTGACGAAGACGGACGGGATGAGATAGTATATGGCTCGATGGTTATTGATGATAACGGAAAAGGACTTCATACAACAGGATTTGGGCATGGCGATGCACAGCACGTAAGTGATTTTAACCCGTGGCGTAAAGGGTTGGAGTTCTTCGGGTGTTTGGAAGAGCATCCTTATTGGGGCAACAACTATCGCGACGCTACTACAGGTGAAGTACTATTTAAACATACACAACCTGTTACTTATACTAATGGAAAAATGGATGATAATGATGATGGTCGCGCATTGATGGCTAATTTCTCGAATAATTACCCTGGTTCCATTGGGCGATCTGCTGGAGGGGCAGAGATCAGTAGTGTCAAGAACCAACTGATTAGTGGTTTGACAGAAACACTTCAAGGAGGTGGCTTGAATTTCCGCATCTATTGGGACGGTGATTTGTTATCGGAGTGTCAGGATGCCGCAGGTACTGAGAATGGATATATTACCCTCTTCAAGCCAGGTATTGGCCGTATCTTAAATGCTGCAAATACTAAAAAAGATGAGAATGGAAATACTATTTATTATAACACGGCGATCTCTAATAATAGCACCAAGCATAACACTTGTTTCCAAGGTGACATTATTGGGGACTGGCGTGAGGAATTCGTTGCTCGTGTAGATGCGAATACAGTGCGTATTTATAGCACGGGTAGTTATTCAGATTACAGTATTCCTACTTTGTGGCACGACCATCAGTATCGGCAGGCTATGGTGTGGCAGATGATGGCCTACAACCAACCACCTCATCTAAGCTATTTCCTTGGTGAAATGGAAGGAATAACTGTTGCTCCACCACCATTGATTACCAATGGCAGGACTGTGATTGAAGACGGGACTAATATCAACAGTGCCTACAATGGTCTGCATCTGCTTCATAATCAGTATGCCAACACCACACTGGCTGTAGAAGACGGCACCCCCGGCATTCTCACCATCAATGTGCCGGCATGGGTGAAGGGCAACAATAATAATAATAACATCACTACCACCACATATACCTGTACGCTGACAGGTGGCGGTTTCAGCGGTGACATGCGCCTTGTCAAGCAGGGAAATGGAATCCTGAACATGGCAAGTGCCAATCATACTTACACTGGTGACACCAAAGTGTGGGGCGGTACGTTGAGTTTCAACGGCATGATGCAGAACAGCCATGTATGGATGAACCGCCATACTACACTGGCTTCCGATGGAGGTAAGTTCAAGAACGGCGTAGAACTTCTCTATGGTGCACAACTGAGTGTAACCAATACAGTGGAAGTGAACGAACTGACGATGGATTTCGGTTCACGTCTGGTACTGAACATGAATAACAGTGCCCGGTTGAATGCCGGTAAACTGATACTTCAGTCTAAGGTCGGTGAGTCTGTGTGGGAGAACTATGGTCCCGAGTATCTGTCACCTGTAATTCAGATTACTCTGAGTGAGAGATTAGAACCAGGCAGGTATGTGCTGGCACATTATGACGAGCTTGAAGGTTCTTTAGACAATGTAATCTTTGAGACGGTGGGTATCAATGAGAAATATGCAGTGTTGGGCTATGATGATAATGAAATCTACGTCGATATTTCCGCGTATGACGATGTTAAGGAACCGACGATTGCTATTACTGACATGGTGGAATACACCAAACGTACAGATCTCTATCCCTCAACTGGAGATTACAAGTACTACCTCCCTGTAGTGAGCGTAGGGACTGAAGATATAGACGGCCAGACTCCCAAACTATCCGGCTCTTTCACCAATCTGCTGGGGGATAAAACGGAATTTGAAGGTGCTGAGGGTGAGGTCCAATACAAGGAGGATTATGAGAGTGCAACAGATGCAAGCAGTTGGACAAATGGTGGAGGCACTTTAGAACTTGTTACAAATGATGCCATTTATGGTAAATATATCTATCATCATAAGGGGAATGAAGCCAATAATCGCTCTATGTACACACTGTTTAATAAAAACTTTACAGCCGAAAAGTATACGTTGGAGTTCGACGCATGTCTTAAGGCTGGTAATACTGCTGATCGTAGCGTTACAGATTTAGCAGTGATGACTAATGGTGCAGTTATTCCTACGACAGTTAATGTAGGTTATGATTATAATGGTGAAAGATGCAATGCAAGTGGAAGTGGCTATTTATTACGTCTAAAAGCGGCAAACAGTCAGTTGTTTACTATAAATGAAGGAAATACTACAATCACATTAGATGCATCAAAATGGTATCATATCAAGATATCAGTAGATACTAAGAATAACACAGCAGACTATGTTTTAAGCTTAAATGGAAGCAGTGTGGCGAGCGGAACCTTTACCATACCAGCTGGTACAAGCTGTTATCCTCAGGGAATATTCATCCTTGACGGTCGTGGCTATGGTAGCAGTAAATTTGACAATATCATTATTAAGACAGAAGGAACAGACCTTAGTTCTTATACCTTTACAGAGCCCGGTACACTGGAGATTACCGCCAGCTTAGGCGAGGATTCCGGCTATGAACCGTCCACTACCACGTTCGAAGTGCTAAATCCATATTTCCCGATTTCTGAGGCAGGGTATTATGAGGATTATGACGATAAGACAGATGTTTCCCCCTGGACAAGCCCCAATGCTTCTGATAAACTGAAATTGGTTACAGACAACAGCAATAAATATATCAGCTTTGATTTTAGCACAGATGGAAGCACTAATAGCCGCAGTGCTTCAATGCCTTTTAATCTGACAATGCCAGACGATGTGATGTACACAATTGATTTTGATGCGAGCATCAAGTATGGAAACAATCAGCAGACTGGATTGACCGTGTTATCAAACGGGACAATATCAAATAACGATATTTATAACACTGCTAATGGAGGATTCCTATTTGATATAGTGAATCAAGCAGGCAATTCTAATGTTTATACTGTCAACGGCAGTGATACCAAAGTGACGATTCCTTCTGGAACATGGTGTCACTATTCCATCTTTGTGAATACGGCCAACAGGACAACAAAGTGGACCATCATAAATAAGGATACAGATAAGGAAATAGGCAGCGGTGTATTCATATTGCCCTCCGCGACAAGCACTACACCTAAGAACCTGTTTATTCGTGAAGGCCGCTATTATGCTTGTATGAATATTGATAATGTCAGCATAATCCCTTATCTTCCCGTATCTCTGAACGACGAACTGTGCTCAGCCCTTCTTCCTCAGGTGATAGAAAATGGCAGTGCCCATGTCTACCGTTCCTCATTGTCCGGCGATTCCTGGGCTTCCATGGTCGTTCCTTTCGACATGACAGCTTCTCAGGTGAAGGAGACTTTCGGCGAAGATGTGGTAATCGGTAATCTGAACCCTTACTTCAATGAGCCCGACAAGGTCTACTTTGAGACAGAGACGGGGGCAGTCAAAGCTAATGTACCGTTCCTCATCAAGGGCGTGACGAAGACTCCTCCTTATTTAATTATGGGCATCACCAGCTCTCCAGTAGAAATTCCGATGCTGTCCACTTCAAACTTCGACTATATCGGTACTTTCCTGAATAAGGGACTGACCCCCTTTACTACTTCTGACTACTTCTTTATGGCGAACTCAGACAAGTTGAAGCAGGTGGCAAGTGACGGCATGAAGATGACGGTGAAGGGCTACCGTGCCTGGTTCCATTCAAATACCGGTGCTCAACATTCCATATCCGTCTCGTTCAGTGACCATCAGTTCCCCGACGAGGAGCCGCTTGCTGAGAACTTCGGCAATCAGGACGTTACATCCGTGCTGAGTCTGGAGGACGCTTCACGACTGTCGGGCGACTGGTATAACCTTCTGGGTCAGAAGATGACGGGTCATCCCATGCGCCGTGGTGTATACATTGTGAATGGCAGACGAGTAATAATCAAATGAGTCAGATAGAGTAATGAAAAAGAAGACAATATACATCGCACCCCAATTGAAGATACATAGTATAGGTTCCAAGGATTCTCTTATGGATTTCATCGACTTCAAATCTGCTGAAAAAGTAGAAGGAGGAGAACTCAACGGAAAGGTCAATAACTTGTTTGAGGATGAAGACAGCGACCCGATGCTGCAATGGTCAAGCAAGGTCTGGGATTCGTTTGATGATTAAATGAAAAAGAATATGAATATGTCAAAGCCGGTAGCCACATAGCTGCCGGCTTTGTTTTTGATAGTAGCAATAGTCTTTCAAAAGTGATGAAGAAGTAGGAGAAGGCACCAATATATCTGTGATGAGATTTCATAGATAAATAATTGCCAGCATATATCTTGCCAATCAGATTTTTTTCTATCTTTGCAACATATATTACAGACATTAACAAGAAACGCCCTCAAATAACTATGAGGTGGGTTGAAATCATTGAATTTTGTGAATAACATGGATATTTCTTAAGTAACCTATTTCTTAATTATTATCTACAATATAATCTAATTACAATATGAAAGTTGACTATTTATATTTGACAAGGGCATTAAAGACAGTCCTGATCGTCCTGTTACTGAGTGTGGCTGGCACGACAAAAGGGAATGCAGAAGAAACTGATCCCTATTTGCTTTATATGTTATTCAATGACTATCAAGTTTGTGAGCAATTAGTCCCTCAAAGAGAGTGGAATGGTATTGATGATATAAGATGTATGCAATTGCCAAGAGACGAAAGTGGGATGCAAGCTTCATGGTATTATCTGAACACTGCAGCAAGAACTACAGGCTTTTTAGCCATGGCTCAAAATGAAAAAGAAGGTTTTCAGGTGTTTTTCCGTGAACAGGAAAAAGAGCGCAACTTGAGAATCGAGGTCAGCCCGTTCCTCAATTCTCAAAACGAAGTGTTACAACACTCTCTCTATTGGGAAGATTTTTTCTACGCTGATGGTATCTTTGCTGATTCTTTAGCAGAAGCTCTAATTCCTTATACTGGTAAAATTCAACAGACTACTGTTGACCATAACAAGGTGTTTTATGTCGAGTTGAAGTCTGTTTTCAATCAAACCCCGGGAGAATATAAATCAACCATTACGGTGTTTGATGGAGATGAAGTGTTATCTACCCGTTCAGTCACGGTAAAAGTATGGAACTTTACCTTGCCAGAGAATCATTATTCTGAAGTGGTAATGGGGCTTTATAATTGTAACTCAGGCTATGGTGCCACCAAAAGTATCTTTACCCTGAATGGTATTGATACGGATGCTCAAGGAAATGTGGCAGAAAAGGATATGAATAAAGCCAAGGAAATCTTGGACAGTTATCAGGAGTGTTTGCTTAATCATGGCGTGAGCACTTTCGAAATCCCACGTTGGAAAATTGACGATGATCCTAAAGCTGCAGAACTGACTATGGCCGACCCACGCCGTAAAGTGTTCTCTATACCTGCACACCGTGGACACTTTTATAATGGCGATTTCAATAGTAATGCGAAAACAACTATCAATCAATATAAGAGTATTGTGTATGATAATTCTTTCTTAAAGGACAAAGCATTCTTCTATCCGATGGATGAACCAAAAGGGAGTGATGAAGAAGCGGAATTGCTGACTAACATAACAGATAAACTAAAAGATTTATGGCCTGGCTATCATGCTGTTGTACCTTTCTATGGTGATTATAACAAAATGACCACATTATTTGATGGGAAAATAGATATCCTATGTCCCAATCAATCATCATTTGATCCTTATGGTTCTAATTACGATGTCAAACAATCTTATTTCTTAGATTTTATTGACCGAAGTAGTCACCCTAATCGTTTTCGTACATGGCGTTACCAAGGCGATAGTAAATGTGGCGGAACGTACTTTTGGATATTCCCATTGTCATCAATTGGTGTCATGCGACGTGTTCCATTTTGGCAACAATATGCCATGAATAGTGACGGTTGGCTACAATGGAATTGTGCCTATTTGCCAGATAATTGGGAAAAGAAGAGTATGCCTTCTGCTTCAGGCATACAAACAGGTAATGGCGATGGAATATTACTTTATCCCGGAACGTTGTTTGGTCAAAGTGCTGAAACGCCTATTGTTTCCTTGCGTTTGAAACAACTGTCCGAAGGAATTGATGATTACGATTATCTTCATTTAGGTAAGGAATTCCTTGATGAAAGCGAATTGAATAAAGCTATTGGTGTTTTTTATTGGTATGATTATACGACTAACTGTAAATTATTGAATAAAGAATTTGAGTATTATGCATCCTATACATGCCAGAATCTTCAGCGTGCCCGATATGAAATAGGTCAACGTCTAAGTGTTGCTAACACTGAGCACAATTGGGGGGAATGGCAAACTGCCGTGTATCCAGATAAAACACATAATGGCCTTGAAATCTGCAGCTGCATGGATTGTGGAGCACAACGCAGTAGAATAAAGATATGGGAACCTTGTGAAGTGGGTGACGTAAATGGTAACGGTGTGGTAGATATCAGCGATGTGACCTCGTTGGTGAATATCATTTTGGGCAAGTTGCGAGACACGACAGGTATGGCCGATGTCAATGATGACGGCAATGTGGACATCAGTGACGTGTCAATCCTCGTGAATATGATTATAGGGAAGACCCATTAGTATGCTCCTATACCTGTTGAATTCACTCCCTATTGTCGGTTTCCTATATTCGATAGTAGGGAGTGAATTTTCTGTATGTTTTGCCGAACTTCTAAATTCGACAATAAAACTGCTTAATTATGGATAAAATCTTTTGGAAATCCGGAGAAATACAAGTAACTTTGCATTAATTAAATCATTATCTAACCATGAAGAAGTATTATTTGTTTTTTTTCCTCATTTTGCTATTTGCAACTGGAATGCAGGCTGATCCCGTAACGAACGAGGCAGCCTTGAAATCTGCTCAATCGTTTTTTGCAAAACACAGATCAAATGGAAATGCCAATCTCTCATTAGTTTACAGAAGCGTTAGGTCACATGCTTCTAAAGGTAGGGGTGTTGCCGCAAAGGATGCGTATTACTACATCTTCAACAACGAAGACGGTGGTTTCGTTATCGTTTCGGGTGATGATGCCACCGAAGAAATCCTCGGATATTCTGACACGGGAAAACTTGATGTCAACAATATCCCAGAAGGCATGCAAGAATTGCTTGATGGCTATCAAGCAGAAATTACGTATGCTCGTAACAACGAGATACACAAAGCTAATTCCGTTACGAATGATACTGAAATATCCAAACAAGTGATTGAACCACTCATCGAAACTTCATGGGGACAAAACAATCCATATAACCAGCATTGTTTCACAACATCGGGTGCTCAAGCCGTAACGGGATGTGTGGCAACAGCCATGGCACAGGTAATGTACTACCACAAATGGCCCAGAGAGAGTACCACGGAGATTCCAGCCTATAGTTCGTATGAGGCTTTGCCTGCCACCACTTTTGATTGGGATAATATGCTTTTGGGTTACACGAGAAACGAAACGACCGAAGATATCAACGCCATTGCCGTAGCCAAACTCATGCACTATTGCGGTCAGTCAGTACAAATGTCGTATAGTACTTATGGTTCCGCAGCTTCTAATGAGGACTGTATTAAAGCCTTTACTGAGTATTTTGGCTATGAAAACAAGCCTGTGAACATTCAAAGAAATTCGTTCAGCCAGGACGAATGGGATAACATCCTTTACAATGAACTCTATCACAGACGACCGATTATATTTGCAGGTAATTCGGCTAGTGGTAGTGGACACGCTTTTATTTGCGATGGTTTCGACGGTTATGGCCTTTATCATATTAATTGGGGATGGGAAGGCAAATCTGATGGCTATTTTAGGTTGCAAGCACTTAACCCCGTATCACAAGGTACGGGAAGTGGTGTTAGTAACTATGGGTTTACCTATCGTCAGACAGCATTGGTTGGCATAAGTCCTACATTAGTGGAGAATGAAGAGGCACTCTCTTCCGATGTGAAAAGGGTGAAGGTGGAATCTATTAAACTGGCTGATGAAACCAATAACACCTATGACTATTCAAAAGGATGTTTACCAAACGTAAGTGTCAAATATTCATTCAGTGTTTCTGTCGCAGGAAAATACTCGTTTGCCTTTGGCCTGTATCAAGGAGACAACCTCATTGATAATACACTTTCTTTTTACACCAACACGATTTCATCGGCCTATCCCATGTCATTCACAAGTTTGACAATAGGATGGCTGGGCTACAATCTGGCTGATGGCGTTTATCAAATCAAATGTCTCTGTCATCCAGATGGCGTAACGGAGTGGTATAAGAATGAAGATGCCGACTACAAATACATAGAAGTAACTATCGCTAATGGAAAAGCTACCTTTGTCTCTAAAGAGGAATATCCTCAAATTGATGTGGTAGACGTACAGCAACTTTTTGAAGCAAGTAGCAGAGAACAACTTAGGGTGACCTTGAAAAACAATAGTGACTTTAATTTCTCCGGAATACAATATCTCATGATTAACGATACCATCTGTAGTCGTGAAAACACATACATTGACGCAGGTAAGGAGAGTGAAGTTGACTTTTTCTTCTTTTATTCTAAACTTGCTCCCGTGAATCTCAAGATTGCAACTAGAACTTCATCAAATGTTATTTATGAAAACCCAAATTTCCAATTTATAAAACAACCTACCACTGAACAACCAGAAGTATTAGCAAGGGAAATTAAAAATCTCGACAATACAAACCATAAGATATATGGAAGAGTAATAGAAGCCACGTTCACTTTGAGAAACAATACAGACACCGACTATCATGGTAGTATTTCTCTCAATGTTGAGCGATCCTTGGGAAATGGACGGTGGTCTATACTTTCGTCATCAGGAAATGCAGACGTAAAGGCTGGTGAAACAAAAACAGTATCAGCTCAATACAAAGGATTGAATTATGGAGATGTTGTAACGGTTTACGCATCATGTGCTGGGGTGTCAGTATCAGGAAGTGGTTCCTACACACTTACGGCTGGTTGTATGGAATGGGACAAAAACGGTAAGGGCAACGGAAAGGCATTTGAGACAAGCAATATCGTTTCAGATGATGTCACAGCCATTAGTTTCGAAGGATTGGACATTACTGGTACTACCATTACTCCCAACAACAATCCCAACACCATCTATTACTTTGATGCTGACGCTACAATCCCCGCATCGTTGAACGGTAAGAACGTAGTAAAGGGATATAAGGCCGTAGGAGATCTCAACTTACAGGATGGTTATAATTATTTTGTACCAAAAATGTTCACCGTAGATGGAACCGCAAATTATACACGTACCACGACTATTGCAGGAACAGAACAAGAAGGATGGCGCACTATCTTATTGCCATTTACGGTAAGTCAAGTAAAGAATGCCACCGACAATCAAGAAATTCAATGGCGTCATTGTTCTGACAACGAAAAGAAAAACTTCTGGGTGAAGGAATTCAATCAAGTAGACGACAATCAAATATGTTTTGAAAATATAGATACATGGATGCCTAATGAACCATATATCATTTCCGTTCCTAATGAACTTACGGGAAAGAAGATGGTCTTTAGTGCCACGGGAACAAAAGTCTACCCAACAGCAACTTGCGCTAAGGTGACCAATGATTACAGCTTTATCGGAACACCGTACGACCAAACACTTTCAGATATCTATGTGATGAACGAAATGGGAACAGCTTTCGAACCAAGTCAAGTGGCAACGGTAGAAGCTGGTTCTGCATACTTCACCGTTTCCAAAAGAGTATCACCACACCCCACATCTATTAGGAACAGATTGTCCTGGGATTGTATTCCGGAATGCGGACGTAATTGTTGACAACACACTCAACGTATCCGATGTTGTAGGTGTCGTCAACATTATTTTAGGACAATAAACTTTATATAATTACCCCAATTCAGAATAAGAAACACGAAGCTACTCATATTGTTTGTTATCCCGAACTGACGTATTAGTTTTTTTCATGATATATGTAAAAAATAGTTTACCAAAGAAAGAAATATGTTATCAAAAGGAGAACTGTGGTCTTTTGCAGTGTTTTTCCTTAAAGAGAAAGAAAAAAGTACTGTCGTTGCCTTTTCGTAAAAGGCGGCACTAAATAGTTTTATTGATTATATTATTTGCCGTGCCTATGTTTGGCTTCGCACAAACATCGGGTGGACAAATGAGGAGACCCGTTAAGAAACAGCAGACGACGGGAACGACGACTCACAAAAAGAAGGAAAATAAGAAAATGGATGACAATGTTCCAAGAGGAATGGGACGAAAAGTAGAGTACTTCAAAACTATCGAGGCGGAGTGGGAGTATGCCGCCCGTGGTGGTAGCAAGAGCCGAGGGTACAAGTATGACGGAGGCAACAACATTGGCAGCGTGGCTTGGTATGATGGCAACTCAGGAAATAAGACGCATGAGGTGGGCAAGAAGCAACCGAACGAGTTGGACTTATATGACATGAGCGGTAACGTGTGGGAATGGTGTCAGGATTGGTATGGCGATTATAGCAGTTCCTCCCAGACGAATCCTACGGGTTCTTCCTCTGGCCCGTACCGCGTGTACCGTGGTGGCTGTTGGTCCGACCTTGCTAGGTTTTGCCGTGTTTCGTATCGGGACGGCGACGCGCCCGGCTTCCGCATCTACGACCTTGGGCTGCGTCTTGCCCTATAGTTTTTTCCTGAAATATATAAAGAAAAGTTCCTGTTATAGCTTTGCGAGAAGGGCGGCATTGGATGCACCGGATTGCAAAGGTATAACAGGAACTATAGTATTTAAAAATAACAAGTATCAATTATGCATCTTGATAGAGGTAACGCTTGATGCTCTTTTTTGGAGTCTTGGCAAATTCCTCTTCGTGAAGTTTGATGGCAGAGAGCTTACTGTAAGCAGGAAGGACATTGTTCAGTTCGATGCGGTTCTGCTCCATCACCTTCTCCAGATCCTCATTGGTGAATCCCAATGTACGAGCCTCGTCAAAATCGGGGAAGACCAGTCCAATGAGCTTGTCTCCCTTCTGTATGACAACACTTTCTGTGACGAGTGTCATGGAGTTCAACTTGTCTTCTATCTCTTCAGGATATATGTTCTGACCATTCGAACTGAGGAGCATGTTCTTGGAACGTCCCTTGATGAAGACATTCCCGTTTGCATCCATCAAACCTAAGTCGCCTGTATGATACCATCCTTCCTTATCAAGAGTAGAGCGTGTGGCTTCTTCGTTCTTGTAATAGCCGAGCATTACATTAAGTCCTTTCGTCAGAATCTCTCCAGGAATGTTCTCTGGGTCAGGACTGTCAATCTTCACTTCCATGTGTACAGCTGCCTTTCCGCATGAACCGGGGACAAAATTCTGATAGTCAGCATAGCAGATGATAGGAGCGCATTCTGTTGCACCATAACCGACGGTGTATGGGAAGTTGATGCGTTTAAGGAAGCTCTCCACTTCCTGATTGAATGCAGCACCACCGACAATTATCTCGTAGAAGTTTCCGCCAAATGCATTAACGACCTGTTCGCGAATCCGTTCGATAACCTTTTTATTGATAACAGGCATGTTCAACAGCAAGCGCATGCGGTTGTTCTGTATCTTCGGGAATACTCTCTTCCTGATAATCTTTTCTATAACAAGAGGTACGGCAATAATAATAGCCGGTTTAACATCAGCAAATGCCTGTGCAATGATGGCCGGACTCGGTACACGAGTGAGGAAGAAAACATGACACCCGCTTAGGAACTCGTATGAAAATTCAAAGGCCATGCCATACATGTGAGCCATTGGAAGAATACTAATAACATTCGAACCCTTCTTTACGTGCTTACCCATTACCTGACGGGCAAAATCGTAGTTACTCCACAAGGCACGATAGGGTATCATTACACCTTTAGAGAACCCTGTTGTTCCGCTCGTGTAGTTGATCATTGCCATCTGGTTGGGATTATTCTCCCTATAATACTTCACATGCTCTTTACGGAAATATTTTGGGAATTTCTTTCCAAACATCTCGTTCAGATGTTCACGAGCATACGTTAGTTTATCGGTACGTGAAACAAGAAGGGAATAATCCGGAATATATATGATACCCTCCAGATTGGGCATCTTGGTAGCATCGATAAGAGTTGCCACTACGTCACCAGTGAAAAGAATCTTTGCATCAGAATGATTGACAATGTTATGAATCTGGTCGGCGGTGAACTCATGCAGGATGGGGACAGCAATGGCTCCATAAGTAAGTGTTGCAAGGAAAGCAACAGCCCAGTTAGCAGAATTCCGGCCGCAAAGGGCAATCTTGTCTCCTTTCTGCACACCACTGTTCTCGAACATGATGTGAAGTTTCTCTATCTTGCGTGCTACATCATGATACTGTAAAGTGGCACCCTTATAATCGGTAAGAGCATCCATGTCCCAGTTATCGATGATGCTTTTTTCTATTAACGCATTAAAGCTCGGTATTGCTTCCATATTCTTTCTTAAATTGTGTTCTGGTATAAATATCTCTTGATACTCTTTTTAGGAGTCTTCGCGAATTCTTCCTCATGTAGGATAATGGCAGTTATCTTACTGAAGGCAGGTAGTTTATCGTTTAGTTCTTTTCGGTTCTGTTCCATAATATTCTCTAAGTCCTCTTTAGAGAATCCCAGAGCTTTAGCCTCATCGGTATCCGGATGAACGAGCCCGATCAGCTGATTGTCTTTTTGAATGATGAGGCTCTCATTGACAAGTGCCATCGAATTCAATTTGTCTTCGATTTCCTCCGGATAGATGTTTTGTCCGTTTCCTCCTAAAAGCATGTTCTTTATACGGCCACGAATAAAGATATGCCCTTCGGAGTTCATGGTGCCCAGATCTCCTGTGTGATACCATCCGTCTTCGTCGAGTGCCTGCCTCGTCGCTTCTTCATTCTTGTAATAGCCTAACATTACATTGACACCGCGTGTGATAATTTCCCCCGGATTATTCTCGGGATCATCACTGAGGATCTTTGTCTCCATGTAGTCGACACTCGTTCCGCATGATTTTGGAATGAAATCCTTGTAGTCGCTGTAACTGATAAGAGGTGCACATTCTGTTGCACCATATCCAACAGTAAAAGGAAACTCAATCTTTTTGAGGAATTCTTCAATCTCCTGATTCAATGCAGCACCTCCGATAATCAGCTCGTACATGTTTCCTCCAAAGGCTTGATAGACATCATTACAAATCTTCTCTCTAACCTTCTTACTAATAACTGGCATGGAGAGCAGCAGACGTACCACGTTGTTTTGAATTCTTGGGAATACACGTTTGCGGATGATCTTCTCAATAATAAGAGGAACAGCAACAATCAGTGAAGGCTTCACTTCCCTGAAAGCATCAGCAATTAACGACGGACTCGGAAGCCGGGTGAGGAAATAAAGATGAATACCGTGGCAGAAACCAAATATGAACTCAATGGAGAGACCATACATGTGAGCCATCGGCAGAATACATACCATGCTGGTATTACTATGTACTAAATTACCCAGACGAGTCAGACAGAAATTCAGGTTTCCCCAAAGAGCACGATAGGGGAGCATCACTCCCTTTGAAAATCCAGTCGTACCACTTGTATAATTGATTAAGGCTAAGTCTTCGGGCTTGTCCTGATAATAATGAACATGCTCTTTACGGAAATATTTGGGGAATTTAGAGCCGAACATCAGATTCAGATGTTCGCGTGCATAAGTCAGTTTTTCTGACCTTGAAAGAATGAGAGAAAAGTCTGGTAAATGAATGATGCCTTCCAGTTGGGGCATCTCTTCGGCTTTGATGGTGGGTGCAACGACGTCTCCTACAAAAAGGAGCTTTGATTCAGAGTGATTGACAATATTATAAATCTGTTCTGGAGTGAACTCATGTAAGATAGGAACAGCTACAGCTCCATAGGTAAGGGTGGCAAGAAATGTAACAGCCCAGTGTGAACTGTTTCGGCCACAAATGGCAATCTTATCTCCCTGATGTACACCGCTATTCTCAAAAAGAATGTGTATCTTTTCTATTTTTCTTGCAACATCATTGAATTGAAGTGTAGCTCCCTTGTAGTCTGTGAGTGCATCTTGTTCCCAGTTGCCAATGATACTTTGTTCAATATATGAATTAAAGCTTTTAATATTCGTCATTGCACAATCAATAAATTATTGTGCAAAGATAATATCTTATTTGCTCATTTCCAAAAAAAATGTGCAGTTTTTTCGATAATAGAGACTTATTTTTCGTGAATAAATATGATTTGTCGGTTTAATTGTTCTAAATTCCCTTAATGTCATCAATTTTTATACATAGCGTCAGTTCTACGTAAGGGTGGTGAAGGATATATTTCCGCCTCGTAAACGATATGTTTAGGTCTCGTAAACGATACATTTAGGTCTCGTAAACGGTATGTTTAGGTCTCGTAAATAATATGTTTATGAATTCCAGATTATCAGACAGACAGGTTTCATCGAACTCACGTTATTCATAGCGAATGCTTTTCACCGGATGAATATGAGAGATGAGGAAACTTGGAACAATCAGGACAATCAGACAAATGATTAGCGTCGCTATGTTCAAACACAAAATTAACGGGAAATTAAACTCTACCGGAACAGTGCTGACATAGTAGATTGTCGGGTCAAGTTTAAAAATACCTGTGTATTTTTGTAAAGCAATGATTCCTACACCCAATATGTTACCGTAGATGAGTCCTCTTCCTATCATGAAGGTGGCAAACCATAAGAATGTGTGTCGGATAGTAGTATTATTGGCACCTAATGCCTTTAACACACCAATCATGTTTGTCCGTTCTAAAATAATAATCAACAAACCGCTGATCATCGTCACACCGGCAACGGCAATCATTAATGCCAGGATAATCCATACGTTGACGTCAAGCATATCAAGCCACTGGAAAATAGAAGGATTTAGTTCCTTGATGGTTTTAGAAGAATAGGTCTCTCCATATTTGTCAATCGTTCTATTCACCTTATTGATAAATATACTCTCAGTCTCATCTACCCTGTCAAAATCTTCTACCGTTATTTCTGCTCCGCTTGCCTGGTCTTCCTCCCAGCTGTTAAGCCTGACGGCAGTATATAAATCCGTAAAACAAGTGACCTTGTCATATTGTGATAAGTTCGTCTGATAGATACCTGCTATCGTAAACCGTCGCGGACGAACATTGTTATGACTTAGGAAATAGGCAAACACCTTCTCGCCTGTATGTAGTTTCAGCTGGTCAGCAATGGTCTTAGATATAAGTATCTTATTCCCACTCTTCTTGTCTGAGAATTTGGGAATACCGCCTTCTATCATGTTCTGGTGGATGAACGTGGTGTCGTATTCTTCGGCTATACCCTTAAATGCCACACCTAAGAAGTCGTTGTCGGTTTTCAAGATACCCTGTGTCATGGCAAAGCGCTGGACATGCTTTACGCCTTGGGTTCTCTTTAATTCGTTAAGCATTGAATCTCCCATCTGAATAGGGTACTGTTCAGATGTTTGTAGTGTCATAAAATCGGCTACTTGAATGTGGCTGCCGAATCCCACTACTTTGTCCCGGATAGTATGTTTGAATCCCAGAATAACACATACGGAAATGATCATGACGGCAAGCCCAATCGCCACTCCAGCCGTTGCGATTCGGACAGCAGGAGCAGAGACCTTCCGTTTCTCATCGTTTCTTCCATAGATTCGTCGTGCTATAAATAAGGGGAAATTCATTCTTATGGGGTAATCTCTGACTTTATCTATACCTTATTATTATATGGTTCTCCCGGGATAGGCTTCTAATGCCTTCTGAAGAACGACTAATGCACGTTGCAGGTCTTCTTTTTTGAGGACGTATGCAATTCGCACTTGATCTTGTCCGATACCAGGCGTGGTGTAAAAGCCGGCAGCAGGAGCCATCATGACCGTTTCGTTCTCGTAATTGAACTCTTCAAGGCACCAACGGCAGAACTTCTCGCTATTGTCAACAGGGAGTTTTGCCACGGTATAGAAAGCACCCATCGGGATAGGAGAGTAGACTCCGGGAATACGGTTCAGACCGTCAATCAGACATTTCCTGCGTTCTACATATTCATCATATACCTCACGAGTGTATTCTTCGGGAGCACTTAACGAGGCTTCAGCAACAATCTGACCAATCAAAGGAGGGGAGAGACGAGCCTGACAGAATTTCATGACAGCTTCGCGCACCTCCTTGTTCTTTGTAATAAGGGCACCGATACGGATTCCACATTCAGAATATCTCTTTGAAACAGAGTCAATTAAGATGACATTGTTCTGAATTCCTTCAAGGTGGCAGGCAGAAATATAAGGACTACCTGTATAAATGTATTCGCGATATACTTCATCGGAGAAGAGATAAAGGTCGTATTTCTTGATGAGATCACGAATCTGATTCATCTCACGGCGAGTATAAAGGTAACCCGTCGGATTGTTTGGGTTACAAATCATTATTGCCCGAGTACGCTCGTTGATCAATTCTTCAAACTTTTCCACTTTGGGCAGCGAAAAACCTTCCTCGATTGTAGTGGTTATTGTACGAAGTTTGGCACCGGCAGAAATTGCAAATGCCATGTAGTTGGCATAGGCAGGTTCAGGAACAATAATCTCATCGCCAGGATTAAGACAACTCAGGAAGGCGAACAGCACAGCTTCAGATCCTCCAGATGTAATAATGATGTCGTCAGGAGTTACATTGATGTTGTACTTTGCATAATAGTCGACAAGCTTTTCCCTATAAGACAGAAAGCCTTGGCTTGGAGAATACTCTAATACTTTTCTGTCTATATTCTTTAAGGCATCAAGACCAATTTGAGGAGTGGGAAGGTCGGGCTGACCGATGTTTAAATGGTAAACTCTTATTCCTCTCTTTTTTGCAGCTGCAGCCAATGGAGCAAGCTTTCTGATTGGTGATGCTGGGATTTCTATACCGCGTACTGATATTTCTGGCATGATTTATTACCTATTGATTTGTCTTTGTTGAATTCAGTTTGCAAAAGTACATATATTTTTTATAAAAACCTAAATGTAGATAGATATTTTAACCAAATATGATTCGTATTATTATCTTGTTTTTGTATCTTTGTACTTGTATGAAGCTAAACCTGACAATTATTCTGTTCTTGCTTGGACTGGAAGTTCAGGCGCAGACACTCGACAAGAACCATTTGTTGCTTGACGGTTCTCTGTCAGACAATGAGATTCGTGGTAAGGAATTTGTCTTCAATGATGTGAAGAAAGCCTTTGACAATCTGTCTGACACGACAACGCTATATGTTAAGCCTTGGGTTTATTGGGTTGACAATCCCGACGACCCAATAGTAGTAACCGGTCAGAATGGTAAGGAACCATTTGGAATGGTGGTTAAGACGAAGAAGCTGAGTATTATCGGTTTAGGCACTGATGCGCAAGATGTGGTGTTTGCTTCTCAACGTGGACAAATGCAGGGTGCAGTAGGTAATTTTACAATGTTCGATTTCCATGTTGATGAACTCTCTGTTGAAAATCTGACCATGGGTAACTATTGTAATGTTGACTTAATCTATCCAAAGAATACAGAGCTTAGTCGAAAGAGACGAAGTGATGCGATAACACAAGCCCATGTTGGTTATGTACACGGTCATAGGATGTCAGCAAGAAAAGTGCGTTTCATCAGCAGGTTAAACCTTAATCCACTCAATGGAGCAGAGGAAAGCTCATACGATAGTTGTCATTTTGAGTGTACTGATGATGCTCTTAATGGGAATGCCATTTACCGGCATTGCGATTTTGACCTATATGGACAGAAGCCTTTTTGGAGTACATACGGACATGGTCCTCTCTTTATCGATTGTGACTTCTATGTGAAAAGCCATAACAAAGAGATTGTCTTCTGTAAGCAGGGTGGTCCTGTAAGTGTTTCCAATAGTCGTTTCCATGCTCCGGAAGACTGTTACATCGGTTGGACCACTTATCCTCAGAAATGGCTTCGATGCTACCAGCATAATTTTGTCTTAAACGGAAGGCCTTATGTGATTGGTAACCGACAACCGGAAAACACGGTGATATTAGACAGCATCGGGCAAATTCCATTCTTGAATATCAGTCAACATGAGATACGCCAGACAGCTCCCAGTCTATTCCGTATAACGTCTGAGCCGGGAGTCACTTGGAGTGTAACCAAGGGATTTGAGCGTTTTGCGACTATTACTCCCGTATTAAATGAACAGCAACCAGGAACCATAGAAGTCAGGTTGACGAATGAAGAGGACGAGATAGCAGATTTCTGTCTTGTAGCAACTGCCATTGACCGTCGTGAGGCAGCATGTCATATTGTGCTTCAGCCGTCAGTCTTACCACCACCAGTCTTTTCTTTAAAGCCTGTGATACGAATAAAAGATAAAGTCGCAACATTGGTATATGATTTGGATTTGCAGGGAAGACGTGATGAGTCGCGAATTATATGGAAGAGGGATGGAATTCCTGTCAGAGTCAGTCATGTTAGTCCTCAACGAACCTATCAACTCACGAATGCTGATGCCGGTCATCTGATTACCGCGAGTATTGAGCCAAGACATCAAAGAAGTGGATTTGGACAAATAGTGGAAGTGTCTTCTTACATTAAAAGCATCAAGAAGAAGCATGTCATTATAGAAGAGTTAGAAACAGACTTCCATGACTTTCCTACGGATACCCAACCAGTCATCCATGAAGGATATTGGACTGTAGATGGATACAAACCGGCAGATACAGAAGAATATCCTTGGTCATTTACAACGGATAAGCCCATGTGGGAATACGGTGAAGGATTTAACGGAGCGGTAGGAATGGGATTATTACAGGCTCAACGTGGTGCCCGTCTGATGTATACCCCTTTGCAAGGAAACTATCATGATGTTTCTCTGGAATTGAGGGTTGACCCGACAAAGACAGCAGGTCAGGGCTTTGGTTCAGCAACGGGGCAATATATGGATGTTTGTATTAAATTTGACACCAAGACGTTAACCGGTTACGGGCTACGTATTATCCGTACGGTCAAACACTCCAAAGCCGTTGATTTCCTGTTGGTTGAATATAAGAATGGAAGAGTACGTCCTCTGACGCCATCTGTTTCGGCAACTTGTTATAGAACAGGGTGTACAATAAAGGTGGAATATATTAAAGGGCTGCTGTATGCTCATGTTGAAACGACGACTCCTCGCCCCGATGATTCTGATCTCCCACATGTTGTGGACCTCTCTTTAGAAGTGCCAGACAATCAGTATGGAGGTCTTCATATTCAGCATACAGGCAGTTGTGGTGAGAGTACCACTATGCTGCACCAATTGAAAGCTCGTTGGGAACAGCATTAAGATAGGAGAGCCAATAAGTATAATTATTCTTAATGTTGAATAGTATATTCAAATATTATTGTTACCTTTGCGATTCAAAAAGGCGAAATATCTTAGAGTAAGCATCATGCACATACATTTTAATAAGTGTTCCAACTGGTGGTTGAAATGTGGGTTGTTTGTCTTCCTAATGATAGGTGTATTGACTCCTGTTATTGGTCAGACTGATAGTATTCCTGCAGATTCGATAATGGAAGCAATCAATGAAATGCCAGAGGAACTGATGGATGAGGAAGAGGAGTCGGTCGGGTTCTATAAAGCAATCAAGACGAAGTTTATTGAAGGAAAAGCAGGCTTCATGTCTATTGTTGCTTTAGCATTAGTATTAGGACTGGCTTTTTGTATTGAACGTATAATCTATCTGTGTCTGGCAGAGATAGATACGGATAGCTTCATGAAAGATCTGGACAATCTGATTTCAAAAGGAGATATAGAAGGAGCCAAGAGCTTATGCCGAAATACTCGTGGTCCTGTTGCCTCTGTCTGTTATCAGGGGCTTGTGCGGATTCATGATACGATGTCTGATATAGAACGCTCCGTTTCTTCTTACGGCTCAGTTCAGATTGCCAATCTTGAGAAAGGGTGTTCCTGGATTCGTCTATTTATTGCCATGGCACCTTCATTAGGATTTCTCGGAACCGTGATAGGTATGGTCATAGCCTTTAATGATATTCAGATGGCAGGAGATCTCAATGCGACGGTCGTGGCTGCTGGTATGAAGGTTGCTTTGATTACAACAATCTTTGGCATCATAGTTGCTTTGATTCTCCAGCTCTTCTATAATTATATTCTATCAATGATTGACCGTCTGACCGTAGAGATGGAAGAATCAGCTATCACGTTGATGGATATGATCGGAAAAATAAAGGAGGCCTCTGATGAACATTAACCGACTTTCCAAACGCTTGCACTATGGAGTCATAGCCATTATCGCTATCGTCTTCGGAGCATTCTATCTGATAGGATTTAATCTTCCTTTCCTTGAAGATCCCACTTTTAATGCTCCCTTGATGACAGATGCTGTGATATGGCTGATGGTTCTTTTGTTGGTAGTTCTTCTGTGTTTGGTTGCCTGGTCATATTTAATGTCACACAAGAAAAGGAAGAAAAACGATTCCCAACACCATATTCCTGCAAGGAAATTGTCGCGGGGAATCGGTTTTATGACTTTGATTCTTTTGGTTTTGTCTTTTGTTTTTGGTTCGACGTCCGCTATAAAGGTAAACAATGAAATGTATGACAGTTCTTTTTGGCTGAAGACGTCTGACATGCTAATATTTACGAGTCTTGTATTGATGTTTATTGCGGCGACAGCTATTGTGTTTAGCGTGATGAAGAATCGTTACAAGAGTAAAAAGAGGACTATTTAAAAGACAAGTATTTTGATTATCAGGAACAGACATAAGCATAGAGTGCCATCGTTGAATACAACTTCAACGGCTGATATCTCATTTATGTTACTGATTTTCTTCCTTGTTGTCTCTTCCATGGATATTGATAAGGGGTTAGAACGTCTCTTACCTCCAATAGATAATACAGAACTGCAAGAGGAATCGTTGGTTAATGCACAAAATCTTTTGGAACTGGAAATTACGGCTGACAATCAAATATTGGCTGATAAGAAAAAGGTGGACTTGAAGGATATACGCTTAATCATCCAGTCGTTTGTAAAAGAAAAAGGAGAAAAACATCTGATATCTCTGAATACAGACAGAAATGCAAGTTATGATATCTATTTTCATCTGCAGAATGAGATGATTAAAGCTTACAGGAATGTTCGTGATGACATGTCCAGAAAAACATTTGGAATAGGCTATGATTATTTGCCGGCAGAGAAAAAGAAAAGCATTTTAGACAAAGTCCCTCAACATCTTGCCGAATTCTATCCTATGGATGAGAAAGGAGGGCAGGATGATTAAGTTTAAGCATAGACATCGCAAGCATATACCGATGTTAAACACAGCATCTCTTCCTGACTTGATATTCACTGTTTTGTTCTTTTTCATGATTGTTACGCACATGCGTAAGGTTACTTTGAAAGTTAAATATCAGACTCCTCAAGGAACAGAGCTGACTCGTTTGGTGAAGAAATCCGCAGTAACTTATCTTTTTGTTGGTAAGAATAACGGCAATTCTGATTCTATCAGTATCCAGGTGAATGATAAGATAACAAGTCTTGCCATGTTAGAAGATTATATCATAGCAGAGCGTTCAGGCATGTCTTCCGAAGATAGAGAACAAATGGTTGTCGCTATTAAAGCAGATCATGGGGTTCCTATGGGCTTGATTTCAGATGTTAAGCAGGCATTGCGACGGGCAAAAGTATATCATATTAGCTACATTGGTGAGGAAAAAGAATTAAAAAGGCAGGATTTCTAATAGTTTCTTTGTGAATTAAACAATTTATTGTAACTTTGCAGAAAACTACTAATTTCAATGGCACAACATCAATTAGATTCATTAGACAAGAAGATTCTTCAGCTTATAGCTGATGATGCACGTGTACCTTTCTTAGAAGTTGCTCGTGCTTGTAATGTTAGTGGAGCAGCTATCCATCAACGAATTCAGAAACTGAACAACCTTGGTGTCTTAAAAGGCTCACAGTTTATTATTGATCCTGAAAAAATCGGATATGAGACATGTGCTTATATCGGGTTGTTCCTGAAGGATCCTGAAAGCTTTGATAAAGTTGTTGAGGAATTAAAGAAAATCCCTGAGGTTGTGGAATGTCATTATACAACAGGTGGATATGATATGTTCATTAAGATCTATGCAAAGAACAACCACCATCTGTTGAACATCATCCACGACAAGTTACAACCGTTGGGATTGTCAAGAAGTGAAACAATTGTCGCTTTCAATGCTGTCATCAATCGTCAGTTGCCTATATTGGATGATGTTAGCGAATAAGTGACCATTTATTTCTTACTTTCTCACTTCCTCACGTAATCTACGAATGCGTATTCGTAGAGATGACGTTCGTCCTTCTTAAATTCCTCTTTGGAGGATATTATCCATTCATCGTATGGAGGAAAGAATGTGTCGGCATTTTCAGGGGTGTCTTTTATCTCTGTAAGGTAAAGGTGTGTGGCGATAGGTAGTGCCTGTTTGTACAAACTGGCGCCACCTATTATATATATATCCTCATCAGGCTGACAATGAGCGAGCGCTTCCTTAAGTGAAGTGTAGCACTCGCAATTGGGAAATTCTTTAGCCGAGCGGCTTAACACAATATTCCTTCGATTTGGAAGAGCGCCCTTGGGAAGAGATTCAAATGTGCGCCGTCCCATTATAATGGTGTGGCCGGTAGTAAGTTGTTTGAAACGCTTCAAGTCGTTTGGCAACCAATAAATGAGTTTGTTCTGGTAGCCGATGGCTCTATTCTGAGCAACAGCAGCAATGATGTTGATATTCATAATTAATAGATAAGGTATTTATACACTTACTTCTGCTTTGATATGAGGCCATGGATTGTAATCCGTCAATTCAAAATCCTCATATTTAAAGTCGAAGAGATCTTTTACTTCGGGATTCAGTCGCATAGTAGGAAGCGGACGGGGATCGCGTGTAAGTTGTAGTCGTGCCTGGTCAAGATGATTAAGATATAAATGGGTGTCACCAGTTGTGTGGATGAAATCACCGGCTTTGTACCCAGTCACTTGCGCCATCATCATCAAAAGTAATGCGTAGGAAGCGATATTAAATGGAACTCCAAGGAAAGTATCTGCACTCCGCTGGTACAACTGAAGTGACAGACGGTTGTTAGCAACATAGAATTGGAACATTGTATGACAAGGAGGGAGAGCCATACTGTTAACTTCAGCAACATTCCATGCGCTGACAATCATCCGTCTTGAATTCGGATTATTCTTTAATTGGTTGATTACATATTGAATCTGGTCGATATATCCGCCATTATAGTCTGGCCATGACCGCCATTGATGCCCGTAGACAGGACCTAACTCTCCGTTTTCATCTGCCCACTCATTCCAGATGCGAACACCATGTTCTTGTAGCCATTTAATGTTTGTGTCACCTTTTAGAAACCACAATAGTTCATAAATGATACTCTTAAGATGGAGTTTTTTTGTTGTTAGCAAAGGAAACCCATCCTCAAGATTAAATCTCATTTGATTACCGAAGATACTGATCGTTCCTGTTCCGGTGCGGTCATCTTTCCGAACACCTTCTGAAAGGATTCGGTCAAGCAAAGCTAAATATTGTTTCATAGTCGGGTATGTATGTACTTTTTATTTTCCATTCTTTTGGATAGAGATTGTTGGCACGGTTACCGATGTTTTTTACAAAGCCAAGTGGTATACCGTGAAAAGTTACCAAAATGATTCCTTTGGGCGTGTCTGCAGGTAAGGAGATGGCTTCTGTTCTTAGATAATCTATAGCTTGCTGATAAGGCAGTTCGATTTCTACAAATGCTCTCCTGTTGAGGAAGGTGGAAAGTGCAAGAGACTGTTCAGGGATAATATCTTTCCCCTTTCTTTTTCCGTAGCATATACCTGCATGAATGATGTGCAAGAAATCTTTGAATTGTAGATAAACATCACTCCAGTATTTGGGAATGGCATATATTAGGCTTTCCGTTTCTATGCCTACAAACTCTTTTGACGGAACCAGCCAGTCAAGTTCCCCCGTAATGGATAATTTATGTTTCTTCTGTTTCAGGGGCTTACTCATTTCTTCAGTTCCTTTTTTGCGGAGCACAGCCATAAATAATCCTTCACCCTTCGTTATCCCAGGGATGAAACGGTATACCGGTTCATTAAAGCCGTCGAGTAGAGAGCCGGTTATCCCCTCAAATCCGTCCGTATTGATACTAATGAAAGAAGCCTCAAAATGCTGGGCAATCCATGCAACATTCTCTTCGTTTTCTTTTGTGTTAAAAGTGCAGGTGGAATAAATTAGTATTCCTCCTTCTTTCAAGCATGGCCAGATGTCTGATATAATCTCTCGTTGCAACTGGCTGCATTTATCAACCTTTTGTCTGTTCCATTCTGCAATGGCATTCTCGTCCTTTCTGAACATCCCTTCTCCAGAGCATGGTACATCACAGAGGATAATATCAAATTGTACACCTGCTTTTTTGTACTCACGAGGATAATTGTTTGTAACGATGACATTTGGATTTCCCCATTTTTGGATATTTTCCGATAATATTTGTGCTCTTGGGCGAACAGGTTCATTCGTTACAAGCAGGCTTCCTTTTGGAAGGGTGGACAGAGCCAATGTGGATTTTCCACCTGGAGCTGCACAGAGATCGAGCATCATTCTCGGTTCTGAATCAACCGTTTGTTGTAAGACAGTAGAAAGAAACATGGAAGAAGCTTCCTGTACATAATAAAGACCAGTATGTAAAAATGGATCGAATGTGAAATTGGGTCTTTTTGCCAAATAGAAGCCCTCTTTGCACCAAGATATGTTCTTTGACTCTTTTGGACATACGAAACCATTTGCCTTATTTGGATTGAGACGTATACTTACAGGAGTAGGTTGCGACAATCCATCTTTGAATGCCTGAAAACGTTCTTCCCCCATAAGTTGAGAAGTGTATTGTTCAAAATCTTCGGGTAGGTTCATATCAGTCATTTTTGCTAATCTTTGACAACTTTTTCAATCTGCGTTTAGCTTCTGGGATATCAGGACAAAGCGTTAAAGCTTTGTTGTAATTTCTAATGGCTGCATCAATGAAATGGTCTTTTTCACATTCTTTACCCATCATGACATATTCTACAGCAAGAGTCTTTAAATACTTTTCTTTGTCTTTCTGTTCTTTCTTTAATCTGTCGATTTCTTCTTTTAATGAGTTGATGACATTCAGTTTTCTACGTATCAGTCGTTTTGCAGAAGGTTTTTCAATATCATATCTGCTATGAATAGCAAGAAAGAAGTAGTCTAATGCCTTTTGCATATCACCTTTATCAAACGCCCTAACAGCTTCATGATACTCTTTGTCTGCTTTGCTTTGCTGTAAGGCTTTTTTCATAATTTGAGTATCATTGAATTGCCGAGCAAAATTGATTACTTCATTTCTGACGAACACCTCATCTCTTCTAAGAGGTTCTTTCAGACTGATACCATTAAGAGAGGTGCAACGGCTTAATGCTACATAAGCCTGACCACCGGCAAACACTCCTCCTGTGAAATCTATCTTTACTTGATTAAACGTCAATCCCTGGCTTTTGTGTACCGTGATAGCCCATGCCAATTTAAGGGGAAACTGTTCGTAGGTACCAATTTCTTCTTCTTCGATTTTTTGTTCTTTTTCATTGAAACGGTATCTGATGTTGCTCCAGATCTCTCTTTCTACATCTACGTCAATATCGTTTTCTGTACGAACATAAATGACGCCATCTTCATCATCGCCAAAACCGATAATGGTTCCGAGGGTCCCGTTTACCCATCGCTTATCATATTCGTTTTTGATAAACATCACTTGAGCACCGGTTTTTAGCTCCAGTTCTATGGGAGTCGGGAAGCTGCTCTCAGGAAATTCCCCTTTTACATTTCCTTTGAAAATGGTGGATTCTCCAGGAAGCATCTCTAAATGCTTTTCGTTGATGAAATCTGCCGTGTCGCGTCTTGTTGACAACGTGATGGCTAAATGAGAATTGTTGTCATCAAGTTCAGCTCCCACACGTTGGTTTAATAATGTCAGGTCGGCTGTTCCAACATTCGAGGTACGCATATGGTCCAAGATGTTGATGAAAACAGGGTCGGTCTGCCTGTATACCTTTTTCAGTTCAATGGAAACGAGTTGCATTTCTCTAAACACATGTGCTCCGAAAAAGAATACTGAAGAATAAAAAGGATGCAGTAATAAGCGGTCTTCTTCCTTCAGAACAGGCTCTAATTGATAAATGTCACCTACCAATAATAATTGCTTCCCACCAAATGGTTCGCGCATATTACGGCAATAGATGCGTAACAATTTGTCGATAAAATCAATTATATCGGCTCTTACCATGCTGATTTCATCAATGATGATAAGCTCTACTTCTCGAAGGAGTTTTCTTTTCTCACTATTATATTTCAGGGTTTCCCTGATGTTACGGGCATTATACTTGCTGTCGTTGGGTAAAAGCGGATGAAATGGTAATTTAAAGAAACTATGTAGAGTAGACCCACCGACATTGATTGCAGCTATACCAGTTGGAGCAAGAATGATGTTCTTTTTCTTTGTTGTTGAGGCAATGTAACGGAGTAAAGTAGATTTTCCCGTCCCCGCTTTTCCGGTAAGGAAAAGCGAATGACGGGTATATTGAATTATCTGAAGTGCGTTTTGCAATTCAGGATTATCTAAGTCTATTTTGTTTTGATCTGTGCTCAAATCACTCTTATCCTTTAATACTCCTCAGGTTCGATAGCAGCATCCTGACTACTGCTCGATGATTGTGTCCGGATAGGATTTCCATTTTCGTCTAAGACGATCTCTTCATGAGACATCAATGAACCTTCATGTTCGCGTTTGCGATACGTACGTGGAGCGTAATAGCTGACACATTGCTCATACATGTCTTTGGTGATTTCCTTGTCTTTAGATTCACCAAATTTGGCATGATACTCTTTGAAAGCTGGATCTTGTAATACCTTAGAAAGGAAATGTCCGCAAATAGGCAGGGCTGTTCTACTACCTTGTCCAAGCGCTCCAGTTCGGAAATGGATACATCTGTATTCACCACCTACCCAAGCTCCAACCACAAGCTTAGGACTGATTCCCATAAACCATGCATCGGAATGATTATTGGAAGTTCCTGTCTTTCCTCCAAAATCAACATCATGATAGTTTCCTACGTAACCACCCAAGGCAACAGAAGTTCCACCACGCTCCTTAAGTCCTCCTTGTAAAAGTTGTTGCATGAAAAATGCACTCTTATAAGGTATCACTTGTTCTGTGGTCGTTACGCCTGTGTATACTTCACGTCCGTTCTTGTCCAATATTTTTGTAATCAGCTGTGGTTCATGGTGTTTGCCATCATCTGCTATAACACTATAGGCGTTTGCCATCTCTAAAAGACTGACATCACTTGACCCTAATGCTAAAGAAGGTGTTTCATCCAGTTTGTTTTTAATACCCATTCTATGAGCTGTTTCTGCAATGCGCTTAATACCCATTTCTTGTCCGAGTCTGACCGCAACAGAATTAACACTCTGGGCAAATGCACGTTTCATCGTCATTGAATCGTATGTGAAATAGCCATTAGCATTTGATGGAGCCCAGGTCACTTCTTTTCCTTTCTGAGGATCGTATACTCTCATTGAGAAATATTCATCACGTCTTTTGTCGCAAGGTGTTAACCCCTGATTCATCGCCTCCGTATAGACAAACAGTTTAAAAGTAGAACCGGGTTGTCTTAATGCTGTTACTTTATCGTATTTCCATGAATTGAAATCAATATCACCAACCCACGCTTTGACGGCTCCGGTTTGAGCTTCCATTGCTATAAAGCCGCAATGCATGAAATGCACCATGTATCTGATAGAGTCCATTGTTGACATCTCTGCCTCAATGGTGCCGTTATCATAGTCAAACAGTTTTACGACATGTGGCTGATTCAGATAATAATTGATAGAATCGGGTTGATTGGGATAGAGCGCTTCCAATGTCTTATAGTGAGAAGTGCGTTTGGCTATCCCTTCGATAAAGTCAGGAATGACTCTTCCATGTTCATCTACCCACGGTTCGCTTTTCCCCCAATGACTATTGAAGTTCTGCTGAATCTGCTGCATTTGTTTTTTTGCTGCTTCTTCTGCATATTTTTGCAGACGTGTATCAATAGTCGTGTATATTTTCAAACCGCTGCTATATAAGTCGTAACCATTGTCGTTACACCAGTCTTTGAGATACTTAGCAATGGTTTCGCGGAAATACTGAGCTTGTCCATCATAGTTCGTTTCGACAGAAAAGTGGCTCAGGTCAATAGGAATGCGTGAAATAGAGTCGTATTCTTGTTTGGTCAGGTCATTCTTAGTGACCATGTTGTTCAATACCACATTCCTTCTTGCAAGACTGTTTTCCGGATGAGATATTGGATTATAAAAAGTTGTTGCCTTAAGCATTCCAACCAGAACAGCTGCTTGTTCAACCGTAAGAGCGGATGGGGTAGTGTTGAAATAGGTCTTACAAGCAGTTTTGATGCCGAATGCATTAGACCCGAAATCAACGGTATTGGCATACATCGTTAGAATCTCTTTTTTATCGAAGATAGTCTCGAGTTTGGTGGCAATAATCCATTCCTTAGTTTTAACTATTAGAATCCTTAATCCAGGTATCTTCCCCAACAGACCTGTAGAATACTGGGTCCTCACACGGAACATGTTTTTTGCTAACTGTTGAGTGATGGTAGAGGCTCCTCGTGCATCATTTCTGAGGATGGCATCTTTAGCCGCACCTAAGATGCTGATAGGATCTATTCCCCAGTGTTTATAGAAACGCTCATCTTCGGTGTCTATCAGAGCCTGCCAGAAAACGGGATTCACTTCATCGTAAGTTACAGGGGTACGGTTCTCATCAAAGAACTTTCCAATGAGTTTGTTGTCTGCACTATAGATTTCTGAAGCCTGACTGGTCTGGGGATTCTGAATGCCTGACATATAGCCTGGAGACTTGCCAAACAGCCATAAGAAGTTTATATCCACCATGCCGAGATAAATGATAAAGGCCAGGGTGAACGAAACGATTCCGGAAATAATCTTCACATACCATGGACGGCCGACAAATAATCCTTTATACCATTTCCATGTCTTCTTGAAGAATCTCCCTATACTATGAAAAAAACGACCTATGGATTCAAACATATTGTCTTGTCAATAAAGTTATAGATTTCTTTAATATTATTTGGCTCTACCCATTTTATACTTTTGTCACGCATAAACCATGTAAGTTGTTTGCGCATATACCGGCGCGTGTTTGATTGTATTTTGAAAACCGCGTCATCAAGTGTAATGTTGCCGTCAAAATAGTCGAACAGTTCACGGTATCCTACGGTGTTCAATGAATTGAGATGACGATAGGGGAGTACGCTACGTGCTTCTTCTTCCAACCCTAAATCCATCATTTCCAGAACCCGTTGATTAATCCGGGCATATAGCTCTTCTCTTGGGCGGTTCAGACCGATCTTTATGATGTTAAAAGGTCTTTGCTTCTTTGTGTTTGTCCTGTAAGAAGAATATGTGTTCCCAGTCATGTGACAGATTTCCAAAGCATGTACAACTCTTCTCGGATTCTTTTTATCCACAAATTCATAATGCTCAGGATCTAATCTTTTCAATTCTTCTACAAGAGCAGGTAGTCCTTCTTCGGCAAGTCGGCGTTTAAGCGTTTCCCGAGTATGCTCATCTACCGTTGGAATATCGTCAATACCATTACAAACAGCATCAATATACATCATGCTCCCTCCACTCATCATTGCAACATCATTATTCGTAAAAAGATGGTCGAGCAGATGCAAGACGTCATTCTCATACATAGAAGCACTATAATAGTCATCGATATGAAGATTTCCCACGAAATAGTGCTTCACGGCACGTTGTTGTTCTTTTGTCGGAGCTGCTGTACCTATCGGTATTTCTGCAAATACCTGTCGAGAATCAGCATTGATGATTGGTGTATGGAGATAGTTGGCAATGTCGATACAGAGTTCCGTTTTCCCTACGCCAGTCGGTCCGAGAACAACAACCAGTGTTTTCATTTATCTGATTATGCCTCTTTTTGATGTTGATACAAAATCAATTATATATTGTATTTCAGGAGTAATTTTCAGATTCTGCTTTATTTCCTCAATTCCTTCAGCTAAGACTCCCTTGCTATATAAGAGGCGATATGCTTCGTGAATCAGCTGGATTAGTTCATTGTCGAATCCTCTTCGACGAAGACCAATCAGATTGACTCCAGCATACCTGATTGGCTCTTTGCCTGCAATAATATAAGGTGGTATGTCCTGCGATGTACGACTTCCTCCCTGAATCATGACATAACCGCCAATGCGGCAGAATTGATGGCAAAGTACTGTAGCACTGATAATCGCATTGTCATCTACGATCACCTCACCGGCAAACTTAGTGGAGTTTCCTATAATGCAACCGTTCCCGACAACACAGTCATGGGCAACATGCATGTTTTCCATTAACAGATTATTGTTCCCCACGATCGTTTCGCCTTTAGATGCCGTACCTCTTGAAATGGTAACATTCTCGCGGATACTATTATTGTCGCCGACAATACAGATGGTGTCTTCACCTTTGAATTTCAAGTCTTGTGGCTTTGTGGATATGCTCGCCCCCGGAAAGAATTCATTGTTATTACCAATCCGGGCTCCGTAATTGATGGTAACACTATTCTGGAAAGTGTTGTTGTCTCCAATAACGGTATTCTTATCAATATAACAGAATGGTCCGATGATATTGCCGTCACCAATTTTGGCTTCAGGATGTATATAGGCTAAAGGACTTATTTGATTCATATATAACTGAATTTATTTGTTCTTTACTATTTGTGCCGTAAATGTTGCTTCGGAAACGACATGGTCGCCAACAAACATATAACCCTTCATCGTACTTACTCCATGTCGAACAGGGTACAGGAGTTCTACGCGGAACAACAATGTGTCGCCTGGTACTACCTTCTGGCGAAACTTAACATCATCGATGCGCATAAAGTAGGTAGACCATCGTTCAGGATCTTCTACTTGATTCAATACCAATAATCCGCCGCATTGTGCCATTGCCTCTATCTGTAATACTCCTGGCATTACCGGCTCTTGAGGGAAATGTCCGACAAAGAACGGTTCATTGCTTGTTATATTCTTAACACCGACGATACTTGTCGGACCAATGGAGATGATTTTGTCCACCAGCTGCATGGGGTATCTGTGAGGAAGCAACTCGCGAATGCGGTTGTTATCCATGACTGGAGCCTCATTGGGGTCATAGATAGGAGCCTGGATCTCATGCTTCCGAATCTCTTTCCGCATGAGGCGGGCAAACTTGTTGTTGATAGTATGTCCTGGGCGAGTGGCAACGATACGTCCTTTAATAGGTTTACCTATCAGAGCCATGTCGCCGATGATGTCTAATAGTTTATGACGGGTACATTCATTCTCCCACATCAGAGGCTTATGTTGGATATAGCCGATTTTCTTTGCATCCATGTGGGGAACATTGAGCAGGTCGGCAAGTTGATCCAGCTTTTCTTGAGAAACTTCACGCTCATAGATGACAATGGCGTTTTCAAGATCTCCACCTTTGATTAGATTTGCTTCGAGCAAAGGAACAATGTCTCTGACAAAGACGAATGTACGTGCCGGAGCTATGTCCTCAGCAAATTTGTCAATCCTGTCAATGGTTGCAAACTGGCTGTTTATAAACTTCGATTCAAAAGAGCACATTGCCGTGATGCTGAACTGCTCATCGGGAAGGATAGTGATGCACGACCCCGTTTTATCATCTTTCACTTCTATCTTTTTACGGATGATATACCAGTCCTTTGGAGCATTTTGCTCCACGATTCCTATTTCCTGAATCTTTTCAACATATTTGATGGCTGAACCGTCAAGAATCGGGAATTCTGGTCCGTTGACTTGAATAAGACAATTGTCAATGCCTAAGGCATAAAGTGCTGCCATCCCGTGTTCGACAGTAGATACTCTTGCATCCCCTTTAGCCAATACCGTACCACGCTGAGTGTCAATTACATTCTCGGCGATAGCCTCGATGATAGGCTCGTCTTCTAAATCGATTCTTTGAATACGATAGCCTGTGTTTTCTGGGGCAGGATTAAATGTTACTGTCAGATTGAGTCCAGTATGCAGTCCTTTTCCAAATAGGGAGAAACTCCCTTTTAAAGTCTTTTGCTTTAACATTATCATTAATCGTAGTATTTATTTCTGCTGACTTTTCAGCTCTTGGATTTCTTTTTTCAATTCGGAGATTTCCTTGTACATTTCAGGTAAACGGCGGAATATGGCAACCGATTTCATATACATTTTAGCATCCCATGCGGGAGAGCCTAAAATTGTCTGACCTGAAGTCTTGATGTTATTGGTGATACCTGCCTGTGCACCAACGTGAGTGTTGTCTGCAATGGTAATATGACCGGCAAAGCCGACTTGTCCTCCTGTCATGCACCATTCGCCAATCTTTGTGCTTCCAGCAACACCTCCTTGTGCTGCCATCACGGTATTTGAACCGATTTCCACGTTGTGGGCAATCTGTATAAGATTATCTAACTTTGCCCCTTTACATACACGTGTCGCACCCATTGTTGAGCGGTCAATACATGTGTTGGCACCAATCTCCACGTCATCATCAATGACAACAATTCCAATTTGAGGGATTTTGTCGTATCCGTTTTCTCCTGGAGCAAAGCCGAAACCGTCTGCACCAATGACGGCACCGGAATGAATAATGACATTATTACCGATTCTGCATTGTTTGTAAACGGTTACATTGGGATAGAACAGATTGTTACTTCCTATTCTAACCTCATCTCCAATATAGACGTTGGGATAAATCTGGCAGCCGTCTCCGATTTCAGCATTCTCTCCAATAAAGGCAAATGCTCCGATATAACAATCTTTTCCGATCTTAGCTGTCGGGGAAATGAAAGCCAGAGAACTGACACCGCTTTTCTTCGGTTGTGCAGAAGCATAAAGCTGTAAAAGCTTAGCTATGCACTCGTATGCATTGTGAACTCGAATTAATGTTGTCTCAACTGGTTTTTCCAGCACAACCGATTCGTCGATAAGAACGATGCTCGACTTGGTATTATAAATGAAATGGGTATATTTCGGATTCGAAAGGAACGAGATAGCACCAGGTATTCCTTCTTCGATTTTAGCAAAAGTGTGAACGGAAGCATTCTCGTCACCTTCTACTTTCCCTTGGATAAACTGTGCAATTTGTTTTGCAGTAAATTCCATTATTATCTATATTGGTTATTATTTCTGCAAAAATAGCAAATTTTATTCAAATACGTTGATAACATAGATAATATTTGCGAATTTTTTTAGATAACAAAGCAACATTAAGAATTTCTGACGCTTCTGTGATGTCTTTGATCGTTCCATCCTTGAAAAGAATAGATATATGATCATCGTTCACATTGTACATGTCTTTTTGAATTGTCTCTGCATTCGCAAGATAGTGAGCGTCTTCTTCATTGATGCCAAGTTTAGCTGCAAGTTGGAGTTGCAGTTCTTTGAGTTCTTCATCCATCACGGGTTCTTCCCGGATTTCAACTTTGAAGATATTCCTTTCCAACAAGTCCTTTGCTAATAGTGAAAGAAGCTTATCCTTATGTTGTGCCCATACTTTCACACTACTCCAGATGTCATTGTCGTCGAGATATTCGTAATTCCTCAATGCTTCAGGGTGCTGGTTGAAGAAAGAGGCATCAACATCATTATGTAGGAAATAATGTAGATGGGGTGGTGCGAAGATGTCTTCTCCTTTCAATGCCAGTTGCTTTGCCCTGGTTAAGAGATTTACCAGAACTTTCTCGTATGCAACAGCCGTCTTGTGCAGATACACTTGCCAGTACATGAGACGTCTGGAGGTGAGATAGTTTTCTATAGAATAGATTCCCTTGGAGTCAACCACCAGCTGGTCGTCTTTGACATTTAGCATCTTGATAATGCGTGCAGAGCCGATATTTCCTTCCGTGACGCCCGTGAAGAATGAGTCCCGTCGTAAATAGTCAAGCCTGTCCATGTCCAGTTGTGAACTGATGAGCTGATGAAGAAAGTGTTTGGGGTACTCGTCTTTGAAGATGTTGATGGCTAAATTCAAGGCACCGTTCATCTCATGATTGATTTGGTTCATCATGATGAGTGAGATGTCTTCATGAGAGATACCTCGTATCAAGGTGTTCTCCAGGACATGAGAAAACGGACCATGCCCGATGTCATGAAGTAAGATGGCAGCCTGAACGGCTTCCATCTCACTTTGGAAAATGAAAATACCTTTCTGGGAAAGCGACAATACCGCCTCGCTCATCAGATGGAATGCTCCGATTGAATGTTGAAAACGGGTGTGTTGTGCACCGGGATAGACAACGGAGGCAAGTCCCAGCTGTTTGATGCGGGTGAGTCGTTGGACGAGCGGATGCTTCACGATATCGAGAAGTAATCCGACCGGCACTTTTATGAAACCGAAAACGGGATCATTGATAATCTTGTTATCATTCATAAAGGACAGGGAAACGGCTGTTCTATTGGCAAATCTTACTCAATTCAATTGCCATTTCTTCTTGTAGTTCCTTTGCCTTCTGTGCTGCCATCTCAGCAAAATCCTCATCACTCGAAGCATAGATGATACCACGGGAAGAGTTTACCAGTAAGCCGCAATCTTTGTTCATTCCATATTTGCACACCTCCTGGAGTGACCCGCCTTGTGCACCTACGCCCGGAACGAGCAGGAAGTGTTCGGGTACCAGTCGGCGGATGTCTTCGAACATACGGCCCTGGGTGGCACCGACAACATACATCATGTTGTCCTTCGTTCCCCATTGTTGCGAGATCTTCAGTACCTTTTCAAACAGGTACTCTTTTTCCTCTCCTTCGGAGGCGATAGGGGAGGTCTGGAAATCGTGCGAGCCTTTGTTGCTGGTCAGCGCAAGAAGTATCACCCATTTGCCTTCGTACCCCAGGAAGGGTGTGACGCTGTCTTCGCCCATATATGGGGCAACGGTCAGCGCATCTACTTGTGTGTCTCCTTCAAAGAACGAACGGGCATACATGGCACTGGTGTTGCCAATGTCGCCACGCTTGGCATCGGCTATGATGAAGTGGTGGGGGTAATACTCACGCAGATATGCCACCGTCTCCTCGTAGGCTGCCACGCCCATAGAACCCAGCGATTCATAGAACGCCAGATTTGGCTTGTATGCTACGCAATAAGGGGCTGTTGCATCGATGATGGCTTGGTTGAAAGCCATGATGGCGAGCGAGTCGTCATACTCCTCATCGTCTTCCAACTCCTCTTTACATTCGTCGATGATGCATTGCGGAATCTTCTTGATGTCGGGATCCAATCCCACACATAGGAACGTCTGCTTCTGCATGATCTGTTCTATCAGTTGTTTCCTATCCATTTCTGTATCTTTTTAATAAGTACATAACCAAATGTGAAGCTTATGACAAAAGTAAATTTATAATTCTGCTTCCTTCATGCGCTCGGCATTCTCAGCAACGGTCAGGGCATCAATCATTTCCTGAATGTTTCCGCCGAGGAATCCTTGTAGGTCGTACATGGTGTAGCCGATGCGATGATCGGTGACACGCCCTTGAGGGAAGTTATAGGTTCGAATCTTGGCAGAGCGGTCTCCTGTCGAGACGAGGCTTTTCCGACGGGATGCAATATCGTCTACATACTTCTGGTGCTCCTTGTCATAGATGAAGGTGCGAAGGCGCGACAACGCACGTTCCTTATTCTTCGGTTGATCGCGAGTTTCCGTACACTCAATGAGTATCTCCTCTGATTCACCCGTGTTGGGATTCTTCCACATGTAGCGCAGACGGACGCCCGATTCCACCTTGTTCACATTCTGACCGCCGGCACCAGACGAACGGAAGGTATCCCATTTGATTTCTCCTTCGTTGATGTGTACTTCAAACTTCTCCGCTTCAGGCAAGACGGCTACGGTTGCCGCACTCGTGTGCATGCGCCCTTGCGTCTCTGTAGCGGGAACACGTTGTACACGGTGAACTCCCGATTCATACTTTAAAGTGCCATATACATCGACACCGCTGACGGCAAAGTCGATTTCCTTGAAGCCGCCGACGGCACCTTCGCTTTCGCTGGTGACACTAAGAGACCAGCCTTTTGAATCGCAGAATTTCTTATACATCTGGAAAAGGTCACCGGCAAAGAGACAAGCCTCGTCTCCTCCCGTACCTGCACGTATTTCCATCTGGACATTCTTCGCATCCTCCGGATCTTTAGGAATAAGCGCAATCTTTATCTCTTCCTCCAGCTTGGGCTTCAGAGCCTCATTCTCGCTCAGTTCTTCGCGTGCCATTTCCTTCATGTCCGGATCGGTCTCGTTCGTAAGAATGTCTTTGGCCTCGCTGATCGCATTAAGACACGTGATGTATCTTTTGCGGGCGTTCATGATGTCTTCCAGGTCTTTATACTCCTTAGTCAGTTTTACGTATCTTTCTTGATCGGAAATCACGCTGGGGTCGGTAATCAGGGTTGATACTTCTTCGAATCGTGCCTCCAATCCATCGAGCTTTTGTAAAATGCTATTATTCTCAATCATATTTATATGTCATTCTTTGTTTTATACTTGTCGTCAGCCATGAGCTCGTTTTCATCAATAATTGAATTCTCCGAATTCTGATAGTATTGTCAGACTCCTGGCACCTTCTTCTATATGTCCGATGATTTGCGCATCGACGTCGAACGACTTGGAAATCTCTATCACTTGCGGAGCGATTTCCGGACGGACGTATATTTCCATGCGATGTCCCATGTTGAACACTTGATACATTTCCCGCCAGTCGGTGCCTGAGCATTCGTGAATGGCATGGAAAAGTGGCGGGATAGGGAACATGTTGTCTTTGATGACCCTGCAGTTGTCGTTGACGAAGTGCAATACTTTAGTTTGGGCTCCACCAGTGCAGTGGACCATTCCATGAATCTCCGGGCGAAGCTTCTCCAGTATCTTCTTGATAATCGGGGCGTATGTTCGAGTGGGAGAGAGCACCAGCTGACCGGCATTCACGGGAGCACCGTCAACGGCATCCGTCAGCTTGTATTTCCCGCTATAGACAAGCTCGTCGGGAACGGCATGGTCAAAGCTCTCTGGATACTTCTCTGCTAAGTATTTGGCAAACACATCGTGGCGGGCTGAAGTAAGGCCGTTGCTCCCCATGCCTCCGTTATAGCTCTTCTCATAGGTTGCCTGTCCCGTGCTCGACAAGCCGACAATGACATCACCCGGACGGATATTGGCATTATCAATCACGTCTTTGCGCGGCATACGGCAAGTAACGGTAGAGTCTACGATAATGGTACGTACGAGGTCGCCCACATCAGCCGTTTCCCCGCCTGTAGGATAAATGCCGATACCCATCTTGCGCATATCTGCCAGTAGTTCGTCTGTTCCGTTGATGATTGCGGAGACCACTTCACCGGGAATTAACATCTTATTGCGGCCGATGGTAGACGATACGAGGATGTTGTCAACAGCACCCACGCACAGAAGGTCGTCTGTGTTCATCACGATTGCATCCTGGGCAATCCCCTTCCATACGGAAAGGTCGCCGGTTTCCTTCCAGTACATGTAGGCGAGGGATGATTTAGTCCCCGCCCCGTCTGCATGCATGATGTTGCAATACTCAGGGTCTCCTCCTAAGATATCCGGGATGATTTTGCAGAATGCTTGTGGGAAAATACCCTTGTCAATGTTCTTGATGGCATTGTGAACATCTTCCTTGGCGGCGGAAACACCGCGCATCATATATCGGTTGTCTGTCATTGATTAATCAAATATATATTGAGGTGTTAAATCATTCTTCTCTCTCACCGTTCCAGAACTCCCAGCTTGCGAATGCCTGAAGCAAAAGCATTTCAAGGCCGTTTTTGACGGTAGCTCCATATTTCTTCCCCATCTTCATGAACATGGTTTCATCCGGATTATAGATGAGGTCATAGAGCAGGTTGTTGGAATCCATTGCTTCGTAAGGCAGAAGCGGACATTCTTCCGTCTTGGGATACATACCAAGCGGGGTGCAGTTGACGATGACGTTGTACTCCTTGACATCTTCAGGCTTGAGCTTGTCGTATTGTACGGTTCCGGGACGTTCATACCTGCTCACGAAGACCGTTTCCAGGCCCAATGAACGCAAGCCATAGTCGATAGCCTTTGAAGCACCGCCCGTTCCGAGAATAAGTGCTTTCTTATGGCATTTCTCCAGCATGGGCTCAATGCTTTGCGTGAAACCGATGACATCGCTGTTGAATCCCTTCAGCAAGGTCTTTTTCCCTTTATGGGTGACTTTGATGACATTCACGGCACCGATGGCTCTGGCTTCAGGAGAAACGGAATCAAGATACTCGATTACTTTCTCTTTGTATGGAATAGTCACGTTCAGTCCTTTCAGGTCGGGAGTTGAGTCCAGCACCTCTCTCAAGTGCTCAATAGTGGGAATCTCAAAGTTGATGTATCTCGCATCGATTCCTTCGTTTTCAAATTTTTCATTAAAATACCCGATAGAGAACGAATGTCCCAGGGGATAGCCAATTAGTCCGTATTTGTCCATAATTCAGTTTTATTTCTCTGCAAAGTACATGGTGCAGATTCCAAATGTCAATCGTTTGAACTGAGCTTTGCTGAAGCCAGCCGTTTTAAGGATTTCAATCATCTGCTCTCCTTGTGGGAAAGCCTCGATGGTTGCCGTCAGATAATCGTATGCACTCCTGTCTTTCGAAATCATTCTTCCGTAGAGTGGAAGGAAGGTGTGCGAATAGATGCTGAAGAGCTGCTTCATGGGAAAGGAGACAGGGCTCGTAAGCTCTACGATGCTCAGATGTCCTCCCTTTTTCAGCACCCTGCACATTTCACCCAGCCCCTTGTTTAAGTCTGAGAAGTTTCGTATGCCAAAGGCAGCGGTGATGGCGTCAAAGGTGTCATCGGCAAAAGAAAGATTCATACAGTCTTCTTTCTTGAAGGAGATGACGGAGTCCAGTTTTTCCTTCTCAACCTTCTGCTTGCCGATTTCCATCATCTTCTCTGAGATGTCTGCTCCTATGAGCGTGTCGGGGCGGAGCATGCCGGCTGCCAGGATGGCAAAGTCGCCGGTACCTGTCGCAATGTCAAGCATCACCTTTGGACGATAGGGCAGGAGTTGCCGGATGGCTTTCTTTCGCCAGCCCTTGTCGATATTCCACGATAACCTGTGATTCAGCTTGTCGTAGGAATGGGCGATGTTGTCGAACATCTGTTCAACCTGTTGTGTCTTGTCGCCTTCTTTGTGATATGGCTTTATTTTTTCCTGCTCGTACATTTGCTATAGCTACCCCTGTCCTTCGTCTGAAGGAGTAAGTGATTATTTGCGGGAACTCAGATATTCCTCCACGTTCTTTTGGATGCGTGCTGCGATGTCTCCTTCTTCCGTCGTCTTATTGAAAGTCTCACCTGTAATATGCTCGTACAATTCGATGTAGCGGTCACTTACAGATTCAGCATATTCGTCTGTAATCTCAGGCATCTGCTGACCGGGCTCGTTCATGAAGTTGTGCTCGATAAGCCATTGTCTGACAAACTCCTTTGAGAGCTGACGCTGAGGCTCCCCGTTGGCAAACTTTTCCTCATACCCTTCAGCATAGAAATAACGGCTGCTGTCCGGCGTGTGAATCTCGTCTATGAGATACACCTTTCCGTCGCGCTTGCCGAATTCGTATTTCGTATCTACAAGAATCAGTCCTTGTCTGGAGGCAATCTCCTGGCCGCGGGCAAACAGCTTGCGCGTATAGTCCTCCATGATGGCATAGTCTTCAGCCGAGACAATCCCCTGAGCGATGATTTCCTCTTTGGAGATGTTCAGGTCGTGTCCTTCGTCAGCCTTCGTGGTAGGGGTGATGATTGGCTCCGGGAACCGCTCGTTCTCCCGCATTCCGTCAGGTAGTCTGACACCGCAAATCTCGCGTACTCCTTTCTGGTAGTCACGCCAGGCAGAACCGGTGAGAATGCCTCTGATAATCATTTCCACACGGAATCCTTCACATTTCAGTCCTACGGTTACCATCGGATCGGGTGTTGCCAGCTTCCAGTTGGGGCAGATGTCTGCGGTTGCATCAAGAAACTTGGCGGCGATTTGATTTAACACTTGTCCCTTAAAGGGAATGCCTTTCGGAAGGATAACGTCAAATGCAGATATCCTGTCTGTGGCAATCATGACCATCAAGTCATCATTGATGTTATATACGTCACGTACTTTTCCATGATAGACGCTTTTCTGTCCTTCGAAATGGAAATCAGTCTTTGTCAGTGCTTTCATCATTATTATTGGATTTGTTTGTTGTTTTATCGTATGCTTCATAGGCATTCACAATCTTCGTTACAAGCTTGTGACGCACAATGTCTTTCTTCGTCAGTTCCACGACGCCGATACCTTCAATGTCCCGGAGGATGTTCAGCGCTTCTCTCAGACCGCTGTTCTGACTCTTGGGAAGGTCAATCTGGGTCATGTCGCCGGTGATGATCATCTTTGTGTTCCAGCCCATGCGGGTGAGGAACATACGGATCTGTGCAGGTGTCGTGTTCTGGGCTTCGTCGAGGATGACAACCGCATCGCTCAGCGTGCGGCCTCGCATGAATGCCAGCGGTGCAATCTGGATGATGTGCTTATCCATCATGTCCTGGAGCTTGACAGCCGGTATCATGTCTTCAAGAGCGTCGTAGAGCGGCTGGAGATAAGGGTCGATCTTGTCTTTCATGTCTCCCGGGAGAAAGCCTAATTTCTCTCCGGCTTCCACGGCAGGACGGGAAAGGATGATTTTCTTCGCGTTCTTCTCCTTGAGTGCCCTCACCGCAAGGGCAATGCTCAGATAGGTCTTGCCCGTGCCCGCTGGTCCTACGGCGAAAACCATGTCGTTCTTCTCGTAAGTGTCTATGAGCAGCTGCTGGTTTTCTGAACGGCTCTTGATGGGACGACCGGAAAGGCTGTAGCACACTACGCCCTTTATCGCTTCCGCTTTTGTACGGTGACCATTCTGAATGTCCAGAATGTCTTCTTCCGTGATGGTGTTGTATTGCAGCACGTGTCTGCGCATCTTTTCGATGTTATCTTCGAACCGGTTCATTTCATCCTGATCGCCGAGCACACGGATAACATTACCCCGAGCCACAATCCGAAGTTTGGGGTAAAGCGACTTGATTATTTGCAGATGACCGTTGTTCACACCATAAAACACAACGGGGTCTATTTCATCCAGGACAATATGCTTCTCTGTCATTAAAAATCTGTCAGATATAAAATCGTTTGCAAAGATACGAATAATTGCTGATTTTTCAGCATGTTTTCTAAAGAAATCTCAAAGGGAATGACAACATGACACGTCAATTGGGAATAAAAATGAGTGGAATATAGAATAAAATTAGTACTTTTGCCACCGAAAACGAAAAGATGATGAATTTTGTCATGACAAGATTGATATGATGGGGATGTCTTTATGGGCATGGATTCTGTTCTATGTCCTTGTAATTATAATGTTGCTGGTCGACCTGTCGATGTTTGGCAGGAAAGGGCAGCATGAGGTGAATGTCAGCGAAGCGCTGCGGATGACCTTCGTGTGGATAGCCGTGTCGTTTCTGTTCTGCCTGGGGATTTATCTCTTCTATCCGGTCGATTCCCACGAGAAGGCAATGGAGTTCATTGCGGGCTACCTGATAGAGAAGTCGTTGTCGATGGACAACCTGTTTGTCTTTTTGATGCTGTTCTCCTTCTTCGGCATAGAACGCAAATACCAGCATGAAGTGCTCTTCTGGGGTATCTTCGGCGCATTGGTCTTGCGTAGCATCTTCATCTTTGCCGGAGCTGCCATGGTGATGCGATTTGAATGGGTGTTAGGACTGTTCGGCCTGTTCTTGTTATACACTGGAGCCAAGATGTTCAGTCACGACGACGACCAGATGGTCGACCCCTCTCAGAACATCATTGTCAAGTGGTTCCGCAAGATCTATCCGGTGACGGACAAGATGCGCGGCGGTCGTTTCTTCGTTGTCGAGAACGGGCGCCGTCTGGCTACGCCTTTGTTTGTGGCGCTGCTCGTGATTGAGACGACGGATGTGGCATTTGCCGTCGACAGTATTCCGGCGGTCTTTTCCGTTTCCTGCGACCCGTTCATCGTTCTTACCAGTAATGTCTTTGCCATCTTAGGCTTGCGGGCACTATATTTCGCCCTGGCTGCCGTTGCCAAATATTTCTCCTATTTAAAATATGGACTTGGCATTATCTTGATGTTTGTCGGGGTGAAGATGCTATTGAGCATGAACGAGTACATCAACGCAATCGGCTCGTGGGTGGGATTAGACCTTCAGGTCCCTCATATAGAGATATCCACACCGGTAAGCCTTGCCGTGATTTTCGGCTTGCTTTTCCTCTCCATGATCATGTCCGTCGTGATTTCTGAAGCGAAGAAAAAGGGATGGATTTCTTGAAGGATTGACCATTGATGATTGACCATTGACCATTAACCATTAACCATTGACCGTTGATGATTGACCATTTATCTATGGTGCAAACTTCGTTAATTCTCCAAAATCGTTTTCTTATCTCAGCATTATTATATAAAAAAGTTGTATCTTTGCACTGGATTTTGAAAAGTAACGAGTTTTGATGTTTGAATTTAGAATTACAAAAAGAAAATATCTTGAGGGATTCATAGTAACCGTACTGGTGCTTGCGCTGGTGCGGTGCATCTTCCCGTCAATAGCATCCGATAGAAAGCTGTCACCCGACCTTGCAGCCGTCGATGTCGACAGCACGACGGTGGAGGTGGCTCAAAAGAAAGCTCCTGTCGTGCCGGAGAAGACAATGAAAACCGAGAAGAAGACTGAGACTAAAGTAGCAAAGCTAAACGAAACTGCTGAAAAACAACAGGCTGAGAGTAAGAAGAAGGAGGATTCAATCCCGGCACCTCCTAAGAATTACAAGAATAATCCTTTCTTCAACGCCGACGGTACCCCGGTAAAGAACAAGATATACAGCGTGCCGAGTTATTCGCAGACGTTCCCCGATTTACAGGAGGTGCAGTATGTGTCGGCTCAAAAGTGGGGCGTGCGTCCGGTTCAGAACAGGGCTGAGGCAGAGGGGAGGAAGTCAGAGCTTGTTTACATCGGCAGCAATCCCTATTTCTATGTGGACAACCTCCAGCGGAGCATTCCCTATCTCGTCCCCCGTGCGTCTGTCCTCCTCCAGGATATAGGGCGTAGCTTCTTTGACAGTCTTCAGGTGAAGGGTGTGCCCTTGCATAAGATTATCGTCACCAGTGTCCTTCGAAGCAAGGATGACGTAAGCCGGTTGCGTAGCTTCAATGGAAACGCCACGGAGAACAGTTGTCACATGTTCGGTACGACCTTCGACATCTGTTACAACCGCTATATGACCGTGGAGGCACCCGATGGACCGAAGCGCCGCCAAGTCCAGAATGACACACTCAAATGGGTACTTTCGGAAGTGCTGCGCGACCTTCGTCTTCAAAAGCAGTGCTGGGTGAAATACGAAGTGAAGCAGGGCTGTTTCCATATCACCGTAAGATAATCTCTGCTGTGGTCGCCAAGGGCGAAGTCTGAATTCCTAAACGATATGTTTGCGACCGCTAAAGAATATATATGCGCTTCACATACATATTGTTTGCAGAATGGAAACAGCATGTACTTTATTCGCCAATTCAAAAATGTCACATGTCACATGTCACATGTGACATTAGTACCTTGCAATACTCAAAAAACATGTCATATATATAATGTTATATTAATATATAATATATTATATATTAATATAAAATATAGTATATTATAAACTATAATTATTTACACTAAATTTATTACGATTTATAACACAATTTTCAATGAAGAAAATGTGTCTTTTCCTGATTTCGGTTGACTCTTTTTAGCCTTGATAATTTAACATTTGCCTACCCATACGGAAAAGGTTGACTTGCTCATCTGGGAAAGGTTG
>CACWNV010000027.1 GCA_902762325.1 uncultured Prevotellaceae bacterium | reverse complement strand
GGGGTAACATAGTGTACGGTCATACCAGTTTCCTTCTCGCCGGCTGCCTTTACTGCTTCGTGTACATGGTGTCCCCACATTCCTTTTCCTCCGTATTTAGGCAGCAGGGCAGGGTGGAGGTTAATGATACGACGAGGGAAAGCATTGATGAGGAAATCGGGGACGAGTGGCAGGAATCCTGCCAGGACGATGAAATGAATATCAAACTGTTCCATTAATGGCAGAATCACACTGCTGTCGTTCAAGGCTGCTTTGTTTACAACTCTCGTCGGTACATTCAGTTTCTCAGCACGAACCAAAGCATAGGCGTCTGGACGGTTACTCACCACTAAGGCGACATGATAACGGTCTGAGGTGCTGAAATATCGGATAATGTTCTCGCAGTTAGTACCACTTCCAGATACAAAGACTGCCATGTTGATTCTCTTCATCATAATTACAAGTTAAAAGCAATTATCGCTTTTCGCCTGCAAAATTAAAGAAAATAATCGATAAAAGGAAAATCTTGTATTTATTTTTCGTAAAGGTAAAATAATTAGGGTATGATTTGTACCTTTGGTGAAAAATACCTATTTTTGTAGAATCTTTCATATAACCATCTGATAGACCATTACATTTTATCCATTCATCATCATGAGAAAATCAGTTATATTATTATTGCTGATGTTAGTGTCGGCAAATGTCTATTCACAGGAGAGAATCAAGGATGTCAGAACCAATCCTGAGAAATACTTTCTAAAGATTGACGATGTGGCAAACAGTTTCAAGCTGCTGCCTCCTCCGCCACAGCCAGGTTCTACGGGTTTCAGTAATGATGAGGCTCGTTATCTGTGGGGGAAGATGCAGCGTGACACCCCTCGTGGCGATCAGGCTTCTGCTGATGCTCACCTTTCGGGGGATGGGGTTCCTGATGCAATGTCAGAGGCTTTCGGTATCAGGATTTCTCAAAAGACCACCCCACAGATTTACAAATTGGTTCTTCGTATGCGTGAAGATGCAGGCGACCTCTCTACTCGTGCTGCAAAGAACTACTACATGCGTACACGTCCTTATGCTTATTATAAGGAAATGACCTGTAATCCCAAAGACCAGGAGAAACTATCCACCAACGGTTCCTATCCATCAGGACATACTGCCATTGGATGGGCAACAGCTCTGGTGTTGTCTGAAATTAACACGGAACGTCAGAACGAAATACTCATTCGTGGCTTCGAGATAGGACAGAGCCGTGTCATTTGCGGGTATCACTGGCAGAGCGACGTTGATGCTGCTCGTATCGTGGCAAGCGCTGTCGTGGCTCGTCTCCATGCTGACAAACAGTTTGCCAAGCAACTGAAAAGGGCTAAGAAAGAGTTTCGCCGCCTGAACCGAAAGGGATTGGTGAAGAAAAGTAATCTATAATAATATCAGTATCACATGAATATCAGACTACGAATAATGCTGACGGTCGTGACCTTGAGTCTTGTTACCACCGTCATGCGAGGCCAGCATCCCTCAAAGTATCTCTTTGCCTACTTCCAGGGCAATAATCCTTCACAGGAACACTTGTTCTATGCCTATTCTAATGACGCACTGGCATATACTCCTCTGAACGCAGGTGCACCCGTCGTCGACTTCAGCACTATTGCAAGGAGCGGGAACATCAGAGATCCCTTTATCCTACGAACAGAAGACGGTACTTTCCTCATGGTATGCACCGATATGCGGAGTTCAAATGGTTGGGCAAGCAATCGGGGCATTGTCATGTCGAAGTCGGTAGATTTGATTCACTGGACTCATTCCACCGTCCATTTCCCCGACCGATATGCAGAAACGCCGTTCGCCAATGTGACCCGCGTATGGGCACCAGAAGTGATCTACGACAGACAGGCGGGCAAATATCTTATTTATTATTCTATACTCACCGATGACGGAACCGTAGAATATGATAAGGTGTTCTACAATTATGCCAATGAAGATTTCACCGATCTTGTGGGAGAGCCCGTTCATCTGTACGACCGTGGTTCGGCAACCATAGATTTGACCATTGTGTACAATGACGCCGATAACAGATACCATGCGTATTATAAGAATGAAGGAGCCGGGGGCATCTGCCATATTTCAGCCTCAACGCTTACCGCTGCCGAAGGTGAACCTACAGGCAGTCAATGGAGTACGCCCAGCGGGACGGTTCAGCAGACGACAAGGGCGGTCGAGGGTCCTGCACTCTTTAAGCGTATCAGTGATGGTAAATGGATTCTTGGCTATGACTGCTATACTGCCAATCCTGCTGTCTTCCAGCTTTGTGAGGTCAGCGACGATTTTTCTACTCATACCCTTTGGGGCAATTGTGCCAATAACGGTGCCTTCACACCCCGGCATGGTTCCATCATTCCTGTCACTGATGAGGAATTGTATCAACTGGACATGGCTCTTGGAGGTGCTTCTGCCATTGCTGCCCAGAGGCAGAAGCTCAAAGATGAGATAACACTTGCAGAGACTTTAGGCTGTGACGTTTCAGAAGAGCAGGTTATCAGCAACACGGAAAACATCAGTCGTGCAGAGCTGGAGAAAGCTGTAAAGTCGTTGCAGGTGAAGGAGTGCAGTGCCATCAAAGATAATTACACCTACGATGTCACTTCTTTGCTCGGTAGTCCGACAAATAGTAATATCGCTTCTAATAGCGGACAGCACTGGGACGGCTCCTCAACATCCATCTATTACGAGCAGCCAAGTTCGTCGTGGAGTGCTTCCTCTTGGTCATCGTCAATCACCTATACAGCCAGTCTGCCTGTTGGAGAGTATGTATTAAGAGTGGCATGTCGTGCTTCTTCCGATGTCGTGGGAACCATCTCAGGTAATGGCATGACTCAGACAATTCCTACCAACGGGGATATTGGATTTGGCATTACCACAGCGGGAATCACCAGTTTTGACAGTAAGGATGTCTTTGCAAACAACGATTCAGGACGGGGATGGGAATGGCGGTACATTCCTGTGACCGTTTTCGGTGCAACAAAGACGGTCAAATTTACCCTGGCTGCTACTACAAATAGCAAATATCAATGGTTCAGCGTGACTGATATTAGTCTTCTGTCGAAGAATGCGATAGCCGAGGATATCCTTTCCGATGAACAAAACCAGACCACTACTGTCAGTCAGGTCAGGCAGACCGTCAATATCACGAATGCAGTGGACTATAAGATTACCAGTTCCACACCTTTTACTACTACAGGAAGTGTAAACATCATGAACGATGATGCAGTCGTTATCCTCACGGGATTACGCCCCAGTGCTGTCATCAGTTCGTGGCTTACCTTTGTGAAGATCAATGGAACAGCTGCGGTAAACGGAACCAATTGTCAGGTGAAGATTTATGGCGATGGTACTATTATCCTTCCTTACGGTAACAACTTCAATCCTCTGACAGTTTACAAAGGCAATGAATGGAAAGGAGCATCCTATAATAAATATACATCGAAACAGAAATACAACCTTAGTGGTTCTTCGTTTGATAATTCTATCCGCTCGTTTACGCTGAAGCGTGGTTATAGTGTCTGTCTGTCGGCAAAGAGCAATGGACTGGGATATAGTCGCGTTTGGGTTGCTGATACAAAGAATATCAAAGTGGACTTGGCAGGAACACCGCTGGATGGTACAGCTTCTTTCATCCGGATCAATCAATGGAACGATGTTTCCAAAAAGGGCTATGCCGGGGCAAGCAGTGAACGAAACCGTCTGCTCAATACAACGTGGTATTACAACTGGAATGATAATGGTGAACTGAACTCACCCGACCGTGAGTATGTCGCCATCCGTCAACAGCCGTGGTGGCCCAGTGTGGAAGTCGGGGGCGGTTCTAATGTGCTGGGATATAATGAGTTTGACAATACAGTAGAGGACTCTTATAAAAAGCTCGTGGAAATAGCAGGGAGCAGTAATGAAGATGCCATCATCGATGCTGCCGTCAATCGGTGGACAGACTTGCTGGTAACAGGAAAACGCCTCGGTTCCCCTTGCGTCTCCAACTATTCGAACAATTTCACAAGTGGAATGCTTGGTAAGTTCATCAATAAGCTGGAGGAAAAAGGCTATCGCTGCGACTATATTGTCACACATTGCTATTGGTACAGTGACTGGAGTTCATGGAAATCTCAACTCTCAGGCATTCATAATGACTATCCTGGCAGGCAGATATGGATAACGGAAATGAATTATGGTGCCAACTGGACAGGCTGGCCTGGATCAGGGACATCGGGCACATCGGCAAACTATTCATTAGAGAAGCAGCACTTCGCCCCCATCATCGACGGATTGGAGAGCACCGATTTCATTGAGCGCTATGCAGTCTATAATAATGTACAGGAGTGCAGATATATGTTCAAGTCGCCTGACGGTAACGAATACGACAACACGCTTACACCGATGGGAGAATACTATGCGAATAAAGCTTCGGGGATAGGTTACAAGGCCGACCTCAACAGCTACGTCCCCAACACTTCAAAGTGGATGAAGAATCCTCTGATGAGTTCTGTTATCGTCGATAATGATGCAAATGTTACTCGTGTCATCTGGAGTGATGAGAATGGTGAATACATAAAGACGATGAAGATCGAAGTGAAGAACGGTAGCACCTGGAATGCGGTATATACAGAAGAGAACATTCTTCCTGAAGGAGGAAGCTATACTGTCAGTCTGCCTACCACGTCAGCAGCAATATACCGTATTCATACCATCGACCATTGCGGCATCGACCGTTATTCTTCGGAGCAGGGTTCCATGCCGTTGATTAATGAGGTGGGAAATGAAGTGATTTATGATGGGAAAACCTATTATGTCGGTGGCAATGTGATTTCTAACGGTGACTTCAACTATGGATGGCAAGGATGGACAGACGGAGCAGGAAACGGTTCTCCTGAAAAGTCAAAGCTTGAAATATTACCTGTGGCAGGAGCAGACAACGGTACTTACCTCCGTGCATACGGTCATACGGGAGTTAGCGGTAATTCATCGTTCAAGACGGCACATTCTCTCGTGACCAATCAGCCTTATCTGTTCTCTGTGTGGCACAAAGATCATGAAGGAGGATGGCAGAAGGCAAGTCTTTCTTCAAATGGAGATGATGAGACTGTTGAAGTCATCAATCTGAAGTCAGCATCAGACTGGGAGAAACAAGATGCCACATTCAACAGTAGCAGCTATTCGAAGTTTGTTATTAAATACCGTTGGCTCAATAGTACAGGTAAGTTTGATAAGTTCTCGCTTTGCCGGCTCTTCACTACTGAAAGATCTGCTTACGAAGATGGCTTTGTTCAGTTGCAGTCAGAAGTTGAAGCTTTTAAAGAATGGAACAGGGTCAATTATGGATATGCAGACATCAACACTGAACTGGCATCGCGTATTGCCGCCGCTTCCAGTATGTCTCATACCAATGCTGCTACAGCAAAGGCACGCTATGAGGAAGCTGCCAATGCCCTGCGTGATGCCTACCAGGGAATAAAAACCAAAAAGTCGCTCGACTCACTCGTTGTCTTTGCCGAAAAGCTGACAGGTATTCTGACATCCAATAGCCCGAAACTGTTAAGTGCAATTTCTGCCGCCAAGTCTGCAAGCACAGTTGAGAGTTATAGTTCGGCACTCTCTACGCTTGAAGAAATGTTGAGAAAATCCTATGTGTGGACGGATAAGACAGCCATGATACAGAATCCCACATTTGCTTCCGCATCAGGATGGATCACGAAAGCAGGCTCCTATACCGGTGGCGATCAACGCACCAATAACGTATGGGGTAAGACTTGCTGGAATGCCTGGTGGAGTACAGCCAGTGAAGGAACCATGGAAGTGAAACAAAGCATCAGCGAATTGCCTGCCGGCTGTTATGTCATGTCGTGTGTTGCTACAACCCAGCCTTTCTGTATCACCGATCAGCATGGCTATATCTCTACAGGGACGATTACGGAGACAACACCAGTTTTGACCTTTGAGCGATTTGATGCACCAGGCATCACAGATGATTATGTATGGGAGCAACTGACCACCCAACCTGTACATTTGAATACAGGTGGCCAACTCACAATAGGATTTGTAGGCTCGAAAGCTAATAAACAGACTTCTAACCCCGTCTATTCAGATAATCGGGAAGGATGGTGGTGCGCAACCGATTTCAAGTTGTATCACATAGCATTGCGTGGTGATCTGAACCATGATGGAGTAGTGGACATCAGTGATGTCGTGATTCTTGTAAACCATATACTTGGTAAACAGCTGATATCCAATATGGAGGAAGCAGATGTTAATTGGGATGAATCGGTTGATATCTCTGATGTGGTAACACTAACAAACATTATTCTTGGGAAGAGCGAATGATGACGATGTAAAGACAGATAACAAAAAAGGAACGGGAGAACGAGACTGTTTCTGAAAAAATCGTTATCTTTGCATAGAATTCCAAAACTAACTCTTATATGACTACTATATGAATAGAATAAAGTATCTCGTCGCTGCTATCTTCTTCCTCCCAGCCACAATGATGATGGCTCAGACGTTTGACGATTTGCCAATACCCATTGAGGATGTAAACAAAGTGGTGGATAACACTCCCGACTCCATTGCAAAGGCTTTGATGTCGCGACCCGCTCCTGGAACCACCCGTGTGGGAAGTAATCCCGTCTTGTTCCTCATCGGTAACTCTACCATGCGCAACGGAACACGTGGTGACGGCAGCAACGGACAGTGGGGGTGGGGCTTCTTTGCCAATAAGTATTTCGACGGCAGAAAGATCTCTGTGGAGAATCAGGCACTGGGAGGAATGTCCACCCGTACGTTCTACACTAAGTTATGGCCTGCTGTGCGTGAGGCATTGCAGCCTGGCGACTGGGTTATCGTTTCCATTGGTCATAATGACGGTGGTCCTCTTGACGAAGGTAGGGCACGCGCAGTGCTCAGTGGGACAGGACAAGATTCTGTCAACGTGACGATTAAAGAAACCGGCGTTCAGGAGACAGTCTATACGTATGGAGGATATATGCGTAAGTATGTCAGTGAGATACGCGCTAAGGGAGCGCATCCCGTCCTGATGTCACTCACTCCCCGCGATGCTTTTGACGAGAAAACGGGTAAGATTATTCGCAAACCACAGTCCGATTGGCTGGCAGAAGTGTCGAAGGAACTCGATGTGCCATACGTAGATTTGAACGAGTTGTCCGGTGCAAAGCTGGACTCATACAGCCCTTGGAAAGAGAAGTATCATTTCTTCGGTGACCATATCCATACCAGTGCGTACGGAGCAGAGATGAATGCCCGCAGTGCGGCAGAGGGGTTAGCAGCATGTACGCATCCCGCTTTGCGCCCGTTGCAGGCGATGATGCTGAACGTGGAACTTCCCACCTACGGCATCCGCCGCGAGACAGGTAAGCCCATCGTCTTCATCACTGGAGATTCAACAGTGAAGAATTCTGATAAAGACGACGACGGCATGTGGGGATGGGGTGCTTTGGCTGGTGAGGTCTTTGATGAGACGAAGATTACCCTTGCCAATGTGGCTATGGCAGGCCGTTCAACTCGCAGCTATCTCCGTGAGGGACGCTGGGAGAAGGTTTACAATCAGTTGCAGCCGGGCGACTTTGTTCTTATAGAATTTGGTCACAATGATATCTGTTCGATTACGGATTCCAAGGAACGCGGTGTGATTCCCGGGACAAAGGACACATGTCATGTGTATAAGATGGAAAAGGACGGCCGTTTTGAAGTTGTCTATTCCTTCGGCTGGTATCTGAAAAAGATGATTGATGATACCCGTGAAAAGGGAGCCACTCCTATTCTTGTGTCACTCACTCCCCGCAATGAGTGGCCGACGGGAAAAATAGAACGACGCAACGACAGCTATGGCAAATGGTACCGTGAGGTGGTGGAAGAGACAAAAGTTGAGTTCTTAGATCTGCACAACCTTTCCGCTGATGTGCTCGACAATAAGTTCGCCGTGAAGAAACTCCCGAAGAACAAGGAAAAGGCAAAGGCGAAAGTAGAGAAGATAAAAGCCAAGGCCAGCGTGTACTTTAAGAAAGACCATACTCATGCCTCGAAGGCAGGAGCCTTGCTAAATGCGGAGAGTGTTGCCCGTGGCTTGCGCCAGAACGGCTCAAAACTGGCTGAGTATTTGAAGAATGATTGACAGACTGACCATAGAGAAGATTAAAGACGCTGCTAACATTGTGGATGTGGTGGGTGAGTTCGTTACGTTGCGTAAGGCCGGAGCGAATTATAAAGGCTTGTGCCCATTCCACAATGAGAAGACACCGTCGTTCATCGTCTCGCCTTCGCGCGGCACCTGTCACTGTTTCGGTTGTGGAAAAGGAGGGAACAGCATCAGCTTTATCATGGAGCATGAGCAGATGACTTACCCAGAGGCTTTGCGATGGCTCGCAAACAAATACCATATTGAAATACATGAACGGGAACTTTCAGATGATGAGAAGCGGGAGCAGAGCGAACGGGAGTCGATGTTCATTGTCAACGAATGGGCAGCAAAGTACTTCGAGGAGATTCTGCATGGCGACGGGGATATGGCCAGTATAGGCATGCAGTATTTCCGTTCGCGTGGCTTTCGGGACGACATCATCAGAAAATTCCAACTGGGATTCGACTTGAACGATCGTCATGCCCTTGCCCAGACTGCCCTTAAGAAAGGCTATAAGGCAGACTACCTCTTGAAAACAGGCATCTGCTATCAGAATGACCGAGGTGAACTGATTGACCGTTATGCCGGTCGTGTGATCTTCCCGTGGATAGGTATCAGCGGAAAGGTTGTCGGCTTCGGCGGTAGGAAGTTGGATGCAGCAACAAAGGGTGTGCAGCAGAAGTATGTCAACTCACCGGACAGCGACATCTACCATAAGGATCATGAACTATATGGTATCTATCAGGCGAAGAAGACTATTGCCAAGGAAGACCGTGTTTACATGGTGGAAGGCTACACTGACGTCATCTCCATGCACCAGTGTGGCATAGAGAATGTTGTTGCCAACTCAGGTACTGCCTTGAGTGTTCATCAGATTCATACGCTGCATCGTTTCACCTCGAACATCACACTGCTGTATGATGGTGATGCTGCCGGAATCCATGCTGCATTAAGAGGAACCGACATGTTGCTCGCCGAAGGAATGAACTTGAAGGTATTGCTGTTGCCGGAAGGAGAAGACCCCGACTCGTTTGCCCGTAAACATACGGCTATAGACTTCAGAAAATATATTGAAGAGAATCAGACAGATTTCATCCAGTTTAAAACAGATCTGCTGCTGAAGAATCAGCGTGATCCCCTGAAACGCAGTGAAGCCATCAACTCTATCGTCCAGAGCATAGCTGTAGTACAGAATCAGATACTCCGTGACACTTATCTGCATGACTGTGCCCAGCGGATAGGGATTAATGAGGGTACTCTCATTAATCAGATGAACCGGTATATCCGTGAGAAGAAGGAAGGGAGAAGTTCTGACACAGGAGTCAGGAGGGAAGAAATAGTCAGTACTCCCAAAATCAATCTTCAGAACTCATCCGTCAGCTCAGGAGGAGTTTCTACCATAGAGAAAATGCTGATTCAAATGATTATCCGCTATGGTGAAATGGTGGTGTTCAGAAATATTGAAGATGAGGAAGGGAATGTGTATAACCTGACCGTTGCACAGTTCATACACTATAATATGGCAACCGACGGACTACAGTTCAGCAGTGAGTTGTATAACAGAATCTTGTCAGAAGCGGTGGAGCATTGTACTGATGCAGACTTTAAGGCAGAAAACTATTTCATCCATCATGAGGACATTAACATCAGCCAGATAGCGACAATGATGAGTGAAGACCTTATCCAGCTTGCAGAAAGTCAGCAGATGCGTGTAGATGAGGAATCTATCCGTAACCGTACGCTTCATCTGATTCTTGATTTCCGTATGGATTATCTTGACGAACGGCTGAAGATGCTGCAGGCACAGATTGCCAGTTCTGCCAATAATGCGGAACTCACTATGAAGCTAATGGCTGAGTATAAAGATGCTTCACAGTTGCGCAATGCGATAGCAAAACAACTTGGCAGTAACATTCTTCTCTGATTTTTCTTTGTTGACACAAGGATAATTGTTATATTTGTAGTCGGAAATGAATGCTCTTATCTACATAATCGTTTATTTGCTGCTGATGGCCGTTGTCGTCGTCATCCTGTATTTCAGTCGTTCGTTGATAAAGACGAAAGACGGGGAAGCGGATGAATTATCGGTTGAGAAGCAGAAGAGAATCATAGGCTTCTCGTTGAAGGAGCTGAACTGTAACTGCAAATGGACGATAAAGGAAGATTCGCAGATAGCAGAATATGAGTATCAGAACGGTTTGTTCCGAATCCTGCTTAGGGATCATTCTCTTTTTCTGGAATTATCGTATCTCTTTTTCCATGAGACGGAACTTGATAATCTTGAGATGGTACGCAACATCTGTAATCAATGTAATGTTGGCGGAAAGGTTCCTCGGGTTGTCTATACTATCAATCAAGAAAAAGGAGCCATTTATATACATCAGATTGCCGTGATGCCCATCCAGGAAAGTCATGAGACCGATCTGTTAAAGGAATGTATGAAAGATATGTTTCAGTTGCGTAATTTTTATCACTTGCGATTTGATGAGCTATACCGCAACAGCATTCGTATTGAGCAGCGTGACTTTGAGAAAGACAATGCAAAATGGAATAGGGAACTGTTCCTGGTTCGTGAACAGGAACTGATGGGGCAGAAGAAAGGCGGTGCTTGTCGTCAGGAGCCATTCCAGATGATGTCCCTAAGCTTTTTCCTCTCCACACTGCTATCTGTTCCAGATCTGGTCTTCAAGCGTCTTACTGTAATTAAGGATGGACAATCGACGATTTATGATTCTTCGGAAGAAATAGGCGCATTTCCTTTTGCATCACCTCTTTTCCAAGAGAACTGTTTTGCTGCGGATATGGTCATGCTGGTTGTGGCATTTGAAGATGGAAAGCGAAAAGACAAGGAGCGGATAGCCACCATTCATCTGAAGCCGGAGAACAGTACTGAGCATACCTTGTATTTCCGGGTAACGACAACACTGGTGCCGTTGTCTTCCCAACCGATGATTCCATTGGGAAGCGATGGGACCCATACCCTTTCAGTGTCGATGCTGATGGCTTTCGATATGGACTCTTCAAAACAGCGTCTGGATGAATTTCACTATATGTGGAAAGAAGCAAGGGAGATTTTCCGACGTGGTGATGAAAGCAGTTTAACTGCCGAGCAGAAGCTTATCTGTCATTGTACGGATGCAAAGGTGGGCTTTAACCTCTATTATGGGCAAGTCCTTGTCGAACAGAAACGCTTCATGGAGAGTGTACAGCTGTTGGAGAATGCATTTACGGAGATGTCGAAGGATATCCTGACAAAAGGAAAGGATGCCCGTGAAGATTTCTTCAAAGTGTGTTATCTCCTTGGTTTCAGTTATACGGAACTGGGATTGTATAAGCAGGCAAATTATTATCTTGAGATGCTGCTGCCCCTTCATCGTATTTCGTTTACTAAGGTCTATGTGAACTGTCTGGTCAACAGTCATGATTTTCGGGCAATGGAATTTATCGACGGCCTTTTGTTGTTACTTGACAGAACGAATAATGGTGAGGAAGGCGTAGAGATGGGTGAAGAGGAAAAAGACTTTCTCGACTTCCTCAAGCGCCGAAAAGTATCTGTTCTTGTCAATCAGAATCATTTCTCAGAAGCCCGTGAGATACTTTGGAGCATGCTGGAAGAACCAGCCAATAATGATTTTGCCGTGAAGATGCTTGCAAAGATGCAGAGAAGTAAAAACGAAGATTAGAGAATATGTATTATATAGAAAAAACATTTGAAATATCAGCCAGTCACAGTCTGACGCTTTCTTACGAAAGCAAGTGCACTCGTCTGCATGGTCATAATTGGATAGTGACAGTTTACTGTCGTTCGCGTGAACTGAATGCTGATGGTATGATTGTGGATTTCACGGAAGTGAAAAGAAAAGTGAAGAAAGTACTGGATCATCAGAACCTAAATGAGATTCTGCCGTTTAATCCCACAGCAGAGAATATTGCACGTTGGATAACGGAACAGATTCCTCAGTGTTATAAGGCAAAGGTACAGGAGAGTGAAGGCAATATTGCTATCTTTGAAGTGGATGACTGATAGCTTTTAGGAGGATGGCAAGGTATAGAATCAACGAGATATTCTACTCACTTCAAGGAGAAGGACGCAACGTAGGACGTGCTGTTGTGTTTGTACGTTTTGCGGGGTGTAACCTTCAATGCTCCTTCTGCGATACAGATTTTTCGTCTTATCGCGAAATGAGTGAAGAGGATATTGTCGATGCAGTGATGTCGTTTCCTGCCCGATTCGTTGTCTTGACGGGAGGAGAGCCGACCTTGCAGTTGACTTCCTCACTTGTTGACAGCCTTCATCACCAAGGTGTTGAAGTGGCCATTGAGACGAATGGGACTCGTGTTCCACCCTCAAACATCGACTGGGTGACAGTTTCACCGAAGGAACATCCTGTTGTCACTTCCTGTGATGAGCTGAAGTGTATTTTCACGGGAGAAGAATCAGTAAATGATTTTGGTATAAAGGCAGAGTATTACTACCTTCAACCCTGTGATACAGGTGATGCCGTAAAGAACCGGCAAATAATAGAGACATGCGTGGAATACATAAAACAACATCCGAAATGGAGATTGTCATTGCAGACACATAAGCTTGTTGGTTTCCCTTGACAATGATAAATGATAAGTTATGATATATGTTCATTGGATTTTGCTGATTGTCTATATCGCCATTGTCATCCTGACAATGGTGAAAGTCCTTATGGACAATCGACAACCGACAAAGACAATGGCATGGCTGTTGGTGTTGTTATTCATCCCCTTCATTGGTATTATCATTTATTTCTTCTTTGGGCAGAACACACGTAAGGAGCGCTATATCAGCCAGCATAGTCTTGACCAGATAAGCAAACGGTCGATGGCAGGGTATGTGGAGCAGCGTAATCTGCAGATACCTGAACAGCATAAGGTGCTGGTTCGTCTGTTTGCCGAGCAGAACTGGGCATTTCCTTATACTGACAATGACGTGGATCTCTTTACTGACGGATACTCGTTCCTGTCAGTCTTGTTATATGAAATCGGGCAGGCCAAGCATCATATACACCTTATTAGTTATATTATAGAAGATGATCCTGTTGGTCGTCTGGTGGCAGACGCATTAATGGATAAGGCACGTCAGGGTATAGAAGTGAGGTTAATCTATGATGATGTGGGCTGCTGGCGAGTGAAAAAAGCCTTTTTTGAACACATGCGTGATGCAGGTATAGATGTGCATGCCTTCATGCCAGTTCATTTCCCAGTTTTCACAAGTAAGGTAAACTATCGTAATCACCGTAAGATATGTGTCATTGACGGGAAGGTTGGTTTTATCGGTGGAATGAATATCGCTTACCGGTACGTGAAAGGTACAGCTAAACAGACATGGCGCGATACCCATCTGCGGATAAAGGGGCGTGGAGTGTATGGACTGCAGAAAGCTTTTCTTGTCGACTGGTACTTTGTCGATCGCTCATTGATAGGAGGACAAAAGTATTATCCGATAATAGAGCCAACTCAAACAAATTCTTGCATCGCACAGGTTGTCACCAGCAGTCCTATTGCTGAATGGCCAGATATTATGCAAGGATACGTGCGTATTCTTCTTGAAGCCCGAAAGTATGTGTTTATAGAAACACCCTATTTCCTGCCAACGGAACCAGTTCTTTTTGCTATGCGTACAGCTGCTTTGGCTGGGGTAGATGTACGGTTGCTCGTACCGATGCATCCTGACACACGTCTGGCAAAATGGGCTTCCCATTCCTATATGACGGAGACCATCAAATCAGGCATTAAGGTGTATTTTTATAAACCTGGATTCAATCATAGTAAGCTTTTAATCTGCGATGATTCTTTATGTACATGTGGCAGTACAAATGTGGATTTCAGAAGCTTCGAGAATAACTTTGAGTCGAACATCTTCTTTTATGATGAACAGATGGCATTACGAATGAAACAGGTCTTTCTGGATGACCTGGCAAACAGTGTGCTGATGAATGGCCAGTTGCGTGTTGACCGCCGGCCTTTCATGGTTCGTCTGTGGGAATCGCTGATTCGTCTGCTTGCTCCTCTGTTATAGCTTTCTTTGGGAACCAAAGGTGTGAGCTAAGACAATATTGCCCAAGTGTCAAATGTTGCAGAAGAGACTAAAGTTTACACTCCCATATCTGCGATGCTCCTTGAAATTCGGATGTTGTGAGAAGTCATACTGCTTTCCGTGTTCGAATACGAAAATACCTTCAGGAGCAAGAAGCTGATTCTCAAATATCAGGTCGGGAATAGTGGGAAGTTCAGGTAATGTATAGGGCGGATCGGCAAAGATTAGGTCGAATTGCTGTCTGGATGACTTGACGAATTTGAAAACATCACCTCTTATGACAACCCCATTTGTGTCATTAATCTTCTTCAGACATTGTTTGATGAAGGCATAGTGATCACGGTCGGCTTCAATACTGACTACCTGTCGGCATCCTCGCGACAACATCTCAAGAGTGATACTACCAGTTCCGGCAAAGAGATCCAAAGCCAAAGCCCCTTCAAAGTCTATGTATCCGTTGAGTACATTAAAGATGTTCTCTTTGGCAAAATCTGTTGTCGGACGTGCCTTGAATGTGCGTGGAATGTCGAAATGCCTTCCTTTATAGATACCTGTTATAACCCTCATTTCTCGTTGATGTAAAGTGTTTGGATGTCGAATGGCATATTCACTGTCAGTGGATTAGATGCTATCTTGTTTATTTGGAGTTCTGAGAATCTGTTGTTCAACTTAAAGACTTTTTTGACATAGTGATGAAGAGCCTCAGTCATCCATTCTATTTCTGGAATCTCTCCGACCAGATAGATTTCATCATGCTGAACATCGAGTCCCAGTTGTTTCCATACATATAATATATAATAGACCGCATCATGAGAATGGTCGGCGTCAAAACTATTGCAGAAGCGGAAACGTTTCTTTTCAAAAGTAAATACTTCCAGCTTTTTATCGTGGAAATAGCAGTACAGCTTTTGACGTACACCATTGAAACTATGCAACTGCAAATAATTCCAGACAGGTTGTACGAGATGGATAAACCGTATGTTGTCGAAATGGTCTTCAATGACGGTCTTCAAATCTTTGTTGATGGAGAAAAGCGCCACTGCATTCTGGTCGGGCAGAATCTGCTGAAGTATTGCATTTCCCTCCATCCCGCTGAAAGTATGATGATAGATGGTCTCTTTCTCGCTCTCGTCGAATTCTGAGATGGGAACCAGCAGAACAGGAGAATCAATCAGTACGAGTGCCCGATTATACTTTTTGTTCAACAACTCACTTTGCTTGAATGCTTCACGGAGGTTGGCAGCGATGGATATCCCGTTTCTGACAGGGTAGGGTTCATAGTCCACTTGTAGTGGAGCAGTAGGGTCGCCCACTGAAAACGAGAGGGCATTCTGGCTGATTCGAATAATCAGTCGTACACGCTGTCTGACGGGTGATGATGTGTTTAGTTGGTCGTTAGGCATAATTGGCAGTTGCTAATTGGTAATCTTAATGCTCAGATAGCATAATACCGCTAATAACAGTATGCATAAAATGAGCCAAAAGTTATGATTGATTCTCGGTTTCATGAGACTACTTGTTAACCGTTGAATTCTATTTCATTTGCAAAGGTACGGAATTTTATTGATACAGCGAGACTGCCCATGTGAAAAATATCAGAAAAACTTTGTCTGTTTTGGAAAATGCCCTACCTTTGCAGTTATGATGCGTTTATCCACAATGGACAAGATACAGACATTGATGCAGGAAAGCATTGGTTTTCCCCCCACTTCAGAACAGTTGGAAGCATTACGTGTGTTTGTCGATTTCATGAGTGATGTCGATAATCAGACGGCAATGATTCTGCGAGGCTCAGCCGGAACGGGAAAGACAACACTTGCATCCGGTATGGTAAGGATAATGGTGAAGATGGGTGTGAAGGTTGTGCTGATGGCTCCTACCGGGCGAGCTGCAAAAGTTTTTTCCCTGAATAGCGGACATGCCGCGTTCACTATTCATCGCAAAATCTATCGCCAGAAGTCACTTGTTGGCGACTTTAATCTCAATGACAATCTGCATAAGGATACACTATTCATAGTTGATGAGGCCTCTATGATAGCCAATAACGGATATGCCGACAGTGTCTTTGGCAGTGGATGTCTGTTTGATGATCTTATTCATTATGTGTATAACGGTCAGAATTGTAGATTGATGCTTGTTGGAGACCAGGCTCAGCTGCCTCCTGTGGGAGAAGAAGAGTCGCCGGCACTCAATGGCTCCTGTCTTCGTGGCTACGGGCTTAAAGTCTATGAAGCAGATCTTAACGAGGTTCTGAGACAGAGTCAGAGCAGCGGTATCTTATATAATGCTACTCGCATACGTGCTTCAGTTACAGGACTTCCTCAGATCCGTTTCTCAGGTTTTGCAGATATTCAGATGGTCAGTGGAAATGAGCTGATTGAGACATTGGCTTCAAGCTATAGTGAGGTGGGGATGGATGAAACGATGGTTGTGACCCGTAGTAATAAACGTGCAAACATCTATAATATAGGAATCAGAAACACCATACTGGAGCGAGAGGAAGAGCTCACTAGTGGTGATATGCTGATGGTGGTGAAAAACAACTATTATTGGGTAGAAAAAGAAAAGCTGGGGATATCTTTTATTGCCAATGGCGACCGTGCTGTCGTACAACGAGTGCGTAATGTCCGTGAGTTATATGGCTTCAGGTTTGCAGATGTCACTTTGTCTTTGCCCGATTATGATGAGAGCGAACTGACCGTAACGCTTCTGTTGAATACATTAATGTCTGAGGCTCCCGCTCTGACCCGTGAACAGCAAGATGAGCTGTTCTGTCAGGTGATGGAGGACTATTCCGATATTCCTTCAAAAATAGAAAGGATGAAACGCATAAAAGAAGATGTCTATTATAATGCCCTCCAAGTGAAATATGCTTATGCCATAACATGTCATAAAGCACAGGGAGGACAGTGGGCACATGTTTATATTGATCAGGGCTACATGACAGACGATATGGTTCGTCCTGACTACATCCATTGGCTTTATACAGCTTTTACCAGGGCTACAGAGAAGTTATTTCTTGTCAACTGGCCTTCAATTCAGGTTCTTAATAATTCTTAATAATAGGGAGATGGCTATATCCCAGTCGTTTTTTATTCGTATATTTGTGGATATAATAATATCTTTTGGAATAATCTGTTAATCGATCAAACTAGTAAACGTAAATAATATATTAAAATGAAAAGAATAGTGTTTTTGTCATTGTTACTATTAGCGGTTCTTTCATCGCTTGCAGACAATACTGTTAGTACAGTTGAACAGGTGACTAATGCCATAACATTGAGTGAAGATGTAGATTTCCACATTTCATCCTCTACACCTTTCACAACAACTGGCAGTATTGATATTACCAATACAGATCATGCCGTCGTGATATTTGATTGTCTTAAGCCGTCAGTGGCATTAAAGCAATTGGGATATATTACAATTAATGGTCAGAAGGCGGTGAATAACAGAAACTGTCAGGTGAAAATGTATAATGTAGGTGCTATTATCATGCCCTATGCGAGTGATATTAAGCCACTTACTGTTTTTTCTGAAGATAATTTTGAAGGTGAGTCCTGTAATGACTTCGGCTTAGAGCATTCTGGTGGTTATATGAATACGCTGACCGCTGCTAAGTTGAATAACAGGATCAGGAGTTTCAAACTGAAAAGAGGATACATGGTGACATTCTCGATTCAGCCAGGTGGAAGAGGCTATAGCCGTTGCTTTATTGCTGACAAGGCAGATCTGGAGGTCAATGTACTACCTGCTGTGTTGAAGAATAAGATATCTTCTTACAGATTATTCAAATGGAATGATGCCAGTAAGAAGGGATTAGCCAGCGATACGCGTGCAGAGGCTGTCTCTACCCTTAATGCCTCTTGGTGTTATGACTGGGCAACTGGCATAGACAGAAGTCCAGATACAGAATGTGTACCAAACCATATCTATGAAGACTGGCCAAGTTCTGCGGCATGTGGCAGCGTGACATATTCTCCTCACATGAAGACAAACAATGAACCTGGCAACTCTGCCGACGACCATCCGCAGAGTGTTAAGGAAGTGTTGGCAAACTGGGAGAATCTGATGCGAACAGGAATGCGACTCTGCTCTCCTTCATCTCATGATGGCAGTCTGAATTGGCTGAGAGAGTTTATGGATTCGATTGATGCCCGTGGATGGCGATGTGATATCTTAGATATGCATTGCTACTGGCCAGAGGGAAGTTTTGGTAATCTGCAGGGCTGGTATAATAACTATCGTCGCCCCATCTGGATCTCTGAGTTTGTATGGGGTGCCTCCTGGAATAACAATGGCGCTTTTGCAAGTGGAGTGACTGAAGCAGACAACGCTGTGGTGATGAAGCGTATTTTCAAGAATCTGAATGATTGGAATTATATAGAGCGCTATGCCTATTGGAACAGTGAACGGGATCCTTCGAAGATTTATAAGAACGGTAAGCTGACAGAGACAGGAAAGTACTTTGCAGAAATGGATCCTGGTATTGGCTTTAAGTCCAACTTGCAATATATTCCAAGGAGTCCTCGTGTAGGCAGTCCTACAGGACTAACCCTGTCTTTTAATCCAAATTCCAGTGTGTCGTTATTGAAATGGAATGATACTAACGGTGAACTGGTAGATTCCATGTTTGTCGAAAGAAAGATAGGGAATGGTCAATGGGAGATAATTGCCCGTATACCAGTATCTGACACTTCTTCCAGTTATACTTATAGAGATACGATGACCATCACGGGCCTTTATACCTATCGTATCCACACAATTACATTCTTAAGGACAGATAAGTATTCTGGAGAAGTATATAATAATATCAGCGGTACGGAAAAAGCGGATCAGTATGGTGATGTCCAGTATGGTACATTGTCAGCAAGTTCGACTGAAGGAGCATATAGCTATTTCAGTAGTTCATTTGAGGAGCAGCCGGCCATTGTCTTTGGAAGTGTCAGTAATCTGAATAATCAGATTGCATTGGTAGAACATGTTAACAGGATATTCAAACAGAATCAAAGGTACCAGTTCTTCACATCAAGCTTCGAACCATTATCATTATACGACAAGACAGATTTCCGCAGTGGAACAACAGAATATTCTTCCTATATTACAGCCAAGCAGGGAACAGGAATGATAGGGACATTGCCATACGAGGCAGGTGTTTTGCCTGATGTTATGGTGAATGATACCGCATCCTATACCTTTACACAGGCATTTGCGACGACGCCTGTAGTCATGGCAACTCCCATCTACTCATCTTCTCTTTATCAGTTGATGTGGCGTGTCTTTGATGTTACTCCGCAGGGATTTAAGGTCGTATTACAACGTCAGAAAGAACTTGATGTGCAGAATAAGACGAAGATACGTGGTGACATCTCTTTCTTTGCTATCGAGCAGGGTAAGACATCCGATGGTCTTGGAAAGATGTTCTGGGTGCGTGATACAATCGTCAGCTTCCCCAGTGGCACGACTCTTAAGAAAGTGGAGTATGGTGATGTGTTGACAAATCCCATAGTCCTGGCTCAGATGCAGACGTTTAATACGAAGGTTGCTGCGATGCTACGTACTCGTCCTAATAATCCAGATGCCGATAATACCCGCCTACGTTTCCAGATGGATAATACAGATGACTCGTTTGTGATTACGTCCAAGAATCCTGCAGAAGAATGTATTGGACTGATTCTTATCAGTGACGATTCTAATATTGAAGATGCAATAAGGGGAGTGAAGATAGAGAAAGGCAGAAAAATTGCAGTTTATCCTTCTGTCGTACATGAATTTATGGAAGTCTATGACGATGATGCCTCAGCTGTTAATGTCTATAGCATGAATGGACAGCGATTAATAACCGGTTTGCTTACCCGTGGTCAGACAACATTAAATATGGCAGCATTACCTGCTGGAATATACATTGTCCGCACAAATGCTGGAAACAGTTTGAAAATAATTAAAAAGTAATGATTATGAAACTATCGTATAAACTATTGTTGTTTGCTTTTGTTCTGGTTTTAACGACAAGTTCTTGCCAGACAAAGCAACATGCAATCAATCAGTTAGAAAGTCTGTCTAATGACCTTCGTGATAATAGTGAGTTCTATAAAATCAGTGACTGGAAGAAGGCAGCATACCAGTTTCAGAAGATTCGAAAGGATATCAGCAAACATGACTATACGCCAGCTCAGCGGAAACAGATAGGCGAGTTGGAAGGTAAGTGTGCTGGCTATTTTGCTGCAGGCGTTAAAAACAACATTACCAATGGCATAATGAGCATTGGTAATGAAGTAAGAGGCGTTATTGAAGGTATCTTAAAATCGCTATCTGACAGCGGCATTTCCTTTTAATGCAATGCCAGAGATTATTGTGGGGAAGATCATTGGATGAGGTCAATAATATCATCAATGACTTTTCCCACACCTTTACTGGTTGCGCTGTCAGTATTCTTTTGTACTTGTTTCTTAATTATTCTTCCCACACTATTAATGAGCTCTTCCTGAATGTCCTGTTCCAAACCATTATCATCTGGAACAGATGCTGACGGTTGGCCTGCATCGACATTTGTGGCTGGAGTAGGAATAAGAGATTTCAGGTTCTCTTTCAAGAACTTAGCTATATCATCTTCGTTCATGGTGAATATTTTTTCAACAGCACCATAAGAAACGGTATGTGTTTTGCCGTCAAAGTCCAAAGTTGTTGTGGAAAAGACGAGGTAATCATGATAGTCGAGACACTCTTCTAACAGACCATCTGCCACACGATTAAGTAATGGCTTTCCAACCATCCTGTATCCTGATAATGCCAGGCTATTACTTTTAGTCAATTCATTTTCAATAGCAGACAAGACACGCTCTTTTATAAGGTTGGTATGCTTTTGCTTGCCAGGATTTGTTATGGCAAGGAAAATACCTACTCCTAGAATGATAAGTGATATGATAAGACACCCTGAATGACTTGATTTCTTAGTTGTCTTTATCGTGCCACTATCCTTAATCTTCTGTTCAGATTCAGCCTCTGCAGGGGGCGTATAGGGGGGAGGTGTTGATTTGTCAGTAGTGTTGTAAAGGAAATTCTTTAATTCCTCAACTTTCCAGGCCGGCATCCAGTCGGGCATACCTTCTGCCCAAACTAAAGTGTCTGAGGAAATGCCCTTATCTTTCAGTTCATAGATAGTGAACGGGCCTTGCTGACGATTGTCTTCAATGATAAAATACTTCATACTATAGTAACTTATTGGGACAAAGATAATTATTTTTACTGTAAGTAACGATTATTTTTAGAAGATTAACGAATGAACAGGTCTTTTAGTATCACTTTTTTTTTACCTTTGCACTATGAATGAGATGTTTTATAGAATTCTGCAATCAGAACTATGGCAGACGCCATTGTCGATTGAAGAGTTGGATTCTTCAGAAATAGAAGAGATAATCACTGAAGCTAACAAACAGTGTGTAGCGGCGCTTGTTTGTAACTGTCTAATTGCTAATGGTGTACCTTTAGGAAGAAAAATGACATTAAAGGCAATGGCTATTGTCCAAAGAGTAAAGAAGGATAATGAGAAACGTAACTTTGATGTGTCGAAATTCAGCAAATTCCTGAAGCGTCGGAACATACCTTTTGTGATTGTCAAAGGACAGACTGTAGCTGCATTCTACCCTCATCCTCATCTTCGTCAGTCGGGAGATATTGATGTGTTTTGTGGACAGTCACATTTTGTAGAAGCTCGTGAAGAGATTGCAAAAAAGACGGATCTGCTATTTGACCCGTCAATACCTGTGAAGCATCTAAGTTTTAGTATCGATGGTTCAAAATATGAACTGCATCGTATACTTTCCATTTTCAGTTATCCAAAGAATCAGAAGTGCTTTAATGATTTGATGGAAAAAGGACTGGAAAGAGCTGATGCTGTAGAAATAAATGGGGAAATGATTCCCCTGCTGGCACCAACAGATAATGTATTTTTCCAGACAATCCATATCTTCTATCATATTATTAAGGAGGGAGTTGGTTTGCGACAGTTCTGTGACCTGGCTGTTTATATGCATGCAAATCAAGACAGAATTGATTTTGATGAACTTGACACCAATTTAAATAAAATAGGCCTGAAAGATTTCTTCCAGGCCATTGTGAGTATATTAGTAAATAGGTTGGGATTGTCTTTGCACACAGCAAAAATCCCCGTTACTATGACTAAGCTTTCAAAAAAGATTTTAGAGGAAATAGATGAAGGAGGGAATTTTGGGCAAGCTTTAGAAGAGAACCGCCATCTGACTATTTTAAAGCATTATGTCAAGTATTTACCAGATGCCCCCGTGGAAATACTGACAATCCCATACGAGAAGTTGACAAGGAGATTGAGAGGATACACCTCTTAGGTGTTACATAGTCTTTTTCTTCTTCTTGCCTTCCAGATGATACTTTTTCTGATATCGTTTGATATAGAAATAATGGACGTATAGATCATGGAAAGGCATCCATATAACTTCAGACGGATAATGACTTATCAGGCGTAGCTTGAACTTTTCCAGTTCTATGAACTTGCTCATGCCTTTAGTCTTTCTTACTTTCTGTAGTCGCTCGTCACTTTGTCCAAAGTTCCCGCTCTTTAACATCTCGTCAAACAAGAATTTACCTTCCTTTTCATCGGTTTGAGTGATGAGATAGCTTTCCTCTAATCCCAAGATGTTGTGGAGGACATACATCACTGCTTTGGCAAACTTATGTACCTTGAACTCCTTGAAGAGATGAACAATCTGTTCATTTGTCGGGCAGTTAGTTTTCCCTGCTTTCCTGGACTTGTCGAGTTCTTTTAATAAAAAGTAATAGTCGATAAGCTGGCGAATCCCGATCCCTTCAGTACGAAGATGCTTATCAAGGTGAAGCATTTGGAAAAGGAGATTAAACTCCAAAGTAGGCATATAGAATTTTCCGATTCCATCGGGAGCCTCAACTTGATTTGAGAACTGATCATCAGCAACAGAAGCGATGTATTTCTGTAGTTTTCTGTTTAGGAAAGGATTCTCAAGATAAGCGGGAATGAAATGAGCCTCTACATCAATGTCTTCAAAATAAGGGAAGTCTATGTCATGATAGACAACCTCTCCAGGATTACTCACCTTACATATAAAATCAATCACCTTATCTCTTCCTCCTTCTATCCATATATCAATATCCCCAGGGTTTCTGGAGTACGCATCGGGATAGAGTAGAGAGTTTCCTTGTCCTTTGAGAATACAGGAACGGAATCCATTCTCTTTTAGATATTCAGTCAATTCAACACATTGTTCAAAAACCCGCTTGTTTACCTTGGGGATTCTGACAGAGGAAGACATCCAGTCAAGAACTTCAATGTCTTGAAGCTTCAGTCCTCTTTGAATACCATTCCAGCATAAACCGACAATATTATGCTTCTTGGCAAACTTTTTCAACTCATGCCAATTGATATCATGAATAAAGGCTTCAGCTTCGGAAGCATCTTTTCCACTTAGACACCATCTCAAAAAAGAAAGGTGTATATCTATTTTATCCATTCTTTAATAATATTGTATACGAATAACGGATTTCCGATTAAGTATCTTTTCCACATGCGTTTGGGTTCAACGATTAATCTGTAGAGCCATTCTAAAGAGTGATTCTGCCACCACTTAGGTGCACGTTTAATGTTTCCAGAGAAGAAATCAAAAACAGCTCCGATACAACCCACATGACAGTTAATCGTCAGATGATCCCAATATTTAGAGATCCATAGTTCCTGTTTGGGAGCTGTCATTCCAATCCATAGGAGATCGGGTTGTGCAGAATTAATGGCATCAACGATTGGAATGCTGTCTTCTGGTGTGAATTTATGTTTAAATGGAGGAGAATATGTGATGATCTCCAAGTTCGGATAAACAACGGCAGCTTTTTTACGGATCTTTGCCAGAACTTTTTCAGATGAACCGACAAACATCACTTTCTTTTTTCCTGTCAGTTTATTCATCTCTAATTCAAACAGATCCCATCCTACTATTCGTTTTTTAGGCATGTTAGGTGTTTTCAGCCACTTACAAGCCATGACAATGCTGATACCATCTGGAATAAGATAGTTGCTATTCTTTAATGCCTTGGCAAATACCTCATTGTTTTGAGCAATGTTATATGAATTGGCATTAATGCAATTAATCATTATTTTACCTGAAGGAATTAGAGATAATTCTTCCAGCGTCTCTACTATTCTTAAATCTCTAAGATAAAAAGCCATTGAATGGTTCTTTTTATTTGTTGAGTTTATTTCTTCCTCTTCTTATTATTTGGGTAAGAAACCTTGGTACGAATGAAAAGAAAAAGTGATTCCATGATGTGATAGTATTATCCAATTGTATGGGAAGTCCAAAGGCAGACAAAGTGTTCGTTTCTGTCAGCAGATGATGGTGAATGGTCATCTTTACATCATTGTCTATGTTTCCCTCATGAATGGTTTCTATCCACATTGGTTTCTGTTTATTATCGATAAGTTCTATCCCAATATTCGGATACTTGAAAATGGAAAAATGCCAAAATCCCCAAATGGTCTTAATGTTCTCTCTGTTCCGTTCATAATAAGTGAGGAAATGATTGTTCTTATATGGGATTCTGACTGCAAGATTGAACTCCTCATAATACTGTATTCCGTATTTGTAGGAGATGACGGTGTTGAATTTTAAGTTGGCAGTTCTATCTTGTATTTCTTGGACAAAGTCAACAGCTAATGCATCGTCATTATCCAAGTATGTCGTAATGATTTGCTTATCTTCTTCGTTACAGTATTTTTTTACGAGGTGTGCAAAATACGCTTGAAAATACTTAGTTGCTTTCTCTCCACAATAGACAGGAATAAAGTTACTCCATTGATGTTGGTAGTCTTCAATAATCCTTTTGTACTTATCGGGTGTGTCTTTGTCAAAAAGACAAATCCATTTGAAGTCCTGACACGTTTGGGCTCTTAGCGATGGCCATGTGTATTTGTTAAAGAGCCTGAACCTTTCTGACAACCAATTCTCAGTTTGGATGGGCTGATTGTTTTTATCAGCATTCCACCATAGATGGAGATTGAACCTTGTCAGGATGAAATGGTTCATTTATCTTTGTTTCCGATATGATTATATACCTCACACAATTGGTCGGCTATATGATTCCAATTGTATTTTTTCATATCATACTCCACGTGATGATAGTCAGCCTCTATATTCTCTTGAAGTTTCTTTGCCAGAATCTCCACATTCCCTAATGGGAAATAACACTCTTTATCGATGCCAACTTCTAAATGAGGAGGGATGTCGCTGATTATCACAGGAAGCTTGTAACTCATAGCCTCCAGCAATGAAATAGGAAGACCTTCGTGAGAAGATGGGAGCACATAGCAACGCGCATTGGTAAGAAGTGAATGCAATTTGTTGCCTTTGACGAATCCGGTTAAGATGACACCATGTTTAGCTGCATCCTTTTTAAGTTGTATTGAATAATCGTCCTCGAAAGTTGCATCGCCGGCTATTACCAATTTGATGTCGGGATACTTGTCTTTAATATATGAATAAGCCTCAACAAGATGGTGCAGGTTCTTTTCAGGAACAAATCTACACATACCAAGAATATACTTTCCTTTTTGGATGCCAAGTTCTTCAAAATATTCTGGATTTTCACAGAACTGTGGAGAAGACACACCATTGTGAATGACGTGGCAATCGTATCTGTGATACATTTTCTTGAACTGGTTGTCAATAACATGAGAGATGACAACCACTTCATTTGCATATTTAGCACCCCATCGTTCACCAAGTCGAAGCATCATTTTTGCTAACAATCCCCAAGTCTCCCTGTTGTAGTCGGGACCATGTGAGGTAAACACGACCTTCATACCTAACAGTCTTGCAAAAGGTACTAAGAGAGCTGGGCCTATAGCATGGATATGCAAAACATCAGCACCTATTTTTTTCGCTTTTAGAACAGCTAGAAAAGTATGAGTGATAGCTTCAAAAGGTTTTAATCTTGGAGCGGGCAAGTCAATAAGCTTGACTCCATGCCACTCTTTCAGATGGTCCTTGATATAGCTTCTCCGACGGATGATAGTGACATCATAGCCTTTTTCAGCTATTCGTGGGAATAGTTCCTCGCAATGAGTTTCTACTCCGCCCATTACATCAGGAATGCCTCTTGTACCTGTAACAACAATTTTCATAAATAATACAGAATAATAAGACTATTATATTATGTGTTGCTTAGGCTCAATACAAGGTTTTAGACCTCTTATTGAGCGGAGTTTATTTTGTAAAGCCCATTTCAATGGGTATTTAATGTATTTATGCATGACCGGACTGGCTGTACCAACCATCCAACAATTCTTCGGACAGTTGCGTACTTTCTCACGGACAATGGCAGCCTGCTCACTTTCCCATATTTCATTGAAAGAATGTTGGTGGATATTACCCATGCTTAGTTTCCAGAATTTGTCTTCCATTCCATTGCATGGATAAACTTCTCCCCATGGATCGATAAAGAAGTTTGCACTGCCGGCTTCACATGGCAACATCCTACGTCCTCCTTCAATATAATTGATGAGTCCCATGTTGAACCAGGCTCTGAACCAACTCTTAGGATTGTTTTCTTCCAGCTGCCATTCAATAAGTTGTCTGAAATCATTGCATACTTCTTCTTTGTTGGATATCAGATTGTCTTCTTTATGAAAGTAATAAGAGTTGTGGAATGCAGCAGTGGCAAACTCCATGCCCATACTCAAAGACAACTGATAAAGTGATAGCATGTCTTTTGAATTGTGATTAGAGACTGTACAACCGAACCCAATATCTTTAACTCCCATTTTTTTCAGAGAAAGCAAAGTACGTAATCCTTTGTCGAATCCTCCGTCATGACCTCTCAGTTCATCGTTTTTCTCGCTTAGTCCTTCAATAGAAATGCGAATTCCTATGTTGGGAAACTTTTTAGCGAGTTCGATGACCCGGTCCTCAAACCATCCTGATGTGGAGATAACGATACGGTCTGTATGATTATAACATTCTTCGACAATCGTGTCAAGATCTTCACGGATAAAAGGTTCACCTCCAGTAAGGTTAATGAATTTGAGTTTTGGAAGTGATGTTAAGTCTTTGGCTTGTATTTCTTCAGACCTGTTGGTTGGATATTTCCATATATTACACATCTGACAACGCATCGGACAGCGATAAGTCAAGATGATACTTGCGTCTGTTGGATTGGGTGTTTTTGTGGTTATCATTATATGATAAAATAAGATTATAGATAACAATTAAAGGCTGTCGGTATAGATCTTCATGATTTCTGAGTAATACTTTTCTGCATTGAATCTTTCACGTGCCTTGGCAGCGATTTCCATATAATTGAATTTCGCCATCCACATTTCTTGTATCTTTGTTTTTAAGTCAAGTATATTTCCACTATTGAATGTCATTCCGTTGAAATTACTATCAATCAGCTCTGGGATACCACCAATATTTGCGCCTAAGACAGGTGTACCAAGACTTTCTGCTTCAATGACAGAAAGAGGATTGTTTTCATACCATTCTGAAGGAACGACTGTAAATCTGGCATTTCCTACAATCTGTTTTATTTCGTCCCATTGCTTATACCCAACAAATTCGATATGTTGGCTATGGGGAAATGCAGTGTTTTCCATGCCGCCACCTATGATAATCAGACGATAGGGGAGCTGTTTGGCTGCTTCTACCAAAGTCTTGATACCTTTTTCGTGGCTTAGACGTCCTACATAACAATAATAATCCTTTCTGATTGTTTTAATGTCTTCAGTTGAATCAATATTCAGGAAATTACATAGAGTATAAAGCTTGTCAGGAGAAAAGCCGCCTTTTTGCATCTGAAGAGCCATGAACTGACTTGGACAAACAAATAGATCCGTGGCTGCCTCCAACCTTTCCCTGTTCCATTTAGTAGCTTCCTTATAGGCGATAAGACTGGCAATCCATGAATCCTTCATACATTTATTATATAAGGAGTTCTTTTTTGCCTGTCTGTTTGTTGTTTCATAACATTCTTCACAAATTATCTTCCCTTTTCTCAAACAGTCATAACGGGGGCAGAGCAATTTATAGTCATGTAATGTCCAGATGACCCGGATGCCTCTCTTATGAGCTATTTCAGCAATAACAGGAGAAAGTTGTGAGTGAATGTTGTTCAAATGAACAACATCAGGATTAAACTTATCAAGCAATGAATTGAACTTGTCGCATACTTCTTTTGTACCGAAAGGACGTCTGATGGCTTCAAGAAGTCCTATACCCGGTTTGAATTGCACCTCGCTGGGGAAGTATTCCTGAAAAGGTGATGCTAAGTTTTCTGCACAGTTCATTGCAAAGATTGCAACCTGATGTCCATGATCCTTTAGCAGTTTCTCGGCATTCAAGACGCAGATACAGTCTCCGCCTCGACGATAATAGAATTTATTTGCTAAAAGGATTCTCATCTCTATTATATTAGATTATCAGCTGTTTTTCTTGATAAAGTCGACGATTCTTCCACAAGCCTTACCGTCTCCGTAAGGATTTACCGCTTTACTCATCTTATTATATTCCTCTTTATTATTTAATAAGGTGGAAATACTGTTCACAATCGTGTCGTAATCAGTTCCTACTAATTTAACGGTTCCGGCATCAAGAGCTTCTGGACGTTCTGTGGTATTCCTCATGACCAAGACAGGTTTTCCCAGTCCGGGTGCCTCTTCTTGGATTCCTCCGCTGTCAGTAAGAACAATACTCGACTTTTCCATCAGATAGACAAAGCTCAGATACTCCAAGGGTTCAATGAAGAACATGTTTCCTAAATCCGATAGATCTTCTCCGAATACTTCATGAATCGGTTTGCGGACGTTCGGATTAAGATGCATGGGATAGACAAAATCCACATCAGGATAGTTCTGTGTCAAAGTCTTAATGGCATTACAAATATGGATAAATCCGTCTCCAAAGTTCTCACGTCTGTGACCGGTTATTAAGACGAGTCTTCTTCCTGTGTTCAGCCTGTTCGTATTATAGCCAGCTTTAAGAAGAATATCCTGTAATTCTATACTAAGATCTTTATCGTTTTTGATTTTCTCAACAACCCAGTATAAAGCATCAATAACAGTGTTCCCTGTCACAGTAATTTTTTCATCATCAACTCTTTCCTCTAACAGATTCTGTCTGCTCAGTTGAGTGGGGGAGAAGTTGTATGTGGCAATTCGTCCTGTTATTTGCCGGTTCATCTCTTCTGGCCATGGGCTATAAATATTCCGGGTTCGCAAACCGGCTTCTACATGTCCCACAGGGATTTGCTGATAGAAGGCAGCAAGGGCAGATGCTGTAGAGGTCGTTGTGTCACCATGTACCAATACCACATCAGGCTGTACTTCTTTCAAAACATCTCGCATACCAGTCAACACCCTGCAAGTCACATCGTAGAGATCTTGTCCCTGTTTCATTATATTCAAGTCATAGTTAGGCTTGATGTCGAATATTTTTAGGACTTGGTCTAACATCTCCCTGTGTTGTCCTGTAACACATACAATGGTATCGAACTCATCGGAATGCTTCTCAAACTCTTTTACGAGTGGAGCCATCTTGATAGCTTCAGGTCTGGTGCCGAACACCAACATTATTTTTTTCATGTCTATTTAAATTTTCCTATTAGCAGCCACAATAAAAACTTCAGTCGGTAGTATTCCCGTCTGAATCTTTGAGGTTGTTTCAAGAAGCGATAGAGAAACTCCATGTTATGCTCTTGCCACCATTTGGGAGCCCTTTTTACTCTGCCGGTATAAACATCAAAACTCCCGCCAAGTCCTTGATAGATAGCTTTATGCCCATTCATCATTTCGGACATGAGAATCTCTTGTTTCGGTGATCCCATCGCAATGAATACCACGTCAGGTTTTTTTGTGACGACATCTTCAATCAATGCAGTTCTTTCTTCTTTTGTCTTGATATATCCGTTACGGTATCCTAATATCTTTATACCTGGAAATTCCTTTTTCAGCTTGCCAATTGTCTCGTCAATGACTTCTTGTTTGCCTCCTACCAGATAGAAAGTCTTTTCTTGATGACTTTGTCTGATGATTTCAAGCCAAAGGTCACAGCCAGCAATGCGTACGACATCTTTATAACCTTTTTTATGCATTGCAACCTTGACACCGGCACCATCAGCATATCCAATATTATTGTTTATGATACTTCGTGTTTGCTCGTTCGCTTTCATTACCTTTTCGGCATTGACAGCGACGAGCAGACCTTTACGTTCATCTACAAAGTCAAGCAGTTCTTTTGCGGATGTGAAAGGGTAAACCTTTACCCCGTTAAGTTCTACTCGGTTGTATTCTTTCATGTTATTTCTTGAAGATTCCACAGAAATCTAAGATAATCTTATCATCTCTCCAAGGGAGTTCCTTGAAGGGATCGTGAGCTGTCAGGAATACGATGATATCAGCTTTTTCATACGCTTCCTTATAGTCAGTCAGTTTGAACACTTTGTGTTCTTCGATGTTTGGTTCACAAACCAGGAAATCAGCATTGTTGCAACTTTGCATCACCTTCGTTGTGATATATTTTGCAGGTGACTCGCGCAAGTCATCAATGTTGGGTTTAAAGGCGAGTCCCATCATGGCAACAACAGGTTTCCGGTTATTCTCGATTTCAAATCTTAGCATTGCGTTCTCAACCTTTTCTGCACACCAGAAAGCCTTGTAGTTGTTAACTTCTCTCGCCGTGGAAATCATCTTGGATTCGGCAGGGAATTCTGCTGTGATAAAATAAGGATCAACTGCAATGCAATGACCACCGACACCACATCCTGGTTGGAGAATATTAACACGTGGATGCTTGTTTGCTAAGTTGATTAGCTCCCATACATTAATACCGGCTTTGTCACAGATGATAGACAACTCATTTGCAAAGGCAATCTGAGAGTCACGGCTTGAATTCTCTGTAAGCTTACACATCTCCGCCGTTTTGCAGTTTGTCGGATGCAAAGTTCCTTGTACAAATTGTCCGTAGAACATTTGTGCCTTCTTAGTAGATTCCTCATTCATACCACCGATGACGCGGTCGTTGTGGACCAGTTCATAGATAACATTGCCAGGCAACACTCGTTCCGGGCAATAAGCAATAAAAATCTTATCCTTCAGTTCAGGACGCTCATTGAAAATCAACTGTGTCATCTTATTGGTTGTTCCAACAGGCGACGTAGATTCTATCACATACAAGTCTCCTTCTTTAAGGAAGGGAATAACCATTCTGGTAGCAGATTCAACGTAAGAGATGTCAGGTTCATGATCACCTTTGAACGGTGTGGGAACCACGATGAAATATGCATCACTGGTTTCAGGAGTAGTAGAGGCATGAAGCATTCCGCTTTTCACAACATCCTGCAGCATCTCTTCCATACCTGGTTCAATGATGTGCAATTTCCCCTGATTTGTCATTTCAACAACTGCCGGGTTGATGTCAACTCCGACAATTTCAACGCCATGCTTGGCTGCAATAATGGCTGTGGGCAATCCTATGTAGCCCAAGCCCATAAAACATGCTTTCATATTGATTATACTGTTTTGATTTTATCTTTGTTAAGTAATGTGGTTGTTAAAGCAAATAACATCCAGGCATTACACCATCTAATATATGATATCTTATTAATAATAAATCCCCATTTCTGATAATAGAAGCAGTGTTTCCTTTTATTCCAAAAATGCTTGAATGTGTAGTCTATAGTTTTTTGAAGTGTTTCAAAACTGTTCTCATTCTGGAATAAAGATAAAGAAAGGATGCCTTGTGCTTGATTATGAATGTCAATGGGAAGTTTTTTGGGGTGTCTCCAATAAAACTCTCCTTTTTCCCCTATCTGAATATTCTTGAGAAAGTTATAACCTTTTATATATGTATTGTAAATTTCTTCTTTAAAAGGTTCTTCATCAATATATGGGATGATATTGTAAATGGAATCAATGACAAACCCCTGATGGAAGTCTCTTTGTGCAAATAGTTCTCCTTTTGCAGAATATCCATAAGCCCACGATCCGTCATCTTCTTGATAATGTATCATAGTGTTGATTATTTCATAAGAGATTTGTCTTAAATCGTACTTGTCTATGATACATGTATGTTGTTTGCTTCTGTCAAGGTATTTTATGAATAATTCAACAGCAACCATAGATGCATTGAAGGTCAATCGTGTATTCTTGTCAGGTGAATACCCAATAAAAGTATAGCCTTCTTTGTTCTTTAATACTCTTCCAGTTCTCAGTATGTTTGTAATAATTCTGTGGAGCATGGGTATCAAACTGGCATCTTTTGTGATGTCATATAGATTTATTATTGACAAACCTAATCTTGAGTCTAAATAAACAAGAGGTTTTTTGTTGTCATGAATTTCTCCACCAGTTTTAAAAGGATAATTCCTTCCCCAGCCTAACTCCTCTTCTGTATTCACTACAGCTGCAGAAACCATTCTATCGAACAGTATTTTACTCTTTTCAAGGTACTCGTTTTCGTGTAATAAAGAATACAGATTAAGATACGAATCAATCATGAGGCCATATACCTTTGTGACCATATCTTTATGAATACCGATAAGAGGACGGAAATTTATAGGAGAGAACTTTTGTAAATGTAAAAACAGAATAGATTTCGGAATATATTTTGCGTATGGACTTAGGTAAAAGTCATACGGATCATATCCGAGATAATTCTCCTTTTCGATATAATCGAGTAACTCTAAAGTGTGTTTTAGGACTTGTTCTTTATCCATTATGCTAAAAGTGCCATAAGTAAGTCTTTATTCTCCATTGATTTCTGGCGAATAATCTGATAGTTCTCCTCTTGTAGTTTTCTTGTTGAATCTAAGTTGTTAATGATTTCTTTGAAAATGCTCTCAAACTTTTCTTCATCAAGATCTTTTAAGTCAATTGCATGGTTTAATACTCCAAACATATCCATAAATTCATTTGCTTTTTGTTGGTATGAAATGGATAGTGTCGGTACTCCAGACTTCAATCCATAAACAATTGAATGTGTTTTTGTACCAACAAACAGATCGACACTTCCAATGATGGCAGATGAGATGATAGGAGTATAATCTTTTTCTAATATCACAAATTGATCTGGTGAGTGAAGCATGGCTTTCATCTCTTTTGCCATGTCAATGTCATTATAGTTTCCGGTGACACTTTCCATTGGAATTAATAAGACGGAGCAGTTATATTTGTCGGTAATGGTGTTAATAATATTCACCATTTTAGTCATGTATGTTTCCTTAGAGAAGAAATACTTGTAATATATATGATGAATCGTTAATCCCACTATCGTTTTTCCTTTTTCTCTTAGCTCATTCAGTTCTGTGACGTTTTTTGCTTGTGTCGTATCAGTAGGTAAAGAGAAAACAGTTTCAGCGGTTAATTTGACGTTACAGCCATCACAATACTTCATTGAGTTTTTTTCACGAATTGTTATTAAGTCGGTTCTCCTCAAAACATACATGGACATCCATTTGATTATTGGACCTAACTTACCTTTGAATGGACCAATGGTATGTGCGTATACCATAGTTTTCTTCCCTATGATTTTACCAAAGTACAATCCCATGCTATGGGCAAAAACTCTTCCGAATCCGTTCATGGAAGTGAAGGAATGTCCTCCGGGAAAGACCACAACATCCGAGTTGAAATATGCATTGATGGTTGCTTTCTTCCTTTTGGGGATATAAAGTCTTAGACCTATTTTATAAAACAAGATCCAAATAAATAGATATATGACCCATAATCCTTCTTGTAATAGGGCAATGATTTTTTTAGGTTTTGACTTCTGTAATACAATCTTTTTATAGCTTACCAGCCAGTCGTAGCAATTCACATGAAACTGATTACGTGCGGTTTCAGGAACAGCTGCTGTGATCTCAATATTTACATCCTCATCTTTTAATGCGTACTGGGTAGCAGTAATTACAGAAGAGTTTCCTTTATTTGGATTGTAACTTTGTACAATCAATATATTTTTCTTCATAATGGTATTAATTCTTGAGTTTATTGAGAATCTTTCCGAAAACAAGTAGATAATGGCTGATGTTTGCACTATCTTTTATTATTCCATGTTTCCGTATAAACTTCATGATAGTTACATACACAGATTCCTTCAGATTCAATTTATATGTGTCAGGGGTAATCTTGTTTCCTTTTTGTCTCAGCTTATTTCCTACCTTTGATTTTTCAATCACTCTTTTATTTGCAGAGTAGAAATGTTCAATGGTTTCATCTTCAAGATGAATATATTGCGCAATTTCGGGATTAGTTAGATATTGAAGAGCTAATTCTGTTTTGGCTAACACGAAATTCCAACCGTCTGATTCTTGTTTGGTGTACTTTTCATTCCATGCATCACAAACAGACATGTCAGCCGTTATCCCAACTCCATCAACACAAGAAAGACAACCTGGATTACACATAAAAGGCGAGGACAATACCATTCCCATTGACATGTTTGACCTATATGAAATTTTATACTCCCCCTTTTCGTGTTTAATCGTCATGTAGCCAGGCCATCCTTCACCTCTGTTTTTTACGGAGATAATAGAGTTGTAATCTATTCCGTTTTTGTTTGCGATATATCTATAAGCGTTCGTTGTCGGTGTCTTACCACAAACAATCGATATAGTCATGAAAACCTTAGAGTCAATATTCTTATTGAGCTTCCTTAGATTTGTAATTGCTTGGATATGACAGGGAAGTCCCACAACGATGATTTTCCTACATTGGGTTTCTATTAGTTCCTTGATACCTACCGAATAGTCAACAGGTGCATATATGGATGTTTTTGCTTCAATGATTTCTTCTTTAGTCGTTGCAAGAAAAGAATGACCTGTAGTACCTTCTCGTTTAGAAACTAATGCAGCATCAGCATGTCCCTTTTCCAACATATAACACAGAAAACTTGTGATAAAACCGCCAGAAGCTGATTGCTTTCTAAGGTCATTATCTTGACTGTATGCGGCAAATACTT
>CACWNV010000026.1 GCA_902762325.1 uncultured Prevotellaceae bacterium | reverse complement strand
CAGCACCTTCTTGCCATTGATGATGACAACACCCTTATAGGAGTCGTTGACAAGTTGACCAGAGAGGTTATAGACAGCATGACCGGCATTCTCATCGGTGGCCAGCATGTTGTCGATGCCGGTAGCTTCGTTGAAGAAGAAGCCTTTAGCACCATTCGTCTGCGACACTGGTACTGGGAGATAAGCCCTGTGAGCCTGATTCTTGAAGATTGCGCCATCGTTTGCACCATAATAGAAGCCTACCTCGCCGTTCTTGACAGACAGCATGTAGTACTTGCATGTCTGGTCTTCAGGTGTTATCCAAGTCGTCTCTTCGGTGCCACGCAGCATGTTCTCCCCTGCAATGCCTTCCTCAGAGGTCGGTTCGAAGGTGTATTCACCTGGTTCACCTTCAAGGATTACGGCATATCCCGCAGGAATGATGCCTTCGATAGGTATGAGAGTAAGGATATTCCCGCTGATGTTCTCCACGGCCTTGGCTTCCACACCATCTGGAATGGCGTATGCGCTTTGGGGATAGTAGAAGGTATAGTAGAAGGTGGCGTAGCCATATTCGCCGATAGTTATGTTCACGGCAGGCTGCTGCTCTGGCCAGAATGTCGAAATATAGCAAAAACCACTACTGGGATCAGCCAAATCTATAGTCCTTCCCCAATGCACAGAACTGTTAAAGTTGCCCTCGGCGACTGTTACAGTATGACCATCAGGGTGTACTTCTATGATCAACACGGAATGGGCGTCGTTATCGACTCGGACGCCATCTCCAACATGCAACTTCGGAAGATTGTCATAAGTGCCGTAAACGACACGTATTGGGTATTCATAGTTGGAGGCATACTCCATCATATCCATCATAAAGGCAAAGCAGCCCCCTGCGCCATAACAACCAGCAGGATAGCCGTCGTACTCCACCGTATTCCAGTAGATGTGGGAGTTGTCCCATGGCGTACCTTCCGTGTAGCCTTCCATAGACTGGCGTTCCATGATACGGTTATAAACATCAGTTTCATTGAGAGGCGTCTGAGCCAAGGACGTAAGAATAGAGACGGAGGCCATAATAAGCACGACCAATGCTCTACGACATGATTCAAAACCAAGAAAATGTGTACCATGCAATTTAAATGATTGATGGACACCGAAACAAGTGTAAAGATTCTTTGTCATATAGTAAATTTTTAGTTTTAGACGGCTACAAGTCGCCAACGATTATACATCATCCGATATTTCGTTTCCTCTGGGGGAGAGAAACATCAAAGACCATAAACTCTTTTCGGGAGGCAAATTTAGCAATTTAATAACAAAAACAGATTCGTTTTAAGGACTTTAACATTTCCGCCAGCACCATGACGTTCTGCTTTGCTGGCCTACTATCTCCCTATTACGACTTTCTTTCCATTAACAATATATATTCCAGGCTTTAGGGAATTAGGATGTAAGCGGCGACCGCTCAGATCATAAATTGCACCATTGCCATCTGTGACTTCTTGGGGAACAACGGGGATGTCTGTCTGTTCATTCACCAGGACACGATGACGCAGAGCTGAGCGGACGGCAAAATAGGCGGGTTTCTTGGATAAGCCGGCGGTATAAAGCAGCGGGTTGGAAGTGTCTCGCCAACTGTTATTGTCCTTCAGTCCCCAGATTATCAGGTTTGGACAGTTATCATTGTTTAACACTATATCCGTTATCACCCGATAGTTACGAGCCTGTTCTTCCAAGTTCTGAGATGATGTTGAAGGTATGCCCATATCCAGTTCCGTGATGATACACTTTAATCCAGCTTCGGCAAATTTCCTGATGGTGTTATCCAGTTTCACGGAATCAACATCGCCGATGGAGAAATGACATTGCAGCCCTACCCCGTCAATGGGAATACCCGACTTCTTCAGGCGCATGGCAAGATTATAAAAAGCCATCGACTTTGCCTTACCCTGCAACTCCACTCCATAGTCGTTGAGATAGAGCAGTACGTCCGGATCGGCACGATGAGCATAGACAAATGCTGAATCGATGAAATCTTCACCTATGGCACGTGTCCACACACTTGTACGTAAGTCATACCCGTCAGGATTGGAACGGATTGTTGTCTGGTCGTCATCAAGACACTCGTTGACGACATCCCACTCTGACACCTTCCCCTTGAAATGCTTCACCACGTTTGTGATATGGTTTTCCAGTATCTGCAACGCCTCTGCCCTGCTCCAGTTCTTGTCATTCTTCTTACCGTCTGACGACACCCATTCAGGCAACTGGGAATGCCATGCCAGACAATGTCCTCGCATCAGCATCTGATGACGTTGGGCAAAGCTAGTCAGGTTATCTGCCGCCCAATAGCTAAACTGATTGCGAGAAGGCTCAAGGGCATCAAACTTCATCTCGTTCTCTGCCACCAGCATATTGAATTGTGCAGCAACCTCTTTCGTTTCGGGCAGGCTCGCATTGGTGATGTCATTCTTCCACGTAGAAATAGCCGTACCAATGTACTTCTGATTTTTCTCTGCATAGGTACGCAAAGGTGTCGCATCCGTTTTGTCGTCAATACCATCCTGATAGAAAGCACCCATCGTTCCATGCTCCTCGGGATGGCCTTCGGGATTGTCGTCTCCTCCACCTTGAGGATCCTTTTCGAGGGAGACAAGGCGCAGGATGACACTATACATTTCCTCTTCCTCACGCTCTTCCAATGCCCATGTATACTTGTCAGGTGACTTTAAGTCAAATTGCCAGTCACCTGCCTGCGATAACTTGTTCTTGGCTGTCAACAACTGGAATTCATCACCGACCTTCACATCTGCATTCTCTTCCAACACCACTTGAATAACGGGCATCAGCTGACTAACAGAGAAGTCCTGTCGGATGGAATAGTATTTCACCGCGCCATCCACGGATAACTGGTCATATTGAGCCGTTGACTGTATCTTGAAACGGAGTACAGATGCCGGACGCACATACAGATGAGCATCCTTCTTCACGGCATAGTTTTTCAAGGTCAGCACTCCAGTCTGTCCGTCTCCCGGCTCTATTGTCCCGTAGTTGTCAACGGTGCCAGCCACGTTGCCCGTACCCCCTAACTCTCCTTTTTCAAAGACATAGACAACAGCCTCAGCATTGCTTGCCATCGCTCCTGTAGCACCACGCAGCTTCTTTGTCTCTGCCTCAGCACGGTCATTCATGATGAGCACCCTGCCGTCAAGCACACGCAAAGCACCGCTTATATAGTTCTGATTACCGGTGATACGATAAGTACCCTTTCCCTCCTTCACGATTCCCACGTGATGGGTATCGGCATAGTCGGGAGGAGCAATCGTACCAGCCATCGTCGCATCTGTATTCAGGCAACCCACAAGGAAATATGAGTTGTAAGACCCTTTCTTCATGTATCCCTGAATGGATGAACCTGCTTCCGTCTGTAATTCTCCGAAACGGAATCCACGCGTTCCACTCTCACAAACCAACGTAGCACCATCATGCAGGGTCACACGATTGTTCTGCATCATGGTGTTCACCTTGCCCGACTTCAAGCTTCCATCTACATCTTCCACCGTAAAGGTCTTACCGCCATGAGCCATCACGATACCATAGTAGCCGGCAGAGGGCGACTTCTCTTTATAGGGATATATATGGACATCACCCTTGAAGTTGTTCCAGTTAGGATAGCTGGCTCCCTTTGCCGTTCCGAGGTAACATCTTTCTCCACCCGTGTGCAAAAAGAGCTTGCCATCACCGGTAACCGTTGAGTTGAAATAGGTGTAGCGCGACATCAATACGTCAACTGTCTTGGTTGAAGGAATGGAGATCGTCTTATCGTATGTCACATAATTCGATGACGTGTTATTACCGCTAATGTCAATGGTGTCACGCTGGGCATATACCGACCACTGAGACAAAGAAAGAATAAGTGAAAGAATAATTGTTTTTCTCATCCGTTTTTTTGTTGACAAAGGTAGTGTTTTATTTCTAAAATGCACTTGTATCATGTATCGCATACTTACGGGATTGTATCAATTATGCATAAATACTCCTTAACGGCACAGAGGATAATTCTACCGGATAACCGTCAGCACTCCATTCTCCACAAAGAAACGGACATCTGTCCCATCAAAAGGCATACCATAGATTCTGTGGGGATCATTCTGATAGTGAGGCCTCGGATCAAGTTCAAGAATCTTACGTAACACTGAGAGCCTTTCCGGTTGATAGTTCTTAGCTATCTCCTCGGGTATTACCACTTCTAACTTAGGCCAGGAACGGTTGTCCACAAACCCGCTACGTGCCTCGGGATGACAGTCGGCATAGACAATATACGGTTTGATGTCGTAGATAGGAGTACCATCCATCAGATCAGCACCGAGCACATGTATCACTGGTCCTGACGTACTATCCAGTTCTATTCGCTGAATCCTCACAGAAGACAATCCAAGGGCATTCGGACGGAAGGGAGAACGCGTTGCAAAGACACCCACACGCTCGTTTCCGCCCAACACGGGAGGACGGACAACAGGACTCTTAGACGGATGACGATTGTCGGAGAACTCCCATATCAGCCAGATATAATCAAACCCCTGCAACCCTCTGATGTAGTCAGCGCTGCGGTATTCAGGCGCAAAGACGATGCGTCCTTCCAATTCTTCGACCAAACCGCTTTGCTTGGGTATTCCGAACTTGGATGAAAAAGGAGAATGAAAATATGCGATCGGGTGAATATTCATAACCTAAACACAATAGAAACCAAGGCAATCACAACAATCGTTATCATCCCGATGGACAACGGGATATAGAGCTGTCGCACATCTCCCTGCGGCTGATGTCCTGTGAAATGCCGGAATACATAGTAGCACAATGTCGCTCCCACAAAACCAACAATCATTCCAACGAACAAATCACCAGGATAATGCACGCCCAAATACAAACGGGAATAACAGACAACCAATGCCCAAAGCACCATGAATAAGGTCAGCAACCGCTGCCTGAAGAAATAGATGATAAAGAAAACGAGTCCCCAGGAATTAGCAGAATGGGATGAGGGGAAGCTGAACTTACCTCCCCGATGTCCGTCAACTATATGCACAACATCAGAGATTGGGTTATCCAGATTGCTCGGTCGCAGCCTCCCGATATAAGGACGCAATATGTGGGAAGACACACCATCTGTAAAGACAATCATAACTAAGACTGTCAGCAAGCAGTATAAGAACACTTTCGGGTCGTAGTTTTTGAAAATAAGAAAGGCCAGCGACACATACAGAGGAATCCACACATATTTATCGCTGAACAACCACATAAAGGTGTCCCAATAGGTGTTATGCATTGAATTGACCGTCAGAAACACCTGAGTGTCCAAGTCAATCACCGACTGTAGTATTGTCAATATCAGGAATGTCATTTCACAAGTTGCTAATTACATCATATATTCTCTGCAGATATGCCTGTCCTCTCTTCAGGTTTTTGCCTTTCACCTTTCCTTCATCGAGAACCGTCCTGCCCAACTGGTTATCATATATCAACTGGTTATCTTCATCCACGATGCCAAAGAGATCCGGCACAGAAAAGAAGGCAAAATGAGGAGCAGAAACATCCAGGAGGTCTTTGCTGAAAAAGAAGGCTGAATGATCTAAGCCCAATTGTCCTAACAGGGTTGCGGCAAAATCGTGTTGTGAACCTATCGTATTCACTCGCTTCGGGCTACTGACAGCTCCACCTATCCATATCATAGGTATCTGGTAGCGGGCAAGTTCTGTATTCGTAATGTTTTCAGGATAAGCCCCAAGATGATCGGGAATAAGCACAACCAGTGTGTTCTTCCACTGGGGCAAGAGTTTGTATTGCCTGATGAAATCTCCGACCACACTGTCAGTATATGCAAAGGCATTCAGACGTTCGTTCTCTAATCTGTGATAGGGCACCTCGTAGGGCTCATGTGAACTTGTCGTCTGGATAACTCTGAACGTGGGAGTATTGTCCTTGTCTGCACGGATGGCTTCTATCGCTCTTTGGAACAGCAGATGGTCGTGTACACCCCACTTACTGAGCCGTTCACTAATCGGGAAATCCACATCTGACATCACTTTTCCAAACTCCTGAGAGGCCAGATAGGAACGCATATTGGTGAAATTCACATCGCCTCCATAATAATATTCCGTCTCGTAGCCTACGGCCTTTAATGACTTGGAAATGGAAGGTAGCGACTGTGACTTGGCAGGATATTTCATCAAGCTGTTCACCGGAGGAGCAGGAAAGCCGCTGATGATGGAGACAAGTCCGCGGTCGGTCCGGAAACTGTTAGCATATATATGGTCGAAGAGAATGCCTTCTGTCGACAAGGTGTCGAGATTGACTGCAACATTAGGTAATCCTCCCACCTTGTCCATAAGCTTGCTGGAGAAGCTTTCCAACACTATCAAGAGTATATCCGGACGGGAGCTGTTCAAAACAACAACGGTGGAGTCAGATGTTGTCTTGATCATCGATGATGTCAGGGAGTCTGCCTCTTCTGCTGACATAAAACGGTACATGTTACCGAAGTCTGACTGATGCCTCAATGACTCGACAAAGGAAAAGAGAGGATTGACTGCTGCATGGTTTAGCTCCATATCCTCACTAAAATAGACCCTGCCCGTATTCAATACCGCAACGGAAAAGCCTCCTCGAATAGGGAGGAACAAAAAGGCTGTCATCAAAAGCAAGACAAAGGAGGTCGTCCACTTTCGGCGAACAACCGTTCTCTTGATTGTCGGACACGTGAAGCTCACCACTATGGCGATTACCACAACAGCAAGGATTCCAACCAGTACATAGAGGAAGCTCACACTTGCCAAAGCATCTTTAGGGGAAGAGAAGAAATAGAACAGAGGGGTGCTGTCAAGAGGGAACCCCCAATAACCGTATAAGACGAGATTCAGCACAAATGCCATAGCGACAAGTAATGCTGCTATCAGATAATACCCTCTAAGCAGACGTTGCGGCCACTTATTCAGACACCATACACTAACTATCAGCAATAAAGCCGGAATAATTGTCAGATAACCGGCTAATGCCAAGTCATGCGGAATGCTATGCAAACATACTTGAAGACGTTCGGAAAAACTATTGTCGGAAAACTTGTCGTGATAGAATAACATGAACATTGGTTTTTGAATCATAAAAACCAACAGCCATACTATATAAATCCTAATGAATAAAGCAATCTTATCCTTCACTCTCAAGTCGTCTTTAACAAGGAAACGATAGCGTTCTTGTCCTTATTTCTTATCTATCTACGTTCTGCGTTTATCAATCTCAGCCTTTTCGCTTATCGTCGCGAACGAATCCAAAGAGAGGAAAAGCCGTCACGACACGGCAAAGTTAGTAATAAAATCGGGAAACTCGCTCCTTTTAATAGTTTTTTTTGTTTCATCGGGCAATTTGACTATATAAATCGCATTGCGAATCTTGACTTTAAGGAAATCCCGCTACGTAATTTCAGTAACGGAAACTTCGTTTGTTTCGGTTATGCTATCCAGCTGTTGTGGAATATTACCCAATAATAAGCTTACTTGCATAATATTGTGAAAGGAATAGAAAAAGCGGCTTCAAAGCCGCTTTTAAGTTATATCAAGAAATCCTTGGAGAAAAATGTCTGATAATGGAAATAATTATGAGATGCCTTAAAACTTCTTTAGCAAATCTTCAATGGCTTCTTTTAGCGGTAAAAAAAACTCCAAGATGAAGATTATTCTCTACTAAAACTCTCATAAGCAACTGTAAAGCAAGTACTTGTAAAAGAATCATTATCTATTTATCCTCTACTTATCTTCTACTTATCTTCTACTTATCCTCTACTTATCCTCTACAAATATTCTATGTTTTCTCTACTTATCGGGTTGGATGAATCAATTTGTTTGTTTGAATAAAGCATAGGTTTGCGGGATGTAAAGAGTACATTCGCGAGTTGTATAGAGTACATTAAGTAATCGCAAAGAGTATGTTTGCAATGGGTAAAGAATGTATTGAGTATGGCGAAGATTAGTAGAGGATAGGTAGAGAATTAGTAGAGAATTAGTAGAGAATTAGTAGAGAATTAGTAGAGAATTAGTAGAGTTTTTGTAGATAGAGTATAAACAGATAAATCACTTATTTTCAATGGTTTAAGATAAATTCAGTAGAAGATAGACTGAAAAACACTCAAATCATATATAAAATTAATACCAACTTATCCGGGATCGATTCACAATTAGCAAAAAAACTAACTTCATCAATCCTCCGTCTTGCCTTTTATTTACGAACATTCTGCATTAATTCTTTTGAAAAGTGTACGAAATATCAACCTTTTTTTGTATCTTTGCGACAGAAGAACAAATAACAATAGCTCTCCAAATATAGTATTATGGTAAAAATAACAAAAGAGGCGGCTTTAGAATATCACCGCAGTGGCCGTCCTGGCAAAATCGAAGTTAAACCTACTAAACCCTACAGAACCCAAACAGACCTAAGTCTGGCCTACTCCCCGGGAGTTGCCTATCCCTGTCTTGACATCCAGTCGAATCCCGATGATGTCTATAAATACACCGACAAGGGGAATCTGGTAGCTGTCATCAGCAATGGCACGGCCGTGCTGGGATTGGGAGACATTGGTGCCATGAGCGGCAAACCAGTGATGGAAGGAAAGGGCTTGCTTTTCAAGATTTACGGCGGTATCGATGTGTTCGACATTGAAGTAGACGAAAAAGACCCGGAGAAGTTCTGCGAAGCAGTAGAACGTATCGCTCCCACTTTTGGCGGCATTAACCTTGAGGACATCAAGGCTCCTGAGTGTTTTTATATCGAGGAAAGACTGAAAAAGTCTCTTGACATTCCTGTGATGCACGACGACCAGCATGGTACAGCCATTATCTCTGCCGCAGGACTGAAGAACGCATTAGATGTGGCGGGGAAGGACATTTCCGAGGTGAAAATCGTTGTGAACGGTGCCGGTGCTGCCGCCATCTCATGCACAAAGTTATATTGTGCCCTTGGTGCCCGCAAAGAGAACATTGTGATGCTTGACTCGAAAGGAGTCATCACCAGCGACCGTGAGAATCTGACAGAACAGAAGAAGTTCTTTGCAACCGACCGTCGTGACATTCACACGTTGGAAGAGGCGATGTGCGGTGCCGATGTATTCGTAGGTCTTTCGAAAGGAAACATCCTGACGAAAGATATGGTGCGCTCGATGGCTCACGACCCTATCGTCTTCGCATTGGCCAATCCTGTGCCCGAAATATCGTATGAAGATGCCATGGACAGTCGTCCCGACGTTCTGATGTCAACGGGGCGCTCAGACTATCCCAACCAGATAAATAATGTAATCGGGTTCCCATATATCTTCAGAGGAGCACTCGACGTTCATGCCAAGGCTATCAACGAGGAGATGAAGATGGCTGCTGTGCTCGCCATAGCCGACCTTGCCAAACAGCCAGTCCCCGATGTGGTGAACGATGTCTATAAGGTAAACAATCTTACTTTTGGTCGTGACTATTTCATCCCAAAGCCTGTCGACCCACGCCTCATCACAGAGGTCTCTGCAGCAGTGGCAAAAGCAGCTATAGACAGTGGTGTTGCCCGTCGGATGATTACCGACTGGGATTCTTACAAAGACTCACTCTCCGTGATGCTTGGCCAGGAGACAAAGCTCACTCAGAAACTTTATGCTTCTGCCGCAGCTCATCCTCAGCGAGTAGTATTTGCAGAAGGTACACACCCCACCATGCTCAAAGCTGCTGTACAGGCATGTGCCGAAGGAATCTGTCATCCTATCCTGCTGGGTAACGATGAAGTCATCGTAAGAATGGCAAAGGAGATGGATCTGAGTCTCAAAGGCATTGAAGTGCTAAACATGAGGCATCCAAGAGAGCAGAAACGCCGCGAACGGTTCGCACAAATACTGACAGAGAAGCGTCAGCGTGAGGGCTACACCTTCCAGGAAGCCAACGACAAGATGTTTGAACGAAACTATTTTGGAATGATGATGGTGGAAACGGGTGAGGCTGATGCTTTCATCACTGGTCTTTATACTCGCTATTCTAACACTATCAAGGTTGTCAACGAGGTCATTGGAATACGCCCTGAATTCAAACACTTCGGTACCATGCACATCATCAACTCACCACGTGGCACACTTTATCTGGCAGACACGCTGGTGAATGAGAATCCCGACACAGATACACTGGTGGACATTGCGAAGCTGAGTGCCAAAGCGGTGGAATTCTTCAACGAGAAGCCCGTCATGGCTCTGATTAGTCATTCAAACTTTGGAAGTAACATCTCAGACGGTGCACTGAAGGTGAAAAACGCGGTAAACAAGCTCCACAATGATTTCCCGAAAATGATTGTTGACGGTGAGATGCAGATTGGCTTTGCACTTGACAAGGACCTGCGTGATAACCTTTATCCTTTCAGCAGGTTAAATGGCCTTGACGTTAACACCCTTGTCTTCCCCAACCTTACCTCTGCCCGCTCGTCGTATAAGATGCTGCAGTCGCTCAATGCCGATGTGGAAATCATCGGTCCTATCCAGATGGGATTGAACAAGGCTATCCACTTTGTCGATTTTGGTTCCAGTGTACGGGATGTTGTAAACATCACCGCTGTGGCTGTGCTTGACGCCTACGTTGAGAAACTGAAACACATGTCAGCCGTCTTCTAAAGGCAGAATCTCCTTATATGCGTTAGCGATATTCTATTCATTTATGGCATCATCCATAAAGTCATAGAATATCGCTAACTTTTAATAATCAGTATGCTGTATAACTCTTTATTCAGGACTTAGGTATTTATCCCCTGTCTGACGGATATATTCACGGGCAAAAGGCTTTGGGAACCCAGGACGCGCCACATGGGCACCAATACCCGTAGCAGTACGCTTGAAAGCTCCATTCTCCTCGGGTTTAACAGCCATGTCGTTGAACTTAACAATCAAATAGACAGCCAGTTGTTTCCATCGAGCAAGCATCTGCTGTGCCTGGCGGTTGCTATATTCATTCAGATACTTAATGGCAGCCTCTTCACTATTTGCATAAAGACGCATCGCCTGCTCCTCTACCGCTTTCTGCTGTGCAAAATAACTCTGTTCAAGACTATCCCTAACGGCTTTCAATGAAGGGAAGAGCTGACTATAACGCGGATAAACCATATTGCTCACCCAGTTACATACCCAATATGCATTCTTGTCAGAGAATGTCACGGCATCGGCTCCTGGAGTATTATAACACTCTGGTTGTACCGTATTGCCACAATAGACAGGAGTATATGCAACCATGTTACCATCGTCATTGCCAAACCACAGTACACCTCCAATCTGCCGTGGGAGCCATGACCGCATCTGACTGACATACGAAAAGCCTGTCTGCTGGGTACTTGTCGGCCGCTCATTGAAGCACTTCTGTCCGTCGACTTCAAAGCTGAGCGGAGTGGGACGATACGGCATATCCCAGATACCACCTCCTATTGACGTGCTATCCAATGCAAGTGCTGTCCCCTCATAATGATCACGCATGCATTCCTCAATGTCCTGTACACTCACCTTTCGGTCGGGAACAATCCACAAAGGCATATCCTCTGCCTGAGGGTCTTTCCCTAATGCCCAAGGCAAATAACGGTCGAACCCGTTGTCAAAGTGACGAAAGAAGCTCCACACACGGGCATCACAAAAACGACGACCACCGAAGTCAGGAGCAGCATAAGCCATCTTCCATGAGAAATCCGCATCTTTCCCTGAGAACCATCCCATGCGACGAGCATAGCCGACCACATCCTTAGAATAATACAGGTCAACAGTTGCATTCTTAGAATTCTTTTTTGAGGACTGAAGAGCAGGATATACACCTTTAGGATTCAGCTTCTTTCCATTGAGGAAACATCCTATGCGACTTTGATTGGCGTGTGCACAGATAGCCTCATCGGGTATACGCATTGCCACCCACACGACTCCTTTGCTGCCAGGTCCCTTTCCCATCATCTCCATGATCCACGCCTCTTCGGGATCACAGATTGTGAAAGTCTCTCCCTCACTACAATACCCATACTTCTCAGTCAATGAAGTCATCACCTGAATAGCCTCACGTGCGGTCTTTGAACGCTGCAAAGCGATATAGATCAGTGAGCCATAATCAATTATACCTGTCGTATCAACCATTTCTTCACGCCCGCCATAAGTTGTTTCTCCTATTGTCACCTGATACTCGTTGATGTTACCGATGACATTATAAGTGACGGGAGCCTCTGGGATAGATCCATGATAGGAACGGGTGTCCCAATCATATATTAATCGCATCTCCCCTTTCTGGTGAGTAGCAGCAGGATAATGGCACAAGCCAATGAACATACCATAGTCATCGGCATTATAAGTGCAAATCACAGAACCGTCGGCAGATGCCTTCTTTCCAACGATAAAATTCGTACAAGCCAGCGACTCAAGAAAAACGCCAAAGAGAAGGCTGGCCAAAAAGATACATTTTTTCATACGCTAATAATAGATTTGTGTCTTCAGTTCATTTTTATTATTTCGGTTATCAACAGCTATCAGTCGCAACTCTCTCCATTGTTCTTTCCTACGTACAGGTGTCTCTGGCATTTTACAGACAACGACATCCGACTTATCAAGTTTTTCAAACAAGACAAACTGATTGTCAATATAGGCCTCGTGATGATGAATCCCACTCCCTTTGTCACTCAGCCAGAACCAGACGAACAATGAGTCATTGACTGTCCGTTGCCCCACATATTCAATATATGGGGGTAAATCATCGTAGGCAAGTTCATAAAGCAAGCCTAAATCATGTGTATAGCCAGTAACCCAACCGTCCTTAAACTGCCCACCTATATATCGGTCAGTTTTGCCTTTTCCCACAATATAGAGCTTTGAAGAGTCAGGAACCGGATGTTTCAGTCGCAGACAAATACGTGAATTGTCAAGCAAAGGACAATGACGGTCAGCCAAAAGATAAGCGTCCGACAATCCTTTCGATAAATGGAACACTTTCGGGGCAATCTCCAAGTCATCAATCAGACGATGATGGCCTATGACAAGCTGCATGCCAGGAAGCTGGTAATTATTCACCCTGTTATGCAAAAGGGTGTGCATAGGACGAGATGGAGCTGCTGGTGGAATAGCAGTCCGTTCACCTCTGACTGTAAATGAGTAGCGGCTCTCGTTCCCTTTGTAATCAGTCAGGACATACATCAAATGGTAATCCCGCTCTTCATCAAAATTGACGATTCCACGACTTGCATCCGTTTTCACTACAGGCAGCATTATCCCCGGTTTAAGAAACGACCTCATATACCACACATAGTGGTCCATGAAATACTCATAGTCACCCCATCCGTTAACAACCAGATTGTCCGCCATAGAGACATTGCTCACGTCGCTACGGAAAACGAGGTGACCGTCAACGTACAAGGCAGTACTCCTTATACCGTATATGTTTTCCGAGTTATCCATGTAATCATCAGCCCACAAGCCAAATCCAACTTTACCCCATGCCGTGAACTGCTGGTCGAGATGCTGATGGGTAAACGGAAAGTCCTGATTGTCAGAAAGCTGATTGAAGACACCTGTTCCCTTTTGCGGATAAGCCATAAACGCATGAGCAACAGGAGCCATAGTATCAGTTATCTTGTCGTCAAAGAATTCCATCGGGTCAACCATGTTCCAAGTGTTTGTCTCATGGATTTCCAGATGCAGATGGGGTCCCATGGAAGAACCTGTGTTCCCACTCACCGCTATCAGTTGTCCTTTCACTACTGGGAAGTCGGTGGGGCGGAATCGTATCTCACCCTCTGCCAGATGATGCTGATACTGCCATTTGCGCACCATTGCGGTAATCTGGGGAGAAAACCGCTGCAAATGACAATAGACACTTGTAAAACCTTCAGGATGATGAACGTACACAGCATTGCCATACCCCCCCACTCCAATGGTGACATGCGACACATAACCATCACCAATCGAGAAGATTGGTTTCCCCTCTTCTCGGTCGGTCTTTATGTCCAGTCCTCCATGAAAATGATTAGGACGCGGTTCTCCAAAGTTTCCCGCTAAGGATATTGCATAATGAACTGGCGAGCCAAAGGTAATGGATGCAGCAAGTATCAGATACTGTAATAAACCCATTACGATGACTTAGCAAGCCTTGAAGGACATATCGAGTCCTTTCACGCTATGAGTAAGAGCGCCCACAGAAATGAAATCCACACCCGCTTCCGCATAGTTGCGAAGTGTATCAATGGTGATGCCACCTGAGGACTCTGTTTCGTACTTTCCGTCAATCAGTTCAACAGCTTTCCTTGTATTCTCAACAGAGAAATTGTCTAACATGATACGGTCTACCCCTCCATGATCAAGCACCTGTTGAAGTTCATCGAAGTTACGCACTTCAATCTCAATTTTCAGGTCAAGTCCTTTCTCTTTCAGATAAGCATGACAACGGTCGATGGCATTTTTAATCCCGCCGGAAAAATCCACATGATTGTCCTTCAGTAAAATCATGTCAAAAAGTCCAATGCGATGATTAACGCCCCCACCGATTTTCACAGCCTGTTTCTCAAGCATGCGAAGTCCCGGTGTTGTCTTACGAGTGTCCAGCACACGTGTATGAGTACCTTTCAAACGCTCAACATATTTATTTGTAACAGTAGCAATGCCACTCATACGTTGCATGATGTTCAACATCAGACGTTCTGTCTGAAGAAGAGAGCGCACTTTGCCAGACACAATCATGGCAATGTCTCCCACCTTCACAGGAGTACCGTCTTCAATGAGCACTTCAACTTTCAAATCCGGGTCAAAACGGCTGAACACCCGCTTTGCAACTTCCACTCCGGCAAGAATACCATCCTCCTTTATCAGCAGATGCGACTTACCCATGGCATCCTCTGGAATACAACACAACGTGGTATGATCACCATCGCCAATATCCTCGGCAAAAGCAAGATCAATCAAACGGTCTTCAAGTTCATTTACACTCAACATAATAATTATTTTTGTTTCAATGGTTCAACAATAGGTCTTACGGGAATCTGCCGATTGGGTGGTAGTACCGTATCAGCCTTTTGGACAGCAACCGTATCCTTTTCCGGGACTTTTTCAGGTTCTTTTGTATGAATACATACCAGAGAAATATGGTTGACTATCATTAATTTCAAGGTTGTCTGCGACTCTGCAGAAGCATTATAAGATCTGTTCAGGATGAAATAGCCTTTCACTTCTTTGATGCCAACACGATCAACATCTGCTATCTCAACTGAATAATGAGAAGAGCCAGACATGTGCACATTCCTGGAGATGACACTGTCGTTCTTCAATTTAACGGCAAAGAGAGCAACGCCATTTCGCATACCATCCTGATAGATAAACTGGGTATCGAAATTAAGCAGCAGTTTGTCACCGGCATGATACGAAGAGTCGACTTTCACATTAAAAGAATACGTATTAAAAGCAGATACGGGCATGAGTACAAAGGTAGCATCTCCCGTCCATACATTTGCTGTGTCACCCGATAACGATGATGAGGAGTATTTGCTGAAATCATTAGCAGCACCGCCCAATGCCACCGACTTGTTTTCTAATCTCTTCGCCAAAGACTCATAGATATGGTGCAACCGGTCGGCATGGCGCATATAATAAACCATCGAAGAATCGAACTCTGCTTCAGAGTACCCATGCTTCTTTAATACCGCTGCCTTATAGACACGCATCAGCAGGGTGTCACGCCTGGATTCATAATCGTTAGCCATAGCTTCAGCGATATGATAGTCATAGAGAATATCCTCCATCTCACCGGGCTGAATGTATTTCCCGGGGACACTGGGTGCACATCCCATCAACAGCAAAACGCCGAAGATGGAACTAATTTGAATGAACGCAAATATCCTCTTCATCAACAGAATCCTTTGAGTTACTCCTCTGTTTTCTCGTCGCCAGAATCATCAGCTTTCTTTCCATGTATCGTTTCACCTAATGCCTCCATTTCCCTGCGATAGAATAACAGTAGGATTATCACTCCTACGCTGACACAGGCATCGGCAAAATTAAATACAGGAGAGAAGAACACAAAATCGTCACCGCCCCAAAAAGGCATCCAAGAAGGCCACGTCCCCTTTATTAGAGGAAAATAAAACATGTCAACTACCTTACCTTGCAAAAAGGGTGCATACCCCGTTCCGAAGGTCACAAACTCTGACAAATAGAAAGGAGAAGATGCACAGAATATCAATCCATAGAACATGGAATCAAACATATTGCCAGCTGCTCCGGCTATTATCAGTGACAGGCATACGACATACCCCACGCGGTGGGGGCGCTTAATCACCTTATATATATATATAGCAATGGCGCTAATGGCTACAATGCGGAAAAGGCTTAGCACGAGCTTATTGAAAAAGGTCATGCCAAAAGCCATTCCGTTGTTCTCGATGAAACTGATATAAAACCAGTCGGTAATATGGATTGACTCACCAAGATACATCGACGTCTTGACCTCTATCTTGATTATCTGGTCTATCAACAGGGCAACGATGATGATAAGCCATGCCAATTGTCCATCCGAAAGAAGTCGCCGTCTATCCATCATTTCTTACGTGCATTCTTCGAAGCCACACTAAGCGTTGCATGAGGTACCACGCGGAGTCGTTCCTTTGGTATCAGTTCACCCGTAATGCGGTCGATACCGTAAGTCTTATTCTCTATACGTACAAGGGCGGCTTCTAAACCTTGAATGAACTTTTGCTGACGATAGGCCATCTGCACAAGCTCTTCCTTAGTTTGTGTCATACTACCTTCTTCAAGGGCTTTATATGTAGGGGATGTATCATCAACATCGTTGCCATCTGCATTCATCAACTGTTTCATCATAGCATCATAATCCCTACGAGCCAACCTGATTTTCTCATTGATTATCTCGCGGAACTCTTCAAGTTCCTCATCGCTATAACGTGTTTTCTCTGCCATAAGTCTATTCTTTGGTTACTAATATATTTATATTAAAATCATCAAACTCTGTACTAATACCATCATTGTCAGCAATAGTAATTGCATTAGCAAGCACCTGGGTCTTGATATACTCTCCGAACGACTGAATAGCCGCATCGGTCTGATCATTAGGAGCGATAACCACATTAATGTGATCAGTAATCTCAAGCCCTGTCTCCTTTCTAATGTTCTGGATTCGGTTGATCAATTCACGGGCCATACCCTCACGTCGAAGCTCATCGGTCAGTTCTACCTCAAGAGCAACGGTAAGATTGCCCTCATTGGCAACAAGCCATCCAGGAATATCCTCACTGATAATCTCGACATCTTCTTTCTCTATGATGACGTTCTCTCCGGCAACAGTCAACGGAAGTTTTTCTACCGTATCAAGCTCGGCAATCTGCTCTTGTGTTAGTTCGGCAACGGCAGCAGCAATTCCCTTCATGAGTTTACCAAACTTCTTACCCATTGTACGGAAGTTACATTTCACCTTTTTTACAAGAACGCCCTGTCCTTCAACAAAAATCAGGTCCTTCACATTCACCTCTGTCTTTATCAGTTCCTTAACAGCTTCAATATGCTGCTTCTGTTCTTCGCTGACTGCCGGTATCATAATCTGCTGCAGGGGCTGACGGACTTTAATGTTCACCTTACGACGCAGAGCAAGAGTCATTGACGTGATTGTCTGAGCCATCTCCATACGGGCTTCAAGATCCTGGTCTATCAGAGATTCATCAGCCACCGGGAACAGATCCAAATGAACACTTTCTTTCTCTCCACCTAAATCACAATAGAGCCTGTCAGCATAGAACGGGGCAAAGGGAGCCAACAGTTTAGCAACTGTCATCAGACAGGTATATAAGGTCTCGTAAGCAGAGCGTTTGTCATCACTCATATCCTTTCCCCAGAATCGTTTACGATTCAGACGTACATACCAGTTACTCAAATCGTCGTTTACAAAAGCATCGATAAGACGTCCTGCACGAGTAGGATCAAAGTCATCCAGTTCCTTATCAACACCTTTAATCAATGAATTGGCACGAGAAAGAATCCAACGGTCAATTTCAGGACGAGAGGAATAATCTATGGGCGCAACAGCAGATGGATCAAAGCCGTCAACATTAGCATATAGAGCAAAGAATGAGTACGTGTTATACAATGTTCCAAATAACTTGCGACGTACTTCATCTACACCTTCAGGATCAAACTTCAGATTATCCCATGGTTCAGAATTGGTCATCATATAGAATCTGACAGCATCAGCGCCATACTTCTCTATCATTTCAAACGGATTGACAACATTGCCTACATGCTTTGACATTTTATTTCCCTTGGAATCAAGCACAAGACCCGTCGAAATGACATTCTTGAAAGCAACACTATCAAACACCATCGTAGCAATGGCATGGAGTGTAAAGAACCATCCACGTGTCTGGTCAACTCCCTCATTGATGAAATCTGCAGGGAAAGCCAGTCGTTTATCAATAGCATCTCGATTCTCAAATGGATAATGTACCTGAGCGTAAGGCATTGAGCCGCTATCGAACCAGACATCAATAAGGTCGGTCTCTCTCTTCATCGGTTTCCCGCTCTCCGACACAAGTACTATATTATCTACATAAGGACGATGCAAATCAATCTTATCATAGTTCTCCTGAGAATAATCCCCAGGTACAAACCCTTTGTCTCTGAACGGGTTACTATCCATCACCTTTGCAGCGACGGCCTTATCTATCTCAGCATATAACTCTTCGATGCTTCCTATACAAATCTCTTTTCCATCTTCATCACGCCAGATAGGAAGTGGTGTTCCCCAGAAACGAGAACGAGACAGGTTCCAGTCATTCAGATTCTCTAACCAGTTACCAAAACGTCCTGTACCTGTTGATTCAGGCTGCCAGTTAATCGTCTTGTTCAATTCAAACATTCTCTCCTTCTTGGCTGTACTGCGAATAAACCAGCTGTCAAGAGGATAATAAAGCACTGGTTTGTCCGTACGCCAGCAATGCGGATAGTTGTGCACATGCTTTTCAATTCTGAATGCTGTCCCCTCTTGTTTCATCTCCATGCAGATAACGATGTTCAAATCTTCAGCTTTAGCAGCTGCCTTTTCATCGTATTTGCCATTCACATTAAACTCAGGAGCGTATGCATTCTTGACATAATCACCTGCATGATGACCGTACTTTTCGACATCGACACAGTTCTTGACAAAATTCTTATCAAGTTCGTCCACTGGATAGTACTTTCCTTCGAGGTCAACCATTGGACGGGTTTCACCTTTTTTATTAATAAGGAAGAGGCTTGGAATAGAAGCATCTTTAGCCACCTTGGCATCATCAGCACCAAATGTCGGAGCTATATGCACAATTCCCGTACCATCTTCAGTTGTTACATAGTCACCGAGAATGACACGGAAAGCCTGACTTTCCATTTCCACGAACTGATCCTTGCCGGTCTCCCCTTCGAAGATGTTTTCAGGGTGGCTCTCAGCAAAGGCCTTCACATAGTCAGCAGCGTTCTTGTCTAACTTTGCACTCGGCTTAACCCAAGGCATAAGCTGCTTGTAATGCAAGCCTTCCAGTTCTGTACCTTTGTAATGTCCGATAATACGATAGGGTACAAACTTCTCACCTTTCTTATATTCAGGCATCTCGCCATCATCAGTTATCTGTCCTTCTGGATTCAGATATGTATTGACAAGAACTTCTGCCATGATAAGAGTAATCTTCTCTGCATTGTATGAGTTATAAGTCTCCACCGCTACATAATCAATCTTAGGACCGACACAAAGAGCTGTGTTGGAAGGGAGCGTCCAAGGAGTCGTTGTCCATGCAGCAAAACAAGGCTTACCCCATTTTGTCCATTCTTCTTTCGGATCAACTGCTTCAAAAAGAGCTGTACATGTTGTATCCTTTACATCACGATAACAACCCGGTTGGTTCAGCTCATGACTAGAAAGGCCGGTACCTGCAGCAGGCGAATAAGGCTGAATCGTATAGCCTTTATAGAGCAAGCCCTTGTCATAAAGCTGGCGAAGTAACCACCAAAGCGTTTCGATGTACTTGGTATCATAAGTGATATAAGGATGATCGAGGTCTACAAAATAGCCCATACGTTCTGTCAAGTCGCGCCATTCAGCAGTAAACTTCATGACATTCTCACGGCATTTGCGATTGTAGTCTTCCGTGGATATATAGTTCTTCGACTCCGTATTATCAATATCGGCCTTAGTGATGCCGAGTTCTTTCTCTACTCCTAACTCTACAGGAAGCCCGTGGGTATCCCATCCTGCTTTACGATGAACCTGATATCCCTTCATCGTCTTGTAACGATTGAAGGTATCTTTAATAGCACGAGCAAGTACATGGTGAATACCAGGATGTCCGTTTGCAGATGGAGGTCCTTCAAAAAACACAAATTGTGGACATTTCTCACGTTCTGAAATACTCCGGTGGAAGACATCCCATCGCTTCCATTCACTCAAGATCTTGTTATTGACATCGGTCAGATCCAAACCGTTATGTTCGGCAAATCTCTTAGCCATATTAAAAAATTAACATTAATGTGTATTCGATCGAATAATGCGTGCAAAGATAATGAAAAATCCTCACATAACAAAAAAACATTATGACATTTCCAAGTCGAGCAGAGTTTTTTAAAACAGTATTTCGTAGATTAACAAATTAAGTAGTATTTTTGCAAAGAATAAAAAGAAGTATTAAATCAATGAAGACAGCTATCATTGGCGGAGGTGCCGCTGGCTTTTTCCTCGCCATCAATCTTAAAGAAATGTTTCCTGAAATGGAAGTTACCATCTTCGAAAAGAGTCGGAAGGTTCTTTCCAAAGTCAGGATTTCTGGTGGCGGCCGCTGTAATTGCACCAATACATTCAAAGATATTACAGACCTTAGTCATGTCTATCCTCGTGGGTACAGGTTGTTGAAACGATTATTCAATGCCTTTGATCATCAAGACGCATACCGCTGGTTTGAGAATCATGGCGTATCCCTTACTGTCCAAGAAGACGGTTGCGTGTTTCCATCCTCACAAGATTCAGAAACAATTATCAATTGTTTTACTCATTCGGCAAACAGATTAGGAGTGAAAATACAACTGGAAACAAAAATTAATAGCTTTGAGGAACTGCACGGATACGATTATATTGCTGTTACAACTGGTGGTTCTCCACGAATTGAAGGACTCAGCATTTATGCAAACACTGGGCACAAAATAGTTTCACCTGTCCCTTCTCTCTTCTCCTTCAACATTGATGATCGCCAGTTATGTGAACTCATGGGAACTGTAATAGAGAATGTTACGGCAATCATTCCTTCCTCGAAATTCCGCGCACAAGGAACACTCCTCATCACTCATTGGGGAGTGAGTGGTCCTGCTATACTCAAATTGTCAAGCTATGCAGCAAGGTTTCTCAACGAGCAAGCCTATCAAAGTCCGTTAAGCATCAACTGGGCCAATAAAAATGATGCTGAAACAATGAATGACATCGTCCGACTTGCGTCCGATAATAGCCACAAGATAATTACAAATACACATCTTGAAAACATTTCTCAACGGTTGTGGAACTATCTCATTGAAAAAGCTATTGACAAAAAGTGCAGACTCAGGTGGACAGATTTGAGTCAAAAAGACATAAACAGGATTGTCAATACGTTGTGTAATGACAATTATCACATCAATGGTCGAAGCACCTACAAAGAAGAATTCGTCACATGTGGGGGGATTTCACTTAGCAGCATTAACCCCACAACACTTGAGAGTCGCTGCATACCCAATTTATTCTTTGCTGGAGAAATCCTTGATATCGATGGTATAACTGGAGGCTTCAATTTCCAGGCCGCATGGACAACAGCATACACTGTTGCACAAGCTATTACAAATAAAGGACGACACCATTAAAGTGCCGTCCTTATACTTATCGATTATTCTCACTAATTAATTCAATCCAAGTCCTTGCTTGATAGCTTCGATCTTCTCGGCAGCAGCAGCCATGCAACGATCATAGCAACCAGCACACTTGAAGCTTGGATCCTTCACCTCAATGTAGAACTTAATCTTCGGCTCAGTTCCTGAAGGACGTACACTTACCTTTGTACCATCGACACAGAACCATTGCAGTACATTACTTGTATCAGGCATGTTAATCTTCTCAATCGAACCGTCTGACTTACGAGCTTCCAAAGACTTAAAATCTTTCCACAAGCAGATTTCTGAACCAGCAAGATCTTTTGGAGGATTAGCGCGGAAGTTTTCCATCATCTGCTTAATCTCATCAGCACCAGTCTTACCCGGACGAACGACATTCACCGTGAACTCTCTTGAGAAGCCATATTCTGCATAAATATCCATCAACAAGTCATAGAGTGTCTTGCCATTGTCTCTTGCCCATGCAGCAATCTCGCAAATCAGACAAATAGAGGCTGGTGAATCCTTATCACGTACTTTGTCGAATGGCAGGAAGCCAAAGCTCTCTTCACCACCACCGATGTACTTCTGCTTTCCTTCAGAAATACGAATCTCATTTGCAATCCACTTGAAGCCAGTATAGCAGTCACGCAGTTCGACACCGTTCTTTTCAGCAATACGAGCAATAACCTCAGTTGTCACGATTGTCTTTACAAGGAACTCGTTGCCTTTCAACTGACCGAGCTTTTTCTTATTGGCAATAATATACCAGCAGAACATCATACATGTCTGATTGCCATTAAGTATTTCCCATTCACCTTTCGCATTACGGCAGACGATGGCAAGACGATCGGCATCGGGATCGGAAGCTATCACAAGGTCGGCATTTAGGCGCGTACCCAACTTCATACCCAATGTCATGGCTTCGGCATTCTCTGGATTCGGAGAAACAACCGTCGGGAAATTACCATCAATCACCATCTGCTCAGGAACAACATGGATATTCTGGAAGCCCCAAGAACGTAAAGCCTCAGGGATAATCACACGACCTGTTCCGTGCATAGGAGAATAAACGATGTTAAGGTCTTTCTGGCGTAAGATTACGTCCTGATCAACCATCGCCTCTTTCACGGCCTGCAGGTAATCCCAATCCATCTCACCACCGATGATGTCAATGAGTTCTTTGTTACCTTCAAACTTCACATCATGAATTGTCACCTTGTTCACCTCTTCGATAATACCTACATCGTGAGGGGCAAGCACCTGTGCGCCATCATCCCAGTAAGCCTTATAGCCATTGTACTCTCTGGGGTTATGACTAGCGGTAACGTTCACTCCAGCCTGACAACCTAACTGACGAATGGCGAAAGAAATCTCTGGCGTAGGGCGAAGACTCTCAAAGAGATACACCTTAATTCCGTTAGCGGAGAAAATATCGGCCACCGTCTCGGCAAACATACGGCCATTGTTACGACAATCGTGACCAACAACCACACTCAGGTCATTACGGCCTGGGAAAGCCTTCAGGATGTAATTAGCAAATCCCTGGGTAGCCATTCCGACAATGTACTTGTTCATACGGTTAGTACCAGCACCCATGATGCCACGCAAACCACCTGTACCAAACTCCAGATCGCGATAGAAAGCATCAATGAGGTCTGTCTTGTCCTCATTATCCAACATTGCTTGTACAGCATTACGTGTCTCTTCATCAAAAGCAGGAGACAACCACTGCTTTGCCCGTTCTTCGCACTGAGCGATAAGAGCTGCATTATTTCCCATATGTTTACAGATTAAGTTTTTAGTTATTATACTCTTTTTGCAAAGGTAGGATAAAAAAGTGATAATTCAAAGAGATTTATTTGTTTTTTTGAAAGTTTTTTGCCAAATACAAGACTGTGTTGTTCATATTTTTGTTTTAATAGAAGAATATCTCAGATTTTTCATACCTTTGCAAAAAAATAAAGAATGGATTTACATTTTACAGGTATTCTTATAGCTGTTTGTACTTTCGTGATTATTGGAGTATTCCATCCATTGGTCATAAAGACAGAATACCATACAGGAACAAGATTCTGGTGGGTGTTTCTCTTATTAGGCATTTTGAGCATTTGCTCTGCTTTATGTATAGCAAATGTATTATTGTCTTCAATTCTCGGCGTTTTAGGAGCCTCTTTACTATGGTCTATTGGTGAATTGTTCTCACAGAAAAGACGAGTGGAAAAAGGATGGTTTCCTATGAATCCTAAAAGGAAAGACGAGTATAACATGGTTGATAGTTACGAGGAAAAATGAAAACAGAGCTCTTACTTGTTGGCAAGACAGTGAACAAGCATTTCATTGCAGGGATTAATGACTATGTAGAAAGGACTAATCATTACATGCCTTTTAATATCACTGTTATACCAGAGTTGAAAAACACAAAAGCATTGACTGAAGAGCAACAAAAAGAACGTGAAGGTGATTTGATTCTTCAGAAATTGCAATCGTCAGATACTGTTGTTCTTCTCGATGAACATGGGAAAGAGCTCAGAAGCATAGAATTTGCCGACTGGTTACAACGCAAACAGAATACGACTCGCCGACTTGTTTTCATTATTGGCGGACCTTACGGGTTCTCAAATGCTGTATATGAACGGGCTAATGAAAAACTCTCTCTCTCCAAGATGACTTTTAGTCATCAGATGGTACGCCTCATTTTTTGTGAGCAGATTTACCGTGCCTGTACTATAATAAGAGGTGAGCCCTATCACCATGAATAATAATCACCCAATAGATATGCAATACGAATTCTCACGTACTCAGATGCTGTTCGGAAGAGACGCCATTGAAAAACTGAAAAGAGCACACGTTGCTGTTTTCGGGGTAGGTGGCGTAGGCGGATACGCTGTTGAAGTATTAGCAAGAAGTGGTGTCGGGAAGATAGATCTTTTCGACAATGACTGTGTCAGCATCACAAACATCAACCGACAGATTATCGCCTTACACTCTACTCTCGGGCGTTACAAAGTCGATGTTGCCGCAGAACGCATTCATGACATCAATCCAGACTGCATTGTCACTTGTCACCGACTTTTCTATCTACCGGAAAACGCTGATTCAGTAGACCTGTCACAATATGATTATCTGATCGATTGCATTGATACCGTTAAAGCAAAACTTGAACTTATACGTCGGTGCAAGCAACAGAATGTCCCCATTATCTCATGCATGGGAGCTGCCAATAAAATAGACCCGACAGCTTTTAGGGTTTCTGATCTCTCTGATACACAAAAAGACCCTCTTGCCAGAATCCTAAGAAAGACACTCCGCAAAGAGGGTATTATTAATCTAAAGGTTGTCTATAGCGAAGAGACTCCCCTTCGCCCCGTTGAGCAACTGCCAACTAACAGCCAGCAGGAGTGTGCAGAACAAACCGAAGAGATACCAAAGAGTACGACACGGAGAGACATCCCTGCCTCCAACGCATTTGTTCCTGCCGCTGCGGGTTTGATTATCGGTGGAGAAGTCGTCAAGGACATAATTGCTCAACCGGTACAATAGATACACTTGACGATTTAATCTAATTGACAGGCTCCCAACGAAAGACTGCGCCATTTCGCCGTGCTGGGTCTGCACCTTTGAAATCCATAGAGTAAGGACTTCCTGTAGTAGGACTCTTACCCACATATACATGACGGTCAAATGACATAAGCATGAACTCGCGGTTCAGATAATCCTGCCACAAGAACACCTCTGCTTTGTTCACATCATTGGTCATACGTACATCACCCGGTAAGCCATCACCTGAAACCATTACATATCTGCCGTCTTCACACTGAAGTTTCACCTTTCCTCCTCCACAATCTATTAAATGGAATCGAGTTTGAGGAGACGAATTGCGGGCGTCAATGTCATGCACCACTCCATGAGTTGTGGCATGCATTGGCAAGCCTGTAGCAAGATTGACAATACGGAATGTCAATTCGTATGGTATATTCTTTGAACGGTCTGCTGCCGGTTCTTCAACGACAAAGTTGTCAAACTCAGCATAACCACCGTTGCGACCATTCTTATTAAAGGCAAAAAGCGATACCCTTGCACCTTGGAAAGTAACCAACTGATACGAAAGTGTCATTTCGCGTCCCATCTGTTGGAAGGTGGTGCCGTCTGTTGAATACTCGTAATGGGCACGATCCTGGTCGAATTGTCCCACAAGTCTCAACCATATTTTACCCTTTGGAAGACTCACCTGTGCATCAAGGGTGTCGTTATCTACCTGTTGAAAACAACGAAGTGTCAGTTCCTTCCCATCTTTTACCACACCTATCCATGAGCATGGTACATTAATATTGCCTAATCCGGCAACATCGCCATCCTTAAGATTCTTTACTTCAAGTTCCACCGTTGTAATAGAAGTGGGACCAATAGCCCTTTGAGTCAACGTGTTACGTGCCCACATCAACTGTTCAGCAGGCATCGTGTTCAGACGTAACTTACCGTTCTTAAGGCTCCACATCTTATCATTCGGGTTGTGGTTCCACTGCCAGACACGTCCCAACTTCTTCCCGTTGAAATCTTCATTACGCTGATAAGGTGCATGGGGGACAACCTGCTCAGCCACATTAGGCTTCATCCAAGTACGAGGTGCACGTCCGAGATTACCAGGAAGTCCTAACATTGGCCATCCGTCCTTCCACGTTATCGGTGCCAAAGTGGTTGTACGGCCAAGACTATGAAAATCCATCATCAGAAGAGCCCACCATGAACCATCCTGTGCTTGTACTATTCCTCCCTGATGAATATTTGTACATGCAGTTGCATCCTTATCCACAGGAGGAATACCGAACTTAGTTCCATCATCCACAATACGCCCCTTCCATTGAGTAAGAGAAGCAGCATGGTAGCCAAACGTCTCATCGGCAGTAATGACACGGGTCTCATAAGGTCCCCAGATGCTCTTTGAACGTGAGCAGAGCGTACGGCCATTGGGACGATAATCTGTAGAAATCAGATAATACATGTCATCTATCTTATACATGTGGTGCCCTTCCCCCACTCCATTTCCTTCTGGAATAATCGTGCGCTCCGTCTCTTCTATGGGGCCACTCATATCGGGTTTCAACTCCGTACATTTCACTTCTCCATATCCATGAATAGCATAAATCTTTCCGTCATCATCGAAAAGGACACTGAGGTCATAAATTCTCCCTTGCATATTGACATGCTTCCAAGGTCCTTCTATCTTTTCGCTGATATAACACTGGAGCCCTTTGCCATTGACATTTGTGTACAAATAGAATTTTCCGTTTGCATGACGGATACATGGTGCCCAGACACCTTGTCCGTAAATTTCATGATGATCCGTTAAACTGAAAGCAGGATCATCAAAATCAAAGCGGTCGAAACAGTAGCTCACATTCTCCCAGTTTACCAGATCACGCGAATGCAGGATGACAAGTCCTGGTACTGAGTGCATCGTCGTACCGGCAAGATAGAAATCATCACCAACCCGAAGAATGTCAGGGTCGGAAAACTCGTCATAGAACAAAGGGTTGGTAAAAGTACCATTACCATTATCGGCTGTCCATGAAAGCTGTGCCATTAACGGTAAAGAAACGGCCACACACACGAAAGTGACAATTGCTGACAATACTGTTTTTTTCATTGACTCAGGTGTTTTTGTTTGCAAATATAATGATAAATCTCTAAATGAACGATAACAAACCTGTTTTTTTGATGAGTAAATATAGTCATTACATAGATTCTACTTATCTGGTTGGATGAATCAAATCGTTTTGTTTAAGTAAAGTATATGTTTACGAGCTGTAAAGAGCACGTTTGCGAGTTGTAAAGAGCACGTTTGTGAGTCGTAAAGAGTACGTTTATAAATCGTAAAGAGCATAAAACCATTCAAATCCATATTAAATATCGTATGATTGGAGGAATTTCTGTATCTTTGCATGAAATTCTTATCCCGAACTGGGGTATCATTATTTTTCTGAAAATGTTCGTTTATTACATTAATAATATGTAACTTTGCATCATGGATAATAAGCAAGCAACAATGGAATTGGGCACTAAGCCTGTAGGCGGTTTGCTGATGCAATATGCCATTCCTGCAATTATTGCTATGACAGCCTCATCGCTTTACAACATCATCGACCGTGCCTTTATCGGACAGATTGTAGGTCCCGAAGCGATTGCTGGCTTGGGTATCACTTTTCCATTCATGAATCTAAGTGGTGCTTTTGGTGCTGCCGTAGGAGTAGGTGCATCCACCTGTATCAGCGTAAAACTTGGACAACGTGATTACAAAACTGCAGAGAACTTATTGGGTAATACCGTCACACTGAACCTTATTATAGGTCTTCTGTTCATGGTGGTTTGTCTGGTTTTCCTCGACCCGATTTTACGCTTCTTTGGAGCTTCCGATGCTACTTTGCCTTACGCACATCAGTTCATGACCGTTATTCTGTTAGGCAACATGATTACCCACATGTATTTTGGAATGAATGCTGTTCTACGGGCAGCAGGAAAGCCACGTCATGCCATGTACTCAGTTCTCTTCACGGTCGGCATGAACATTGTGCTTATTATTGTGTTCGTATGGTGGTTCAGATGGGGTATCAGGGGAGCAGCAATGGCCACGATAAGTGCGCAGTCTATGGCTCTGTGCTGGCAGTTGTGGATTTTCTCGAACAAGAAAGAAGTTCTCCATTTAAAAAAAGGCATCTACAAACTGAAAGCCAATCTTGTTCGTAATATCATTTCCATCGGCATTTCACCTTTCTTGATGAACACGACGTCATGTATCATCGTGATCTTCATGAACAACCAATTTGTCCATTATGGAGGAGACATGGCAGTCGGCGCATATTCAATTGCCAACTCTGTGGTAATGGTATTCTTTATGTTTGTCATTGGTATTACTCAAGGCATGCAGCCGATAGTAGGATATAATTACGGAGCTGAGAAATATGACAGGATGTTAAGATGCCTATGGCTTGCCATTGCATACGCCACGGCAATTCTATTGTGTGGTTGGGCATTATCTATGCTGTTTCCTCGGCAGATTGCACGTATCTTCACGACAGATGCCGAACTGCTTGATTTATCGGCTAAAGGCATCAGACTTGACATGCTGGTATTCTTTGTGGTTGCTTCTCAAGCCGTCATCACCAACTTCTTCCAGTGCATTGGTAAAGTGCGTATTTCTATTTTCCTGTCGCTGACACGCCAGTTGTTCATGCTATTGCCATTAGCTTATATACTTCCAAAGTTTTGGGGATTAGACGGTGTGTGGTATTCTATGCCGGCAAGCGATTTCTGTTCATTCGCTATGACTATCCCAATATTATTCTGGTATCTGAAAAAATTAAAAAGAAATGAGCGATAAAACCATCATCATCAATATTGGCCGCCAGTTGGGTTCGGGTGGCCATACCATCGCAAAGCATCTTGCAGAGACTTTTAACTGTAAGTTCTATGACAAGGAACTGCTAAACCTTGCCGCAAGAGAAAGTGGTTTCTCAGAAAAGTTTTTCGAGCAAAACGATGAACAGAAAGGTTTTTTCAAATCGCTTTTCCACATGCATGCTCCTCATGTTGGGGAAAACAACTTCTACAACAACCGATTCTCACAAGAAAGTCTGTTCCAGTTTCAAAGTGATGCCATTCGTAAGGCGGCTGAGAAAGGTAATTGTGTCTTTGTGGGAAGGTGCGCTGATTATGTCTTACGTGACAAGAAGAATGCCACAAACATCTTCATTACTGCTTCCATTGAAGACCGTGCAAAAATGGTGGCAGACCGTCATCAGTGTTCTATTGAGGAGGCCATGAAGATCATTCAGGAGAAAGAATCGTCACGAGCATCATATTACTCTTATTACACTGGGAAAAAATGGGGAAATGCTGCATCGTATGACTTATGTATCAACACTTCTGTGTTAGGAATTAAAAGTACAACTGAACTTATCGAAGCATTCATCAAGAAACGGTACAATGTATGAAAAAAGTCGGAATAATCAGTGATACTCACTCATACTGGGACGATAAATACCTTCACTACTTTGAACCCTGTGATGAGATTTGGCATGCCGGCGACATCTGTTCTACAGAACTGGCTGACCGTTTGGCAGCCTTCCGTCCTCTGCGTGCAGTATGCGGTAATTGCGACGGAGGTGATTTGAGACGTATGTTTCCTGAGATACTACGATGGAAATGCGAGGAAGTCGATGTGTTGATGAAGCATATTGGTGGGTATCCCGGTAATTATGATCCTTCTATCCGAGGACGGATTTATGCCAATCCTCCCCAACTATTCATCAGTGGTCATTCACACATTCTGAAAGTGAAATATGACAAGACATTGAATTTACTTCATATCAATCCAGGAGCTGCCGGTATGCAGGGGTGGCAGAAAGAAAGAACTTTAGTCAGATTGACGATAGAAGGCAATAAATTCACAGATTGTGAAGTTATAACTTTAAAATAAAGATTATGAACAAAGACATTCGCCTCATACTTCTTTTCACTTTTGCATATTTCATTGTAAGTGTCATTCTTGGCAGCATCGTCCATAGCGGCGAGAGCATTAGAAGTCGTGTGGTGATAGCTTTGATCTATGGCATTCTCTTTGTTCCTTTTTACAAATTCTTTAAGAAGAAATATGAAAAGGACAAAGAAAACAAGGATAAGAACAATAATAGAAAACTATAATAAACATCATAATAGTAACAGATATGAAAACAATCGTTATCACAGGTGGAGCAGGCTTTATAGGAAGCCATGTTGTTCGTTTATTCGTCAACAAGTATCCGGAGTATCACATCATTAACCTTGACAAGCTAACGTATGCTGGCAACCTCGCCAACCTAAAGGACATTGAGAACAAGCCGAACTATGAGTTCGTGAAAATGGACATCTGCGATTTCGAGGCTTTCTATCAGCTTATGCAGGATAAGAAAGTCGACGGAATCATTCATCTGGCTGCAGAAAGCCATGTTGACCGTTCCATTAAAGACCCATTCACTTTTGCTAAAACCAATGTAATGGGTACTCTATCCCTGCTGCAAGCCGCTAAGCTCTATTGGGAGAGCTTACCCGAAAAGTATGAGGGAAAGCGCTTTTATCACATCTCTACAGACGAAGTGTATGGCGCTTTGGAGATGACACATCCCGAAGGAATTGAGCCTCCATTTTCCACTACAGCTTCTTCTGCAGAACATCATTTGGCTTATGGGGACAAGTTTTTCCTTGAAACGACAAAATACAATCCGCATTCCCCGTACTCTGCCGCTAAGGCTTCAAGCGACCATTTCGTTCGTGCCTACCACGACACATACGGTATGCCCGTCGTCGTGACCAACTGCTCGAACAACTACGGACCATTCCAGTTCCCTGAGAAGCTCATCCCGTTGTTCATCAACAACATCCGTCACCGCAAGCCGCTGCCTGTCTATGGAAAAGGTGAGAACGTGCGTGACTGGCTATTTGTTGAAGACCACGCACGTGCCATAGACCTGATATTCCACCAGGGCAAGACCGCCGACACATACAACATCGGAGGTTTCAACGAGTGGAAGAACATCGACCTCATCAAGGTGTTAATCAAGACCGTGGACCGTCTGCTTGGACGCGAGGAAGGTGAAGATCTGAGCCTCATCACCTTCGTAACTGACCGCGCCGGCCACGACATGCGCTATGCCATTGACTCGTCAAAGCTACAGCGCGAACTTGGTTGGGAACCGTCTCTGCAATTCGAAGAAGGAATTGAAAAGACTGTCCGCTGGTATCTTGACAACCAAGACTGGCTCGACAACGTGACAAGTGGGGACTATCAGAATTATTACGACAACATGTATAAGAACCGTTAAGATTCTCAAAGGCTGTAGCTTACCGCTGCCTTCCCACTTTAATGATGATTACCTCCTGCTTCAACCGCCGCTACCTCAGTAGCACTCTCATCGGCATTCCACTAGGGATTCTCACCCTGGCAGGCATTTCTTCGCTCAAGACCTCGGCCCTCATCGCTACGGTCCTTGTAACGGCTGGCTTCAGTCTTGTGGGAATAGTGGGCTATCTTTGCTGGCTGCGCCGCATCACCATTGTCTCTGATGGCATTGAGACGCAGAGTGTGCTACTACCCTTTTGGCGACGATACTATCGCTTTGCCGAGTTCGACTATTCGGAGACATCGTCCACCCGCAACGGAGAGGTGTTGCGACTTATAAAGGATGGCAGGCGGGTCATCAGCATTTCATCTTCTCTTTATCAGAACTTCGAGCAGCTTTGTCATGCCATACCGGTAAAGGAAAAAGAGCCATTTCAAATGCGCGACCCGGCAGAAGTCGTTTCCGAGTTCAACAGGCTCCATCTGTACGGAAGTTTAGTCTTCGGATTGTTTTCCGTGGTGCTGATGGCACTCATGCCTTATGGCCAGTACGTGAGTGGAAAGGAAGTCAAGCTTGGCTTGATTCTCTTCTCCTTATTCGGGGTGTTTTTCTTTGGCGGACTCCTGTTGGCTTATCTCTTTCCTTATCAGCACATTACGGTGTGGCACGGGCAGGTTGACGTGCGCCGTCTGCTTTGGCCGTTTCAGGTGAAGCACTATCTGCTGACCGATTTCGACGGCTTCTACTACGTCACCGTAAAGAGTAACGGACAGTTAGGTTCAAAGGATGAAGAGATGCGCTGGTTTACAAAGAACGGTAAGGTGGTGCTTGATATAGAGGAGGGCATTTATAGGAACTTTGAGGCTTTGAAGAATGCTATGCGAACAAATTTCCTGGGACGACTGGAACTGACAACCACTCAAGCAATGAAATATGGTTTAGGGAAAAAGATACAACTATGAAGAAAATATTATTGTTAGGCTCAGGCGAACTGGGCAAGGAATTTGTGATTGCTGCCAAGCGCAAAGGCGTCTACGTGGTGGCTTGTGACCGATATTCGGGTGCTCCTGCCATGCAGGTAGCAGACGAGTGTGAAGTGTTCTCGATGCTTGACGGTGATGCGTTGGAAGCTGTCGTACGCAAACATCAGCCGGACATCATCGTACCAGAAATAGAAGCCATCCGCACCGAGCGTCTCTTTCAGTTTGAAGAAGAAGGTATTCAAGTCGTCCCAAGTGCACGTGCCGTGAATTTTACCATGAACCGCCGTGCCATCAGAGACCTTGCCAACAGGGAATTGGGACTTCGTACCGCAAAATACTTTTATGCCAAGACTTTTGATGAGTTCAAGAGTGCTGCCGAAGAAATAGGATTTCCTTGCGTGGTAAAGCCATTGATGTCATCAAGTGGTCACGGACAGAGTTATGTTCACAACGACGATGAGCTGGAAATGGCTTTTAAAGAAGCGATGGAAGGCAGTCGCGGAGACGTAAAGGAAGTCATCATTGAGGAATTCATCGACTTTGACTCTGAGTTCACTCTGCTCACCGTCACTCAGAAAAACGGACAAACTCTCTTCTGCCCTCCTATCGGTCATGTGCAGAAGAGTGGTGACTACCGTGAGAGCTGGCAACCCTATACCATTAGTAAGGATGCACTTAAACAGGCACAAGCCATGGCTGATAAAGTGACAAAGGCACTGACCGGCTATGGCATTTGGGGCGTGGAGTTCTTCCTGACCAAACAAGGTGAAGTTATTTTCTCTGAACTTTCTCCTCGTCCACATGACACAGGAATGGTTACTCTCGGACACACCACGAATCTCAGTGAGTTTGAACTCCATCTGCGTGCTGTCTTAGGTCTGCCGATAGCTGACATCAGACTTGAACATGCGGGAGCCTCTGCCGTCATCCTGTCGCCCGAAGATAGCAATGAGCCTCTCGATTACAACCTCTTTGATGCATTAAAGGAAGAGTGCACTCGTGTACGTATTTTCGGGAAACCCGAAGCGCATAAAGGACGTCGCATGGGTGTAGTCTTATGCTATGGAGATCTTAACTCTGATACTACAGAGTTACGAAACAAATGTAAGCGGCTGGCAAAAACAGTCTTAGGAACTGATCCCTATGAACGGTTCTGATAAAGAGTTTGACATTCAGCGATACAACCCATCAATGGCAGAGACCTGGAACCGGTTTGTATCACAGTCGAAGAACGGAACATTCCTCTTCGACCGTGGATACATGGATTATCATGCAGACCGGTTTCAGGATTTCTCTTTGGTGTTCTACCGGAAAGGAAAAATATATGCTCTTCTGCCTGCCAACATCAAGGACGATGTCTTATATTCTCATCAAGGACTGACTTATGGAGGTCTGATCATGAGCGAGCATTGCACTTGTTCCGCAATTATCACGCTTTTCAAAGAACTAAATACCTTTTTAAGCAACTTAGGTATCCAGCGTGTTGTGTACAAGTCAACACCTTGGATATACCATAAGCTACCATCAGAAGAAGACTTGTATGCACTGTTTGTTGTATGCAAGGCGCAGCTTATTTCTCGCGACATATCATCATCGTCAAATTCTGGACATCCAATCCCATTTACAGAATCCAGAAAGTCGGGACTTCGTAAAGCCGTTAACGATGGACTAACCATCAGCAGGAGCAATGACATAGCTACATTCTGGAACATCTTAAATGATAATCTGAACGCTAAATACAACAGGAAGCCTGTTCACACCATAGCCGAACTGCAATTGCTTATGTCCCGTTTTCCTGAGAACATCCAGCTCTATGTCATCAAAAAGGACGAGAGAGTTATTGGCGGTACAGTATTGTATATCACACCGACAGTCATACATACTCAGTACATCTCCGCATGTAGCTACGGGAAAAAGAATGGAGCTATCGACTTGTTGTTTGATTATCTTATAAATATTGAATTCAAAGATACCCATAAGCATTTTGACTTCGGCAAATCCACTGCTGACAATAGCGAAGACTTAAATCAACAGCTGATATTCCAGAAAGAAGGATTCGGCATGCGAGGATTATGCTACGACACATACGAATGGAAACTATAAAGCAATAACGAAACAATGAAAAAAGACAAAAAGAAAGAAAAGAATTCTTTTTCTAAGGCAAAGAAACCAAATGTACTGCAGGCATCACGCTTGAAACTGTGGCCGCTCATCTTATGTGTTGTCGCCTTAGTGGTGCTTGGAGGATACATTCTCACCTTTGAATCGGGATTTATTTTCCGTGCACAAGAACTGAATCTGTTTCTATACACGTCGTTGTTCTTCAAACAATGCATGGTCGTGTCAGGAGGATTCCTTACTTGGCTTGGCAGTTATTTCACGCAGTTTTTCTACCATCCATGGATGGGCACACTGCTTTTATGTGCCTGGTGGGCACTTCTTGCTTTCATCGTTAAGAAGACATTTAACATCCCCGATAAATGGGCTGTCGTATTATTAATACCAATTGCCCTGCTGGCATTAACTGACTTCACATTAGGATACTGGTTGTTCTATCTGAAGATGCGTGGTCATTTCTTTGCCTCGACGATAGGATTTACTGCAGCTGTCGCAATGATATGGCTATATCGTTCTATGCCTACGAAGTATTATCTCCAGCCTGTTACGATCTTCCTTAGTGTCCTGTTTCTGTATCCGATTATCGGTTTCTACTCGCTATTGGCAGCCTTGGGAATGGGAATCATTTCATGGAAGATAGAAGGAAAGACAACAAGCCAGCGTATCATTGATTCCATTATAGCTATCCTGTCAATCATAGCTATCCCGCTATTCTATTATCGTTTTGTCTTTTATGAGACAAACATCATCAACATTTACTGGACAGGTCTTCCCCTCTTCCGTATCGACAAGACCTATTATCAGTATTATATTCCCTATTACCTTCTTGTCACATTTGTTGTAGTTGCAGCAGCATGCTATTCAAAGAAACGCAATAAAGATGTGACAAAGGTTATGCTATGGGGATT
>CACWNV010000025.1 GCA_902762325.1 uncultured Prevotellaceae bacterium | reverse complement strand
GTGCTCACGTGTCTGAGGCATAGGACCGTCAGTAGCAGCAACTACGAGGATAGCACCATCCATCTGAGCAGCACCAGTTACCATGTTCTTCACATAGTCGGCGTGTCCCGGGCAGTCTACGTGAGCATAGTGACGCTTAGCAGTCTCATACTCAACGTGAGCGGTGTTAATAGTGATACCGCGCTCCTTCTCTTCGGGAGCGTTGTCAATCTGGTCGAAAGACTTAACCTCAGAAAGACCCTGCTTTGCCAATACGGTGGTGATAGCAGCAGTCAGAGTAGTCTTACCATGGTCAACGTGACCAATTGTACCAATGTTTACGTGCGGTTTGGTGCGCACAAATTGCTCTTTAGCCATAGCTTTTCTTTATTTATTTAATGTTGAATAATCTGTTTTTCTACCGTCTACATAAAAATAGAACAGAAGTAGAGCTGTAACTGAGAGTTGAACTCAGGACCTCTTCCTTACCAAGGAAGTGCTCTACCACTGAGCTATTACAGCATTAGAGCGGAAAACGGGACTCAAACCCGCGACCCCCAGCTTGGAAGGCTAGTGCTCTATCGACTGAGCTATTTCCGCAAAACTTCTACTGAAGTGGGTGGTGATGGATTCGAACCACCGAAGTCGAAAGACAACAGATTTACAGTCTGCCCCATTTGGCCACTCTGGAAACCACCCATTTTTCTTTGTCCTACGCTCCTCGTCTCCTTGGAGAGCCTCTTGTCGGATTCGAACCAACGACCCCGAGATTACAAATCACGTGCTCTGGCCAACTGAGCTAAAGAGGCAAATCCTTGCAGCCGTTAGGTCCCACAAGTAGGACATGTTGTAAAACGGCTGCAAAGATACGGATTATTTTTTAATCGCCAAAACTTTTTCTGTATTTTTTTACTTGTTGCGTAATTTTTCCTTGAATTTCGTGAGTTGTACCTTCATCGCATCTACGCACTGATCGACACTCTCTTCAAAAGAGTCACAAGTCTTTTCTACAAAAAGCTTTCCTCCCGGTACTGCGACGGTCAGACTCGTTTCCTTATTCATGGCAGTAGCGGGCTTTACAACTTTCAGTTGCACTTCCACGTTCTGAATATCCTCAAATGATTTTTCCAACTTGGCGACTTTCTTTTCGATAAACGCCTGTAATTTCTCGGTGGCATCAAAATGAATCGATTGAATCTTAATTTCCATAAAGACCTCCTATATTTAAAGGTTAATATTTAGGTTATTTCACTGCCGGCACGATGGTCGGCAATCATTCTTTCCTCGGATGGGCATTCGCATATACCCGTTTCAGCTGCTCAAATGTCGTATGAGTATAAATCTCCGTCGTCGACAGGCTCTGATGCCCGAGCAGCTTCTTCACACTTTCAAGCCCTGCCTCATGGTTCAGCATGGCGGTTGCGAAGGTATGTCTTAGCACGTGTGGCGAGCGTTTCTTCAGTGTTGACACCAGCGAGAGCCGTTTTCTCACTTCCTGCCGCACCTGGCTGCCCTTTATCCGCTCCCCCTTTTTGGTAACGAAAAGTGCTTCGCACCGCTGGGCAATCTGTTCATTGCGCAGGGCAATGTATTTTTTTAATGCCTCTTCCAGTTCCTTTCCGAAAGGAATAACCCGCTGCTTATTTCGCTTACCCGTCACTTTCAGCTGGTGGTTTAAGAAGTCCACCGCCTCATCGTCCAGTCCTACTAACTCAGAAAGACGCATGCCCGTCTCGTAGAACATAATAATAATAGTACGCGCGCGAACATCATTATAATCATCTTTCCACATCGAGTCGTCTAACAGACGGTCCATCTCCGACTCACGAAGATATTGCGGAAGGGGTTTACCTTTCTTCGGACCCACCACTGTACGGGTTGGATTCTTGCTCACGAGCTTTCGGGAAAGGGCAAAACGATAAAGGGAACGCAAAGCACTCAATCTCCTGTTGATCGAAGTGGCAGTGTTTCCTTTATCCATCATGTTCTCCATCCACCCACGGATGACATCAGAGTCTACCGACTCCCACGAGAGATCATGACCATCCAAATTTTTGAAATATGACTCAAAGGCTTTAAGATCATCTCCATAGCCTTTTACTGTCAGCTCAGAGCGATTCTGCTCATATTGTAGGTAGTTCAAAAATTCTTCTATCATCATTACCGCCTCACACGTACCATCACGTTTTCGGCAACGAATATAACGAATTTAATTCAAACCACCAAATTTTACGGGGATTTTTTATTCCTCGCTATCGCGCAGTTTCTGTACGTAAATGGCGTGCTCCATCTTGAGTCTCTTCAATACAGACGGCTTGTTGTACTGCTGACGCTTACGCAATTCCTTAACAACACCTGTCTTTTCGAATTTTCTCTTGAACTTTTTCAATGCTCTTTCGATGTTCTCGCCATCTTTTACGGGTACAATAATCATTTTTTTGCTTTATGGTTTTAATTGTTAGACTTTATTATTCTCACGACCATGACAGAGGCCATGATTAGCGGGTGCAAAATTACAGTTTATTTGCGAAACTTCCAAATATTTGTCAGATTTTTGTTGCAAAATAATTGTGCATCCGCTAAAAATGGTCATCTGGCAGATTATCAGATGGCTTTTGTCGCTTCCCGCAGCCATTCTTTCTCATCTTCTGTCAGATAGGGAGACAGCTTTTCATATACCAAGTCATGATAGTTGTTGAGCCAGTCTATTTCCTCTGGAAGCATCATGTCAAGATCTATGAGGCTGGTGTCTATCGGACAAAGCGTGAGTGACTCGAATTGCAGGAACTCGCCGAACTCTGTCTTGATATAGGGGACTATTAAGAGTGTATTCTCTATACGCACGCCGAACTTACCAGGCAGATAGATGCCTGGCTCATCCGTGACCGTCATGCCGGGGAGGAAGGGTGCGGGCATCCATTCCATACGGAACTGATGGGGACCTTCATGGACGCTCAGATACTGCCCTACCCCATGACCTGTGCCATGAAGATAGTTCAGACCCTCACGCCACATCGCCATACGTGCAAGTATATCCATCTGTGTACCGGCTGCTCCTATCGGAAACTTGCAAAGTTCAAGTTGAATGTGCCCTTTGAGCACCAGCGTATAGATATGACGCTGTTCCTCGGTGACAGGTCCCAGCGCAATGGTCCGGGTGACATCTGTTGTGCCGTCATCATACTGCGCACCGCTGTCAATCAGTATCACTCCCTTCGGCTCCACAGGAATGTCGGTCTCTGGCGTTGCCTCATAATGAATGATGGCACCATGATGTTCATAACCGGCAATTGTGTCGAACGACAGACCACGGAACCCGTCTTGCTCTGCACGCAGAGCAGTCAGTTTCTCATCAAGTGACATTTCAGTCTGCCCGCCAGCATCAACGGCAGGCTGTAGCCATTTCAGGAATTTTACGAGTGCGATGCCGTCTTTCAGCATCGCATTCCTAAAACCCACAATCTCTGTCTCATTCTTAATGGCCTTCATGGCAGGGATGGGCGACTTCATCCGAATGACCTCCTGACATTTCACCGTCTTAAACAATGTATAGCTGGTCTCCTGGGGATCAAGCAGGATGTTGTATTCAAAGTAGTCTTTCAGTCCTTTTGCCACATTGGCATAGTCATCCACGGCGATACCGTTGCTCTTCAGGTAGGCGGTGACCTCCGGTGTCAGCTTCTCCTTATTTATATATAGGGTGGTTGAAGTCGTGGAAATCAGCAGGTAACTCACGAAAAGCGGCGTGCAGTGGACATCAGTTCCCCGAAGATTCAGCACCCATGCGATGTCATCGAGTGCAGACACCAGCATCCCATCGGCATGCTGTTCTCTGAGTGCTTTTCGGATTCGCTGTAACTTTGAAGGGACATCCTCTCCGGCATATTTCAACGGATGGATGGCCACTTTGTCTGTGGGGATGGGCGGACGGTCGGTCCAGATCTGAGCCAGAGGGTCGAAGTTGGTACGGACGGTCAGACCTCCTTGATTCCGAAGCTCACCGATAAGTGCTTCTACCGACGCAAAGGAATTGACCATTCCGTCAACACCTACTTCTGTAGAAGAGGCACCTCGCAACTGCTCGCCAAGCCACTGAGGAATGGTGGGCGTTCCGGGAATCTTTAATTTCATCAACTGAAACTCAGTACCCTTCAACTGGTCTTCGGCAGCAAGGAAATAACGGGAATCAGTCCATAGTGCTGCACTGTCCATCGTGACGACAGCCGTTCCTGCCGAACCGTTGAAGCCGCTTATCCATTCACGACCTTTCCAATGGTCGGGCACATATTCTCCATTGTGAGGATCCGTACTCGGAAATATAAACGCAGCGAGATGTTCGCGTTGCATCACCTCACGCAGGGCACTCAATCTCTCATTTACCGTCTTACTCATAGGATTGTATTTTAATAGATTTATTTTTCTGCTTGATGTACAGTAACTTGCGGGAACGGGAAGCCTATGCCTTGCTGGTTATAGGCATTGTAAATCTTCTCTGTCATCTGAAACTTCACATCCCAGTAGTCGCCATTCAGCACCCAGCAACGGATAACCACGTCAACAGAACTGGCAGCCAGTTCCTTCAACCATACCACAGGAGCAGGGTCTGACAGTATGCGGGCATCAGACTTCAACACGTCCAGTGTTGTCTGGCGGACCTTTTCAACATCTTCGCCGTATTCGACTGACATCACCCACTCGACAAGTCGCATGGGACTCTGTGAATAGTTGACGATAGCCCCGCTGCTCATTGCCCCATTGGGCAGATGCACCAGCTTTCCGTCGTTAGTCTGTAGAATCGTATGGAAGATCTGAATGGAACTGACGGTGCCCGCCGACCCTTGCGCCTCTATCCAGTCCCCCACCTTATAAGGTTTCAGGAACAGGATGACGATGCCTCCTGCAAAATTCTGAAGGTTCCCGCTTAATGCCATACCAACAGCCATGCCAAACGAGGCAAGCAAAGCAGCAAAGCTCGTCGTGTTCACACCTAACGCCCCAACAACCGTGACAATCAGCAGGACCTGGAGCAGAATGCTCACGAAACTCTTCAGGAATGTCTGGAGCGACACCTCCACCTTCCGTTTCTCCAAGAGCTTCGCCAACAGGTAGTTCAGCAGCTTTATCAGATAATGGCCGACGATATAGACGACCAAGGCTATCAGAATGTGGCGACCTGCATCGAGAGCCCATGTCATCAGCTGATCCATCACCTTATTCCACTGGACGTTTCCCTGCTGGATATTCTCCGCCACGTCAATCACCGCTTTATGTAAATTAGGCACCGAGTCGCTCTGCACCTGCATAAGAATATTGTGAATCATAATAATAGTGTTTCCGTCATTAATTCCCCATGCAAAGATAATCAAATTATTATAGATGGAGCAATTTATCTGAACTTTTTGGATTCATACCCCAGTTCGGGATAAGGAATTCTAAAACAAAATGAGTTGTTTGGTGTTCTACTTACCATCAGAGGACATAAGAGTCTTTTTATCTGATTTTCTTATCCTAAACTGGGGAATTTAGGAATAGAATACTATCAACAATATTAGGAAGGTAGTCAACCATTTTAGAAAGGTGGTGTTTTATATTGATATACCGTATCCACTATCTCGTAATGGAACTGCTTGCCGAGCATAGTTGTTATACACTTGTGTGTAAACACTTTTGCCGGCTCACCGGTTGGCATGGTAGTATCTACCACATTGATGGTGAAATCAAATTTCGGCTGATACTCCAAAAAGTCTATTAACTGCCCACCATTTATACCATCTTCCACATAGAGAATGTGATTATACCAACGAGAGGTAATGTTAAACATTGCTAAAAGCTCCCCCTTATAGTATATTCTTGCAGGGTTACAGTAGTCAAAGCCTTTGAAATACCATCCGGCTTGCGGATTGCTCGGGTCATAGCCGATATAACAATCCCATTGGTCAGGGCTGGTTATTCTCGGCTCATATGTTTTCAACGTCACCAATGACACATCCGGTACAGCAATTTTGCGCGATATAACTACATTGCGATATGCCTCGTCCAACAAATCCGCTCTCGTCTGATGGTAGTAAACAGTCACCCCGCGCACATCTTCTACAGCTTGTTTGAAGCTTCCATGATAAGAAGTGTTATCTAAACTCCAATCCATAGTGGTTTTGGCACTACGGGTTACAGAGGTACGCACGGAGCCATCAGAAAAGCTGCTGTCACGATATGCAAGGTATTGATAAGTCCAAGGAATGTTATCATGCGGCTCATACGTCAGATAATCAGTGCGATACTTAATATCCACAAGTTTCGGCTCTTCAACGGCAACACCGGCAAGATATTTCACCACATACTGCAGATGATCACCTTTCGGTTCATCAACGTTCATCGTTGTCAAATCTTGGTCAATAGTTAACGTTACTGCATAGAGCTTTCCTTTTTTACCTTTCAATACACCATTGGCAACTTCAACAACTTTTACATCGGCTGTAGGTTTGCTCAAAGAGAGATACGGTAGTTCGACTTCTGTTCCTTCAATGGAGACTGGCTTGTAAGACTGATATCCCCACTTGATAGATACTTTCGGTCCTTCAGCAATTTCAAACGTCTGCTGTCCGATGTTTTCTACTGGATTAGCGCCGTTGTTTGTTATCGTAGGAGAACCCTCTTGTATCTTCTCAAGTTCAGAAACATCGCTCACCCAGATGGTGTCTACCTTAGATGCATTTACCTCCACATACGCGTTGGGTTCGTATGTCAGCACCTTGGTTTCCAGACTTTTCACGTCAAAATAAGCATATTGAGCCGTCTGCTTAAACTCAACTTGCATTTGCGTGTTATCATCACTGAGGGTGAATGGAGAATGTTGGCTGGTGGTACCGCTTTGCGGGATGATGCTGTAATTGTAGGTGGTGGTAGGGTCTGGATATTCGAGAGTTGTCTGCACGATGCCCACATAATCAGCCTCAAAGTTGTAGGTGTTCTTGCTTTCCTTCTCTTGATGCACGGTTTCCACATCCACGGTGAAACTCACTTGCACGTTGAATGTCTGTTCTTTAATGGTGGTTCCGCGCCGCGCAGGTGCCAACTTTATGCTTTTCACGGCAACGTGTGCCTTGGCGTTCTGCGCCTTTTCTTGTTCCTCGGAGATGGCTTCACCCAGTTTGGCAGGCAATAATCTGAGGTAAGGCATCTCAATATCCTTGCCTTTAGCGTTACGATGAGTATATATTTCGTGGCTCATGTCGAACGAGATGGTTAGGTCGCCAATGCTGAAGTCTTGCTTCTGTTGCACCACGCTGGGATTGTTATTTGTGGTGACACTATTGGTATTGTTGACTTTCATCGCCAGTAGGTCAGCGAGGGTCTTCGCTTTCACCGTGTCTTGATTGACGGCCATCTTGATAATAGCCTTAGGCTCACAAGTGAAAGTCTTACCGTCGGTATCGTCATAGACACTCTTTTGCGAGAGTGTGATATTGACGGGTTTTCCTTTGGTTGCCACGGCAGGGTTTTCTTTGGTAGCATCTCCACCACTCTGTTTGTATGTAATGGTCCCATACTGATTATCTGGCACATTAGAACCAGTATCACCATCGTCACTCTTGCTACAGCCCACCATCATGATGGCAAGCACGGCTAATATCAGGCAGGTAGTTTTCTTCATCTTTGTTTTAATATGGAATAGACCTGTTAAAAACAGGTTGTGCAAATATAGTACATTTCCAACATAATTCCAAACATATCTTGATTTTTCTTGCTTCATTCACTATATTGCATGAATATGTATTTATACCCCAGTTCGGGATAAGAAATGAGTAAATTTAGTCCCTACATAGATAATGTTTTGTAATAAAATCACTATCATGAAGATTATCCTCTACTTAAACGCCCATAAATGGCTGAAAAGCAAGTACTTATAAAAGAATTATCCTCTATTTATCTTCTACTTATATTCTACTAATCCTCTACTAATCCTCTACTAATATTCTACCTTTTCTCTACTTATCTGGCTGGATGAATCAACTTGTTTAGTTTGAGTGAAGTATAGGTTTGAGTGCTGTAAAGAGTACATTTGCGAGTTTTAAAGAATACATTTAGTAATCGCAAAGAGTATGTTTGCAATGGGGAGAGAATCTGATGAGTATGGTGAAAACAGGTAGAGGATAGGTAGAGGATAAGTAGAGAATAAGTAGAGTTTTTGTAGATAGAACATAAACAGATAAAGTTCATATTCTCAATGGTTTAAGAGAAATTCAGTAGAGGATAAACTGAAAATCGCTCAAATCACACATTAAATTTAGTAAAATTGGAGGAATTTCTGTCTCTTTGCCAGAGAATCTTATCCCGAAACTTGGGTATAACGTGAAAAATTCCTACGAATGGGGTAAGTTTCTGAGAATTTATGCTTATATTTGCCTTGCCATCGATGATTTTGCTTGTTTGGTTTTACAGCACTAAGACAAGTAATAATTCTGACATAGCAAGTTAAAATAATATTCAACTAAAGTGCTGAGGAATTTAATGACTAAAAATTTCTATCTCGCAGTATTAGCTACTGCACTATCTCTGTTCAGCATGAATGCAAGGGCTGAAGCAAATCCCAATTTCTACATTTATCTTTGTATCGGCCAAAGCAACATGGAAGGACAGGGCGTTATCGAAGATTGCGACCTTTCTCCCGACGAACGCTTCCTGATGATGTCAACGCTCGACTGCGGAACCCGCAAGCTCGGACAATGGTATCGCGCCGTCCCGCCGCTGGCACGTTGTGACACCCGTCTCTGCCCTGCCGATTATTTTGGCCGCACCATGGTGGCGAACCTTGACGAAGGCAAGCGCGTGGGTGTTGTGGTGGTAGCCATCGGCGGCATTAATATTGATTTGTACGATTCCGACGGCTGGCAGTCGTATGTGGGAACAATGAACGAGAGTTGGCAGATCAATGCTGTCAACGCTTACGGCGGCAATCCCCTGGGGCGTCTGCTTGAATGTGCCAGGGAAGCACAGAAGAGCGGTGTCATCAAAGGCATCCTCCTGCATCAGGGGGAAAACGATGCCTACAGCAGCGTGTGGCTGCAGAAAGTGAAAAAGGTGTATGAGAACCTGCTCGCAGAACTCAACCTTAATGCCGAAGACGTGCCTCTCATTGCTGGAGAGGTAGGCAATGAAGACCAAAACGGTATTTGTTGCGCCGCCAACAACACCATCAACCGCTTGCCCCAGACCATTCCCACGGCACACGTCGTGTCTTCCGTAGGTTGTACCCTGCAGAGTGACAACTTGCACTTCGATTCAAAGGGCTACCGCAAACTGGGACGCCGCTATGCCAAGACCATGCTTGCCACAATGGGTATCGAAGCAGATATCGACGAGGACGAGGTGCCACCGATCGATTACTCTCAGCCCATTGACATAACCAACCGCTTCACTTATTGCTGGAACAATGCCGAAACCATTACCTCTGACGGCAGCATACTTGTCTATAATGCCGTGCAATGGGGCGGTTTGGCCTGCTGGCTGGGTGAAGCTGACTGGTCGGATTATGCCAAGCTGGTATTTGAGTTTGCAGAGCCAACCACCATCAACACCCAGATATTTATCCAAGGTGCAGGTAATGTAGAAATTGCCAAAGTCTGGATAAATGCCGGGGCTGAGAAGGCAGAATGCCTTTTTGCCAATCACGATATGAGTAAAGTCTCTCAGGTGGCTCTTCAGGCTGCCGCTAACGGGACCGTGAAGATTTCCAAGATTTACCTGCTGCGGCAGGTACCTTCGGGTATTCGCCAGACGGAAAGCACCAGCGGTGAGGAGTCGTACCAATGGTTTATGCTGAACGGTCAGCCTGCTCCCAAAGGTTTCAAGGGTGTCGTAATCTCAAGTGGAAAGAAAATGATGAAAAAGTAGTTTAAGTCCATAAAAAACCATCCATATATGACATACAGACGATTCTTTCTGATGCTTTGCTGGTTGACAGCAGCCATCAGCAGTTTTGCCAATGACAACCAGCGGGATGCCATCCTCAGCCAAATCACCGGTGCACGAATCCCCGAGTACGTCATCAACATCCAGAAGATGGGTGCCAAAGGAAACGGCACGACCGACTGCCTGCCCGCTTTCCAAAAGGCATTCAAAAAAGCAGTCCGTAAGGGAGGTGCGCGTGTCGTGGTACCGGCTGGTGTCTATTACATAAAAGGCCCTCTGCATCTGGTTAGCAACGTGTGCCTGGAGATTCAAGAAGGTGCCACGCTGAAATTCGCACCTGAACCTGAATACTATCTCCCTGCCGTCAAGACTTCGTGGGAAGGAACATTTCTGCAAAACTATTCGCCGTTCATCTATGGGTACCAGCTTCACGATGTTAGTATCATCGGCAAAGGAATTATCGACGGCAATGCCATGACAACATTCGCAACCTGGCGGAGTTTGCAGAAACCTGCACAACAGCGTTCAAGGGATATGAACCACGCAGGAACACCTGTTTCGGAACGCAACTTCGGAGAAGGCGATTATCTGAGGCCTCACCTCATCCAGTTATACGGTTGTGAACGTATCACCATCGAGGATGTATTCATCACCAACTCTCCCTTCTGGTGCATCCACTTGCTACAATCGGAGAATGCCATTCTGCGAGGCATACGCTTCGATGCCAAGTTGGTGAACAATGATGGTATCGACCCGGAAATGAGCCGTAATGTCCTTATTGAGGATGTGCATTTCAACAATGGCGACGACAACGTAGCCATCAAGAGCGGGCGCGACCATGATGGACGGGAGGCAGCCTGTCCGTCGGAGAACATCATCATCCGCAACTGCCATTTCAAAGGGCTCCATGCCGTGGTCTTAGGCAGTGAGATGTCTGCTGGCATTCAGAATGTCTATGTGGAGAATTGTGACTATGCCGGTTACTGCAAGCGTGGTCTGTACATCAAGACCAACCCCGACCGTGGCGGTTTCATCCGCAATATTTCCTTCAGGAACTGTGAGTTTGACGAAGTGGAGGATCTTTTCTATATTACCAGCATGTATGGCGGAGAAGGACAAGACAACACCTTCTTCACGGATATCGAGGACATCACCGTTGAGAACATACAGTGCCGCAAGGCACGTGCCGGTGGATTAGTCCTTCAAGGCACCAAAGCGAAACCATTGCGCAATATTCAGTTCCGGAACATCACCATCGGGGAGGTGAAGAATGCCATCAGTTTCGATGATACAGAGGATGTGGTTCTTAAAGACTGCCATTTCGGAGGCAAGGCTGGAGTGCCTACAACCGTCTCTGAAAAGGATCACATATTCAAGTAACCCTATTCGCTGTAGCAGTCACAAGTTGAAAGTTGGTGTTGCGTTATTAATTTGAATCCTGCACTTAATAAGAAATATGTTCTATAAACTATCATTGTTTGCTCGTTAACTTGTTGCAAAATTAGAGAAAATCGAGCAGAACACAAAATAAAATGTGTTTTTTATTTGACAAAAACTTGTCGGGGAAAAGTGATAAAAGAGATGTTAAATTCTGTAAAATATGATTCTTCACTCTTCATCCTTCATTCTTCATTTTATGAAAGATAAGGTTTCGCATCGCGAAAGGTAAGCTTTGAGCGAGCCAAAGGTTATGTTTCACCGCCTCAAACATGACCTTTCACACGACGAAACATAACCTTTCGCGCAACGAAACCTTACCTTTGGCAAATTTATTATTTGTAAACCGTTCGATTACAAATAAACATTCGCGTAATCATCTGTCAGTCAACAATTTACAAAAAACCTCAAAAATCGCGTTTTTTCGTCCGAAGGACAATTCCTTCACGAAGACGCGATTCTTGAGGGGTCAAAATTCGAATAATAATTTACAAAATGCTCCGACCGGCACTCTTATCCCAAACAGGGGGAAACGTGTTGATTCCATCAGCAATGCTTGCCGATGAACTCGAAGAACCGGTCGGGCCAATAATTCATAATCAGTTCATCGGGGAAGTCGGTTTCCGCAAGCAATGGCATCAGACGGCTATAGTCGGCTATCTGGAAAGAGATGTGCGCATCACTACCCAAGATAAGGGGGACACCATGTTCCTTACACAACCGCAGGATCTGCAGATTATTGTCACGTGCAATCGTCCGTCCCCGTTGAGGAGCCAGCGAATGATTGTTGATTTCCAGTAGGGTGTGCGACTCCTTAGAAGCCATTACCAGCGCTTCAAAATCGAGTTCCGCCGTACCGTCTCCCGGATGGCTGATGATATGAATCTTCGGATGGCGCATCACTTTCAGCACGGCTTGCGTATTCTCCTCTTTCGTTCCTCCCTTCCAGCATCTGATATGAATGCCCGCAATCGCGATATCGAGCCTGCCAAGGTATTCTTCGTTGAGGTCTAAATGCCCTTCTGTATCCAGGATGTTCACCTCACATCCCATCATCACCCTGACACCATACATCTCGCGTGGCACGACAAACATATTCTTGAAATACAGTATCGGGCAAGTGCCTTCGACACTTGGCCCGTGTTCTGTTATGCCCAGGTATTGCACTCCTTTGTCTGCAGCCGCCTGAACCATTTCCTGCAAGCTGCTATAGGCATGCCCTGAAGCGATGGTATGAGTATGTGCGTCAAGTAATACTTTCCTTGCCATACCGTCAAATCTTATTCAATGCCTGACGGATATCGTCCAGAATATCCTCGACATCCTCGATGCCGACAGAGAGACGAATCAGGTCGGGAGCGACACCTGCCTCACGCAACTGCTCATCGGAGAGCTGCCGGTGGGTGTGGCTTGCCGGATGAAGCACGCAGGTACGTGCATCGGCGACATGCGTCACGATGTTAATCATCTTCAATGAGTCCATGAACTCGATTGCCGTCTCACGACTGCCTTTCAGTCCGAAGGCTATTACGCCGCACGACCCGTTGGGAAGGTATTTCTGTCCCAATGCATAATTCGCATCATCGGGCAGACCGCAATAGTGAACCCATGCCACTTTCGGCTCGTCGTGAAGGAATTCTGCCACGCGCTGGGCGTTACGGCAGTGCTGTGCCATGCGGAGATGCAGGGTCTGCAAGCCGAGGTTCAGCAGGAACGAGTTTTGGGGTGAAGGAATAGAACCTAAGTCGCGCATCAGCTGTGCCACGAGTTTTGTCGTGTAACCCATCTTCCCGAATGCCTTGACGTAAGTCAGACCGTGGTACGACTCATCAGGTGTACAGAGTCCGGGGAACTTCTCGGCATTTGCCATCCAGTCGAAATTACCGCTGTCGATTACGGCACCGCCCACCTGTGTCGCCATGCCGTCCATGTATTTTGTCGTGGAGTGTGTCACGATATCTGCACCCCATTCGAAGGGACGGCAGTTGATTGGTGTGGCAAACGTGTTGTCAACAATCAGTGGCACCCCATTCTTATGAGCGATACGTGCAAACTTCTCAATGTCCAGAACGGCACATCCCGGATTGGAGATTGTCTCTCCGAATAGCGCTTTCGTGTTCGGGCGGAAAGCCTTCTGTATCTCTTCCTCGCTGGCTTCCTGACTGACGAAGGTACATTCGATGCCCAGTTTCTTCAGCGTCACCCCGAAGAGGTTGAACGTACCGCCATAGATCTCATTGGAAGTGACGATATGGTCTCCCGCCTCACAGATGTTGAAGATGGCATAGAAGTTAGCAGCCTGTCCGCTGGATGTCAGCACACAGCCCACGCCTCCTTCCAGTGCGGCAATCTTTGCAGCCACAGCATCGTTCGTCGGGTTCTGCAGACGAGTATAGAAATATCCTTCTTTCTTGAGGTCGAAGAGCTGAGCCATCTCGTCAGAATCGTCATATTTGAAAGTCGTACTCTGGATAATAGGCAGTTCTATCGGTTCTCCATTCTTAGGCTTGTAGCCTGCATGGATGCAGAGCGAAGCCGTCCTTAGTTTTCTCTCCATAAAAGTCAATATATTTAAAAAAGTCGTTTCAGCGTGCAAAGGTAAGAAATAATCTGTAATCTATTCTCAATTTTAATTTTATTTCATTATCTTTGCATACACTTGAGCTATCTGACAGCTATTGATATACCTAAACAGCAACCAAAAACAATCGGAATAAGACATGAAAAGACTTTTGACAACAACTGTTCTGCTCTTACTTGCCATCGTTTCGATACAGGCAGAAGAAGTATCCCAACTGGTAAACGTGCTGGGACGGCAGATAACATCGCTGAACGGCGAATGGAACTATATCGTCGACGTACAGGAAGAAGGGTATTACGACTATCGCATGAATCCCACGCGGTGGGGGTTCTTCCGAAATGCGAAGCCGGTCAAGCCGGAAGACCTCATTGAGTATGACTTCGACGCTGCCCCGACCATGAAGATTCCCGGCGACTGGAACACCCAGGACGACCGTCTGTTCTTCTATGAAGGGACAGTATGGCTGAAGCGCAGCTTCCAGTTCGAGAAAAAGGAGAACCGCCGAACCCTCCTCTATTTCGGTGCCGTCAACTACGACACTCATGTCTATGTGAACGGGAGGAAAGTAGGACACCATGAAGGCGGATTCACTCCCTTCAACTTCGACATCACCGACGAGCTTGTGAATGGCGAGAACTTTGTCATTGTGAAGGTCGACAACAAACGGCATGCCGAGGATGTGCCGACACAAATCTTCGACTGGTGGAACTATGGCGGCATCACGCGCGACGTGCTGCTCGTCGATGTGGCTCCTCTCTACATAGAGAACTACTCGCTGCAGCTGCTCAGCCTTGAAGGTCGCCGGCTGGGCTTCTCCGTCAAGCTGAACAAGGCGGCAGGTGGGCAGAATGTGACACTGAGCATCCCGGAACTGAAGATTAAGAAGACGCTCACGACAGAGATGGACGGTACTGCCTCTATCTACATGAAGGCAAAGCCGCAGCTATGGTCGCCCGCCACTCCAAAATTATATAAGGTGGAGATTGAGATGAACGGCGAGACCGTCACCGATGAGATTGGCTTCCGCACCATCGAGACACGGGGCAAACAGCTCCTGCTCAACGGCGAACCCATTTTCCTAAAGGGAATCAGTATTCATGAGGAGAAGCCCAATGGCGGCGGACGTGCCAACTGCAGTGCAGATGCCCACACACTGCTCTCATGGGCAAAGGAACTGGGGTGTAACTTCGTGCGTCTCGCCCATTATCCTCACAACGAATATGCCGTGAGAGAGGCAGAGCGCATGGGCATTCTCGTCTGGTCGGAGATACCCGTCTACTGGACCATCGACTGGAAGAATCTCCACACATACACCAATGCCGAGCGCCAGCTGGAAGACATGATTGCCCGCGACCACAACCGTGCCAACGTAATCATCTGGTCGATAGCCAATGAAACGCCCCACTCTGCCGAGCGTGACAATTTTCTCGGCCGGCTCGCCAAGCATGCCCGCCAGCTGGATCCCACACGTCTCATCAGCATGGCGATGGAGGTTACATCCGCATCGAACTACAAGAACCGGCTGAACGACAACATGAACGTCTATGTGGATGTCATCAGTTTCAACCAGTACATCGGATGGTACCGCGACGTGAACGACGCTCCGAAGATGGAATGGGAAATCCCCTATGAGAAACCCGTCATCATCAGCGAGTTCGGAGGCGGCGCCAAATACGGGCTGCATGGAGCCAGCAACCAGCGATGGACGGAGGAGTTCCAGGAGAAACTCTACCAGGAGAACACCGCCATGCTTGACAAGATCGACGGACTGGCAGGAACGACCCCGTGGATTCTCAAGGATTTCCGCTCCCCGCGCCGTGTCCTGACAGGTATTCAAGACTACTACAACAGGAAAGGACTCTTCAGCGACAAAGGCGAAAAGAAGAAAGCATTCTACGTGCTGAAAGCATGGTATGAAAAGAAATGAACACCATAGGATTCGAGTTTTTGCAATACAGACTTTGCAAAGTCGGGTGTTGCAGAATTAATAATATTTAAAAACGGAAAGAATCGTTTTCATTCAATGTTTTTTTCGTAACTTTGTAGGTGGAAATCTTTTGTTGAAGGAACAACTTAAATTTTAAAAATAAATAATTATGGCATTTTTAACAAACGACAAACTGGTCATCGTCGGTGCAGCCGGCATGATTGGCTCTAACATGGTTCAGACCGCCCTGATGATGGGGCTTACTGATGACATCTGTCTTTACGATGTATTCTCACCCGAAGGAGTAGCAGAGGAAATGCGTCAAAGCGGATTCGGCGATGTGAAGATCACAGCTACCACCGATGCCGAGGAGGCTTTCACCAATGCTAAATATATCATCTCTTCAGGTGGTGCTCCCCGTAAGGCTGGCATGACCCGTGAGGATCTGCTCGCCGGCAACTGTAAGATTGCCGAGGAACTGGGACAGAACATCAAGAAATTCTGTCCAGATGTAAAGCACGTTGTCATCATCTTCAACCCCGCTGACCTCACCGGTCTGGTAACACTGCTCTATTCTGGCCTGAAGCCCGGTCAGGTTACCACTCTTGCCGGTCTGGACACCACTCGTCTGCAGAGTGCTCTCGCCAAGAAGTTCGGCGTGATGCAGAACGAGATCACTGGCTGTGCCACATACGGTGGTCATGGCGAGCAGATGGCAGTCTTCGGCAGTCATGTGGAGATTGCAGGCCGCAAGCTTACCGACATCATCGGTACCGATGAGTTCCCGACAGAAGAGTGGGAGCAGATGAAAGTGGATGTCACCAAGGGTGGAGCCAAGATCATCGAGCTCCGCGGACGCAGCTCATTCCAGAGTCCTTCTTATCTCTCCGTTGAGATGATTCGCTCGGCTATGGGCGGTGAGCCTTTCCGCTTCCCCGTTGGAACATACGTGAAGACCGACAAGTACGACCACATCATGATGGCGATGAAGACCACGCTCGACCAGAACGGTGCGAAATTTGAAGTTCCACAGGGTACACCTGAAGAGAATGCCAAGTTGGATGCATCTTATGAGCACCTCTGCAAGATGCGCGACGAGCTTGTAACGCTGAACATCGTTCCTCCTATCAGTGAGTGGAACAAGATCAATCCGAATCTTTAAAGTTATATATAAGGTGAAGATGTTACTCTTCACCTTATATTTTTTACCTTATTGACAAACTACGCTCAAACAGGACAAAAGAACACCTTTGCTTTGTGGCATGGATTTTGTTAGTATTCAGGTAAACAAAGAACATATCAATGCAACTAATAAAAAATCAGCAATTCGGAGGAGAGCGGCCATTGTTTGCTTCTCATGACTTACGGCTCGAAGGCATCACCATCACGGATGGGGAATCGGGCATCAAACAATGCAAAAACATAGAGGCTGACAACTGCAAGTTTTACGGGAAATACCCGTGGTGGCACGTTGACGGAAGCATCATCACCAACTGCTATTTTGCACCGGGAAGCCGTTCGGCCATCTGGTACAGCAATGACATGAAGATGAAGGACTGCGTCATCGACGGTCCGAAGTTCTTCCGTGAGATGAAGAACCTGGAACTGGAGAACGTCATCATCAATGATGCCGATGAGACATTTTGGCGTGTCGACGGCATTCGCATCAAGAATGTCAAGCTGCACGACGGCACCTACCCCTTCATGTTCAGTCAGAATATCTTCATCGACGGACTGGAGAGCGACTCCAAATATGTGTTCCAGTACTGCAAGAACGTAGAGATTCACCATGCAAAGATTATCACCAAAGACTCATTCTGGGAATGTGAGAACATCACTATCTATGACTCTGTGCTTGACGGTGAATACCTGGCATGGCATTCAAAGAATGTAAGACTTGTCAACTGTCATCTGTCGGGTGAACAGCTGTTGTGCTATGCCGACAATCTTGTACTGGAAAACTGTACATTCGACGAGTCTTGCGACCGTGTCTTCGAATACTCTACCGTACAGGCTGACATCAAAGGGAAGATCACGAACATCAAGAACCCGACAAGCGGACAGATTGTTGCCGACGAGATAGGCAGCATCACCCTTGACGAAAACATACAGCAGCCTGCCGACTGCATCATCAGGCTGCGGAAAGAATTATAAATAGTAAGAATAAACAGATTGAATTGCCAGTATGTTTGATTTCGATAAACCGGTTGTCCGTCAAGGCACCAATTGTGTAAAATGGGATGAGCCGTCATCCTCTCTCAGCCATCCGTCATCACTCATCCCCCTGTGGGTAGCAGACATGGACTTCGAGGCTGCACCCGCCATTCGCAAGGCACTGAGAAAACGTATGGAACATGGAGTCTTCGGCTATACGATTGTACCCGACAGCTATTACGACAGCATCATCAACTGGTATCAGCGCAGACACCAGTGGCACATCGAAAGGGAATGGATTCAATATACCACGGGAGTGGTGCCAGCCATTTCGGCTGTTATCAAAGCCCTGACGATGCCCGGAGAAAAGGTCTTGATTCTGACGCCAGTGTATAACTGTTTCTTCTCAAGCATCCGCAACAACGGATGTGAGGTCGTCGAGTCGAAGCTGAAGGTCTCATCCAATAATACCACGAACGAGAGTGACGGAGAACAGACTCTTCTGCACTATGAGGTGAACTGGGAAGACTTTGAAAGCCGGTGCAAGGACGAGAAGACGACGGTCTTCCTGCTCTGTAACCCTCACAACCCTGCAGGCCGTGTATGGACGTCGGAGGAACTGAACCGCATGAATGACATCTGTCAGCGCAATGGCGTTTGTGTCATCAGCGACGAAATTCATTGTGAACTGGTCATGCCGGGCTATAAGTTCACCCCTTTTGCCTCCATCAATGAAGACTGTGCAAAGAATGGTGTGATATGCTGTTCGCCTTCTAAGTCCTTTAACACAGCAGGTCTTCAGATAGCCAACATCATTACGCAGAACGCCGAGTGGAGACGACGCATCAACAGAGCCATCAACATCAATGAGATCTGTGATGTCAACCCCTTTGCTCCGGTTGCTCTCGAAGCAGCCTATAATGAAAGCGAAGGCTGGATTGATGCCCTAAACATCTATCTTCACGGCAACTACCAGTCGCTGCTGAGTTTCTTAGCCGGGCATCTTCCCGAGCTGAAGGTCTTCCAATTGGAAGGTACCTATCTCGTATGGGTGGACATCACGGCAACAGGGATGGATTCTGATACTCTGACCGAGAAACTTCTGAAGGAAGGCGATGTGTGGGTGAATAGTGGAACGATGTACGGTTCGGAAGGATACATCCGCATTAACATTGCGACCCAACGCGAACGTCTCATGGAAGGACTGAGACGCATCTATCAGGTCTTACATCATAACTGATTCTTCCTATGTTCAAGTTTGAAGTTTGCGCAAATGGCGTGGAAAGCTGTCTTGCAGCCCAGGCAGGTGGAGCAGACCGTGTGGAGCTCTGCGCAGGGATTCCCGAGGGCGGAACCACCCCGTCGTATGGAGAAATAAAGACCGCAAGGAAACTCCTGACAAAGACCCGCCTGCATGTTATCATCCGTCCCAGAGGTGGCGACTTCCTCTACTCCGAACTGGAGGTTGAGCGGATGATTGAAGACATACGTATCTGCAAAGCACTCGGTGCCGATGGAGTGGTGTTCGGATGTCTCCAGTCTGACGGGACACTGGACGTCCGACAGAACCGGCGTCTGCTGGAAGAGGCATCGGGTATGTCTGTAACTTTCCACCGAGCTTTCGACCGTTGCGCCAACCCTCAAGAATCATTGGAACAACTGATTGACATGGGCTTCGACCGGGTACTGACATCGGGCCAGCAACCTACCGCCTACGAGGGAATCCCTCTTCTGAAAGAACTGCAACAGCAGTCGGCGGGAAGAATCATCGTGCTTGCGGGATGCGGCGTGAACGAAGACAACATCCATGACATCCATCAGGCAACAGGCATCAGCGAGTTTCATTTCTCTGCAAGATGCCGACAGACAAGCAAGATGAGCTTCATCAACAAAAAAGTCTCCATGGGAGCCAAAGGCTTCCCTGAAGACTATCTTGATATCACTTCTGAAGAAAGGGTCAGAAAGACCATTCAGAGTCTTTTATGTACTGAATGACTTTATCCGTGGCTCCAGAACGGCTCTTCACATACTGGCCGGCTCTCTGCCCACTGGATTTCAGGAATGCAGAATCATGGATGAACTTCTCCATGATATCAGAGAACTCATAATAATTATTGATTTCAAATCCGCCCTTTGCCTTTAACAAATCCTGTGCCTCCTGAAAGCGCTGGTTGTTGGGGCCAAAGATGACAGGTACATCCCAGACCGCCGCTTCGAGCACATTGTGAATGCCGACACCGAAACCGCCACCGACATAAGTAACGTCGGCATAATGATAGATACTTGACAAAAGACCGAAGCAGTCAATGATGAGTACCGATGCCTCACGGCACTCCTCCATGCTCACCTCACCCTTCTCCACCTGAGTATAGCGCACAGCCTTGCGGTCTTCTAATCCAGAGACAATCTGCTGCAAGTGCTCCTCTCCTATCACATGGGGAGCTATCACGAGCTTCCACTCCTGACGGGCATTGAAGTAAGGAAGGAACAACTCTTCATCAGGAGGCCATGACGAACCGGCAATGAATGTCGGTACGCTTCCATGTTGCGTGAACTCCTCAACGATAGGAAGCTGTCGGGCCTCCTCCTTGATCTGGAGAACCCGGTCGAAGCGGGTGTCGCCGACAATCACAGCATTGTCAATATTGATTTTGTGCAGCAGTTCCTTGCTGATACCATTCTGAACAAAGAATGTACTGATACAATTCAGCACTCTCCCATACTGGCGGCCATACCATTTAAAGAAGACCTGCTCTGGACGGAAGATGCATGACACACTATAGACAGGAACATTACGATGCTTGAGTATATGCATGTAATTGTACCAGAACTCATACTTGATGAAGAATGCCATCACTGGACGCACTGCACGCAAAAAACGACGAGCATTGCGAATGGTGTCTAACGGCAGATAGCAGATAATATCTGCACCCTTGTAGTTCTTCCGCACTTCATAGCCTGAGGGGGAGAAAAAGGTCAGGAGAATCTTATACTCAGGATACTCACTCCGAATCCGCTCCATCAGCGGACGGCCTTGTTCAAACTCTCCCAACGAAGCAGCATGGAACCAGATGTATTTTGCCTTGGGATCAACTTTCTCTTTCAAGATCTTCACGGCTTCTCTCTCGCCACGCCACATCTTCCGCACCTTTTTATTGAAAAGGCTTGCAATGGCGACGCCACAAAGATATAAATAGATAATGATCTGATACATAGCTGATCCTTTGGGTTAGTTGCTGATGATACTTCTATTTCAAAACTTCTACAGCTCTGCGCAAGCGGCTCAGCGTTTCAGCCTTGCCCAAGAAAGCAGAGATGTCGAACATACCAGGACCTTTTCCGATACCGACGAGTGCCAGACGGAAAGCATTCATCACGTCTCCCAACTTGTAACCTTTGCTTTCCACCCATTTCATGACGACAGGCTCCTGACCTTCTACGCTAAAGTCGTCGATAGACTCCAGCACTTCTGCCAGTTCGGTCATCTGCTGGGCAGAGTACTCTTTCCAGCGTTTCTTCACCGTCTTTTCATCATACTCCGTCGGCGGAATGAAGAAGAAGGCACACAGAGGCCAAAGCTCATGTACAAAGTTCACGCGGTCTTTCATCAAACTCACCACTTTCACGATGCGGTCCATCGGCTCCTCCACTCCATTGTTGGCAACAAGGGGTGCAAAGATGCCGGCAATCTCCTCGTTGCTCTTACGGAGGATGTACTCATGATTGAACCAGATACCTTTCTGATAATCGAACTTAGCGCCAGCTTTCGAACAACGGGAAATGTCAAACGCCTGAACCAGCTCGTCGAGCGAGAAAATCTCCTGCTCTGTACCTGGGTTCCATCCCAACAGGGCAAGGAAGTTGATGACCGCCTCGGGGAAGTAGCCGCTCTCACGATAACCGCTGCTCACCTCACCAGTCTTCGGGTCGTGCCATTCCAATGGGAACACCGGGAATCCAAGACGGTCGCCGTCTCTCTTGCTTAACTTGCCTTTCCCTTCCGGCTTAAGCAACAAGGGAAGATGGGCAAACTGAGGCATGGTATCTTCCCATCCGAAAGCTCTGTACAACAGAACATGCAATGGAGCACTCGGCAGCCACTCTTCGCCACGAATCACATGAGTAATCTCCATCAAATGATCGTCAACGATATTGGCAAGATGGTAGGTTGGCAGTTCATCGGCACTCTTATAAAGCACCTTATCATCTAGAATATCGCTCTTGATAACAACCTCACCGCGGATTAGGTCGTGGACATGAACATCCACTCCCGGCTCTATCTTAAAGCGAACCACATACTGTTCTCCATCCTGAATGCGCTCATTCACTTCTGCGGGATCCAATGTCAACGAGTTCCTCATCTGCATGCGTGTACGGGCATCGTACTGGAAGTTCTGGATCTCATTCCGCTTGGCTTCAAGTTCCTCCGGGGTATCGAAAGCAATATATGCCTTGCCATTAGCCAGAAGCTGATCGACATATTTCTTATAGATAGCACGTCGTTCACTCTGACGGTATGGTCCATGTTCACCACCGAAGCTTACGCCTTCGTCGAAATTGATACCTAACCATCTAAAAGACTCGATGATGTATTCCTCTGCTCCAGGCACAAAACGGTTGGAATCAGTGTCCTCGATTCTAAAGACAAGATCGCCCCCATGCTGGCGGGCAAAAAGATAATTGTACAGGGCAGTACGGACTCCGCCGATGTGTAACGCTCCTGTTGGACTTGGTGCAAAACGCACCCTCACTCTTTGTTCTGACATTATGGATATTAATATTTTTTGCAAAATTACGCTTTTTTTTTGAGTTTTCAGTATTTTTTCCGTATTTTCGCAGGGCAAATCATCGAATAATCAATAAAATGAAGAAATTCAACTCGCGGGAAGAGAACTATTGGAGAAATACTCTCTTGCTTTTTATTCTGATAGCCGTCACAGTAACGCTGATTGTATGGTTCCTTCCACGGAACGACAGCCAGCAATACAGATACGACGTTAACAAGCCTTGGATGTATGGTTCTTACATCGCAAAGTTTGACTTTCCTATTTACAAAACAGATGAAGCCATCAAGAATGAACAGGATTCACTGACTGCCATCTTTCAGCCTTACTTTAATTATGACAATGAGGTTGAACGCAAGCAGATTAATAACTTCGTTGATGATTTCAAAGCGGGCATCCCAGGACTTCCCCATGAATATAAGAGCATCATCTATGACCGACTGCACCGACTCTACCAAGCCGGTATCATAAGCATGCCTCAGTTTAACCAGGTCTATAAAGATTCGACCACGCTGATACGTGTGGTCAGCGGCAAAGAAGCAACAAGCACGCAAATCAACTGTGTCTATTCCACGCTGTCTGCCTATGAAGCACTCCTGAATGACGAGAAACTGGCCCCTCATCGCACCATCCTGCAGAAATGCAACCTTAACAATTATATTGAACCTAACCTTATCTATGACAAAGCACGAAGCGTCGGCGAGCTGAACGACCTTCTCAGTGGCATCCCCCTGGCAAGTGGAATGGTGATGAGCGGTCAAAGAATCGTGGACAGAGGAGACATCGTGGATGAACACACCTACAGGGTTTTGTATTCTCTGGAAAAAGAGATGAAACGCCGCAGGGATATAAATGACGAGCTGAGCAGTACGATAGTAGGACAGATTATATTCGTAACCATCCTTGTGCTGTTCTTTACCATCTATCTTATCTTGTTCCGCCGCGACTACTTTGACAAGCCTCGAAGCATCACGATGCTCTATACACTGATAACACTCTTCCCTATCGTTGTGTCACTGATGATGGAACACAACCTCTTCAGTGTCTATATCATTCCCTTCGCCATCGCACCGATATTCACTCGTGTGTTCATGGATTCCCGAACGGCATTCATCACCCATGTCGTGCTGATTCTTATCTGTGCCGCCGCCGTCAGATACCAATATGAATTCATCATCGTTCAGCTCATTGCTGGTCTCACGGCCATCTATTCCCTTAGAGAACTGTCCCGTCGTGCCCAAGTATTCAAGACTGCGATTCTTGTCACCATCTCAAGTGCAGTGACCTATTTTGCATTGCAACTGATGCAGTATAATTACATGACTGCCCTTGACAAGGACATGTATTATCATTTCATCATCAACGGTGTGCTGTTGTTGCTGGCCTATCCGCTCATGTACATCATTGAAACAACATTCGGCTTTACGTCAAACGTGACTCTCTTCGAACTCGCCAACACCAACAAGGGACTGCTGAGAGACTTGAGCGAGATTGCCCCCGGCACATTCCAGCACTCTTTTACCGTCGGAAACCTGGCTTCAGAGATTGCCAATAAGATTGAAGCAAACAGTCTGCTCGTCCGTACAGGTGCCTTATATCATGACATCGGTAAGATGGCAAATCCTGTGTTTTTCACTGAGAACCAGGCCGGTGTGAACCCACATGATAACATGTCATGTCAGGAAAGTGCCAGAATAGTCATCGGTCACGTAACCGACGGCATTAAGATGGCTGAGAAGGAGAACATCCCGAATATCATCAAAAACTTCATCCTTACCCACCACGGAAGAGGAATGGCCAAGTACTTCTATATTAAATATAAGAATGAGCATCCAAACGAAGAGGTGGACACTGAGCCATTCACTTACCCTGGTCCCAATCCCTTCACACGTGAGCAAGCCATTCTGATGATGGCTGATGCTGTGGAGGCTGCTTCGCGTTCTCTCCATGAATATACAGAGGAAAGCATCAGCGAACTGGTGAACAGGATAATCGACAATCAGGTCTCAGAAGGGTATTTCCATGAATGTCCTATCACATTCTATGATATCGCCCAGGCAAAACTTGTATTAATAGAACGACTGAAGGCTATCTATCACACTCGCATCAAGTATCCTGAACTCAACAAAAAGGAAGAGAAGGATAAGAAGAAGAAAAAGAGAAGAAGGCCTTAACAGTTTTTAGACACACTTTACCCTTTAGTTGTGCATTTCCTTGCACATTTGATGGTTATTGTGCAAGGAAACGCTTTGTTTTTGTTAACAGAACTTAAAAATTAGACTTAATTAAAGGTTGTATTAAACAATAAGCATACCTTTGCAGCCGGTTTTTAAAAAGTTAGTAAGATGAACAAATTAAAACTGGCCGTAATGGCTATGATTGTATCAGGTAACGTAACCGCATTTGCTGGCGGCATTTTAACAAACACCAACCAAAGCATCAGTTTTCTTCGTAATCCAGCACGTGACGCTGCTATCGGCATTGACGGTGTTTATTCCAACCCTGCCGGTGTCGCCTTCCTCAACGAAGGGTTTCACTTAGGGATTAACTGGCAGTATGCCCATCAGACCCGAACAATTACCTCCACCAATCCATATCTGGCATTAGGACGTAAGAATCAGGGATTGTCTGAAAAGAGTTATGAAGGTGTTGCAGATGCCCCATGCATCCCATCCATACAGGCTGCTTATAACAAAGGCGACTGGAGTTTTCAGTTCAACTTCTCTGTTCCTGGTGGTGGCGGTAAATGTGAGTTTGCCGACGGGCTGGGATCTTTTGAGAGTGTCGTAGGAAATATAGCAAGCAAGTTCATGACGCTTGACGGCTTCGCAACCCAGCTCAATGCCGCCACAAACAAATTTGCTCCACTCTATGCAGCACTGGGCGGAAAGGCACCGGCTGCCATCCCCACTTATGGTGTCTCTGGATATGACATGGACGGTTATATGCAAGGCCGGCAGTACTATTTCGGCTTTCAGATAGGTACAGCTTACAAGATTAACAAAGATCTGTCTGTCTATGGCGGTCTGCGTCTGCTTTACGGTACGGCAACCTACAAGGCTAAGATCAGTAACATACAGGTAAAGACTGGCGAAGGATACATCAACTTCGGTGACTTCCTTCCTAACGTAGCACCACAAGCTATGCAGGATGCAAGCGTTGCCGCATCACATCTGGACATCCTCAACAAAGCCCAGCAGGCTGGTTTTGAAATGACGGATGAAATGAAGAATGCACAGACATCTCTCGCGGAAGGGCTCAACTCACTGAAAGAGAGTCAGGGACAATTAAGTACTCTTGCAAAGTATTCTGAAGGTGTAAACTTGCTCTGCAACCAAAGCAGCCTTGGCATCGCACCCATTATCGGCGTTGATTACCGTTTCAAGAACTTCAACTTTGCTGCAAAGTATGAGTTCAAGACACAGATTCGCATGAAGAATGAGTCGACAGTGAATGAGGCTAGTGAGATTGCTGCTGTCAACAAGTTCCGCGACGGCGAGGAAGTTAATGAAGATGCACCCGCTCTGCTGACTGTCGGTGTACAGTGGTCTCCCATCGAGAATGTACGTGTCAATGCAGGTTATCACCATTTCTTTGATAAAGATGCAGACTGGTACAACAACACCCAGCAACAGCTCGCCCATAATACAAGCGAGTATCTGTTTGGTGCTGAGTGGGACATTAATGAAAAGTTCACCGTCTCTGCAGGAGGACAGATTACCGACTACGGTCTGACTGATAAATACATGAACGACATGTCCTTCGTTGTCGACAGCTATAGCGTCGGCTTTGGATTCGAATACAAACTGAACGACATGGTCAAGCTCTCTGCAAGTTATTTCCAGACCAACTATTCAAAATACGACCGGGTAACTTCAACTCAGCCACGCGTCAGTGACACCTTCACACGTACAAACCGTGTTCTGGGTATAGGTTGCGAACTTACATTCTAATCAATAAAGAGTTCTTTTATATTACGATAATGGGGACGCTTCGAAAATGAAGTGTCCCCATCTTTTTATTATTATTGTTTACTCAGAACTTATAATCAATGCCCACGCCGAACACGCTATTGGTGCGACTGTAAACATCAGTGCCCGTCATACCTGTCTGCAGATAATTGCTGCTCTTTGATGTGTAGTCGCTGTATAATGTGCAGAAGTAGCTGGCATTCAATCTTAAATGCTCGTTGATATTCACGGCAGCACCAAATCCCACACTATAGCTGTCGCATGCAAAAGAGGTGTTTGTCTGGAAATCATCGCTCAAGCCATAATCTGTGCGCTGTCCACCGGCACTCACTGTTATAGTCTTATTGATATCATACTCCACTCCAGCAAGTATCTCATGCGTTCCATGTTTCAGGGATTCCTGACGATTATTGGCCATCTTTGCGTGCTTATCATCAAAGAAGTGATATTCGACTGAAGCTCGTAACTCAGGCATAAACTCGTAACCTACAGCCACTGCCAGCAAAGCAGGCATGTCGTAACGTGTCTTCACACCATCCTTATAAGGAGTCATCTTCGCATCAAGAGTCTGAGCGATAGTTGCAAGAGTCTGAGGATCCTGCTTCATAAGCACTGCCTTGAGGTTGTCTCCCATCTCGGCAACCAGTTTGTTCTCTGTGTTGGGGATATTGAGTTTCGTCCGGAACTCATAACGTGCAGCCACTGTAAGTGGTCCCTGATGAAAATCGACACTTACCAGAGGAGCCACTCCCCATCCCCGCTGGTCTACGTCAAGTTCCATTCCTACAAGCTTACCCAATGTGGGATGGGCATCAGCTATAACGTGTCCCTGATAATATCCGTCATAATAGTTGGCTCGTATTCCCACAGCCGCAGAAAGGTTATCGAGCAGCCGATAAGTGAAATTCAGCTGACCACCATATATATATTGCTTACCCTTCATCTGTGAGTTCAGCTTATACTGATCGGGTGTAATGCCCTTTGAGGCCAGCATGGAACCCAACAAGACATTGAACATGGGAACTCCTTCATCGTATTTGACGAATCCACCACTACCGACAATACCAATCATCGTGGATAATGCCCAACGGTCGTGTTTGTAAGAGGCAAATAAAGCAGGTACGAAGGGAGCCGTAGCCTTACCATTGAACTTATGTGTCTGACTTCCATACATCGGTTCCAATAAAGGAAATGTCGTTGTGATGTCGCGGTTCTGCGTAGGATGCTGCGCATTAAAAGACAACTGAAAGCCTTCATGTCCCCAAGCCAGACCGGCAGGATTGCTATATGCTGCGTCTATCTCCAAAGACGCACCACGTGCAAACATACGGTCGAAGGCAATGTGATAGTTTGTGTTAGTCATCAGACCACCGGCATAAATAGTGGTACAAAGTGCTGTCAACAGCACAGACAAAATAAACTTCTTCATATTCTTTATAAATTGCATTTATTTGAAGTTGCAAAATTAGTCACTATTTTGCAATAAATCATTAGCAATTTCGTTCTTTATATTGCCGATTTGTAAGAATATCACCTACAGACCTATGCTGATAGATACCATTTCACTTGAACTGTTCAGCCACACAGAGAACTGGAAAGAAAACGGAAAGCTGATACTACACGACCGTTTTTTCATGCTCCGCGACTTCAGCTTTGCCCGCAAGGATTTCCTTCAGAGCAAGCAGCCCTACCGTCTGCAAGAGGGCAGGGTCGTCATCGTCAAGAAAGGATGGGCCGACTATTCGTTCGATCTTGTGGATTATCATTTCACTGAGGGTGACATGGTGGTCTTTCTTGCCGACTTACTCATTGAGAAACATGGACATTCGGATGATTTCGAAGTTGATGCCTTCTCTTTTGACTTCGACAGTCCTTCTCTTCCTGAGATGAACGAAGGCTTTATCATCTTGCATCTCTACGGGAAAACTCAAGCTATTGTGATGCAACACCTGAACCTGCTTTGGGAACTGGCACATGAAGAGCCGTTCCCTTCAGAGAATATCCGTCTGCAACAAGACTCTCTTCTTCTATTCATCAGGAAACAGGAAGGCAAGAAAACGGTCTATCGTTCCATGAGTCGCAACGAGGATACACTGCGGCGTTTCATCGCACTTGTCAGTAAACATGCTGCCTATCATCGTAATATACCCTTTTTTGCAAGCAAACTTTGCATCGCGCCCCATTATCTCAGTACGGTGGTTAAGCAGTCGAGCGGACGGACTGTCATGCAATGGATCAATCAGACTGCTGTAAAGGAAATAAAGGTTTGGCTCGCCTATAGCGACGAGACGGCAGCAGAGATTGCTCATCGGATGAATTTCTCTTGTCCTGCATCACTGACAAAGTTCTTTAAAAGAGAAACGGGATTCACGCCCAGTGAATACCGAATAGAAACAAGAAGGGTGAAATTATAAAGGATCTACATCGTAATAAATCTGTACAGCACCATATTTCTTGTCTTGCTGCAGTTGCTGCTGGGCTTTTTTAAGATACGTCCGTACACGCTGTTGGTCGATGCCATTCTCCAGTTTAATAATCATCTTCCGTATGGAAAGTGTCTTGATGCGGGCAACAGCGGGTTTGTCGGGACCTAACACCCTATCGCCAAACCACTGACGGAGTATTCCCCCAAGATAGATACTGGCAGACTCCACCATCTCATCACTCCTATGCTTCAGATACACATATAATAAATGGTAATAAGGAGGATACCTGAATGCACGGCGTTCTTTGGAAAGCATCTGGTAGAAAGCTGAATAATCGTTATCTACCACCTGCCGGATAACAGGCAAGTCTGCATTGCGGGTCTGAAGCAGCACAAGTCCACGACTGCCTTTTCTGCCTGCTCTTCCACTTACCTGTGCCATCATCATGAATGCGTGCTCATACGCCCGGAAGTCCGGATAGTTAAGCATGGAATCAGCATCCAGTATTCCGACAACAGAAACACCGCCGAAGTCAAGGCCTTTGCTTACCATCTGCGTACCGATAAGCACATTCGTCTTACCTGCAGAGAAGTCGCCTATCAGCCGTTCATAAGCATTGCGAGTGCGAGTAGTGTCCAAATCCATACGAGCCACTTTGGCTTCAGGGAACAACATACGGATGGAGTCTTCTATTTTCTCCGTCCCATATCCGCGCCCACGCAACTCAGTACTCTCACAGCTCGGACATTTCACGGGCACAGTGTATGTATAGCCACAATAATGACACGTCAACTGCTCAAGATTCTTATGCAGCGTCAGACTGACATCACAGTTCTTGCATCGGGGTACCCATCCGCAAGTCCGGCATTCTATCATTGGAGCAAAGCCGCGACGGTTCTGGAAAAGGATGACCTGCCGACCTGATGAAATAGCTTCGCGCATTGCTGCCAACAGTTGCGGAGAGAAGGGACCGTTCATCATTTTCCGCCTGCGTAAGTCCTTGATGTCCACGACTTGTATTTGGGGAAGTTCTATATTCTTGTAACGTGTCATCAACTGCACATACCCATACTTCCCTGTCTGTGCATTATAATAGCTCTCCATTGAAGGCGTGGCAGTTCCTAACAACACCTTGCAGTCTTTGCACATCTTGGCTAAGACGATGGCAGCAGACCGCGCATGATAGCGCGGAGCAGGGTCCTGCTGCTTGAAAGACGTTTCGTGTTCTTCATCGACAATGATCAGACCGAGGCGCTTATATGGCAGGAACAATGACGAGCGGGCACCCAAAATGACATCAAAAGGATTGTCCGAGAGTTGCTTTTGCCAGATCTCAACCCGTTCAGCGTCACTGTAACGTGAGTGATAAATGCCCAGACGATTGCCAAAGACATTCCTCAGCCGTTCCATCATCTGCACGGTCAGGGCTATCTCTGGCAGCAGATAGAGCACTTGACGACCTTTCTGGATTGCCTGTTCGATGAGATGAATGTAGATCTCAGTCTTTCCTGATGACGTAACACCATGCAGTAGGACGACGTCTTTCTTTAAGAACTGGAAGAGCACCTGATTGTATGCATTCTGTTGTGGCTCGTTCAGCTTTCTCGCTTTTTCAAGTATCTTTCCTACTCCCTCATTCAATCTGCCGACTTCACGCTCATAGGTGTAGAGGATTCTTTTATCGGTCAGCTGTTTCACGATGGCAGCAGAACAATGGGTGACATTCATCAGTTCCTCCCGGGTAATCTCAGCAATCGACTGTTCCGGACCGTTATCATCGATGCTATCCCAATGTGTCAAGGTCAGGAATTCCATCAACACTTGCTGCTGTCTCACCGAGCGCTTCAGCATATCCAAAGCAGAATGTAATGCTCTCCCACTTCTGTATGACTCACACAGACCGATATATGTCTCCGTCTTAGGCCGCCATCCATCTTCTGCCTTTAATCCCGACGGCAAAGCTGCCTTGTAGACATCACCCAGTGGAGCCATGTAATAGTCGGATATCCATTGCCACAGGCGCAGCTGACTGGGTAGCAGCACAGGATGTTCATCCAGAACTGCCATCACCTCTTTATAATCGATTCCCGACACACCCGACTGCTCATCATGTACCTTCAGGACGATTCCTGTATAAGTCTTGCTCTTTCCAAGCGGAACCAGAACGCGCACACCTATACTCACTTTTGTGGCCATCTCATCAGGCAACAGGTATGTGAACACACCGTCAAGAGGCAGGGGAAGTATTACATCAACGTATCTCATCAGACAACTTACCAATAACAACCATCTTCAATTAAGTTGAATCCCTTCGGCCTTTCTGATGCTGACGGACGAACCCAGTACTTATTTCGCATCGGATACCTTTCCCATCTTTTTCCGATTACTCCAAACAACAACTGCATGGAGCCTCCCATGTGAACGGCTTTCTTACCCATACGTTTGATGTGGGCTGCCAGTGGAATGCCATAAGCTCCACAGGCTAACAGGCAGACGTCAAAGTCACATTTCGCAATCTCTGCTTTCATATACTCCAAGGCATCAAACCATGAGTCAAAGCCCGCCGTATTACCTGCTGCAGTCTGCACCGCCTTGATAACCTGAAAAGAGGCGAACTCTGGCAAGACCTTTTCATTCTTGAAAAGTAATTCGCGCCTTTCCTTGTATTGCTTCTCTATCGTTTCCACAAATGGATGAACCACTAACACCTTCTTTCCTTCCAGCGCCCTCGACCAGTACATCGGATGGTCGTAAACGAAGAGAATGTCTCTGGGTATCTTGCGGCTTCCTCTTAGTTGCTTCTTGAAAAGCAGTTCTTCAGGACGCCACGTAGCCAGAATATCCAGTTCTCTCATGTCTGCCAGCATCAGATCTTTAAAGCGTCTGAATGATTCTCTGTCCATGGGAAAGAAACCGGCATTATTGTGTGCGTGCTTTTTGACGTATCGTCTGAGAAGCAAACTGTATTTAAAGGGGAACATCCCATAAAGGATACACTTCACCTCCACCGCTCCCAGACGTCCCAACATCAAAGGTTGGTCGTCCATCAGCGACTTATATATCAGATTATTAGCTTCCCCCATCGATAGCCGGGGAAGTAATTTTTCACCGAGTCCGAAAACGATTTTTCTGATTAAATTATCTCGCATAAAAGCTGAAACGGGTTATTTGATTACAAAGTTAATAATTAATTATCTTCTACACAACAAAAAATAATAATTAATGATTAATGGATTTTTTCTTGCACATATCACATAAAATGAGTAATTTCGCAGCAGAATGTTAAACTATCACATATAAACAATACAATCATGAGTAAACAAAAGAGATTCATTCTGCAAGAGAATGAACTTCCAACGCAATGGTACAACATCCTGGCAGACATGCCTAATAAGCCTTTACCGCCTATTCATCCTGTCACACATCAACCATTAACTGTAGAAGACTTAGCGCACATTTTCCCAGCTGAATGCTGTAAACAAGAATTAGACACAGAACATGCATGGATTGACATCCCTGAAGAAGTTCTGGATAAGTACAAATACTATCGTTCTACTCCTCTTGTACGTGCCTACGCTCTTGAAGAGGCATTGCAGACCCCTGCCCATATCTACTTCAAGAACGAAAGTGTCAATCCGCTTGGTTCCCACAAAATCAACTCTGCCCTGCCCCAGTGTTATTATGCAAAACAGGAAGGGACGACCAACGTGACCACTGAAACGGGTGCCGGACAATGGGGTGCCGCCTTGAGCTATGCTGCCAGCGTGTTCGGACTCAGTGCAGCCGTCTATCAGGTGAAGATCACCATGCAGCAGAAGCCTTATCGCTCCAGCATCATGCGCACATTCGGTGCTGCCGTGACAGGGTCTCCCTCTATGTCTACCCGTGCAGGAAAGGACATCATCACAAACGACCCGACGCATCCCGGATCACTCGGAACAGCTATCAGTGAGGCCGTGGAGCTTGCTACGACAACACCTAATTGTAAATATACCCTGGGCTCTGTGCTCAATCACGTGGCTTTACATCAGACCATCATCGGACTCGAAGCCGAGAAACAGATGGAGATGGCTGGCGAATATCCTGATCAGGTGATTGCCTGCTTCGGTGGCGGCTCTAACTTCGGAGGCATTGCTTTCCCATTCATGCGTCATAACATTAAGGATGGCAAGACCACTGAGTTCATTGCTGCCGAACCGGAAAGCTGCCCGAAACTGACAAGAGGTCGTTTCGAGTATGACTTCGGTGACGAGGCTGGATACACACCACTGCTGCCAATGTACACGCTCGGACACGAGTTCAAGCCTTCAAACATTCATGCCGGCGGTCTGCGTTATCATGGTGCTGGTATGATCGTTTCTCAGCTCATCAAAGACAAGATGATGCATGGCGTGGATATTCCTCAGTTGGAATCCTTCGAGGCTGGTATGATCTTCGCACGCGCTGAAGGTATTATCCCTGCTCCTGAGAGCTGTCATGCCATTGCTGCCGTTATCCGTGAGGCAAAGAAAGCGAAAGAGACGGGTGAGCAGAAGGTTATTCTCTTCAACCTGAGCGGACATGGACTTATCGACATCCCATCTTATGATCAGTACATCAATGGCGACCTTTCTAACTACACGTTAAGTGATGCTGATATTGAGAAAGGACTCAAAGACCTGCCACATCTGGTTTAGAGTTTTCGATAAAAGAAACATCTGATTAATAACAATGTCGTTATAATGGCTCTTCATTATAACGACATTTTTGTTTTTACAAAACTTTCTTTTTCCGATTGCTTCTTAGAAGTTCTTTACCAGCCACATGGCAAAGAAAAGATCATAGACCTTATAAACGCCCTTGTCCTGGGTGAGCAGTCCTTTGTCAACTAATGCAGGGATGGCTGACTTGACAGAATTAGGGGAGGCAAGGCCGTGACGCTTTGTGAAGTTCCCGCTTGTCACATTCTCCGCACTTCCATCCTTTGCCACCGCAATGAGCACGCGGCTCTGCTTCTCCGGGAGTTGGTACATCAAATCCTCGTAGATGATAGACGAAACTGCTATAATCTCATCCACAGCCTTACTGACATCTGCCTCCACACATGGCGTGTCTGGAGCTGTTAGGCTGAACAATTCGTTCATCACCCTCTGCATATAATAGGTGACTCCGTCGAACTGCTTGTAGAGACGGGACACGACAGCGGCATCAAGCTTTTTTCCACGCTTCTTAAAATGAGTAACGCAAAACTCCGTATATCTGTCTAAAGGCAGACGGTCGAGGTGGTAAAGCGTAACACTCTGGTAGAAAGGTCTTGCCGGCGAAGTGAAGATAGCCCCCATCAACTGCCTTCTTGAACCCGAAAATACGAAATGGGCGTTGGTGCAATACTGGACGCGGGTACGGATCTCTGCCTCAATGTTCGGGTCGCCATATTTCGTTATCTGCTGAAACTCATCAATCACCACCAGACAAGGGCGGTCGGCATTCTGCAAATAAGCAAAGATCTCATCAAGCGTAGCTGCCGGCGAATGAATGTCTCCAATACTCATCGTCCACGATGGCTGACCGTTGATGTCGAAGGATATGCCAGAGCGCACCGATGAAAGAATGGCAAGAAACTTCTCCCAAGCCTTCTTCCCCCTTGGCTTCAAAGCCTCAAGGATGGCACTACCCAGTTTGCCAACCATCTCTGCCACCGACTTAGTGGAATAGATATCCACAATAAAAGTATAGTAGTTGTCAGCGATACTCTTCTGGGCGAAACAATGACGCAGCAAGTCGCTCTTGCCATATCTACGGGGTGAAATCAGTGCCACATTGTTTCCGTTGGTCAGGAAACGGATGATGTCCGCCGTTTCCTTCTCCCTGTCGCAGAAATAGTCGGCACCTGCATAGCCCGTGGTCACGAATGGGTTATCAATCCTGATTTTTTCCTTTGCCATACTCTGTCTTATTATTGTACGCAAAGTTAGTAGTTTTTCCATAAAATGGAAACCATAAAATGGAAAAAGTTATATCGCTTAGCATTTTTTAGGAAATGAGAGCTTTTTATCTTATTGGTTCTCTGTTATCAATTATTTTGTGTATCTTTGCCTTCACATTAAATGGATTTGCAGATGAGATATGTGAATCGCTTCAAAGCCGTACTTGTTGAAAAGAAGTGAAATGCAAGATGGTTAGACAAGTGTGATGAATCATAAGGCAACGTGATAATATGGAACAGAAATTTAATGACAATGGCTTAAACTTGAAAATGCTACGCGAGTTTTGCGAGCGCGAAGGTGAGGAGGTTACCTACCGCAAGGGTGAGCAGATGGAGTGTGAGGGCGACCCGGCACGATGGTTCGGCTTCGTGACTGAAGGATGTTTCAAGTACATCACGCGAGGCATCAGCGACAACAAGGAACACATCACTTGGTTTTCTTTCGAGGGCGAGTATGTGGGCGACTATCCCTCCTGTCTCAATGGAAACTCTTCACTGACCACGATAGAGGCGATGATACCCAGCAGCGTGTTAAGGGTGAGTGGCGATCAACTGATGCAGCTGTTCAACCAAAATCCGAAAACCATGGAGCTACGCAGTATCATCGGAGAACACCTGCTCTGTCAGGCACGTGCCCGTTATCTGGATTTCCATCGTGCTACCGCCCGCGAACGCTACGACCTATTGCTCAGCCGTTGTCCTGGTATCGTTGAGTATCTTGACTTACAGGATATCGCCTCGTTCCTCTGCGTCACGCCCAAGACTATTAGCAAGATCCGCAAGGAAATCACTTTCGCTAAAGATTAACCCCATCATTCCATAAAACTCTTAACCCGGGTTAAGACCTGCACCCTCGGCAACCGCTTTTCGGATATTGCCGGGGGCTTTTTC
>CACWNV010000024.1 GCA_902762325.1 uncultured Prevotellaceae bacterium | reverse complement strand
CTATACCTAAATGAGTATTGCTGGAAGTTTAACCGTAGATTCTTTCGTGATAGCAAGGATCCCAAATATGACCTGTTTGACCACCTCATAAAGATTGCTACATCGTACACTTCAGATATCAAATGGAGGGACTATGCTGGCGCGCCAAACGTCGTTAACATTTCTTAGTCCTTTTATCACCACACAGAGTGATAAGAGACAATTTGTTGTTGACAGAGTTATTCCTTACTATTTTGGTGTTAAAAAGCAATATGAGGAATTGATTTATCAATACTCAAATATAATTTTTAAGATGCCTATTGCACAATTTCTTACTTTAGAGCAGCAAAATCGAGGCGCAAAATGCTTAAACTTGAAAGAATATAGAAATAGGAAAGAGTTTATAGAGTCTGATTCTCAAATACGATCTCTCAAGAAAGAAAGAGATATACTTGTAAAGCCTTATAAAGAGCTGTATAAAATTGAATATGGTGATAACGTTGAGCCCTTTTTTTATCAGAATAAATATGTGGTCATTCGCCCAAAGTATCATAGCCCAGAACGAGAATTGGCTGAGCAAAAATTAACAGAGCGAAGATTAAGAGAAAATGCAGACATTATTCAAAAACTAAAATTGCAAATTAAAGAGAACGAAGAAGCTCTCAATGTCATTAACGAGAAGTTGTCCTCGAGAGAAAAGGAGATAGAGGTTGTTCTGCAAAATGAATACGATTCTTTTGTGGACGAAATTCTACGGCATTTAGAACAAGACAAAAACGGATTTTGGTGGTTTCTATTTAATAACCAGAATGGACTTCAAACTATACATGATCAACCAATTAAAGAAAAATATGTAGAGTATCTAAGAAGTTATCCGATAGAATGGATAAAGTGCAAATCATTACCTTCTCGGTTTTATTCTATTTCCACCATAGAATCTTATGATAGTAAAAGATTTGACTCTATTATCCAAACAAGGCGTGATAGTATCAATAGGAGATCAGCAGCCAACCAATGGAAATTATACATAAAGGAAATAGTAAAAAAACACGAAGAAGAAGAGAGAAAAAGACGCGCGGAAGAAGAACGAAAGAGACGTGAGGCCGAGGAGAAACGGTTAGAACAATATCGTTTCAACATGCGTAATAAGCATTGGAGGGATGATAACATCTCTTTCCGTAAAGCAGATCATGTTTATATCGTTGATGGTACTCCACTTGATTCAGTTACCACATTTGTAAAGAATTGCTTTCCTGAGTTTAACTCAGAGTTTCATGCTAAGCGAAAGGCAGAAACATTAGGCATTACCAAAGAAGAAGTTCTGAAAATGTGGGATAAAAAAGGAAGGGAAAGCCGAGAGCAAGGCACTGCTATGCATGAGAAGATAGAATCTTATTATCTTGGAAAATCAGTTTCTGCGGATACTACCTTTGAGTTATTTAAGATATTCGCAAATAAGATTACCCTGAAGCCCTATCGTACAGAATGGGCTGTTTATGATTGGGAGCAAAAGATTGCTGGAACAATTGACTTCGTTGACTACCAGAATGGAGAATATATCATTTATGACTGGAAAAGAAGTGACAAACTAATTGCTAAGAATGGGCTGCCAATAAAGAATAGCCAATATGGCGAGAAGGCTTTGCCACCAATAGAAAACCTTGATGACAGCCCCTACTATCACTATGCTCTACAATTGAGTTTGTACAAATACATTCTGGAAAAGAATTATGGCATTACAGTGAGTAAATTACGCTTGGGAATTTTCCATCCTTCGTATAATAAGCCCTATGTGTTAGAAATGCCATATTTGCGGAATGAAATAGATACTCTCTTTGGATATCGCTCTGAAGTAATTTTTTGAATAGAAGTGGTTTGATAATAAAAAGGTAGAATAATGAAATACATAGTATTTTACTCTTGGCAATCAGATACAGATTCTAAGTATAATAGGAATTATATTAGGAACCTCCTTGATAGTTTTTCCAAATCTTATTCGCCTTGTTCTATAGAAATTAGTGAGAGTGTTGGTAATAAACCAGGTTCCCCAAATATTGCAGATACAATAATCGCAAAGATAGATAAAGCAAACATCTTTGTTTGTGACCTTACACCAATTAAAGAACTGAATGGAAAACAATTGCCAAATCCTAATGTCCTTTTTGAACTGGGGTATGCTGTTTGTCGATTAGGATGGGAAAGAATAATATGTGTTGTTAATACTGTATATGGTGACATTGATAAAATGCCTTTTGATATTAGACAGAATAGAATAAGCCATTATAAATATAGTGATAAATGTAAAAGTGAATTAAATCTTTACGATTTTCTGGTGACTATTATCAGTAATTATGAAGACATAGAAAATCGTTTTAACTCAAGTTCAATAAAAGCTCATGATATACAGATTTTTGAAAAATTCAAATCTGTGGTTAACGAAAAAGAGTTCATGGATGGACTTTGGTGTATGAGACAAAACTTTATACATACCGGTTATGATACAAAATTATGGAATAATGCTATAGATTTTACTGATTATCCAGATAATCGTTATATCATCGAAGAGGTTAATTTGTATTATGAAAATTTTGTCAAATCTGTTTGTATCATGAAAAATCGCCTTAGTCTCATTATGTTTGTATCACATAATTGGCAATGTTTAGACCCTTTAACAGAACATACGCACGAAGAAATTGATGAAAATTTGAGGGAGAAGCGTTTTGGATTACATAATATTATCTGTTATGAAGATATACCGGAAAAATCCGATGAATACTGGAACAGGATTGAGAATAATCAGAGTGAAATAAGAAGTATGATAGATGATGTCATACATGATTATAAAGTATTCAGAGATACAATAAAGAGACATTTATTTATCTGATATAAACAAATGGGGGGACGGTTCTGATCCATTTTCGATACAATAGGACAAATAACAAAAACGTTATAATGACAAAAGGCATAAGATATGTACAAAGAAAGGAACCATATAAAGGTGTTCGTATCATCAACGGTGTATGACTTTGAGTCACAGTTGGACATGGTGTACTCCACGCTGGACGGCTATGGACACGACGTGATGATGTCGCACAAGGGAACAATTCCCCTCGACAGTAAGTTGAGCAATTTGGAGAACTGCCTGAATGCATGAGCAACTGAGTTTATATCGCGGATGAAAGCCGGTAGCACTTTCTCGAAGCAAGATTATCTGCAATACTGGAATCATAAGATTTCCGACCCAACGACTAAAAATGATATCCAGCAATTGGTCAGTAGCCAGCTCTGCCGAAAGGATGGTTCAGGGCCAACCACAAAGTATGTGGTATTGGCAAATATATAGCCGATGGTTAGCCGATAGGTGTTGTAAAACGCTGGATTTCAGACGTTTTGTTTATTTGTACTATCAAATAAGATTATCCGATTATCGGATAATGAATCGTGGGGGACAGGTATGATTCATAAATATAAAGTGTGGAATTCCCAAATAATTGATTAACTTTACAAATGATATGGACGAGAAAACAATAAAAGAGACATTGCTGAAAGGCTAACGAGTGACGCTGGAATGCAAAAAAGCGAAGGCTGAGGTGTGGTGTTGAAGTACCGAAGTCAACATGGCAGACTGGGGAACAAAGCCATCTATCTGAATGGCAATGTATATAAAGGTACGTATAGGCGCAACAATGAAGATGACTATCACTGTGCTGAGGATTGAGAAACATGATGACTGTCTCTACTTCCTCATTCCCGGCTTGCAAAAAACTGTAGAGACCATTCTCGAGATGGTAACCCCAAGGTTCGTAATCCTAAGATTCAGAATATGCTTAGAATGATAGGTTTTGGTGAGAACGTCGGTTCCGGATTCCCCGAGATTATAGTAGGGAGTGTCTGATACCGCAAAGTTTATATATTTTACCCCAGTTCGGGATAAGATTTTTATGCAAAGATACAGGAATTCCTCCAATTATACTAAATTTAATATGTGATTTGAGCGGTTTTCAGTTTATCCTCTACTGAATTCTTCTTAACCCCTTGAAAATAAGAGCTTTATTTGATTGTGGAAATTCTACTTATTCTCTACTTATTCTCTACTTATTCTCTACTTATTCTCTACTAATCCTCTACCTATCCTCTACCTGTTTTCACCAAACTCATCAGATTCTCTCCCCATTGCAAACATACTCTTTGCGATTACTAAATGTACTCTTTACAACTAGTAAATGTGCACTTTACAGCCCTCAAACCTATACTTTACTCAAACAAAACAAATTGATTCATCTAACCAGATAAGTAGAGAAAAGGTAGAATGTTTGTAGAGGATAAGTAGAGAATTAGTAGAAGATAAGTAGAAGATAAGTAGAGGATAATTCTTTCATAAATGCTTGCATTTCAGTTATTTGCGGGCGTTTAAGTAGAGAATAGTCTTCATTATAGAGATTTCATTACCAAACATAAGCTATATAGGGACAATATTTACTCATTTTTTATCCCGAACTGGGGCATATCTTAGTGGTGCAAAAGTGGTGCATTAATATCAAAAGAAAAATGTGATCCGTTTGGGGCTCGAACCCAAGACCCCAACATTAAAAGTGTTGTGCTCTACCTGCTGAGCTAACGGATCTTCCAACTTTGTTGTTTCTTAAAGCGGTGCAAAGGTACGACTTTTCATGTAGAAAGAAGAACGATAGCGGGAAAAACTCCTTTGTTTTAATATTGTTTAACAGAGGAAGACGCTACCGCTTTGCTATTTTTCGGGATTTGTCTCTCTTTGTTCACAGTCAGCCGTTGCCTGTTCTTTTGACTGTCCATCTTGAGTTTCTGGCTTCAGCTCGAGTAGCTGTTCGTTCTCGTGTTCACGTGTGACGTATCGCTGCCAATAGGCAATGATAAGAGTGGTGAGCGGGAGAGCAATGATGAGTCCGATAAATCCAAGCAGTGCGCCCCATACAGAAAGACTCAGCAGGAGGATTGCCGGGTTTAGTCCCATCGCCTTTCCCATGATTTTGGGCGTGACAATCATATCGATGATGACCTGAACGATGATGAAGACTGCCACCGCCATGGAGAGGATTACCCAGAAGTTCTGTCCCGTGTCGGCTGCCTTGAGGAGTGCGAGGAACACGGTGGGGACCAGCGCAAACGTATGCAGATAGGGTACAAGGTCGAGGATGCCGATAAGGATTCCAAGTCCTATCGCCATGGGGAAGTCGATGATGGTAAAGCCAATGCAGAAGAGGATGCCCATTGTCAGTGCCACGAGGCTTTGTCCGCGGATGTAGTTGTTCAATTCGCGTTCCACATCCTGCATGAGTTCGCTCCAGAACGGACGTACCTTTTTCGGGAAAATCTTGATCCAGTTGTCTGTCAGATACTCATAATCGAGTAGGATGAAGAACATATATAATAAGGTGATAAGCGAAGCGACGATACTTATCACGATGCTGGCAGTGTGTCCCAGGACACTGAAGACTTTCGGCATCGCTTCACGTAGTGCGTCGGTAAAGTCCTTGCTCTTGAAAAACTTCTCTATCTCCAGTTGGTTCTCCCTTATCCATTGATTGATGGTGTCAGGGATGTTAGAGATCTGTGTAGCAGAATGGATGTATGTGTTTGCCAGATAGCCCAGTTTCTCAAACTGTTGAATCATGGGCGGAATGATGAGTAACGTCACGCCGACCATGATGGCGATGACGAAGATGAGGGTGACGATGATACTCAAGGCTCTGGTGGGTACATGTAACCTGTTTTGGACAAACTTAACGATAGGATAGAGCAGATAAGACAGGAACCATGCAATAACAAATGGCAGGAGTACGCTGCTGAGATAGTTCATCAATCCCAGTACAACCACAATGAGAAGAACAAATCCAGCCCAGCGGATGAATTTGTCGAAAGTGATTTTCTCTTGCATATATCTTTATTTATTTGATTCTTCTTTTATTGCTTTCTGGTAGCAGTCACGACAAAGCGGCTCGTACTCCATCTTCTCTCCTAAGAGAACCTGTTTGTCGTTGTGGACAAGCCGATGGCTGAGATAGGCCAGGGCACCGCATCGCACGCAGATAGCATGTACCTTTGTTACCTCGTCGGCAATAGCACAGAGAGCAGGCATCGGTCCGAAGGGATTCCCCTTGAAGTCCATGTCCAGTCCGGCAATGATTACCCTCACGCCTCGGTTTGCCAGTTCGTTGCACACATCCACCAGTCCATCGTCGAGGAACTGCGCTTCGTCAATCCCGACAACATCAATGTCTGATGAGAGCAGAAGGATGGAAGAAGACGTGTCTACTGGTGTAGACTTGATTGATGTCTGGTCGTGGCTCACGACTTCGATATCGGAGTAGCGCGTGTCGATGGAAGGCTTGAAAATCTCAACCTTCTGCTTTGCAAACTTGGCACGTCGCATTCTTCTGATTAGTTCTTCTGTCTTGCCGGAAAACATAGAACCGCACACCACTTCTATTCTGCCGGGGCGGTGTATCTCCCCCGTTAAGTTCTCCATCATAATGAGTGCAAAAGTACAAAGACGTTTTAAAAATTGCAAAGAATTAAAGAGATTTTTTGCCCATGAAGATTATTTAACTATATTTGCCCCCAGTTATGGGCATATTGTATATCGTACCGACTCCGGTCGGGAACATGGAAGATATGACATTGAGAGCGATTCGCATCCTAAAAGAGGCAGATCTCGTGTTGGCAGAAGACACCCGGACCTCGGGAGTCTTGCTGAAACATTTTGATATTCAGAATCATCTGATGTCTCATCATAAGTTCAATGAACATGGGACAGCAGCCGGTATTGTCGAGCGCCTGAAGGCTGGTCAGACAATAGCACTCATCAGCGATGCCGGCACTCCGGGTATCAGTGATCCGGGGTTCTTTCTTGCCCGGGAAGCGATAGCAGCAGGAATAGAGGTGCAGACACTGCCAGGTGCAACAGCCTGTATTCCGGCATTAGTATCATCGGGATTGCCATGCGACCGTTTTTGTTTCGAGGGATTTCTCCCACAGAAGAAAGGGCGTCTCACGCATCTCGAATCACTGAAGGACGAGCAACGCACCATGGTGTTCTATGAATCGCCATACCGGTTGTTGAAGACCTTACAGCAGTTTGCTGAGATATATGGTCCGGACAGACAGGTGAGTGTCTGCCGTGAGATCTCCAAGTTGCATGAGGAGAGCGTGCGGGGAACTCTTGCTGAAGTCATCAGTCATTTCACGGTCACAGAGCCGAAAGGAGAAATCGTGATTGTGCTTGCAGGAAAAGGAAAAGAAAAAAAACTTAAGACTAAATAATTATGAAAAGATTATTGTTTGTAGCTACAGCCATCATGATGCTGTTGGTTACTGGTTGTAAAGAAGAGCGTAAGACAACTGCAGTTGTTGACAATTCTGTTGCTGACTCATTACAGAAGATCATTGTCCAGAAAGATAATGAGATTAATGACATGATGTCAACATTGAATCAGATTCAGGAAGGCTTCCGCCAGATTACAGAAGCTGAGAACAGGGTGAACATCGTCAAAGACGGAGAGCGCACGGACAAAGCCCAGCAAATTCGCGAGAACATCGAGTTTATCTCCAATACGATGAAGCATAACCGTGAGCTTATCGAAAAGCTGCGTCAGCAAGTGCGTGAGAGTTCTCTGAAAGGCGACCAGCTAAAGGGAACGATTGAGACAATGATTAAGCAGTTGGACGAGAAAGACCAACAGCTGCAGCAGTTACGTGCCGAACTGGATTCCAAGAACATCCACATCAATGAGCTTGACGAGCAGATTACGAACCTGAATAAGAATGTGACCACGCTGACTGAGGAAACAAAACAGAAGACTCAGACTATCAGTAATCAAGACAAGCAGTTGAACACCGCATGGTTCGTATTCGGTACGAAGAAAGAACTGAAAGAGCAGCATATCCTGCAAAAAGGTGATAAGGTGTTGCAGTCGAATTTCAACAAGAGCTATTTCACAAAGATAGACATCCGAGTTGACAAGGAAATAAAGCTCTATTCGAAATCAGCGAAGATTCTGACCATGCATCCGTCAAGCAGTTATACACTCCAGCAGGATGCCAATAAGCAGTATGTGCTTCGTATTACGAATCCGGACATCTTCTGGTCGACCAGCAAGTATCTGGTTATACTTGTCAAGTAAAGGCCTCTCTTATCGTTTATCTTTGAAGAACTGCTGCATGAGTGTGCGGCATTCTTCCTCCAATACGCCCGATGTCACTGTACACTTCTTGTGCAGTGCTTCGGGCGCAAAACGTCTGTAGCCGCGTTTCTCATCACCTGTCCCGTAAACGAGACGGCCAATCTGAGCCCATCCGATGGCTCCTGCACACATGACACATGGCTCGACAGTCACGTAAAGGGTGCAATCTGTCAGATACTTGCCGCCCAACGCGTTGGCTGCCGCCGTGATAGCCTGCATCTCTGCATGAGCTGTGACATCTGTAAGCGTTTCCGTCAGATTGTGTGCCCGCGAGATAATCTGTCCTTTACACTCTATGACGGCACCAATGGGAATCTCACCTGCCATTCTTGCCTGTTCAGCCTCATACAATGCCTTTCGCATCATCAGCTCGTCGTGTTTTGCCTGTTCTTCCATGTCTAAAGAATATCTTGTGCAAATGTACGCATAAATTGTGAGAGTAGAGTGTGTCATCCTAATAAAATGCTAATACTTTTTGCCGTTTGAAAATTAATCACTATATTTGCAAGACTTTAATCTGACTACTATGGCAGCGCATAATGATTTAGGAAAATGGGGCGAAGAGATAGCCGTGAATTTTCTGCATAAGAAAGGATATACCATCAGAGAGTGTGACTGGCGCATCGGACACCGAGATATAGACATCATTGCATTGACACCGGACATGCGTACCGTGGTGTTTGTAGAGGTGAAGACACGCACGTCAAATCTGGTAAGAGCTCCAGAACAGGCTGTAGACCATCGAAAAATCAGGAACATCGGAATAGCTGCCAATGCGTATGTCAAGATGAACAAGATAAATCTTGAATTGCGGTTTGACGTGCTTACCATTGTGGGTGATGAGAACGACATACCTGTTATCGAATATTTAGAAGATGCGTTTAATCCGATGCTCGTGTATTGATTCCACTAATCGCTACCTGCGCGACTATCACCCCACGACAGATGACGATATCGTCGTGGTGACGGCTGATTTCCAGACTGCTGGGAAAGGGTGCGGAAAGAATGTATGGGAGAGTGAAGCGGGAAAGAATCTGCTGTTCTCCATCCTTGTTCATCCGATTGAAGTGCCGGCATCACATCAGTTCCTGCTTTCCATGGCTGGCGGACTGGCTTTGTATGAAGTACTTAGCTCTTATGCTGACGGTTTTTCGCTGAAATGGCCCAATGATGTCTATTGGAAAGACCGGAAGATTAGCGGGACACTGATAGAAACAAGACTCAGTGGAGGTCTTATCAAAGACTGTATCTTTGGAATCGGACTGAATGTCAATCAGCAAGTGTTTGTCAGTGATGCTCCCAATCCTGTCTCGCTCTGCCAGGTACTGGGTCGAAATGTTTCTACAGACGAGGTGCTTGATAAAATATTACTTTCGTTCCGTAAGTATTATGAAAGAGTGATTGCTGGAGATGAGGAAGGAATACTTGAGAATTATCTTCAGCATCTCTATAGAAGAGAAGGAGTATATCAGTATCGGGATGCGGAAGGGTTGTTTGAAGCTGAGATCATCCGTGTGGAGCCAACGGGAATATTAATACTCCGTGACGTGAAAGGAATGATCCGTAAATATGCATTTAAGGAAGTAGAGTTTATAATTGATAAATCATAATTAATAGTTATACAAATGGCAAGATTTAAAAGAATATTATTGAAACTGAGCGGTGAGAGTCTTGCTGCCGGTTCTGGTTTTGGTATTGACGTTCAGCGTCTGACAGAATATGCCCAGCAGATCAAGGAGATTCATGAGATGGGCGTACAGATAGGGATTGTCATTGGCGGTGGTAATATCTTCCGTGGACTGAGTGGCGCTTCCAAAGGCTTCGACCGTGTGAAAGGTGATCAGATGGGAATGATGGCAACAGTAATCAATTCGTTGGCTCTCAGCTCTGCCCTGGATTCTGTAGGCGTGAAAAACAAGGTGTTAACGGCTATCCGCATGGAACCTGTCGGCGAATTTTATTCGAAATGGAAAGCGATTGATGCAATGAACGATGGATATGTATGCGTCTTCTCTGCAGGTACGGGTTCTCCTTATTTTACTACAGACACAGGTTCCTCTCTGCGTGGTGTTGAAATCGAAGCCGATGTGATGCTGAAGGGAACACGTGTAGATGGTGTCTATACTGCTGACCCCGAAAAAGATCCTACTGCAACTAAGTTTAACGACATCACTTACTCAGAAGTGCTGGCACGTAATCTTAAGGTGATGGATCTCTCAGCCATCGTGATGTGCAGCGACAACAATCTGCCCATCTATGTGTTCAATATGGATGTTGTCGGCAATCTGCGTCGTGTCATGGAAGGTGAAGAGATTGGTACGTATGTGCATAAATGATGTGTCCGGCATCTCTTTCAGGTAATGTCTTTCCGTAGCAATTGGTTTCTTGTGAAAGCAATTGCTACGGGAAAAGTACTTAACTGACTTGTCCCTAATTTAGAAATATCAAAACCACAAAAACGAAGATGGAGCGTGAAAGATATGAAAGTCTGAATGGCTTGAGAGCAATTGCGGCAATATGTATATTGTTGATGCATTACTATCTGAATCTTTCAGAAGAAACAAAGACTGTTTTGAGTGATTCTTCTTTTTTGTATGGAACAGTTTTAACTTCTATAGGGGCAATCGTTAAGCTCTTCTTCATCATCAGTTCCTTTTCGATGTGTTGTGGTTACTTCTCACGTTTCAATGTTGAGAACGGGAAGTGTCAATTCGATGTGGAGCGCTTTTATTCAAAGCGATATAGTCGTATATGGCCTTTCTTCGCTTTGCTTGTGATTCTTGATGTGGCGGTTTCTCCCTCTCTATCTTCCTTGTTTGAGGGATTTGCAGACCTAACACTTGCTTTCAACTTCCTGCCAATGTCACTTCATGTCATAGGTGTGGGATGGTTTATCGGTTTGGTGTTTGTGTTTTACATGGTTTTCCCTTGGTTTGTCTATCTTCTGCAAAACAAGAGGCGAGCATGGTTTTCAATGGTAATATCCATATTGTTCTGTCTTTTCTTGGATTATTATAGTAAATCTATTTTGCCAAAAGACAGTTATGTGAATAGTCTGTTATATACAAATGCCATTTGTAATTTTCCATTCTTTATGGCAGGTGGACTCATCTATCTTTATAGAAAGGCTTTAAGGAAAGAGAGATTTAAATATGTGTGGCTGTTAATGGGAGTTGCGGCAATTGCTATTCAATTATCTTTTAATCCAGAAAAAATCTTTGGCAATCATTTTTTGTTTTGGTTGCTTATCTTTTCCTTGATGCTTCTTTATGCACTTACAGGTGGTATTCAATTTGGAAACTTCAAGTTGTTAGATAATAAGGTGATGAGATTCATCAGTGATATTTCCATGGAAATCTACTTATGCCACATGCTGATGTTCAGGGCTATTGAAGAATTGCATTTCGAAAGAATAATCAGCAATCCTCACTTGTTATACTGGGGCACAAGTATTGCGGGATTAGGAGTGTCTATTCTGTTCAGTTGGTTTGTAAAATACAAACTCTTCAAGTGGATAGGTGTTACTTCTAAATCGTGAAAAAGAATCAGAAATTTACTCGTTATTGCTCTTTTCTTCTTCAAAGTCAACGTATTCTCCTTCATCCTTAGGAATGATTTTTTTGTTGACCTGTGAAGGGTCACGACGGTCAATCACAACATTTCCATTGATATGAGTGTTGTTGTCCTGCTCGGGTGTCTGACCTTTCAACTGGCGGAAAGCATCACGTACCTTATTAAACACAGTCAGGACGAGAATCAACCCGATAAAAAGGATGACAAGTATGAAGAAGAATATGAAAGAGAAAAACGCACCCATGCCAAATGTTTTATGATTCGGTTGTTGTTATAGAAAGTATCACATACCATGCGATGATGATGGCGAATGCTTTTATTCCTAAAAGAAGCAATAAAGGAACGCATGAGAGAAGGAAGATATACTTTATCTTATTTCCATTCCACCCCCAATTCTTAAACTTCAAAGCGAACAATGGAATCTCTGCAATGAGTAGCCAGCTACTAAGGGCAATCATGGCAAGGATAATAATCAGTGCCCATTTGCTGGATTCAATCATGGGAGCCCAGCCAATCACAAAAGATCCCCAGAACAATGCATTAGCAGGAGTTGGTAGTCCGATGAAAGATGTGGTCTGCCTTTCATCAAGATTAAACTTTGCCAATCGGAGTGCAGAGAATGCAGCTACGATGAATGCGAGATAGGGAATATATAACCTGAGGGGTTCCAATGCGGAAGGAAAATTGATAATGCACAATTCCGAAAAGATGATTGCCGATGGAGCTACGCCGAATGTCACAACGTCAGCAAGAGAGTCAAGTTCCTTGCCGATAGGAGAAGATACATGAAGAAGGCGTGCCACCATCCCGTCAAAGAAATCGAAGACTGCTCCGATGATAATGAAAAGAAGAGCCATTCGTGGGTCACCTGCCAGAGCATAAGAAATAGCAATGCAGCCAGAAATCAGGTTGCAGCAGGTAATGGTGTTGGGGATATGCCTTTTCATGCTAACTTGGCAATGATAGTTTGATTACCTGTTGTTCTTTGTCCCATCTTTACACACACTTCAGTACCGATGGGCAGATAAACGTCCACACGTGAACCAAGTTTGATAAAGCCCAGATGCTCGTCAATATAGCATTCTTCATTCTCCTCGGCATAGGTGACAATACGTCGGGCGATAGCTCCTGCAATCTGACGACAGAGAACATCCACTCCTTCGGGTGTTGTAATCATCACGTCGGCATGTTCATTCTCCTCGCTTGCTTTCGGGAGCCAAGCCTTATGGTAGTTCCCCTTAAAATGGTGAACAGATTTTACCTTTCCGTCAACAGGAAACCAGTTGGCATGTACGTTGAAGGGACTCATAAAGATACTAATCATCAATCGTTTCTCGTGGAAATAATCATTTTCTTCCACTTCCTCGATGACGACGATTCTACCATCAGCAGGAGCTACAACGATTTTATCGGTATCTTCGCTGGGAAAATAACGAATAGGGCATCGGAAGAAATTGACGATTATTGCATAGATGATAGCAGCGAGTGCTATGAATCCTTTAAATAGCCAATTGTTTCCTCCAAAATATAAAAGTAATGCACCAATTACAATGAAAGTTATCAGTACAACAAACAATGTATTAGTACCTTCTCTATGTAGGCGTATCTTTTTTAGTTTCTTTATTCTTTTTCCCATGAAATCTTCATACTGAATGACGGATGCAAAGGTAATATTTTTTTATTTATTCAGCAAATTTTTACTCTCATTCTTTTGGTAATGTCAGGTGAATACAGTAACTTTACACCTCAAAAACGAAAACAACTATCAGCATGGAGGATTTTGTCCATTTACACGTACATACATATTATTCTATTCTTGATGGTCAGTCGAGCATTAAGCGACTTGTTGACAAGGCGGTTGCAAATGGAATGCGCGGCATGGCCATTACTGATCATGGAGACATGTTCGGCATCAAGGAATTCTTCGATTATTGTGCTGAAGTGAACTCAGGCCGTAAAAAGTTAGGACTTGAACTTTTTAAGCCTATCTTCGGATGTGAGATGTATGTGGCTCACAGACGGAAGGAAGACAAGGTGAAAGACAAGGGAGATCTTAGTGGCTATCACCTCATTGTACTGGCAAAAAACTATCATGGCTATAAGAATCTGATTAAATTGGTCAGCCGTTCGTGGGTTGACGGATTCTATCAGCGCCCACGTACCGACCGTGCAGATTTGGAGAAATATCATGAAGACTTGATAGTCTGCTCTGCCTGTATAGCCGGTGAAGTGCCACATAAGATATTAAAAGGTGATATTGCCGGTGCACGTGAAGCTATTGAATGGTATCACCGAGTGTTTGGAGATGACTATTATCTGGAGTTGCAGCGTCATGAGGTAAAAGACCCGAAAATTCGTGCCAACCGGGAAACATTTCCTTTACAGGAGAAAGCAAACAAGGTGCTGATAGAATTGGCACAAGAGTATGGCATAAAGCTTGTCTGTACCAATGATGCCCATTTCGTGGATAAGGACAATGCAGAGGCACACGACCATCTGTTATGCCTGAGTACTCATCAGGAGCTTGATGATCCCAATCGCATGCTATATTCCAAGCAGGAGTGGTTCAAGACGAAGGAGGAGATGAACGAAGTTTTTGCCGATATACCCGAAGCCCTTTCCAACACCTTAGAGATTTTGGATAAGGTTGAGGAGTATAACCTCAATCATGATCCGATTATGCCGTTCTTCCCAATACCTGAGGATTTCGGTACCGAAGAACAATGGCGGCAAAAGTTTACCAAGCAGCAGTTGTTCGATGAATTTACAAGTGATGAGAACGGCAACAATAAGCTCCCGCAGAAAGAAGGAGAAGATAAAGTTAACCATCTGGGTGGATACGACAAACTCTATCGTATTAAGTTTGAAGCCGACTATTTGGCAAAGCTTGCCTATGAAGGTGCTGCCAAACGTTATCCTATGCCTCTATCCAAGGAGATAGATGACCGCATCCGTTTCGAACTGCATATTATGAAGACGATGGGATTCCCTGGTTATTTCCTTATCGTTCAGGACTTTATTAATTCTGCACGAAATGAATTAGGGGTGATGGTGGGACCTGGTCGTGGCTCAGCTGCCGGTTCGGTGGTGGCCTATTGTCTTGGCATTACAAAGATAGACCCGTTGAAGTACGATCTGCTTTTTGAGCGTTTCCTGAATCCTGACCGTATATCTCTTCCAGATATTGATACAGACTTTGATGATGATGGAAGAGGAAAGGTGCTGAAATGGGTGGAGGATAAATATGGCCATGAGAATTGTGCTCATATTATTACTTACAGCTCGATGGCTACGAAGAACTCCATTAGGGATGTTGCACGTGTCGAAAAGCTTCCGCTTGATGTGTCTGATGCTCTTTGTAAGGCTATTCCCGACCGTCTGCCTGATGGAATGAAGATGAACCTGCCCAATGCCATCAAATGTACGCCTGAGTTGCGTGATGCTGAGGCTTCTGCGGATGAGAAGTTGAGCAATACGATCAAGTATGCGAAGATGCTTGAAGGTACGGTGCGTGGCACAGGTATTCATGCCTGCGGGTTCATCATCTGTCGTGATCCTATTAGTGACTGGGTGCCGGTATCAACAGCTGATGACCCTGACTTCAAAGGATTTAAGACCAATTGCACCCAGTATGATGGTCATGTCATTGAGTCGACAGGACTGATTAAGATGGACTTTCTTGGCTTGAAGACTCTTTCCGAGTTGAAGGAGGCGGTAGCCAATATTAAAATAACAAAAGGTATAGATATTGACCTCGACAATATACCCATTGACGACAAGAAGACTTACAAACTCTATCAGGAGGGGCGTACAATCGGTACATTCCAGTTTGAGTCGGCAGGTATGCAGAAGTATCTTCGTGAACTGAAACCTACGGTGTTCGAAGATCTCATTGCAATGAATGCGCTTTATCGTCCTGGACCAATGGAGTATATTCCTTCATTCATTGCCAGAAAGGCTGGCCGCGAGCCGATAGAATATGATATTCCCTGTATGGAGAAGTATCTGAAAGACACGTATGGCATTACCGTCTATCAGGAACAGGTGATGCTATTGTCCCGTCAGTTGGCTAACTTCACACGTGGCCAGAGCGATGCCTTGCGTAAGGCAATGGGTAAGAAGAAAAAGAAGATTGTCGACGAAATGAAGCCGATGTTTATTGAAGGCGGCATGAAAAACGGACACGATCCTGCCGTGCTTGATAAGATATGGGGTGACTGGGAGAAGTTTGCTTCCTATGCCTTCAACAAGAGTCATGCAGCCTGTTACTCATGGGTGGCTTTCCAGACGGCATACCTGAAAGCCAATTACCCGGCAGAGTTCATGGCGGCAATTATGAGTCGTCGACGTGACCAGATAACAGAGATTACCAAGCTGATGGACGAGTGTAAGTCATTGGGTATTGCAACGCTTGGTCCTGATGTTAACGAGAGTTACGAGAAGTTTGGTGTGAACAAGAAAGGGGAAATCCGTTTCGGCCTGGCTGCCATCAAGGGCTTGGGTGACGGTGCTGCTCTGGCAATCATTGAGGAGCGCGAGAAAAACGGATTATACAAAGACATCTACGACTTTGCCCAGCGGGTAAACATTGGTGCTGTCAATCGTAAGGCTTTTGAGAGTCTGGCTCTGAGTGGTGGCTTTGATAGCTTTAACATCCCTCGTGAGAGCTTTTTCGTGACGGATGGCAGAGGCCAGTCTTTCCTGGATGTCATTGTTCGTTACGGTCAGTTATATCAGAACGAGAAGGCTCAGGCACAGAATTCACTTTTCGGGGATACCGAGATGGTGGAAATCGCTAATCCTCCTATTCCCAAAGCTGAGGCTTGGAGTACGATTGAACGGCTGAATCGAGAGCGTGAACTGGTGGGTATTTATCTCTCGGCTCATCCTCTTGACGACTTTTCCTTCATCCTTGAATCCGTTTGTAATACACATTGCAATGAATTGTCTGACCTGTCATCCTTGGCACAGCGTGAGAAAGTCACGTTAGGTGGTATCGTAACAGGTGTGAGATCAAAATTCTATAAGAATGGAAAGCCCTATGGCGTTGTTACAATTGAAGATTTTGAAGGAACGGGAGAATTCGCCTTGTTTGGTGAAGACTGGGGCAAATGGAAGGGACTGCTGATTGAAGGAAGTACGGTTTTCGTTAGTGGTAAATGCCAGCCTCGTAAGTACGATGAAAAATTATACAGTTTTTACGTGTCAGACATTCAGTATTTGCAGACGGTGAAAGACAACCAGATAGAGAAGTTTACCATTTCGTTCAAAGGTTCCTCTATGACACCAGAAACCGTTGATGAGATTTCGAACATTATCGCTGACAGTCCCGGGAATACTGAATTGTACTTCAAAATTACAGATACAACACAGAAAAATAATGTCCTGCTGCATGCGAAGGACAAGACCATTAATGTGAGTAACAAACTGATTCTGTATATTAATTCACAAGAAAATATGTCATATCAGATTAATTAAAACATTTGGCATATTGTTTGCTTTATAAATAATACAAATAATAATTATTAAAGATATAATAGAAATGGAAGTAACAATCACAACCGAAAACTTTGAGAGTTATAAGAATGGCGAACTGCCATTAGTTGTTGACCTGTGGGCTACATGGTGCGGACCTTGCCGTATGGTAGGACCGATCATTTCAGAGTTGGCCAAAGACTACGATGGAAAAATCGTTGTCGGTAAGTGCGATGTCGAAGAGAATGATGACATTGCTATGGAGTTTGGCATCCGGAATATCCCCACTATCTTGTTCTTTAAGGACGGCAAGTTGGTTGACAAGTTTGTCGGTGCAGCCCAGAAAGCAACACTCGATGAGAAGTTCCGTCAGCTGCTATAGGACTAAGATGTCATAAGTATCTTTCTATGGAAAAAGCGGAGAGTCATAAGAAGATTCTCCGCTTTTTATTATTACCATGCAACTATTCGTGAGCCGTCTGCTTGTTCGGTAATGGTCACTCGTACGGCATCATCGGGCAATAGTTCTTCAACCAGTTCAGGCCATTCGATGAGACAGAGACAACCGCTATAGAAATAGTCTTCGTACCCCATGTCATACACTTCCTCTATCTTCTTGATGCGATAGAAGTCGAAGTGATAGATTGATTTCTCTGCCAGTTTCTCAGATGTGTATTCATTGACAATGGCAAATGTCGGAGAGGTGATGACATCCTCTACACCCAGTTCTTCGCAGATAGCCTTGATAAATGTTGTTTTTCCGGCTCCCATGCTGCCATAAAATGCAAAGACCTTTTCACCGTTCATTCGTGAAATGAACTCTTGTGCGGCCTGCCGGATATTTTCTAATGTGTCGATAATTATTTTCATGTCCTTTTTCTTGGTGTCAGTGTGATGATGGGAATAATCATTTCTTCCATGCTGACGCCTCCGTGCTGGAAGGTGTCTCTATAGTAATAAACATAATAATTATAGTTGTTGGGATAGGCGAAGAAAGCATCTCCCATCGCAAACACATACGTTGTGCTGAGGTTGGGGGAGGGTAGTTGTGCTTTCTGAGGATCTTTGATGGTGAAGACCTCCTTGGGATTATAGCTTAGGTTCTTTCCCAGTTTGTATCGTAAGTTGGTATTGGTGTTACGGTCGCCAATGATTTTGACGGGTTTTGAAGCTCGGATTGATCCGTGGTCGGTCGTAATCAGAATCTTATAATCTGTCTGGGCAAGCATCTTAAAGAAGTCAGCCATGACAGAATGGCGGAACCAGCTGAGCGTAATTGAACGATAGGCACTCTCATTGTTTGCCAGTTCGCGTACCATCTTCGACTCTGTACGGGCATGGGAAAGCATGTCAATGAAATTGAAGACAACGACATTCAGGTCAAAGTGCTTCAGCTGGTTCAATTGCTGCAATAGCTTCTCGGCATCCGTGGAGTTATTTATTTTATGGTATGAATAGGTGTCATGGCGCCGGTATCGTTCAATCTGTGTACCGATGAGCGGTCCTTCGTTGAGATTCTTACCCTCTTCCTCGTCTTCGTCTACCCATAATTCAGGGAAAAGTTCAGCTATCTTGTTCGGCATCAGACCGCTAAAAATTGCATTCCGCGCATATTGAGTGGCGGTGGGGAGAATGCTCATGTACATTTCTTCTTCCATGTCGAAAGAGTCTCCAATCTCACGTGCCAGAGTGCGCCATTGGTCGTAACGGAAGTTATCAATGACGATGAGGAACACTTTTTCGCCCTCATTGAGGAGAGGAAACACTTTCTTCTTGAAGACATCCGGGCTTAACATCGGCCTGTTAGCAGCATTCGGAGAGTCAATCCAGTTCAGGTAATTGTTCTTGATGAACTTGGCGAAGCTGATGTTTGCCTCTTCTTTCTGAGTAGAAAGAATTTCAGTCATATTGCTATCCGTACCGCTCAGCTCCAGTTCCCAGTGTACAAGTCTACGGTACACATTCTGCCAGTCATCGAAAGACTTACAATCTGAAATCTGCATTGAGATATCCATGAAGTTCTGCTGATACCCACTCTGAGTCACCTCTGTCACAATCTGCTTGTGGTGGATGTTCTTTTTCAGGGTAAGGAGAATCTGGCTGGGATTGACGGGCTTGATGAGATAGTCGGCAATCTTAGAACCGATGGCTTGGTCCATGATGTTTTCCTCTTCGCTCTTCGTACACATCACGACAGGTGTAGCAGGAAGTATCTCCTTGATGCGCTGAAGGGTTTCCAGACCCGACAAGCCGGGCATCATCTCGTCGAGCATAATAAGGTCGAATGTCTGCTGACGACACTGATCAATGGCATCTGTCCCGTTACTGACAGTTGTCACTTCATAACCTTTCTTCTGTAAGAAGATGATATGCGCCTTCAATAGTTCTATTTCATCATCTACCCAAAGTATATGTCCGTTTGTCATATTATGATAGCTGTTTTGTTTCTATGGTCAACTTTCATCAGAAGCCGTCAAGTTCGAAGTATTCGTCTTCAATCTCGTTTCCATCTTTCTTTTCTACTTTCTGTTCTGTTTTCTCTTCTTCGTCATCAACAATGATTACATCTGTGTCGGTATCGTCATCTGTTGATGAATCATCATCGTCGAGGATGATGATATCGTCGTCATCGTCTTCATTGTTTTGTTGAGGCTTCTGCTCAGGTTCATCAATGATAATTGTATTATCCTCAACCGGTGTATCGGATGTTGGCTCGTCAATGATGATAGTGTTATCCTCTACGGGTGTTTCTTTCGTAGGTTCGTCGATGACGATAGTGTTGTCCTCTACCGGTTTTACGGGTGCAGGTTCATCAATGACGTAATTATCTTGCTGAACAGGTGTAACTTGCTTTGTCGGTTCCTCAATAATGTTATTGGGAATGATATCCTCATTATTGTTGTTTCCCTTAGGAGTATCTTCCGGGATGTCTATGACCTCTGTAGGAATATAGTTTTCATTCCCGCCAACTGGAGTTGGGTTCTCACCAGATTGCTCAGAAGGCACTTCGGGTTCTTCGTCTTCGGCATATCCGATCTCTACAGGAAGCTCCAGTAGCTGTTCCGTACTGATTTTCATAGGTGCGAAATGCTTGTCATAGAATTCTCCATAGTCGTCGTAACTGAACTGCTTGCCAAGCAAGGGCAGGTTTTGTTCGCTGATGATAATGGTACGACTCTTTCCCAGTCGGTTGACTATATTCTTCTGCTGATAGAGCTGACGGGTATATTGAAGAGCTTCGTCATAGTTTCTGAAGCCGGTCACTTGCATGATATGAAGTCCCTCATCTTCGGTTATGGCGATGTCGAAGTTACGTACCATATAGCTGGTAAAGTTGTATCGGGCCAGTTCGAAGAGCAGATGATTCTCATTGACAGAGTCGGGCTTGTAGGCTACCATGAAGATAAAGTTGGCATTGCGGTCAACGGTAAACTGGCGTGCGGCTATTGAGTCGCTATCATTCAAGACGACACTTCGACGGCTCCAGACATCTCCGAGGTCAAATTTCCCGCCATGCAATTGTTTACCTGCCTTCACTCCGTTGACAATCATTCCTGCCATTTCTGCCAGTTTGCTTTGTGGGAACTTCTCTACCAGAAGGTTCATCTCAGCAAGACACCCGTCTCCGTCACCGTCGTTCAATTTACTCAGTCCGTTGATGAACAGGAACTTGTCACGGTTTGCTCCTAATGGGAAACGCTCTTCGGAGATCTTGGAATTAGAACGCACCTCATCATGCCTGTCGCCTTTGAAGGCATTATAGGTTGAGGCATAGAGAGAGTCTTCAATCTGTTCGCCCAGAATGGCATTTTCCTTAAAATACGGATCACTGAGTATTCCTGTCCATTGGCTTGACGGAAATTCCTCCTGGAGTTTTGCTATATAGGTCTCTGCAACAGCTGGTAGGTTCATGCGTGAGTAGAGCAGGAACAGATGATAATAGACATTGTCCATCCCCTCATACTCGGGATAATTGTCTGTGAGTCTTCGCAATGCCTTCTCGCTAAGGACAAGGTGGTCTAATTTGTCTTTGAAGATGACACCGGAATTATAGAGTCCGTCTTCAATAATCAGATTGCTGGCTTCCACCTGTTCTTCCGTAAAAGGAATCTGTGCCAGATAGTATTCGCGTTTATGCGGGTCGTTTTGTGCACTGTCTGTCACCTGTTCCAGTGAGTCTCGTTTTGCCTCTTCCCGTGCGATGGAGTCGCGCATCTCTTCTGACATCTCATCAAGTGGAACATTATTGGCGACAACGGTTTTGTTGACGCGTTGCCAGTCGTCCACATTCTCACGCTTTCCCCATTGCTTTTCAAACGCCTGCTTTCCTTGCTGGACGGCTAACTGATTATAGAAATACCATTTACCGTTAGCGTTCGCATTCGTGTTAGGCGTATTGGGCTGTTGACGATTCTGCTGGTTTCTGTTGCCCATGGCACTGTTCTTTTGCAATGTCTGCTGGGCGTCGGCTTCAGCCTGTTTTCTTTTCTCTTCCTTCTCTTTCTTCTTCAATGCCTCAATCACACGGTCGATGGCTTCATTACGTTCCTTTTCGCTCATCTTGGCAAGTTCCTGAAGGGAGTCTTGCAGATGCACCGCTTCGGTGTATGGCACAAGTTCGTCCAGCATCTTGGAACGATTGGAGAGTTGTTCGTAGTCTTCCCGTTCTTTATCAAGAAGTCCGATGGCTTCGCCATAGCAGCGCTGAGCATCGCTGAACTTCTCTAACGTCCAATAGAGGTCGCCGAGCTTTAAGAGCAGTACACCCTTTTCAATGCCGCTACGAGTTGCCTTCTCGTTACCTTTCTCATATGCGCTGATGGCTTTTGCCGTGTCCTTTTCCGCCAGATAGATATTACCGATGGCATAGTACACTTGGTCGAGATAATCCTTGTTGTTGTCCGATCTTGCCATGCGTTTCAGCTTACTGATCATTTTCTTGGCATGTGTGCCGGCCATAACCTCTGTCATGGCTATCTGTGCGTTGAATTCCACTTCGTAGGGAGGATTCTGACGGACAACCCGCCTATATGCCTTGTATGCTTCTTCCTTATGGCCGAGAGCCGTTTCTAATTGTCCAAGGAGATACAATTCACGTGCCTTTTGCTTTTTCCGCATCTCATGCTTGATGACTTTCTTCAGATAGGGTAGCGCCTTGTCATACTCACCAGTATGAATATAATAGTCGGCATAAGTGTAATCCCATTCTTTCTGGGCACTCTTATGGATAGAGTCTCTTTGCATATTGCGGATGACATCCTCGGCATCGTAGATCCAGTCCTGTTCAATATACGTCTTTGCAAGCCATGCCCTTGCCCGTCCGTAAATGGCAGGTTGAGTCTGATAGATACGACTCATGTATGCAAAGGTCGAGGCGGCATCGTCAAATGCACCTGAATAGAACTGAGAGCGGCCCATGAGCAGCCATGCCTTCCAAAGGAAAGGGTTGTATTCCTTGCGATTAAGCCATTCTATATCCTTTTCATTCTTTCTCCGGCTCTTTGTCCATTCCGGCTTTTTCTTGATGCTATGAAGCTTGATGGCTTTCTGGCATTTCTCTATCGCCTTGTCGAAATTGCCTTTTCCAATCTCCTTGCTCGTCTTGTTTCCTACGGTATAGAGAGGAATCATTTCGGTAAAGTTGTCCTTATTACCATTTTCCTTTTCAAGAGAACCGTCAATGTAGGCTAATGCACCGTTGTAATAAGTGTTATACTTTGCATTGAAAGAATGCCACCATCTGCTCTTCGCCGTATTCTTCTGCGTAGAGCATCCTACTGCCGACAAGATAATAATCAGCAGCAGCAGGGGAGTGGTATGTCTTGTTTTATGCAATTGCATGTCTATTTAACTGAAAAACAGTCGGTTTTATTGTCTTTGAATAAGGTTATTCGGCAAAAAAAGTAATAAAACAGCCTGTTCATGTCTCATCCCATCATCATGTACACCTCGTCCTTCAGCTGATCAGGTATTTCAATGCCGCGCAGATGCAGACTCCGGCACCAATCCCTAATCTCTTCCTGGGGCATGGTGTTCAGGACATAGCTGAACTGCTCGACTTCCTCGTCGGTATAGCTGTCTGAAGAACGGCCCTTGAAAGCATCCAGTTCCTCGTCATCGAAATACTCAATGGGCTTGGTGGCAGCTTCCATCATGCACTCTTGTTCGCACTTGTCGTTCTCTCCATTGCAGGTGGCACACGAATCGGCTTGGACAACAGGAGATTCCTCACGATTCCTGTTGGTGACGATTGCGTAAAGTGCGGAAAAGACACCGAGTGCTATCAGGGATAGAAAGAGGTAGAGCATCTTTGGATTTTATTTTTCGCTTGTCTCTATGATGAACCCGGCTTTTTGCAGGTCCTGCCAATATCTGGGATAGGATTTTGACACTACTTGCGGGTTGTTGATGACCACTCCCGGAATGCAGCAGGCAATAGGAGCGAACGACATCGCCATGCGATGGTCTTCATACGTGTCGATAGGCTCATTGCTGGGCTCGCATCGTTCACCGCTCCAGATCAGTTCACTATGATTCCTCTCTTCAATGACATAGCCCAGTTTCCTGAGCTCTGTTTGCAACGCCTTGAGACGGTCGGTCTCTTTGATTCTCAAGCTTGCCAGTCCTCTGAAATGGAAAGGCACTCCCATGAGTGCGCAACAAACCACAACGGTTTGAGCCAGGTCGGGGGAATTGACGAAGTCATAGTCAAGTCTGGGTACGAAGCGCCTGTTCTTTTGCAGGGTGACGGTAGTAAGCTCTCCCTTCTGAGTAGATTCAAATTGTGTCTTCACGCCAAGCATCGAGAACAGGTATCTTACCACAGAGTCGCCCTGTTTCGAGCCGTCCATCAGACCTGTGAAGCGAATCGTTGCGTCTTCATCCTTGCACATGGCGACCATCTCATACCAATAGGAAGAGGCGCTCCAGTCGTTTTCTATGTAATACTCACGGTGAGTATAGGGTTGAGGCTTCACGCTGACAGTGTCGCCCGCCGTCCAGTCGGCATTTGCACCGAATTCGCGCATCGTCCAAAGTGTCAGGTCTATGTAGGGATGTGAAATGATGTTGCCCGTCATCTTGAGTTCCAGCCCGTTGGTAAGGATAGGCCCTATCATCAAAAGGGCAGAAATGAATTGGGAACTGATGTCCCCCGGTATCTCTATATGTCCGCCCGACAACTGGCTTCCTCTGATGCGGAGTGGAGGATATCCTTCTTCACCAAGATACGTGATGTCGGCACCCAACTGCCGTAAGGCGTTCACCAGCACACCAATGGGACGGTGCTTCATCCTCTCTGTTCCAGTAAGGGTGTGTTCTCCGGGCGTTACTGACAGATAGGCGGTCATAAAGCGCATGGCAGTGCCTGCTGCCTTTATGTCAATCACATCGGGCATGTTGTTGAGAGCATTGATGATAACCTCTGTGTCATCACAGTCGGAAAGGTTCTGGGGGATGATTTTACCTCCCGACAAGGCGTGAATGATGAGCGCACGGTTACTAATGCTCTTTGATGCAGGCAAATCGATGTCGGCATTGAGTTTCTGGGGTGGTTTGACGGTATATTGTATCATTATCTTACGACTTTTATGGGTAGTTTGACGATTTCATTTGTGGAAACTGAGCGGGAGCCACTATTCTTTTTCTTGGGACCTGGAATAAATGGAGAGTTATACAACACCCACCTGATGCGCTTCTTCTGGTCGGAAGAAAGCTTGTAGCCATAGCCGATGGAGTAGTCCATGATGTTGGCAGAGTTAAACTCTTTTCCGTCACAGGCATGTCTTCTTACAAGGTCGCGCATGACGCTTTTATCTTTTGGAGAGTTATGCAAATAGTCATTCATATATTGCTGGTACTCGATGCGGTTGTAGCTGGGGGTGTCTTCGCAGAAGTCGGTGTCACCGCAGGAGTCGACGGGTTCGCTATTCCTTTCGGTATAGATGTGATGAAGCCCAAGATAATGCCCCAGTTCGTGGGCTAAAGTCACGTTTACATCTGCCGAGACGTAAGTATAGCCTCCCTTGCCCTTGTCACTTTGCTTGTAACGTGACGATTCATCATTGATGAAGAGGCTGTTGAGGGATGAACAATGAGGATATTCGATGTTCGATTTCGTCAGCTTACTCATGTTGACGGTTTCCAGTCCGACCAGCGCCGAGTCGTTCTTCACGGCGTAAGGCATGTGACTGATTCCTAATGTGGTGCTGCCGTTGTCTCCAGAAGTGGCAAACTGATAGACCATTACATTAATAAATTCATTGGGGTCCCAGATGTATTTGACATATTTACCTGTCTGGTCGTTCATGAACTCGTAAGGGGCAATAGGATAGTCACTTGTCCATTTGACATATTCTACTCCCGGAATGGGCAGCTTGTTGCCTTTCTCGTCAACGGTAGCCAGTATGAGCTTGATGTTTATGTCCTCGCTGGAGCCATAGATGCCGCCCTTGAAAAGTTCGTTCACGTTATTTATAATGTCATGAAGCCGGGAATATGGGATGTATTGTGCCTTGTCGTTTTCGTTTGAATAAAGAACATGGAAGATAATCGGAAGCTTGTAAGTATAATAGTCGTTGAGTAGGGAAGAAGTGTTGTCTTCATCCTCATCGATGATTTCTACCCTCGGATTTTCTTCCTCTCTTTCGTCCTTTCCGCAAGAAATGAGCAGGAGGCAAGTGGTCAATATGATGAACAAATAGTATCTCACGTTAATCTTTTATGTGACAAAGATACATAATAATGCTGACGTGGCAAAGCGATTTATGGAACATTAACGCAGATTTCCCCCGAAACAGGCAAAATAACAAGATAGAAGGGGAATCAGTGGAAGTTTCATGTTGAAAACTCCCGATGACAGCCCAATTTTATATTTTTATTGAAAAAAGAGACGGGAAATTTGCAAATGTCGGATGAAGTTTGTAACTTTGCACTCGCAAAAAGAAAGTTCGGGATTTAGCGCAGTTGGTAGCGCACACGTCTGGGGGGCGCGAGGTCGCTGGTTCGAGTCCAGTAATCCCGACCAAAAGAAAATCCAAACCGCTGATTATCAGCGATTTGGATTTCTTTTATATCAAAAATTGGCGTGATTTTGGCGTGTTTTTATTTTGGGGACATTCCTCTTTTTTCTACTGATAACGATTTTAAGTCATTAACAGCACGTGAAAGCAGCTCACATTACACTCACTTAATCACAATCTTCTTTCCGTTTCGAATGTAGATACCATTAGTAAGATCTCTATTATTTACTACTTGGCGTCCGCTGAGGTCGTAAATGCGTGAATCACCATTTGGAGAATCGTAAACCGATTTGATACCAGTGGTGGCAGATATGATTTGCGTTGGAGTTGTCTGCCCCTCAACGTAGTAACCGTGGTTCACGAAAGTAATACCATCGTAAATTTTGGCATCACCACCGTTCTTAGAGATGATAAGATATTGAGGTATTTCATTTGTCTTCGTCAAGATGCATTTATATACATAACTTCCTGTAGCAGTCTGCCCCATCAGCATCATGTCGTCACCTGGCCATGATGTGTTTGTGCAGTAGGCTTCTCCTCCGCCTAACGCCCCCCAAGCCCATACTGCATAGGTATCGGCGTTTGCTGTCTCGAAGAAGATGCAGACTTCGTCGCTGTTATTAAGTATGGGAACATAAACTTCGGGAGCAGGCGGCTCTTCTTCTGAGAACGTGCCTTTAACGTAAACACGATAGCCCTTGGCATCGAGCGTGATGGTCTGTGTGGAAGAAAAGGTCTGCTGCTTGCGGCTGACGCCCTGCGCGATTGTTTCGCTGTTCAGCCATAGGCTCCAGTCGCCTGCTGTAATACTCGTTAGTGTTGCTGTGCTTGCTTGTGTAGCCATATTCAGCACGACTAGTATTTCACTATTGCCAACTTTGCGAGTGTAGGCAAGCACATTGCTGTTGGCAGGACTAAGGGTTACCCAGTTGACTGCGGTCTTATCATCCAATGCTGGAACAGCATGCTTCAGGGCCGTAAGCGTCCGGATGGTGTTGCGCATCTTGTCATCTTTCATCGTCCAGTTGATTTTGGTGTCGGTGAAATAGTTGAGCGCCTGGTTACCACCTACCTCCTGGCCATTATAGATGAGAGGCATGCCGTAGAGTGTATAGGCCAATACGGTGAGTGGATAACGGTTATTGCCATATTTTTCGGTCAAAGTCTTTTTGCTCTCGTTGAAGTTCTGATCGTGGTTGGTCACATAGAGCAAGCGCCCGAAAGATACGCTACTGGATGCCGTGAGCATCTTGTCGGCATTGGTCTTCAATGGTGCGGCATAAATACCTGTGCTGCCATAACTGGCCAGACTGCTCTGGTAGGCCCATGCATAGTCATAGTCGAAACCAACGGTCTTCAGTTTCGTTACATCCTGGGCTATATCTGCCTCGCCGAGAAAGGTGATGGTCTTGCCGGATTTGTAGTTCTTGATGAGCGAAATGGTTTCAGTCCAATAGCTGGCAGGAATCTGCGGACTGGAGATGTAGTCACAACGATAACCGTCAATGTCGGCCTCGTCTATCCAGAACTTCAGCGCATTGTTCATGGCATTAACCAATTCCGTATTATAGTAGTTTAGTTGCCACACATCGCCATAGTTGTTGGGGTGATGAAACTCTTGCTGGCCATTCCACCCGTAATATTCAGGATGCATGGTCACCCAGTCGGCATTGGTGGCGGTATGGTTAGGCACCCAGTCAAGCCACACCTGCATGTTGAGATTGTGGGCAGCTGTGACAAATGCTTTCAGGTCATCTACAGAGCCGTAAGCAGGATTCACTTCCTGATAGTTCGTGGGGGCGTATGGACTGTTGATGCCGCCTCCTCGTGGATAGATGGGCATCAGCCACACAATGTCCACGCCAAGTGTCTTCAACTCGTCGAGGCGTTGCTGGGCCGCAGCAAACGTTCCGGCCTGGGTGAATGAACCTACGTTCATTTCGTATATCACCTGATGACCTGCTTCGTTGTTGGCTGCGTTATTGATGTCGTCAACATAGTCGGCGGCCACCGCTTCACTCAATGAAAAGTGACAAATGATAAATGACAAACCTATCAGAAGTCTTTTGCTTATATTTGTTATCATGTCATTTTGTATTCTTTAAAAAACGGGTGGCCGTTCTTCACAGAGCAGCCAGCCCTTGGTTAAAACTATAACTCTAATTAAACAGTAAGCCTTTAATGATGAAGCAGGTCATTACTGTTTTACGTAGACTGCAAATCCCTTAGCATCGAGAGCTATAGGGGTGTTTGCATCGAGAGAGATATCAGTGACAGATGGAGCATCCTGGATGGATAGATCATTCAGCCACTGAGTATATTTTCCAGCTGCTATGTCATTGCAAAGTACCGAACAGGGACTGGTGCCGAGATTTAGCAAAACCAGCACCGGACCGCGCTGATAGGCCAGCACCATGGGTTCGCTGACGCTTACGTATTCCACCGGGGCATCAGCAGCCAGCGAGGGCTGGGTATGATGCAAGGCCACGAGTGTACGAACAAGGTTCTGCATCTTGCGGTCAACCTGCTGCCACTTCACTTTGGCATCGGTGAAGTAGTTCAGCGTGTCAGGATCGCCGATTTCCTGTCCCTGATAAAGCAACGGCATACCGGTAAAGGTAAACTCCAGCACGGTTAGCAGATAGCGGTTGTCACCATAGAAGTCCTTCAGGGTGTGGCCGCCGTCGTTGAAGTTCTGATCGTGGTTGGTCAGATAGACCATGCGGCGGTTCTTGATGTTTTTGGAGCCTTCCAAGAACTTATCGCAGATGACCTTCAGGGAATCAGCCTTGTCGCTGTCCTTGAATTTCCATGCCAGATCGCTTTGGAAATCCCAGGCATAATCATAGTCGAAGCCGCATGAGTCGATACGGATGTTGTCGGGATTGCTGATATCCGTCTCGCTCAAGAACTCGATGGTCTTCCCGCTCTTGCTTTTCAGTTCAGCAATGATGTTCTGCCAATAGCTCACCGGGATAGTGGGACTCGATACGTAGTCGCAACGGAAACCGTCGACATCGCATTCGCTAATCCAAAACTTCAAGGCGCTGTTCATGGCGTTAACCAATCCTTCGTCCTGATAGTTCAGCTCAAAGACATCCATCCATCCGTGCGGATGAATCATCTGACCCTTGGCATCCTTGGTGAAATATTCGGGATGTTCCTTCACCCAGGGATTCTCCAAGGCGACATGGTTGGGCACCCAGTCGAGCCACACCTTCATGCCACGCTCGTGAGCGGCTGCCACGAATGCCTTCAAATCATCCACTGTGCCATAGGAGGGATTCACATCCCGGAAATTCATCGAGGCATAAGGGCTGTTAGCCGTCTCACCACGGGGATAGATAGGCATCAGCCAAAGTATGTCTATTCCCAAGGTGTCGAGCCGTCCTAACTGTTCCTGGGCGGCCTTGAAAGTTCCTTCAGGTGTGAAGGCACCGACGTTCAGCTGATAGATGACTCGGTTCTCCTGACTGACGGGCTTGGTATTGTCCACCGTGAATGCTCCGTCTCTGGGGTTGCAGGCTGCTATAAGCAGCACAAGGAGAAGCCCACCCAAGCCCTCCCAAAGGGAGGGATGTGGGCTAGACTTCTTGTTCTGTTTACATATCAATTCTTTCATAATAACTTCAGTTTTCTATTCAACATCCCTCCCTTGGGAGGGATTGGGTAGACTACTAATTAGCGGTAAAAGAGTAGCTCTTGTTAGCAATAACGGTAGCAATGTCCTGCTGCACGCCGTCACCTTCACCATTTAGGATGAGGTTGTACTCGCCGCCATCGTTGGGCAGGGGGAATACCAGCGTTCCATTCTCGTTGCTGGTGGGCTTGATACCGCGCCAGCCACCATATATTTCACCAGAGCCCCAGGCATAGAGCCGCGGGTTAGAATAGTTGGCGTTGTTCTTGATGGTGACGGTGTTGGGCGACTCTATCCAGCTTGCAGCCACATCGAAGAAGTGGCTTCCGTTGGTAGAGATGGCCGGACCATCGACCTGTGGCGAGCCGTTGTCGTTGAGAATGAGGTTGAAGTTGCCGTTGGCAGGCAGCTCGAACAGGCACCAGCCGTTGTCGGTGGTCTTCACGGGAGCAGTTCCGGGCCAGTCGCCGCAGGCCTCGCTGTCACCATACACATAGAGGTACGGAGCGGCATATCCCACGCTGTTCTTGACGGCGATAATCACCTTGTCGGTAACGGGTGGCTGAGGTGTGTCGCCACCGCCCTGGTAGTCCTTATTAATCACTTCGTAACCTCCATCGAAGATACGTACGTAGATGTCGTGGTCGATGGTGAAGAACAGGTCGTCGCCCTCCCACTGAACACCATTATTGTTATTGTTCGGAATGAGATGCAGTTGCAAACCAGTATTGGCCTCGCCCATATCGAAATAGGTGTACTCAAGGCCGTTAATAGTCTGAGTGCCCGTAGGAGCCATGCCTGGCCAGCCGCCGAAAGCTTCGGCATCGCCCCATGCATAGAGGGCAAGGTCTGTCTGGCTCGACTCGTTGAGTATAAACAAAGCGTAGCCATCATGCTTCGGTCCAGCCGTGATTTCTTCCACACCAGTTGCAGTGACACGCAGGAAAAGGTCGTGGTCGATGGTATAGTCGAAGTCTGCCAACTGGATGCCTGCACCGCCATTATTGAAGATGAGATGCTGGTTCAAGCCCGAATTGGCTGCGCCCATATCCCAATACTTATACTGCTGTCCGTTGATGGTCTGCACACCCGTAGGAGCGGCACCTGGCCAATCGCCATTCAGGTTGTTTACATCGCCCCATTGATAGAGTGTGATGGCATCCCAGCCAGTCTCGTCAATCACATAAACCACAAAGCCGTCGTGCTCAATCTCAGGACCGTCGGCACCCCAGTAGTAGCTCTCCCAACGCTGTCCCCAGATGTTGGTAAAGGTTCCCACTGAGGGGTTGTCATTATGAACGGCATAGACTGCCTCGTCGCCCAGCAAAGCCTCGTTACCCTGCTTAACAGAGTAGAAACGGAAACCGTCGGCCAGCGTCTTTCCATTCTGGAAGGCAGCAGGGTCGATGTAGATGCCCCATTTGGCGTTGCTCTTTTCTGCCTTCATCAGTTTGAAGGACTCGTCAAGTACAGGAGCATCATATTTCCCTTCTTCATTGGGTGTCAGAGAGTTTCCGTTGAACGGACCAATAATATAGACTTCCTCGTCGGCAGTGGTGCCAAAGGGAGCGATGTATTCTAACAGGATGCGGTCGGCACGCGTCTCGAACTGCTGACGCTCATGGTCGAACACGATATCCTCTTTGTCTGAGCAACTGCTCATCAGGCCAGTAAGGGCCAGCAGTGTCAGCATCAGGCTATATATTTTCTTATTCATAATTTCTAAATTCGTTTAATTCGTAAAATTCGTTGTCGAAAAAGAATTAGTAGTTCGGATTCTGAACGAGTCCGGGATTGACGGCAATGGCACTGGCGGGCAGCGGGTACCACTCATACTTGCGGTCGCGCTTGGCAGCCATCTGTCCGTAGCCATCCTCAGAGGTACGCCCCCAGAACCACCACTGGCCTTGAGTGAACTTGTCATAGCGACGCAGGTCGGTACGGCGGCGATTACCCTCGCAGAGATATTCCTTACCCCATTCGGAGAGCATCCAGTCCAAGTCAAAGTTGTCGAATCCAGGGCCGGGGATACTCAGTGCATTCGTGCGGTCGCTGTTCTTGAAATAACGCTGGCGCACGGCATCAACATATTTCTTGGCTTCTGAACTATTTCCCTTGCGCATCTCGCACTCAGCCACATTCAGGTAAGCTTCGGCCAGGCGGAACTGTACATCGTCGATATCCTTAAAGCCCTTGCCGGTCTCTGCGGGATAGAGCGGATACTTCATCATGCGGATGCCTGAGTTAGTCTCACCCCAACGGGGACTCATCACAGGCTCCAGGGCGCGACCCATATTCTGGAACGTTCCCACTTGATCGACATAGACCAGCTCTTGTCCGTCGCGGTCAGCATCCGCTAGCAACGGACTGCCTGTACCATAGTTGGCTTTCATGGCACCCTTTAGGAACATACCTGGACCATGTTTGCCCGTTGCAGCATCATATACATAGTTCTGCTTGCGGATGTCGCGGTCGTCGAAACGCTCATAGGGAGCCCCCAACTTATCACCGTAGCCGGTCAGGAAGCTCTTGGCACCAATGGTACCACCCGTAGGCAGGATTGTTCCCGTATTATCATAGGAAGGAACGAGGCAGACGCAGTTCCAAGCTCCAATGCCACCATAGTTGTCCATGCCGTTACAGTATTCAGCATAGTTATAGGGCATCATGGCCATGGTGCGGATGTTGCTGATAGCATTAGTAGCTCCCTTTCCGTCTTCAGCTGCCAGAGCGAAAATAACTTCGGGGCAGCTGGTGTTATCCACACTGAAGATGTCACGCCAATCCTCAGCCAGAGTATAACTGCCGTAAGTGCCGCTGATAATCTCCTTCGACAGCGCTTCACACTCGTCGTAGTGCTGTTCGCCGATGAACACCTCGGCATTGAGCAGCAGGCGGGCCTTCAGCAGGCGGTTCATGCCCTGATTTGCACGATTTACGAGTGCGTGCTTGGCATCGTCCTTACCCAGTGCACTCCAAGTCTCATCAAGCTCGGTGGCAATGAAGTCGTAGATCAGCTTGCTAGAGATGTTGAAATCAGGGTCAGCCGAACCGGGCACCTCGCTGCTGGCAGAAGTGTTCAGCGGCAGCGCACCACCCCACAGCTCAAACAGACAGTAGTAGTTCCAAGCACGCAGCGTGCGCACTTCAGCCACATACTGAGCCAGGCTGGCTTCACTCATGCCAAGACTGCTAGCGCTCAAACCTTCCAGGTCGCTGAGCAACAGGTTGGCCAGCCCGATACCCGTCCAAGCATCTCTCCATGCATTCTCAATGATGGGGGTCTCTGTTCCCCAGTTCTGCCAGGAAAGGACAGTCTTTGCTGCCTCGTCCCAGCCCCACAGACCACCATTCCATACACGCCAGGTAATCTGGTCGGCAGGATATTCAGCCAAGTGGAAGAAATTCTCACCAGCCAGCGTTGATGAAGTCTGGTTGTAGATGGCAGCCACGGCACCCTGCACACTGGCCTCATTCTGATAATAGGCCGAAGCATCGATGCGGTCGTATGTTTTCTCGTCCAAGTCGGTGCAAGCACTCAGACCAAAACCCACTGCCAATGCTATGATGCTATATTTAATTGCTTTCATAAATTCAATATTATACTTTTATAGGTTTTTTTTTTTATTAGTGGAAGCGTACTGTTACACCTAAAGTCACATTGGTAGCCTGCGGATAGGCACTGTTTGAATCCACACCAGGTGTAATACCATTACTGTTTACGACGGAGGGATCATTGCCCTCATACTTAGTCAGTGTAAAGAGGTTCTTAGCTGAAAGATAAACGCGTACACTTTCAAGAATCTTACGTTCCTTCGGCGTGAAATTGTAGCCCAGAGTCACGTTGTCGAGCTTGAAGTAGTTTCCATTTTCCAGGAAGTAGCTGCTGATGATGCTACCACCTGATTTCACATCAGCATAGTCTGTATATGCCGTGCGCAACACATTGTCGGTGCCGCAGCCCTGTAGCCCCATGCCATACTTACGCATATTGAAGATCTTATAACCTAGAGCAGAACGGAACAGCATACTCAGATCCCAGTTCTTATACTTGAAAGCGTTACTCCACGACAGGAAATGTTTCGGCGCACCATTGCCGATATTACGCTTCCATGCAGGGTCTGCCTGAGCGGCCGGCTGTGCATTGCCGTTGTTGTCGTATACCATCAGCAGACCGTTCTCGTCAATTCCGGCATGCTCATACCCATAGAACTGTCCCATCTTTCCACCTTCCTCGATGCGGAAGAAGTATTCGCTGGTACCCAAGCCTGGCTTCTGATAAAGGTCAAGCCATGACATCTGATAGGAGTCGCTAGAAAGCTTAGAAAGCTTCGTCGTTCCACTGCTCCAGTTGATACCTGTCGTCCAATGGAAATCCTTGGTTTTTACTGCATCATATTCCAGACTGGCTTCCAAACCAGTGTTCTTCGTCGTTCCGACATTCACAAGGATAGTACTGAAGATGAACGGAGGCTGTGGGGCCCTATAGTTGTAGAGAAGATCCTGAGAACGCCGGTCGAAATACTCGATGCTACCACGCAGACGACTGTTCAGGGTCACGAAGTCAATACCTACATTGAAAGCGGTCGACTTCTCCCATGCCAGGTCGGGGTTAGCGTTCAGTGTCGGTGCATATCCGTTGATCCACTGCCCGTTCAGATAATACTGCCCATAGCTTCCATAGGTAGGCATCGACTGATAGGCACCAAAGTCAGAGCGTCCTGTCACACCGTAGCTGATGCGGGGCTTCAGACTCTGGAAAACTGCTCCTAGGCTTTCTTTAAGACCTGGTGTCCGGGTAGCTTCCCAAGCAATAGAAGCCGAGGGGAAGTTACCCCATTTCTTGTTGACGCCGAACTTGGTGCTACCCTCGTGGCGCAGAGATGCCGACAGGTAGAGCATGTCGTTGTAGTTATAGTTCAGACGGCCAAAGAAACCGATGAGCGTGCTCTCAGAGGTTCCGGCATACATGTTGGCTTTGCCGTCTTTCAGGTAGGTACCGTTGCCGATACCCCAGAAACTCAGCGCGTCGTAGACAAAGCCTGAATTTTCCATATAGTTCGATTCATAGCGGGAGCGCTCCCAGCTGTAGCCCACCACAGCCTTCAGCTGATGCTGGCGCAAGGTCAGCGTGTAGTTGCCCAGCCACTCCAGGCGGTTGGTTGTCCAGCGCTCGTTCTTGATGTTGGCCGAGCCGTCGTAGCCATCCCAGTAGCTGGAACTCGAAGTAGTCGGGGTGTACCAGTTCGACTTCAGGTCGTTATACTGCAGGGCATAGCTCAGCGAAGTGTTCAGTACATGTTTCTCAGTCTGCAGGATGTTCACCTTCACGTCGGCATTACCCAATACATAGTTGCGGTCGCCGTTGCTCACATTATTCAGCAGGTCGTTCACAGGATTGTGTATGCCCGATGGTGAACTGGGCTGATAGTAAGTGCCGTCAGGATTCTTTACGGGAATTGTTGGGTTCATTGTCAGAGCAGTGTCAAACAGTCCGTCGTTACCCCAGTCTTCCTTCACCTTGCGGTAAGAGAGCGAAGTGTTGAACTGTACAAAACCGTCCAGCACGCGCTGTTCACCTACGAAACGTGCACCGTACTCCTCGCGTTTCGAAACGATGTCGAGACCGTTGCCGTTCTTATAGTTCACAGACGCTCCGAAGTAGCCGTTCTTCGTTGAACTGTCAATACTTAGGTACTGGTTCAGCGTATAGCTGGCCTTACGTGTGATTTCGTCCCACCAGTTAGTGTCGCCACCATAGTTTTGACCTCTGCGCGAACGGATGAACTCTTCGGTAGTGAGGATGTCGGGCTTTGGCTTGGCAATGTTGAAACCAATATAACTGTCATAAGTCACATTGGTAACACCCTGTGTACCGGAACCTTTCTTCGTAGTAACCAGAATCACGCCGTTAGCACCACGCGTACCATAGATGGCAGCCGAGCCGGCATCCTTCAGCACTGTAATCGATTCCACGTCCTGTGTGGCAATGTTGCGCAGGTCACCACCGGCAATACCGTCGATTACGACTAACGGCCCGTTCGAGGCTGTCAATGAGCCGGCACCGCGAATCTGGATATCGGTCATGCCATTTGGATTAGCTTCGTTTGTAGTCGCTACGTTCAAACCAGTCACCTTACCGGCAATCAGTGCCATCGGGTCGCTGGCTGCACCTTGGTTGAACTGTTCCTTGTTCACTTGAACGACAGAGCTTGAAATCTCTTTCTTGGCCAGCGAACCGTAACCAACCACCACCACTTCATTCAGCTGGGCCACATCTTCCTTCAGCGTGATGTCCAAACCATCCTTGGCCTTTACTTCCAAGGGGGTGAAACCAATGTAGGTAATGACCAGTGTAGCTCCATCTTTACACTGAAGCTTGAAGTTGCCGTCAAAGTCGGTGACGGTTCCGTTGGATGTTCCCTTTTCCATAATGCTGGCACCGATAATCTCCATACCTGCATCATCTTTCACATGACCACTGACGGTGATCTGTGCAGAAACATCCAAGGCGAAAAACACAACCGCCAACAATATGAGCAAGCGGCAGAATAGACTCTTAGATTTTTCCATTGTCTTACTTTTTTGTTATTAATTAGAGTAAATATATATGATTATCAATATTTTACGATTCTGATGGCCGCCCCACCGCTTCGGGCCAGTTCCAAACGGAGTGTGGTCTGGTTATTGACTTCCAGCTGCCGGATGGTCATTGGATAGGGATTTGTCTGGTAGTCGGCATCAGGACCATCCTCATAGATAATTGCCAGGTAACGACAATCAGCATCGAGAAAACTGAGTGGCAGGTCTATCTGTCGTGCCTGCTCGTTGGTGATGCTACCTATAAACCAGCGGTCGCCACCTCTTTCCTTACGGGCAATAGTCACATACTTGCCTATTTCTCCGTTGGGTACCAGCGTCTTGCTCCATGTTGTCGGACAACTCTCGATGAATGTCAGGGCAGGCTGATCTTCATAGTTCTCGATTGCGTCGGCAGCCATTTGGAGGGGGCTATAGATAACCACGAACTCTGCAAGCTGCTTTGCCAGCGTGCTGCGGGGATGGGTGCCTTTCACCACTTCTGAAAAGTTGAAGATGGCAGGGGTGAAATCCGTCGGACCAGCCAGACAGCGAGTGAAAGGCAGCGTCACGGTGTGACTGGGCGGATTGCCGCCCTTTACATCCCACGCATTGTACTCTTGACCGCGGACGCCCTCCTGCGTCATCAGGTTGGGCCATGTGCGCTGAATGCCCGTAGGCATGGCCGGCTCATGATTATCAATCATGATGTGGTGCTTGGCAGCAGTCTCAATGACTTTGCGATAGTGACGGATTCCATACTGTGACTTGGCCTGTTCCTTGCCATCAAAGAAGTGTCCCACGTAACCGGTCTTAACGGCACGAATGCCCAAACGGCTGTACCAGGCAAAGGCTGAGTCCATCTGCTCTTCCAATAACTTCGTGTTGCCCCATGTTTCGGTATGTCCTATGAAACGTACGCCTTTCTTCAATGCATAGTTGCACACCTCTTCGATGTCAAAGTCAGGATAGGTTTTCAGATAGCTGATCTGCTCTCCCTGCCCCCAGCCTGGGTTCCATCCCTCTGCCAGTACGCCACTGAAACCATGGCGGGCAGCAAAGTCGATATATCGCTTAACGTTTTGCGTGGTTGCTCCGTGTGTCGGGCCCATCTCCCATGTGTTCTGCTTCTTATGGATGCTCCACCATATGCCTATATATCGGCCGGGCTCAATCCACGAGGTATCCTCAATCTTCGACGGCTCATTCAGGTTCAGCATTAACCTTGACGTAATGAGGTCGCCGGCTGTCTTACCTATTATAATAGTTCGCCAGGGCGACTTTGTTTCGCCCTCGCAATACACTTTTACGCCACTCTGCCAGGGAGAAAGGGCTGTAAGCAATTTCATGCCACCAGCCGAGGGGCGCGGTGTAAGGTTGATGCTGGCATAATCCTCTAGTGCTGCCTCATGGATGGTCAGAAACAGCGAGTCTTCGTACTCTATGGTGAGAGGTGTGCACACCGTATCCTTTCGACTGAGCTGGTCAGAAGTGTATATACCCTCGAAATACTCAGTGTGGTTGGTGGGAATCGACCAAGCCTTGGCATCGTGTGCCAAGGTGATCTCGGTCAATTCGTCCAGAATCCAATACTTTTCACCTTTGCTGATACTTGGCAGAATATAACGGAAGCCCACACCGTCATTGAAAACGCGAAACACGACGTTCATCCGCCGGCCTATTCTTTCCTGGAAGTTTACTGTCAGTTCGTTGTAGTGGTTGCGCACCTCAGAGTCCTCGCCCCAAGGCTGTGTCCAAGTCTCGTCCTTCTCATCGTAGTGTCTGCCGGTCATTTTAGTATCTTCACCCAGTTTGCCATTATCCAAGAGATATCCTAAATGAGAGGGAGCGACAAGTGTCTTGCCGCAATACTTAACAGTGTAATAAGGTTTATTGGCTTTCACACCGACGGCCACCGTCACGGTGCCGTCGGGTGAACTAACCATAACGTCCTTTGCTTGGACCGCTACATTGAAATAATAACTACTAAACAAACCTAATATAATAACTGCTAACTTTCGCATAATATATTCTTGTTTTTAGTCATCGATTTTGATTTCGATGGCAAATTTAGACGTTTATTTAAGTGTCCGCAAGTTGTTCAAGCAAAAATCAAAGTATTTTAAAATGTAAAGTATTGGTTTTCAGTGGTGTTTTGATTTTATGGCAGCAATAAAATCAAAATGTTTGCAAACAGTATTTTTCTTGATTTTAGCTTTGTGATAGTGATGCCATTTGTAAGTTTCACGAAAAATGCTTACATTTGCAAAAAGATATGACGTGTTGTTGAGAACATGCGAAAAAATCACTTAGAATAATGTCTATTATGAAGAATCTCTCAGCCATCTTTTTTACAGTCCTGCTCATTGCGGCTTGCGGTGAAAACCATACGAACTCGCAGACTAGCCAACTCTACCAGACGCTCGACAGTCTGATAGACCACCACGACGAGTTTGTTGCTGCCAAGGAAGCCCATATCCAATCACTTTGTGACGGGCTACGGGACGTTACTCTGACCCCAGAGCAAGAATATAGCATGAACCTGCGGCTCTATGATGAGTACCTGGCTTTTCGTTTCGATTCAGCCTACCATTATATCATCCGCAATATGCAGAGCCCACTGGCAAGTACCGATACCGAACATTATGCCGTCAGTGCCATACGGCTGGCTCATATCCTGAGCGTGTCGGGCATCTTCAATAATGCCCGTATGCTGCTCGACAGCATAAGGCTCGATCGTCTTTCAGACGAAGCCCGGGTGGCCTACTATAACCAGCGGGCCGAGCTGAATCTCTACAGGTCGGAGATGGCACAGTATACACCTTATTTTATGGACTACATCGACAGTGCACAGTATTATCGTCAGTTGCTGCTTCAGGTGGCCCCCAAGGAATCGTTCGAATATCTTACAAATCGTGCCAGTTATACATGCGAAAAAGGCGATGTTGAAGGGGCCATCCATCAGTTTGAGCAGTATTTACCCATTTTGCGGTCTGGCGACCGCCGATATAGCATCGTGGCCAGTACTTTGGCTTACTTCTACTGGAAAAACAATAATCCACAGCAGCAGGAGCACTATCTGCTGCTTTCGGCCATCAGCGATATGCGCGGAGCCATCCTCGAGAACAATGCTTTGCGCGAACTGGCCACCATCCTGATGGAGAGAGGCGAATACCAACGGGCTTACCGGTACCTCCAACGAGCCAGCAACGACGCACAGCAATATGGCAGCCGCCTGCGCAGCATGCAGGTAGCCCGCATGGCACCGTTCATTACCAAAGCATACGATGCAGAACGCGAACTTACCCAGAAACGCACTAACCGCCTTCTCGCCATTCTGGCGGCCATTACCCTGCTGCTGGTAGGTTTCATTCTCTTTACTCTGCAGTTGCTCTACAAGCGTCGAATCGCCAATAGAAAGATCAACAAGATGAATGCCGAGTTGTCGCACCACAACGCTGACATGCAGGCACTCAATGCCCAGCTGTCAACACTTAACTCACAGATGAAGGAAGCCAACCGCATCAAGGACGAATATATAGGCCGTTTCCTTGAACTATGCAGCGCCCTCATCCATCGAGGTGAGGAAAGGCACAAATTTTTCAACCGCCTTGCACGTGACCGAAAACTGGAAGACCTCTATTCTGAATTGAAGAGCGGTACGGCTATCAACGAGGGCGTCAAGATGTTCCACCAAAACTTCGACACAGCCTTCCTCAACATCTACCCTGATTTCATCATTGAGGTGAACAGCCTGATGACTCCCGAAAACCAGTTCGAAATAGAAACCGATTCCTCCCGTCTCACTACAGAACTTCGTGTGCTGGCCCTCATCCGTCTGGGAATTGTCGATAACCAGAAAATTGCCGACATCCTGCGTTCGTCGAAAACGACCATATACACTTATCGTTCAAGAATCAAGTCGCGTGCCTTGCAGAAGGATTCCTTTGAGGACGACATCCGCCGTATTGCCACCTACTGACTTCGCTAAATGATAAGTGAAAAATGAAAAGTGATAGGTGATAAGTGAGAGTGGAGCGAGAAATCCTTGCCTTTCCATTACAGAGAGGCAAGGATTCTTTATGATGATTCCTCAAACAGTATAGCCAAGGTTATTTCTGAATCACTTTCTTTCCGTCAATAATCACCATGCCTTTGAAAGCTGCGCTAACCTTCTGCCCGTTGAGGTTGTATCTCGCAGCATTGCTTGTAAAAGGTATCGTCATGTAGGTGATTGCGGTTGCTGAGTTTTCGATAGAATAAGTGTTGCCGTCGGCAAACTCATTCAAGTCGAACTGGTTGCCTTCGCCGCCGTTGGTATTGTTGAGAATCAGGTTCTCATATGCCACTTTCAGTGTTATTGTGAAGGTGTCGCCTTCTTTCACCACTGTCACCTTTTCGTTGTCGGTGGGCGTGATGCCGTCGAAGAGCACCGTGCCAGGCCTGATTTATCAAAAGAGTCTCAAACCTCTTTCTGCATTTAAACAGTGAAATGGATAGTTTCAGGGCTTATTTGAAACCAAGGAACCTTCCGCTCTTGTAATGCATCGTTGGAAGCACACCGCCGCGCACACGGCCTGGGGCAAAGATCTCACCGATGGTTTGCATTTCCTCGTCGGTCAGCGTGATGTCGAGGGCTTTCAGCGAGTCAGTGAGATGGTCGGGGTGGGTGGTGCCGACGATGGCGAGCATGTCGGGATTCTTCTGCAGCACCCACGCCACGGCGATGTTGCTGGTGGAACAGCCTTTGCCGTCGGCTATCTCCTTCAACTGCTGCACGATGGCACGGTTGTGCTCCATATCCTCAGGACGGAACAGGAAGGGCAGAACGTGCGGTGTACGCTCTCCTGTTGCAAAGCCATCAGTCAGCAGGCCGTGGCCTAATAGCCCGTAGGCTACGACAGGGATGCCCAATTCTCGGCAGGTGGGCAAATCTTTCTCTTCCATCTTACGACTAAGCAGTGAGTACTCCTTCTCGAAATACTTGATGGGACATATTTCATTGCCTCGGCGCAGTTCTTCGGCAGTGCATTCCGTCATGCCGACATGGCGCACCAGTCCTTCCTTCACCAGTTCATTGATTGCCTCGATGACCTCCTCCACGGGATAGGCATCGTCCATGCGGGCTGGCTCGTACAGGTCAACATAGTCCAACCCAAGGCGGCTGAGACTATATGTCAGGTGTGCCCTGACGTTGAACGGGTTCATATCCACGCCATACAGTGCCTCACGGCTGGGAAGAGCCCCGAACTTCACACTGACAAAATATTTGTCGCGCGGATGCTGACGCAGGGCGTTGCCCAGCACAATTTCGCTCTCGCCTCCGTTATAAAACTCACCAACATTGAACATCGTCACCCCATAGTCGAGTGCCGTGTCAACAGTGCGGATACTACTCTCTTCATTTCTGCGGGCCATACCCATGCAGCCCAGTCCAATTCTATTCATATCGCTATAGAGATTATTTGTTTTGTACGTTCCTATGATAGCCTTCTTTCTTAGATGTGGGTACCAGATAGGCAAAGCCATAGACCATCATAGAGGCTTGGGCAATGATGCCGACGATAATGCTCACGATGTTCACTTCTGTGCTTACAAGCCCGTTGGAGAGGAAATAGTATATCATATATATGCCGAGCGGAATGTTCACAAGCACACTTGCCACCAGACCGGGATTGTACTTGCGGCCGAAGATAAAGAACATCACGACGTGGGCTGAGGCATTGAGTGTGGAGTAATAGGCTGTCCACAGTCCCCAATCAATGCCGAAGAAGTGCGACAGAATGCCCGACAGAGGCAGCAGCACATACATCAACGGGATGTTGATCCAGAAGGAACCTGCTTTCGTCAGCGGTTTGTCGCCACGGGTAGAGCCAAGCGGACCTCGATTGAAGAAGTCGAGGAATCCGCCGGGGCATACATACTCTTCAAACTCGTGCAGCCAATAGGCCGAGCATTGCAACCAGATGAGAAACAACGGATAATTTGCATCCTTGACATAGAGCCAAATCAAGATGAACGTGTAGAGTGCAAGGAATGGCGTTCCCTTCATCCAGTTCTCGTAAAGCCAGTTCAATATTGTTTTCATACGCATATC
>CACWNV010000023.1 GCA_902762325.1 uncultured Prevotellaceae bacterium | reverse complement strand
TTGGCGTTGCCGTGGCGGTCGAAGTAGGTGACCAGTGAGTCCACCCTTGGCAGCCATGCCTCGGTGAACACCGTGTCGGCACGGTTGCACCGGCTGACATAATCCAGACGCAACCGCATATCCTCCTTCCCGCTAAGCTGGCAGGCAACACAAACGACAAGTGAAAACAAGAACACTATCCACACACGATGTTTCATGTTGCAAAAATACAAAAATAAATAACACGAATCTACAAGTTATCAAAAATAATATGTTAACATTTACCAATGGTATGCGGTCTCAGAGCCGACCATCTCCCTACAGATAGAGAAGTCGATTAAAATAACAGGGATAACCCCCCATAATAATAATGTACAAAAGGATTTGTATTCAAAGGATGAAATGCCGAGGGCATCATTTGTAATTGTGCATTACAAATATTTGGTTTCATATTGTCGAATTCGGAAATCCGGCAGAACGTGATTTGTTCTTAATGAATGAAAATGCCGTAGGTGTTTAATCTTGCGTTGTGTTGCGAGGGAAGAAATGCCGTAGGCATTAGACAATGGTAGCCAGCCATACAGCCGTGCCTTTAGGCACCGCGAAATGGCTGGTGAGGGCGACACCCCCATTTTATACCTTGCCTTTAGGTAAGGGACAAGATTAAACAATGTCGCCTACCCAAAGGCAGGCTATATTCTTATGGGGGGGTATTCCTTTCCAGCCATTTCGAAAAACCTAAAGGCTTTTATGTATGGCTGGCTACCTTTGTCTGATGCCTAACGGCATCTGTTCTTGCCATAGGTTTCCCCTTGTCTGATGCTTAACAGCATCATCTTTGCTAACGGTCCCTATCTGATGCATTTGGCACTATTTTGTTGGCAATCCTTGTCTGATACCTCTGGCATCATTTCTTTGCAATCGGGGATTCCAATATTATTCCATTCTACAATGTCCTTCTTATGTTGGACATTACAAATACCCACGCTCGACACACCCGGATTTCAAATACGGGTGAACGGGATTTTGTCAAATAATATTCGAATTTTGAGCCCAAAAAATGGGGGGTGTAGGTCACGAAAGAGTACTTCGGTCGAAAAAACGGCAGTTTTTGAGGTTTTTCGTAACACGTTGGCTGACAGATGATTACACGGATTTTAAACTGTAATCTCTCGGTTTACAAAATCCGAATTTGCGAGAGGTAAGGTTTTGGTGCGCGAAAGGTAAGGTTTCGTCGTGTGAAAGACCATGTTTCATGCGATGAAACATGGTCTTTGGCGCGGTCAAAGGTAAGGTATGAGGGTGAGAAACCTAAGCTTTCGCAAAATGAAGAATGAAGGATGAAGAGTGAAGAAGCCATTTTTACAGATTTTAACTTCTCTTTCACCACTTTTCCCCGACAAACTTTTGTCAACTTCTTTGACCAGAAAAAAGCGTACGATGTTATACCCGTTAGAGAGCCTGTCAAACATACAACCGGCACGGTTTCATCTTAACGGCACTCTGAAAAAACAGTTGTCCCGGTAGAATGCGACTTATTCGTTGCATCTTACCGGGACAATTAAATCTTCAATTATAACAATTTCTAAATGCCTAATTGGATATTCACAAGTAAGACAACATCGGTAACATCTATACTACCGTCACTGTTGATGTCGGCTTCATATTCATCCACAACGGCATTTGCGTCCCCGAGAATGTAATTGACTAATAAAACTATATCCGTAATATCCACATTTCCGTCATGATTCAAGTCACCAACCAGTCCACGGAATGGAACAAACGCTTTAAACTTACAGAAAGTGCAGTTCTGATAGAGTTCATAGCTCCATGTGCCATCGGCATTGGCAAAGCCATAACCCTCATCCATGGAATTATCATAGCCACGGCTCAGGTTCGCCTTATGATAGACGATGGTCTGCTGATCGCCAAGGTTCTCAGCTGTGATGGTGGTATTACCATCGATGTAGTTGTGCCCGATACCGTAACTCTCAACCAGATGGAAGACAGCATTGTTGGTACGATGGAAATTGAGCAGAGCGGCTTTGTCGAGATAGCCACCTTCCTTGCCACTTGATACCATGACATATTCCTGGCCATATCTACTGTTGCTCTTGTTCCAGAATGCCCATCGTGCAACGAAAGGTTCACCGAAGGATTCTCCGAGCACTGAGGCAGCATCGGCGCCAGCAATGGTGCTGTAGTCAGGAGTCTCACATTTAACCTTATAAGGTTTCTTCACCTCAAACGAGACGACAGAAGGTGCAACAGCCATTCCACTGAGTGTGGACGTCACCGTCAACGTACCAGGTTCGGTGAACGCATAGTTCGACAGATCGACCGCCCCCTGTGTTATGACAATATTATCAAGTTTCAACACCGAATAGTAACGGCCTGCCACCAAATGGAATCCATTAAACTCTGTGCTGGTACCAGCAGGCAGCTCATAAGTGCCGGAACTACCGTTGGAGATGCTCCAATTCACTTTGCGGGTAGCTTGGTTGACAAGCAGTTTCACGTGATACCATGTGTCGGACGCCAACGTGGTAGTGGTTGTTGTGCCATTGACGGTGCACGTGGTGCTTGATTTTGGTGCAGAGAGATCGAAGAGCATGTTTTTATTCTCGTTGATGTAAGCATAGTTATCCCAAACATTCGTCGGGCTTTTGCCACCCTTACTCATGACACAGAACTCACTGCCATCCGTATTACCCGCTTTCATTGCCATGTCAAATTCGATGGTGTATTGATCACTGACTGAGAAGTCGAGCCCATCGATGCGCGTGTAGGCATAACGTGTGTTCGTATTGGCCATGTTGATAAGGAAATATTTGCCGTGACCAGAATCATCTGAAGCAATACTCATTGGCGCACCAGAAGTTGTCCAACCCGTAACGGCTGACTCATTCTCGTAGTTCTGACTATAGAGAGTCGTTGCCTCACTACTTCCCAAGTCTTTTACCGTTCCGTCAAGACTGGTGAAAGTAGCTGAAACATTTGCTGTCTGACCATACTGTTCTACTGGCTTGACGCCGACGACAGGCAGATAGAAATCCTTGGGATCGGCCCAGGGATAGAGCGACTTGATATTCTGATAGTTCACCATATCAACAATCTCAAAGGATGCCTCACCCACTGTTGATACGCCAGTCACCTCTAAATAAAGCTTGCCACCTTCGTAAACAAGGGAGATATTGTTCCTGTCCATCGTCTGACACTCTAATTGAATCTTAGAGAGATCACCTGTCACATTCCCCACTTCGCCAAGGCAGTATCTGCCGTTGCCAAGGATAGAGCCGACGTTCAGTTCGAAGACAGGCACGATATACTGAGGTCCGAAGTTCTCCCAGACATTCTGACCCACCTTGCCATCGTCAATAATAAGTGAAGTGGCATTAAGGCGGTCGCGCTCGTTATCATTAAGTCCGTTGATGTCAAACACCACGCGCGAACCATAATTCAAGGTAAGTGACGATACCGTAACAGTACTGATGTTTCCTTTTGTCTCACCGCCGATGTTCAATGTCGAACCATATTCCATCGTCAGACCACCGAGGAATTGTCCTCCGTCGCTATCAAGTGTCGTGTGACGGTTCATCCAGACAGGACTGCTCTGCATCGTACCATTAAACTGCAACGTACCTGCCCACACCTTTGTGCTGCCGGTATAAGTCTCCGTTACATTTGGCAGAATAAGCTTTCCGTCACCTTGCTTGGACAGATGCATGCCACCTGTAAAGGCACCGCCATTGACCGTATGTGTATAATAGACACGGTCGATAGCAGGCAGGCTGGTGGCTCCTATAGCACCGTCGGTCTTTACCTTCTGTCCGGATGTACCGTTTACATCGTTACCCTGCACCCATGACGGTGCATTATCGGTGAACACCCAAGGTGAAGCCCCGTCTACCACGTTGATTGACATATTACCTGTCTCACAGGCAATCACCTGTTTGTTATTATAGGACGAACTGATTGTTCCTCCATTGCCGATTTCCGTGCGGCCGTTGGTCAGTTGGGGTGGGGGAGCCTGTGTGTAACCCTCCATTTGTCCGAGATAATAGCTGAGGTGCGGCGGCTGGTTGTAGGCATGCATCTGCCAGACCATTGCCTGACGGTACTGATGGTCGTGCCATAGCGTAGGCAGAGAATACTCGCTGGGGAATCCAGAAGTGTAGATGCGCAGGTTCGTTCCATTGGTGAGGATGATCTCCTCGCGCCAGTCGCCGAGTATATCGCCCTGGAACGACGGTACATTCTTGGTATAGCTGTTCAGATGGACATTGCCGTCGGATGTGAAGATACGTCCCTTATTAGGAGCTTCAATCATCGCCCATCCGTCGTGGCTCTTCGAGCTCATGGTCTCTGAGAGCAGGTCGCCGTCCCAATAGAGACGGAAATTAAGCATGTAGTCCGCCACCTGAGGCAGTTCCGATGACTCTTTATCAGCTACACAACTGATCATTGTGGTATGTCCGGCAGAGCTGGCAAACGCTCCGGGATAGCTGTTAGAGAAGTTTCCGGCAATGGCACGACCGTCGTCGCCTGTACCTGTGTGCTTGAAGTACACTTTGCTGGTGGTGGCATCACGGTAGTTGAAACCGTGGTAAGGTCCTTCCTCCAGACAACCCACGAACTCAAGTCCCTTGCGGTAGGGGTCGAAGTCGCTCACGTGCTGAGCGTCTCCGTGTCCATATCCCGTTGTGCTGAGTCCCTTTCCATTGTCGTCGATGACCATGGAACCATAGACAATCTCATCACGTCCGTCCTCATCGACATCGGCTATGATATAGTTATGATAGCCGTTGCCATACCACGGACTGGAACTGTTGTTACACTCCCAACTCCATTCTTTCGTCAGGTCATGTGTCCCAGGATCCACCTTTAAGGCACACATCTTATGACGAGTGTAGATACCACGTCCCAGGAAGATATAAGGTTTGCGTCCATCAAGGTAAGGGGCGCCCATAAAATACTTGGAGGAACGGTGGCCGTAGTTATCACCCCAAGCACTGGCACTCTCGCGGGCGAGCGGATAGGTGATGACCTTATAAGGCTTGCCACTCAGTCCGTTCATATAAATCAGGAATTCATCTCCCGTGTTAGTATAGGTCATGTTGGCGGTATGAGTGACGGTGTTACGTGTGTTGATGCTGCCATTACCAATGGTCTGAGTCTTCCAAACATTCTGCTCCTTGTAATGGATGACCATTCCGTCGGCACCGCGTAACAGCACCTCAGCCTTACCGTCCTGGTCCCAGTCGTAGGCAATGAGGTTGAACTCCGTGCTGCTGCCGCTCACCATGTTAGGTCCGGCATCAATCCACCACAATCGTGTCCCGTCGAGCTTGTACGCATCAAAGATATTATAATGCGGGTCGCTCATCGTCACAAACTGGGCAGCATCATCCTCCGTACTGATACGCTTGACGATGATTTCCATTTCACCGTCTCCATCAAGGTCAGCTACCTCAGAGTCGTTCGGAATATATGTGCTTGTGACATCTTTACCACTGTATGAATAGACTGGTTGCAGGGTAATGTCAAGATAGCCGGAATAGTAGTCCTGGTTGCCATATCCCTTAATGGGGCAATAGCTGCTCCAAGGCGCGACAGCAGCACATTGTGACTGCTCAATGCCTCGCACCACGGCGCTTACGGTGTAGCGGTCGGATGTACCCCCGCTTCCGTCACTAAAGTTTGTTACTGATAGATTGCTGGCAATCTTAGTTCCATTGCGGTAAACATTATAAGTTACGTCGTAGTACTCCTCACCAAGACGCCTCCAACTCATAAAATTACCGCTCTTTGCTTTCATGGCTACAAGGCCTCTGCCTAATGTATCCATCTTTCTTTGTGCTTTCACGGAACCACAAATCAATACTAATAATAGTATTAGTCCAAGTTTTTTGATGTCCATTATTAATTACTATTAAGATGAAAAATAAACTTTCGGTTTACAAAATTACAAATTTTATTATTTGCAATTCCACTTTTATATTTTTTTAATATCTTTCACCACTTTTCCCCGACAAGTTTTTGTCAGGATATTTCACATCAAAAAGCCGAAAGAAGAGAGACTTTCCTGCCTAGATTTCTTTCTTCATTCTTCAACTATTCTCTGTGTATCATCCTTTCAAAATTACTTTAAAAAAGGGTATTTGCAGCAAAATAAGAAATAATCTGATAAGGAATCATTTGCAATTCACAGAAAATTCGTACCTTTGCACCTATTATTTAAAATAGGTATTACAGGTTTTATTAAAAATAGATTTAATGGATTACAATTTCAGAGAAATTGAGCAGAAATGGCAGAAACGGTGGGTGGAGAACCACACCTACCAGGTGAAAGAAGACAAGACGAAAAAGAAATACTACGTGCTGAACATGTTCCCGTATCCCAGTGGAGCAGGACTGCACGTAGGTCATCCGTTAGGATATATCGCATCAGATATCTATGCCCGCTTCAAGCGTCAGCAGGGCTTCAACGTGCTGAACCCGATGGGCTACGATGCTTACGGCCTTCCCGCCGAGCAGTATGCCATCCAGACCGGGCAGCATCCAGCCATCACGACAGAGGCAAACATCTGCCGCTATCGCGAACAGTTAGACAAGATAGGCTTCTCGTTCGACTGGGAACGTGAAGTGCGCACTTGCGACCCGGGTTATTATCACTGGACACAGTGGGCTTTCCAGAAGATGTTCAAGTCGTTCTATAGTCTCAAACCCCTGACTTCTTCTCCAGAAGGAACAGAAAAGGAAGAGAAGGGAAAGGCAAGACCTATAGAAGAGCTTGTAGCCTACTTCGGACAAAACGGTACAAAGGGTTTGCAAGACCTTGGCATTGCACAGAGCGAAGAATTGGAGTTCACCGCTGAAGAGTGGAACGCCATGAGCGAGAAGCAGCAACAGCAGGTGCTGATGAACTATCGTATCGCCTACCTCGGTGAGACGATGGTGAACTGGTGTGCCGGTCTGGGAACCGTGCTTGCCAACGATGAAGTGGTGGACGGCGTAAGTGTCCGCGGCGGCTTCCCCGTTGTACAGAAGAAGATGCTGCAATGGTGTCTCCGCGTGTCTGCCTATGCCCAGCGTCTGCTTGACGGTCTGGACACTATCGACTGGACCGACTCCTTGAAAGAGACGCAACGTAACTGGATAGGCCGTTCAGAAGGTGCTGAGATGGTCTTCAAGGTCAGCAATAAGTCTGGCAACGGAGAAGATCTCTCCTTCACCATCTTCACCACCCGCGCCGACACCATCTTCGGTGTGACGTTTATGGTGCTGGCTCCCGAGAGCGAACTGGTGGGCAAGCTGACCACTCCCGAGCAGAAGCAGGCAGTGGATGAATACATCTCATACGTGAAGAAACGCACGGAACGTGACCGTATCTCCGACAAAAAAGTGACAGGTGTCTTCTCCGGTTCTTATGCAATCAACCCCTTTACCGGTGACGAGATTCCCGTATGGATCAGCGAGTATGTGCTTGCCGGCTACGGAACAGGTGCCATCATGGCTGTTCCTGCCCACGACTCACGCGACTATGCGTTTGCCAAGCATTTCAACTTGCCAATCATTCCGCTGATTGAAGGTGCCGACATCAGTGAGGAGAGCTTCGATGCCAAGGAAGGTATCGTGATGAACTCACCGATGGAAGGAAAGACAGCACTCGACGGATTCAGCCTGAACGGACTGACCGTAAAGGAAGCTATACAGGCTACCAAGGAGTTTGTCGCCTCCCATCAGCTGGGTCGTGTGAAGGTGAACTTCCGTCTTCGCGACGCCATCTTCTCAAGACAACGCTACTGGGGTGAGCCGTTCCCAGCTTACTATAAGGACGGTATGCCCTATATGATTCCAGAGAACTGCCTGCCGTTGGAGCTTCCTGAAATCATGACCTATCAGCCGACGGAAACAGGTGAGCCGCCTCTGGGCCATGCTACGAAATGGGCATGGGACATCGTAAGCCAGACGGTGACTGATACAGATAAGATTGACAATAAGACAGTGTTCCCGCTTGAACTGAATACCATGCCCGGATTCGCCGGTTCTTCTGCCTATTACCTTCGTTATATGGACCCGAAGAACAATCAGGCTCTCGTTGACAAGGATGTTGACGAATACTGGCAGAACGTAGATCTCTACGTCGGCGGCACCGAACATGCCACCGGTCACCTTATTTATTCACGCTTCTGGAACAAGTTCCTCTTCGACCTTGGCGTGAGCTGTAAGGAAGAGCCGTTCCAGAAACTGGTCAACCAGGGAATGATACAAGGCCGCTCAAACTTTGTCTATCGTGATAACAAAGCCAGTGAGAAGGCAGGACATCCCGTCTTCGTCAGCCTCAACCTGAAAAAGGAGATTGAAGACGTTACACCCATTCATGTGGATGTAAACATCGTGTCTAACGATATCCTCGACATTGCTGCCTTTAAGGCATGGCGACCCGAATACCAGGATGCGGAAATGATTCTGGAAGACGGAAAGTACATTTGCGGTTGGGCAATTGAGAAGATGTCGAAATCGATGTTCAATGTCGTCAATCCCGACATGATAGTTGAAAAGTATGGAGCCGACACCCTCCGTCTGTATGAGATGTTCCTCGGTCCTGTGGAGCAGTCGAAGCCCTGGGATACCAATGGAATAGACGGCTGCCATCGCTTCCTGAAGAAATTCTGGAATCTGGTGAGCACCTCTTGTGAGGACGCTAATGCTTCTACGACAAGCAGCAAGGAAGAACTGAAGAGTGTTCACAAGCTGATCAAGAAAGTGACACAAGACATTCCGCAGTTCTCTTACAATACATCCATTGCCGCCTTCATGATCTGTGTGAACGAATTGTCACAACTGAAGTGCCGCAACAAGGAACTTCTCAAGAACCTGGTGGTGATCATCGCGCCCTTTGCTCCCCACATTGCTGAAGAGCTATGGGAAATGACCGGAGGCGAGGGAAGTGTCTGTGATGCAGCATGGCCGGCATGGAATGAGGAGTATCTTGCTGAGAATACCGTGAAGCTGGGTGTTGCCTTCAACGGTAAGACACGCTTCGACATGGAATTTTCCGTTGATGCCGACAACGCCACCGTCCAGGAAGCAGTCCTGGCAGATGAACGGTCGGCAAAGTATCTTGACGGCAAGCAGATTATAAAGGTTATCATCGTCCCTAAGCGTATGGTGAACATCGTATGTAAATAAATGACTGTTAACAACAAAATTATTCTCAGAGAGGTCAAGGATTATATTTTTATAACCCTTGGCCTCCTCTTATTTACTTTCGGCTGGACTGTCTTCCTGCTGCCTAATCACATCGTCACGGGCGGCGTAGCTGGTGTTTCAGCCATCATCTTCTATGCCACGGGGTTCAAGGTGGAGAACAGCTACTTCTTCATCAATGTCGCCCTGTTGGCAGTTGCTCTGCGAGTGCTGGGACTGAAATTCCTGACCAAGACCATCTATGCCATCGTAGTGCTCTACTTCCTGCTGATGTTTGCACAACAGATGATGACTGGTCCGGATGGCCAATTCATCAGGGTAATGGGCGAACACCAGGAATTCATGTCGCTCATCATCGGCTGCTGCATGACCGGTTCAGCCCTTGCCATTGTCTTTCTGAACAACGGTTCGACGGGAGGTACCGACATTGTAGCTGCAGTAGTCAATAAATACTACAACCTCACATTAGGTACCGTACTCATCCTCATCGACCTGTTCATCATCGGCTCGTGTATGTTCATTCCGCAATTCGGCACATTGCTCGAAAGAGCCTATATGGTAGTGTTCGGTCTCTGTACGATGGTGATAGAGAACTTCGTGCTCGACTATGTAATGAATGCCCGCCGCCAGTCTGTACAGTTCATGATTTTCTCCAGCAAATATCAGGAGATAGCCAATGCCATTGCCATGCAGATGAATCATGGAGTAACCATTCTTGACGGTCATGGCTGGTACACGGGAAAAGACATGAAGGTGCTCTGTATCCTTGCCAAGAAGCGTGAGAGCGTCTCCATCTTCCGTCTTATCAAGCTGATAGACCCGAACGCCTTTGTCAGTCAGAGTGCCGTCATCGGCGTCTATGGTGAAGGCTTCGATGAAATGAGAGTGAAAGTAAAGGAAAGGGAGAATAATAAAAAGTTAGAATAACCTATTTATTAATTGTTTCTTATGAAAATAGTCTTTGCGACAAATAACCAGCATAAACTGGATGAGATACGTGAGATTCTGGGAAATCAGTATGAAGTTGTATCTCTCCACGACATTGGCTGTACAGAAGATATTCCTGAGACAGGCGATACACTGGAGAAGAATGCGTGGCAGAAAGCACGTTACATCTTTGAGAAATATCATTTGAGCTGCTTTGCCGACGATACCGGTCTGGAAGTAGAAGCCCTGAACGGTGCTCCCGGTGTACATTCAGCCCGCTATGCAGAAGGAACAGACCACGACAGCGAAGCCAACATGCAGAAACTGCTTCGTGAATTAGGAAACAATAACAATCGTAATGCAAGATTCCGCACGGTTATTGCGTTAATAATCAATGACGGACAATGTGAACAACAGTTTGAAGGCATCGTCAATGGGCATATCGCATACGAAAAGAGCGGTACGGAAGGATTTGGCTACGACCCCATCTTCGTCCCCGATGGATATGAACTGTCGTTTGCCGAGCTTGGAATGGAGATTAAGAACCATATCTCCCACCGTGCCCGCGCCGTACAAAAACTCGCAGACTATCTGAAAAGACTGTGACCGACAATTTATGAATAGACTACTGACAGGACTTATCGCGTGGATACTTTGCATCACTATCCATGCTGCTGAAGTAGGCAAATGGAATGCCTACATGGCTTATAGTAACATTACTGAAATAGAGGATGCCGGCGATATTCTGTATATCCTTGCGTCGGATAACCTCTATTCCTATAACACAAACGACCAAAGCGTCCAGACTTATCATAAGATGAACTTCCTTAACGACTGCAGCATCAGCCACATTGCCTGGTCTAAGTCGGCTAAAAGGCTGGTCATCGTCTATGATAATGTGAATATCGACCTGTTAGATCAGAAAAACAATGTTACTAATTTGTCGGACTACTATATTAAATCGATGACTGGCGACAAAACAGTCAATCATCTTTTTGTAGACGGCAACTATGTCTATCTCTCCACAGGATTCGGCATCATCAAACTGAATGTGAAGAACGGAGAGTTCAGCGATACCTATAACCTGGGATTCAACGTAGACTATTCGTATATTGAGAATAATACTATCTTTGCAGCATCGAAGGAAAAAGGACTTTATGCTGCCAGTCTCAGCAGTAATCTGCTCGATAAGTCAAACTGGAAAAGAACCGGTAACTATACCAGAATTAACAAGACTGTAGACCCGGAACTACTGAGAAAGGCTGCCAATGCCAATCCTGGCGGCCCGAAACATAATCATTTTGCCTATATGACCTTCAGAAACGGACAATTATACACCTGCGGTGGCGGTTTCGGAGATATGGACCTGGAACGCGATGCCACTGTACAGGTCATGAAGGAAAATGAAGAATGGACCATCTATGAAGACAGTCTGAAGAAAAAAACGGGTATTTCCTTTGTCGATATGTTCTGTCTGGATGTCAGTCCTACCGACCCAAACCACGTCTTTGCAGGGTGCAGGTCGGGATTATTTGAGTTTAAAAACGGGAACTTTACCCAGCTTCATCATACAAACAACAGTCCTATCAAGACTGCTATGGACTATAAAAACCCTGATTATACACTGGTGGAAGGCGTAAAATACGACAAAGAGGGTAATCTATGGTGCCTCAACAGTCAGTCTGAAGGCGTAGCATTGCTTGAATATACCAAAGAGGGAGAATGGAAGACCTTCGACCATAGTGAACTGATGAGCGGCAAATACAGTCTTGGTGCCCTACAGAACATCTTCTTTGACAGTCGTGGACTGATGTGGTTTGTCAACAACCATTCCGGTACGCCTGCCCTCTTCTGTTACAACACTTCGACAGACGAACTGAAATCATGGAAGTATTTTGAGAATGAAGACGGCACAAAAGTAGCTGTTGTCTATGTCAGATGTGTTACCGAAGACAAACAGGGAAACATCTGGGTGGGAACAAATGTTGGACCGTTGATGATCAAATCGGCTAACATTCCCGACAATATCAATGAATTCGTACAAGTGAAAGTGCCCCGTAATGACGGAACCAATTATGCTGACTACCTGCTCGACGGCATCGACATCACCAGCATTGCCATCGACGGCGGTAACAGAAAATGGTTCGGCAGCAATACTTCCGGACTATATCTTATCAGCGAAGATAACATGGAACAATTGCAGCACTTCACCAAGGATAACAGTCATTTATTCTCAGATAAGATAGAATCACTTGCCATCCAGCACAATACAGGAGAGGTGTTCATCGGTACCGACAAAGGACTCTGCTCATTTATGAGTGACGCCACAGAAGTAGCAGAAGAGATGACCAAGGATAATGTCTATGCCTATCCTAATCCTGTCAGACCAGACTATACAGGACTCATCACCATTACAGGACTGACATACAATGCCAGCATTAAGATTGTATCCAGCAATGGTACATTAATCAGAGAAGGACGAAGTAACGGAGGTACTTTCACATGGGACGGATGCGACTTGGATGGGAAAAAAGTAGCATCTGGTGTCTATATGGTTCAAACTGCAACGGCAGAGGGTAAAAAAGGAACAGTATGCAAAGTAGCTATCGTAAGATAACCGTCGGCAGTATCATAGCTGTCTATACATTACTGCAACTTCTTATTCTTGTTGTCTTCGGATACACACCCTATCCTGACAGCAACGGATACATATTGCTGGCTCAAGACAGTGTGAAATATGGTGAGACATATCCCATTGCATCAAAAGCACAAGAAATAGCCTTTCTATGGAATCTCGGTTCCATCAACATTACGGCACTGTCTCTTTTTCTCTTCGGGTCAATAAAACCTGTCCTCGTACTTTATTCCTTCATAAAAGGAGCAACAGCATGGCTCACATACGCTATTACCCAGAAACTCTTTGGAAACAAAATAGCGTTTTTCACCTTATTATTATATATTATCTATCCGGCTAACTATGGAGAGGGAACATCTTTATTAAGTGAGACTCCTTTTCTGTTCTTCTGTCTCTTAGGAATCTATCTTTCAATCACCCATTCACATATCATCGGAGGTATATGTATAGGAATAGGAAACTGGTTCCGTCCCATGGGACTTGTATTCCTTTTATCCCTCATTATCTATTATGCCTTCAACAACTATCATATAAAAAGAAGATTCATCAACCTTCTTTTCGGGTATGCCATCATACTCTTCATCATAGGAAGTATTAATTTTCTACATTCAAAAAGATTCATCTATCAGGCACAGACAGGATGGATGGCTCTGATGCAGTACTCTTGGGACCATGATTCTGATAAGAGTAAAGACTATCAGCTTTTCGTCAATAAAGATCCGAACAACATCAGTCATCGTCATTTAGACTATGTACAAAAAGATTCTGTATGGCGTTCACACTTCATTATCTGGCTACAGAATAATCCATTGGAGTATATTTCACAGATGCCTCGTAAACTGGTGGATATATTTGTGTCAGACAATGTAAATATGTGTACGTTCATTCCCTCCAAGGATGAAAAGGAATATATGTATGAAGAAGTAAGTATGAATGCACTTTTCAAAGCATTTCCGCACTTCTCTCCCGTACAGATACTGACGCTTATTAACCTGTCCATCTATTATCTGTTGCTGATTGGCGCTTTATTTCAAATCATCTTATCAGCCATATATAGAATAAGGAAGAAGAAAGAAAAGCTGTTTATCAGTAAGCTTCTTCCGATGAACGTCATCATCATCGGAACACTCGTCCTCTTGCTATTCGGGCATGGAGAAGCACGCTTTCATATTCCTTTCATGCCCTTTATCATCATGCTGGCTTCCATAAGCATCTTTCAACTGCTTAAAAGAATAAGAAGAGTTTACCGATAATAATCATTATCTTTCATAAAATGGAAAGAAAGCACTGGATAGACGGATTGCGCGGACTCTGTATGCTGGCCATTCTCTTTGACCACACAGAAGTTTACTATACTGGAAACAATATCATTCCATACGCCTTCTATGTCACCAATGCTCTCACAATCTTCTATTTCCTCAGCGGCTATCTCTTCTATCACAGCGAAAAAGAATTTGATCTGTCCCATAAGATAACATCAATCATTCAACATCTGGTCGTTCCTTATTTCATCTTTACTCTGCTCATATCCTTTCCGAAATGGCTTGTTCATGGAAGAGAAGGAAACTACTGGGAAGTAATACAAGGCATTTTCATGGGTCAGGCATCCTGGTTCATTGCTGCACTTATCATTGCAGAATTCATCTTTTCACTCATTATATACCTCAGCAGAAAAAGACTTTCCATCATTACAGTATGTTGTCTGGCAGCATTCTCTCTGTCTGCTCTGTTAGATAATGAACTTAAAACAGTTCCATGGCAGTTTCAAAATGCCTTGCAGGCAATCTTATTTCTCTGGGGAGGATATATTTACCATGTATATGAAAATAACTTCGACAGAATAAATAAAACACTATTATACGGTGTTTCAATTCCCTTACTATTCGTCCTCAAATATATTGAATATCGATGGGACATGAATATGTTTATCAATCCTGTCGACATAGACAACTATATAGTGTTTCTGACAGACACTTTTCTTTGTGCCATTCTGTTCACCACATTATTTAAAAACCTGCCCAACTCCCGCTTACTGTCTTGGACAGGTATCAACAGCATAGTTTATTATTTCCTCTGTGGAGGAGTTCCATTGCTCATCAGCATGGGAATGAACACAATAAATTACGGCTACGAACAGCATTATGAACGAGTCATAATTGCTTTCATAGCCGTATATTTCCTCGCATCAGTCATTACTTGGCTGATAATGAGATATATCCCTCAAATAACAGGGCGCTCTTAACTAAGCTCCAGCATTCTGTTGATAGACTTCACAGCCTCTTTAGCTATCTTTTCATCTACCTCAATAGAAGGCCATTCATATTTCAACGTATTGTAAATCTTCAGCAATGAGTTCATCTTCATATACTGACACTCGTTGCAACTGCATCCCAAACTGCCTTCACTAACCTCTGGTGGTACAGGATAGAATGTCTTACCAGGACAAGTACGCTGCATTTCATGCAGGATACCTGCTTCTGTGGCTACTATATACTCCTTCGTATCATGCTCCTGAGCATACTTCAACATGACAGCTGTAGAGCCAACAACATCAGCCAAAGCCAGCACAGGACCTTTACACTCAAGATGAGCCATCACCAAAGCATCCGGATGAGCTTTCTTCAGCTTCAGTATCTCTTCAACTGAGAAACGCTCATGCACATGACAACCGCCGTTCCAAAGCAGCATATCACGCCCTGTAACGGAATTGATATAACTGCCAAGATTATAGTCAGGACCGAAAATAATCTTGGCATCCTTTGGGAAACTGTCAATAATACGCTTAGCATTACCACTTGTCACAACCACATCAGTCAAAGCCTTGACGGCAGCTGTGGTATTGACATAGCTCACAACCTGGAAACCAGGATGCTCATCCTTGAACTTCTGCAGATCTTCGGCACGACAGGAGTCAGCCAGTGAACAACCTGCATTAAGGTCGGGAGCCAGTACAACTTTGTCAGGAGAAAGAATCTTACAGGTCTCTGCCATGAAATGTACGCCACACATCACCATAATCTTAGCATCCGTCTCAGCCGCCTTGCGAGCCAGCGCCAATGAGTCGCCTACGAAATCAGCAATCTCCTGTATTTCTCCAATAGTATAATAATGTGCAAGAATGATAGCATTCTTTTCTTCACACATCCGCCGAATCTCAGCTTTCAAGTCAATATTGCTATCTACCTCTTCATCAATATACCCTTTTTCGAGCCATTCTTTTTTCAACATAACAATATTATTATATTCTTATTTTTAATTTTAAAAGAAATAATGTTTAGAATAATGGACTGTTGATAAGTTCAAAACTTTTCTCCAAAATATTTTGTTATGAAGTTATAAACATCAGGCAACCATTTATTCACATCAGTTGTTAATATTTAATTACTGATAATCAGAATTATAGATAATTTATCCACAATACGCTTATTCGGTGCAAAATTAATAAGTTTATATCTTTTTCTCTCATGAAAACGTGGAAAAATTTAGTTGGAAGAGATGAAAATAGTAACTCTTTCCACAAAAGAAATGGTGAGAAATAAAAAATGTGGATAATCCAGAGGTTATCCACATAGAAATAAACAGGGTTATCCACAGTTTTATTCGGCTTCTGAAAAGTCATCTTTTCCTACACCACAGATAGGGCATACCCAATCTTCAGGAATATCTTCGAAAGCTGTTCCTGGTTCGATACCATTATCTGGATCACCTGCTTCGGGGTCGTAGATATACCCACAAACATCGCAAACATACTTTTTCATAATGCTTTTTGTTTTTGGTTGTTAAAAAATAAGTTATTTATTAGAAAGTATTTCTTCTATTTTATCCGTGACAAGTTGGGGAGTAATACTGATTAAGCATGCCAGATCACCGCGTAGGCAATTCTTATTTCCATATATAGAACAAGGTCTGCAGGGAAGGTCTGCCTGAATAATGTTTTCTTCACGTTGATTCCATCCCATGAAACCAGCATAAGGGTGCGTAGCTCCCCAAATGCTAACTACCGGAATATTTACCAGAGAAGCCAGATGCATGTTGCCGCTGTCCATACTAAGCATGACATCAAGATGACTCATTAGAATGAGTTCCTTACTGAATGATTTCAATATTGATGATGCATTGATGCATTGACTGTATTTTTCAATCCATTCAGAGAATACTTTATTTTCTCTTTCTCCTTTTCCAAATAAGAATATCCTGCATGAAGGATGCTTTTTAGTGATGAGACTTATCACTTTTTCCATCATGGGTATGGGGTATATCTTCTGCTGATGAGCGGCAAAGGGAGCTATTCCAATCCATTGCTGGAATTTCTTCTTTTCACCTATGGAATCAGATAATAGTCTCAAGTTTCCTCCTTCAGGAGGGAAAATGGATGTGAAGTCTAATTTGACAGGATAGCCTAATTTAGCTAATACATCTATATAGTTTTGGAAAGCAGTGGGCTGTTGTTCCAGTATTTTATTCGTACTGCTTGTTAAAAGGCGTTTACCTTGCCGATGTTTATCAATATGTGCAACCTTATACCTGCTCATATTGAATCGCATCCGAAGGTAGTTTGACCGGATAATACTATGGAAGTCGGCAACGGCAGTGAATTTCTTAGCTGTTAATCGTCTGTAAAGCCTGTTTAGTCCTTTAATACCTTTATAGTCGTTTTTGATGTCTGCTCCCATGAATCCTACATTAGGAGCAATGTTTTCAAAAAGAAGACGGAAAGAAGGTTTACTTAATATAGTGATTCGCACATCAGGATATTGGTGTGCTAACGAGTAGATAACAGGCACAGTCATTGCCACATCACCTAATGCTGAGAACCTTATAATAAGCAGATGCTCAGTTTTCATTTCTTATATAATACAGGATTAGTAGAAGGATCGTTATACATCTTCATTTGTCTGTACACCTTCATATATTTACGTCCTGCCTCAATATCTTCGAGTAACTGGTCAATGGCTAAAGATAAGTCTTTTTGCTGTTCCAGAAGAACATTCAGTTTTTCCTGGCATTTCTGTCTATGTTCAGCAGAAGCGTCGGTGCGTTCCACCTGTTCCCGCATGTGATATATCTTAAGTGCCAGAATGGAAAGCCTGTCAATTGCCCATGCAGGACTTTCTGTATTGATGCGTGCATCAGGCAATACTTTCACATCTGAGTATTTTTGTCTGAAATAACTGTCTATCTGTTCTACGAGATCAGTTCTGTCCTGATTAGACCGGTCAATACGACGTTTTAGCATAACGGCATCAATGGGTTCAATATGAGGATCTCTAATTATATCCTCGTAGTGCCATTGAACGGTATCTATCCAGCATTTCAGATAAAGACGATTTTCTATAGAATCTCTATCGTATGGATTATTAATAACGGTATCAATATTATCGAAAATATGATAATCGTTTATAACCTGGTTGAAAATATGATTACAGTGTTTTGTAAATGACATTATGATTTAAATTTTAGAACATGCAAATATAAAGATTAATTTTCATATTAACAAACTAAAGAGTCTATTTATAGAAAAAAATGTGTTATTTATTGCACAAGTGATAGATGTTTGTGCAAGGTCAGTCGCTTTTTTGCTCAAAATATTTGCTGATTTAAATAAAAATTGTTTCCTTTGCACCCGATTTTCGTTCCAAAGGGATAATATTTCATAAAGGAACGTATTTAAGTATTGTTAATTATAAACATTTTTAAAGTAAAGATTATGTCAGAAATTGAAAGCAAAGTAAAGGCTATTATCGTAGACAAACTTGGTGTTGATGAAGCAGAGGTAAAGCCCGAAGCAAGTTTCACAAATGATCTTGGTGCTGATTCTTTGGATACAGTTGAGTTGATTATGGAATTCGAGAAGGAATTCGGTATTTCTATTCCAGATGATAAAGCTGAGAAGATTACTACTGTTGGTGATGCTATCGCTTATATCGAAGAGAACGGAAAATAATAATGGAGTTAAAAAGAGTAGTTGTAACGGGTTTAGGTGCTATTACGCCAGTAGGAAATACTCCTGAAGAAACATGGAATAATCTTCTGAATGGTGTTAGTGGCGCTGCACCCATTACTAATTTTGATGCTTCGAAATGTAAAACTCACTTTGCCTGCGAAGTCAAAGGTTTAGATATTAACGAATACATTGATAGAAAAGAAGCCCGCAAATTAGACAGATATACCCAATTGGCTATTATCTCTGCCATTCAGGCTGTGAAAGACAGTGGGATGGATCTTGAAAAAGTAGATAAAGACCGTATTGGTGTTGTCTATGGCGTGGGAATCGGTGGTATTTGTACTTTTGAGCAGGAAGTTGGCTACTATGCACAGCATGAAGAAGACGGACCAAAGTTTTCACCGTTCTTCATTCCAAAGATGATTGCTGACATAGCTTCAGGTCATATTTCCATACGTTTCGGATTCCATGGACCTAACTACACAACAACTTCTGCCTGTGCATCGTCAAGCAATGCATTAGCTGATGCTTTTAACCTCATTCGATTAGGTAAGGCAAATGCTATTTTAGCCGGTGGTGCAGAGAGTGCAATTTGTATGTGTGGTGTAGGTGGTTTTAATGCCATGAAAGCTCTGTCAACTCGAAATGATGATCCTCAACATGCTTCTCGTCCGTTCAGTGCAAGTCGTGATGGCTTTGTGATGGCCGAAGGTGCAGGTTGTCTTATATTGGAAGAGTTAGAACATGCTAAAGCTCGTGGTGCTAAGATCTATGCAGAGATGGTAGGTGAGGGCGAGAGCGCCGATGCTTACCATATAACGGCTTCTCATCCAGAAGGCCTCGGTGCAAAACTCGTTATGAAGAATGCATTAGAGGATGCAGGATTGAAACCAGAAGATGTTGATTATATCAATGTTCATGGTACCAGTACTCATGTAGGAGATATCTCAGAAGTGAAAGCTATCAAAGATGTCTTTGGTGATGCTGCTTATAAGTTGAACATCAGTTCGACCAAATCTATGACAGGTCACTTGCTGGGTGCAGCCGGAGCTGTTGAAGCTATGGCAGCAGTGTTAGCTGTAAAGAATGACATTGTTCCTCCGACTATCAATCACGAAGAAGAAGACAAGGATCCTGAGATTGACTATAATTTGAATTTCACATTCAACAAGGCTCAGAAAAGAGAAGTGCGTGTTGCCATCAGCAATACATTTGGATTTGGTGGTCACAATGCATGCGTCGTATTCAAAAAGTATGCTGAGTAATATTTTAGATAGAATAAAGCTCTCTTTCCGGAAGGATAAAGAGCTTTATTTGTCTTTATACAAAATTATTGGTTTTTATCCACACAACATAGAACTATACAAGACGGCATTACTTCATAAGAGTATAGCCCGCAAAAATGAGAAAGGAAAGCCTGTCAATAACGAACGTCTTGAATTTCTTGGTGATGCGATACTTGGAGCCGTTGTGGGGGATATAGTCTTTGAGCATTTTCCCGGAAAGCGTGAGGGATTCCTGACAAATACTCGCAGTAAGCTTGTTAAGCGTGAAACACTGAACAAACTTGCCGATGAGATGGGTATTAAGCAGATGATCATTTCAAACGGACACAGTTCCTCTCATAACAGCTATATGGGAGGAAATGCTTTCGAGGCATTGGTAGGTGCTATTTATTTAGACCGTGGTTACTATGCCTGTATGAAATTTGTACAAAACCGCATACTCTCTCAGATGATAAACATCGACAAGGTTGCTTATAAGGAAGTTAATTTCAAGAGCAAACTGATAGAGTGGAGTCAGAAAAACCGCATAAAGTTAAACTTCGTCTTATTAGAGCAGAAGATAGACAATAACGGAAGTCCTATATTTAGCTATCGTGTAGATTTAGAAGGTGTGGAAGGATGTTCCGGTAGTGGATATAGTAAGAAAGAAAGTCAGCAGCTCGCTTCTAAATACACACTGGAAGACTTACGCAAAAAACCACAATTCATAGACGAAGTGTTTGCAGCTAAGGCTGAGCGGACAAAGATGGAGGAAATGCCAGTAATGACAGTACCAGATACTGAGAATAAAGACAATTTCATTATAGTGCAGGACAAGTCTGATCATGATTTATCCAGTCAAGAGGCAGAAGATGAAAATCTGAAACTGAATGATCTGGAAAATGAAATAGACGAGTTTGATTTGAGCAGTATCAGTGCCAAGGCAATGAGCAGAGAAGAGATTATTGCTGCTGCTGAGGCTGCTGCTTTTGCTGAAGAGAATTGATTGAATTATTAATATGAAATGTTCATAAGAATTGTGCTGGATTCTTGTGAACATTTTTTATTGAATAACGTGAGTTAGAGATAAGACGTTTGAAAGATTAGAGCTACACTTCTGAGCGAAGTGGTGAAGGTACTATTTATGCATCGTAAATGATGTGTTTAGACGTCGTAAACGATACATTTAGGCATCAAAAACAATATGTTTATGAATTCCAGATTTTAAGACAGTTAAATTATGTCGTACTCACGTCAATATAGTATTATTAGCTTTTTCGAGTCGCTTTCAGTATTAAAATAAGTGAATTATTCATTGTTTTCAAAGGATTTGCCTAATTTTGCAATTTAAACTATTGATAAAATGAGTTTAACAAGTATTGTCAGTAAAGTTTTTCTACCAAGACAAAGAGAATTAGAAAGGTATATCTATGATGCTGAAGGATTGCAGAATGGTGTACTGAAACGTCTCATTGACAAAGGGAAGGATACTGAATACGGAAGAAATCATTTATTTAATAATACCAGAAACTACAGTGATTTCATTCAAAATGTTCCGCTGAATACTTATGAGGAATTAAAGAATGAAATCGACCGCATGCGTCATGGTGAGAAAAGTATTCTTTGGCCGGGACAGGTAAAATGGTATGCTAAATCATCTGGTACAACTAATGATAAGAGTAAGTTCATTCCTGTTTCTTCTGCAGGACTACAGCACATCCACTATGCAGGTGGATTCGACACAGTAGCCATTTATCTGAGGAATAACCCTAATAGTCGTTTATTCGATGGTAAGGCATTGATTCTGGGAGGTAGTCATGCACCAAATTATAATTTCCCCAATAGTCTGGTAGGTGATTTAAGTGCTATTCTCATAGAGAATGTTAATCCTTTTGTGAATTTTGTTCGTGTACCGAAGAAATCTACTGCTTTGCTTAGTGATTTCGAGGTTAAGCGTGACCGCATAGCCAGAGAGACGCTGAATAAGAACGTCACCAATCTGTCAGGCGTTCCGTCATGGATGTTGTCTGTGCTTGTTCGTGTACTTGAACTGTCTGGTAAGGAACATCTGAACGAAGTATGGCCAAATCTTGAAGTGTTTTTCCATGGAGGCATAGCTTTCACTCCTTACCGTCAGCAGTATGAAGAGATGATTGTCAACCGTGGTATGCATTACATGGAAACATATAATGCGAGTGAGGGATTCTTCGGAATACAGGATGATCCTGATGACGACTCCATGTTGTTAATGATTGACTATGAAACTTTCTATGAATTCCTTCCGATGGAGTATTATGATCAGTTCGGAACAGGAAAAAGCGAACTGACTCAGCATATTGTTCCTTTAAGTGGAGTGGAGTTAGGGAAGAATTATGCGATGATTATCACAAATTCATGTGGATTATGGCGTTACATGATTGGTGATACAATTACTTTCACCAGTAAGGATCCATATAAATTCAGAATCACGGGTCGTACGAAGTATTACATCAATGCTTTTGGAGAAGAACTCATCATGGATAATGCCGAAAAAGGATTGGCTTATGCGTGTGAGCAGACGGGATCGGAAATATTAGATTATACTGCAGCTCCAGTCTTTATGGATGAGAATGCCAAGTGCCGGCATCAGTGGCTGATAGAGTTTTCCAGAGAACCAGAAGATATCAATGTTTTCAGTGACTTACTTGATAAGAAGCTACAGGAGATAAACAGTGATTATGAAGCCAAGCGTTCTCATGACATTACTCTACAGCATCTTGAGATTGTGAAGGCACGCAAGAATCTGTTTAATGACTGGCTGAAGTCGAAAGGAAAGTTAGGCGGTCAGCATAAGATTCCACGACTGAGCAACAATAGAATCTATATAGAAGAGATGCTATTGATGAATTATTAAAGAATGATTAATAAAGGAACAGGAATGAATGATATTCAGAATGAGAGACAGACAAGAAAATTTACGGTCTTTCTTTTGTCTTTTATTTCCTTGATGGTCTTTTCCTGTGCCAGAATGGGTAGTCCAGACGGTGGCTGGTATGACGAAACACCCCCGAAAGTTCTTAGTGCTACACCTAAAGACGGTGCCACTAACGTAAAGACAAAAAAGATAAAGATTCTTTTTGATGAGTATATAAAGATAGATAATCCTTCAGAAAAAGTAATTATCTCTCCTCCTCAGATTGAGGCTGCTGATATAAAGGCGGCGGGAAAGCAGATAGTTATCGACCTGAAAGATACTCTTCTGGAAAATACCACTTATACCATTGACTTCTCTGACGCTATCAGTGATAACAATGAAAACAATCCCATGGGAAACTTTACATATAGCTTTTCCACAGGTGAAGTCATTGATACACTGGAGGTAAGCGGCTATGTGCTTGAGGCAGAGAATCTGGAACCTGTCAAAGGAATTATGGTTGGACTTTACAAGGAGACGGAAGACAGCATCCAGTCTTTGCCTATGCAGCGCATTTCCCGTACTGACGGTAGCGGACACTTTGTTATCAAGGGTGTGGCTCCTGGATCTTACCGTATCTATGCTCTGCAGGATGCAGACGAAAACTATTATTTTAATCAGAAAAGTGAGAAAATAGCTTTTACCGATCAGATAATTGTTCCGTCGGCTAAGCCTGATATCCGGCAAGATACTGTGTGGCGGGACAGCTTACATATAGAAACTATCAACCGCATAGGATATACTCATTTCCTGCCTGATGATATTGAATTAAGGGCATTTACCCATATACAGACTGATCGTTATTTAGTAAAGACCGAACGCAAAGAACCCGATCATTTTACGTTCTACTTCAGCTATGGAAGTGAATGGCTGCCTGATATCAAGGGTTTGAACTTTGATGAGACAGATGCATTTGTCATTGATACGAATGAAAAGCAGGATACTATCACCTACTGGCTGCGTGATACGACACTTATCAATCAGGATACGCTTCGCATGGAGGTACAGTTTGTGATGACCGATACCCTCGGCGAGCTCCAGTTGAAGACTGATACGATGGAGATGCTCTCAAAGATACCGTATGCCAAGCGTCTCAAGCTGAAACAGAAAGAATTCGATGAATGGAAAAAAACACAGGAAAAGGCAAAGAAGAAAGGTGATCCTTACGACTCCATCATGCCTCCTTCGTCATTGAATGTGAAGATAAATGTCCCTCAGCAGCTTGACCCGGATGTAAATATTCGCTTCACAGCACCCTGTCCTTTAGAGAAAGCTGATTCTTCGATGATTCATCTCTATGCCAAGCACGACACTCTTTGGTATGAGTCGAGATTCTTGTTCCGCCAGCTGAATACATTGGAGTATGAGCTGGTAGGTGAGTGGAGGCCTGAGATAGAGTATAGTCTTGAAATAGACAGTGCTGCTTTTGTGGATATCTATGGTAATGTATCCAAACCATCGAAGAATGGCTTCAAGGTGAAGTCTAATGATGATTACAGTACCTTGCTTGTTACTGTTACGGGCATGAATAATAAAACTATTGTCGTGCAACTGCTCAGTGGTTCCGATGCTGTGGTCAAGCAAGTGTCCACAGACAAGGGGTATGCTGAGTTCTATTATATCAAACCCGGTGAGTATTATATGAGAATGTTTATCGACGAGAATCTCAACGGTAAGTGGGATACGGGTGATTTCGAACAGCAGCTGCAGCCTGAGCCTGTATACTATTATCCGTCTGCATTACAATGTAAGGCGAAATGGGATGTTTCAGAGACCTGGAATCCTTTGGAAAGGAAGCTTTTCTTGCAGAAGCCTTCAAAGCTTGTGAAGCAGAAAGCCGATAAGAAGAAGACGGTCAAGAATCGTAATGCTGAACGTGCAAAGCAGAAAGGTATTGAACTTCCTGCTAATCTCAGAAAATAACTCTTTGTTAATGTTTAATTGATTGTGCAATGAGAAATATTATAGTTTTCCTTTTTTTGTTGTTCTGTTCTCAGAATAGCTTTTCACAATGTACTTATAAGAACACGGCATTCAAGTCAGGTGAGTTCCTTACCTACAATCTTTATTATAACTGGAAATTTATTTGGGTAAAGGCTGGTACTGCTTCCATGTCTACTGTTCAGAGCACTCATAATGGTATTCCAGCTTGGAGGTCGTCGTTGATTACCCGTGGCAATAAAAAGGTGGATGAATTATTTGTGCTTCGTGATACGATTCTTGGATATACGTCTCTTGACCTTGCACCGCTATATTATAGAAAAGGTGCCCGTGAAGGCAAACGATACACCGTTGATGAGATATTCTACGATTATGCAGGAAATAAATGCAATGTGCGACAGCATAGGCAGCATAACGACGGGACACACTCATGGGAGAAACACAGCTATAAAGATTGCATCTTTGATATGATGAATATGCTTCTCCGTGCGCGTTCTTTTAATCCTACAGGCTGGAAAAAGGGATACACAGTGGATTTCTACATTGCTGACGGAAATAGTCGTACTCCGGCAAAGATAGTTTATAGAGGAAAAACAAATATTAAGGCTGATAATGGAATTAAGTACCGTTGTCTACAGCTTTCCTACATGGAAAAAGAAGATAATGATTTCAAGCGGATTGTCGATTTCTATGTTACCGACGACTTGAATCATGTACCCGTTCGCCTTGACATGTTTCTTCGATTTGGTTCTGCCAAGGCTTTCCTCATTGGTATGAACGGTACTCGCAATCCTATTAATTCTATCGTGAAGTAGATGTAAATCAGGAATTCTTTGAAAGTCCGCCAAGTAATGCTGCTACCAATGGGTTTGCAGCATCGTCAGACGACTGTGCTTTCTTCTTGGTGTCATTGCCGCGTTTTACAACCATATAGGCTGAACCTGTATTAATTCGTCTACGGTCGAATTTCAGGTATTTCAGCATATTCCCAACTTCCTGATTCGTATTATAAGAAGAGGTGAAGGCAGGATATTTCTCCAATAGGATTGCTACAATATCATCTACCTTCATCACCTTCACTTGTTCGTCTGCCTTAGGTTTTCTGAAAGTATCAAGTATCATCTTTTGCAGGTCGAGAGGCATGTGTGCCCTGAAGACAGTGCCAAACTGTTCATTGATGCCATCGACGATGCCATGCACAATCTGTTCGATTTCTGCATTGTCTGCTAATGGCAACAGGCTTTCTGGTTCTTTTTCCTGATTGATTTCTACCTTGATATTCATTTCAGCGTTTATTCATTAAACGGATGGGCATTGATACATTTCAGATTCTTCTCCAGTTGCGCCGTGCTGCTGGCACCTACGAGTACACTGGTGACTCCTTTTTGTGCTAAAATCCATGCCAGGGCCATCTCTGCTAAGGTCTCTCCGCGCGACTCTGCTATTGTGTTCTGTTGTTGCAGATAACTGAGTAATTCAGGTGTCAGCATATCTGGTTTAAGGAATCGTCCTTGTGTCATCCTTGATCCTTCGGGAATGCCGTGCAGATAACGGTCGGTAAGCAGTCCTTGGGCAAGAGGAGAAAAACTGATAAAGCCGATGCCGTGCTGTTCACAATAGTCGAGGATACCCTCTTCCTGTGGTTCACGGTCGAGCATATTCAAGCGTCCCTGATAAATCAGCAGGGGTACATCACGCTCCCGAAGATATTGGTCGGCAAATTTTAATGCTTCGAGTGGCCAGCGGCTGATGCCGACATAGAGAGCTTTACCGCTACGAACAATGTCTACTAATGCCTGTAGCGTCTCATCAAGTGGAGTCTCCGGGTCATAACGGTGACTGTAGAAAAGGTCTACGTAATCCATATTCATGCGTCTGAGCGACTGGTCGAGCGAAGCCATAAGGTATTTACGACTTCCCCAGTTGCCGTATGGACCAGGCCACATGTCATAACCGGCCTTGCTGGCAATGAACAATTCATCGCGATAAGGAGCGAAGTCGTCTTTCATCAGCTGCCCCATCGTCTCTTCTGCCGAACCATAGGGAGGGCCGTAGTTATTGGCAAGGTCGAAATGAGTGATGCCATGGTCGAAAGCATAATGGGTGATGGCGCGACTGCGCTCGTAGGGGTCATTACCCCCGAAGTTATGCCAGAAGCCGAGAGATATCTTTGGTAATAGTACACCGGATCTTCCACAACGACGGTACATCACATCGCTATTATCGTAGCGGGACACTTGTGGGATATATTTTTCTTTGAGTTCCATAGTTTAGTAGTTTGATAGATGAAATGGATATTATGCTTTTGAAGGATAATCTCTATTGATCAGTTCAAGCAGACGGTCAACGGCCTCGCTCTCAGGGATGTTCTTGACCACACATTCTTTTTGACGATAGAGGGAGATACGCCCCGGTCCTGCACCCACATAGCCGTAGTCTGCATCAGCCATCTCACCCGGACCGTTTACGATACAGCCCATGATTCCTATTTTCAATCCTACAAGATGACTTGTTGCTGCCTTGATACGGGCAATGGTATCCTGTAAGTTATAGAGTGTACGTCCGCATCCGGGGCATGAGATGTATTCCGTCTTGGTGAACTTGATGCGGGCAGCCTGAAGAATGCCGTCGGCAAGTTCCACACATTGTTCTTCTGAATAGAAAGGTGATTTGATGATAAGTTTGTGGGCTTTTTGGTCGATGAATAGTGCACCGACAGCCATTGCGGCTTTCAGTTGCAGTGACTCCCAGTCATCTTCGGCAAGCTCTAAAGTGACAGTATCATCCTTGATGGAAGCTTCCGCTTCACTTCTCAGCCGTGTACATTCTTCGATGGAATCCACCAACTTGCGTGCCACAGGAATCTCACATTCTGGTTCTTCACTCAGAGAGACACGGATGGTATCGCCGATTCCTTCGGTAAGCAGTGCACCGATGCCCACTGCGCTCTTGATGCGTCCGTCCTCGCCTTCTCCTGCCTCGGTCACACCGAGGTGAAGAGGATAGTGCATGTCTTCACGATCCATTGCTTCGACAAGCAGACGTACACTTTTCACCATGACAACAGTATTCGAAGCTTTGATGGAGATAACGACATCGTCAAATCCTTCACGCTTGAAAATGCGCAGAAACTCCATGCAGCTCTCCACAATACCTTCTGGTGTATCACCGTAGCGTGACATGATACGGTCGGAAAGTGACCCGTGGTTCACACCGATGCGGACAGCTGTATGATGCTCTTTGCAGATGTTGATGAAAGGCATGAGCCGATTATCGATTTTCTGAAGTTCGGCCTGGTATTCCTCATCGGTGTATTCCAGATGTTTGAAAGTGCGGGCAGGATCGACATAGTTGCCTGGATTGATGCGTACTTTCTCGGCATAGCGTGCAGCTACGTCGGCTACATTGGCATTGAAATGGACATCAGCCACGAGCGGAGTGGTGAATCCTTTTTTGCGAAGTCCGGCACTGATGTTCTTCATGTTCTCTGCCTCTCGCGTGCCTTGTGTGGTGAGGCGTACCAGTTCGCCCCCTGCTTCAATGATACGCTGTGACTGTTCGACGCAGGCTTCTGTGTCATTAGTATTGGTGGTTGTCATCGACTGGATGCGGATAGGGTTATCTCCTCCTATATCAATGGTGCCGACATGAGCCACCGTAGATATGCGACGCTGGTAGCCGCACGAATCAATTGGTCTTGAATTCATACTTCACTTCTGCTAAGTCTTTGTTAGCCTTTTCAATCTTTGATCCAAGGCCTGCCTTGTATTCTTCCATCTTTGCAGCAATAGATTCGTCAGAGAGAGCCAGCATCTCGGCAGCAAGGATAGCCGCGTTCATTGCTCCATTCACGCCGACGGTAGCCACAGGGATTCCTGGGGGCATTTGGATGATGGAGAGCATGGCGTCCAGTCCGTCGAGCATTCCTTTGATGGGCACACCGATGACGGGCAGGGTGGTGCTGGCGGCAATAACGCCTGGTAAGGCGGCAGCCATTCCTGCTCCGGCAATAATCACCCGGATACCCCGTCCTTTTGCTCCTTTGGCAAAAGCTTCTACAGCATCGGGAGTACGGTGAGCCGACAAGGCATTCACCTCAAAAGGTATTTTCATGTCGTTTAAGAACTTACATGCTTTTTCCATAACGGGCAGATCACTGGTACTGCCCATGATAATACTTACTAATGGTGTCATATCTATCAGTATTTTTCAGAATCTTATAATCATGTTAAAGGCACAGAGAAATCCTATCAGATAACCTGTCACCACTTGTGAGAGGGTATGCTGCCGCAGGATGATACGTGCCGTGCCTACCATTCCTCCGAGGATTAACACCAGACAGAGCCACCAGACAGGATTGAAGGCAAACTTAAAAGAAAAGGCTATTAAGGCTCCGGCTACTCCGCCGATGGCTGCTGAGTGTGTGGATACTTTCCACCACACATTAATAATGGCACATACAATCTGAATGGAAAGGGCTGCCAGCAGGATGCAGCCGATGACATGCGGGATGTGCAGGGTGTTCATCAGATAGTAACAGCAGAAGTAGCAGATGATGGAGATGATATAGGGTACCATGCGCCGTTCCTTGACACCCAGGTCAACGAGGTTCCATCCCTGTGAACGGCGGTAGAGGTGAATGAGCAGGGTAGGTAGCAGGATGGTAAAGAGATAGACCATCAGCAGCACGTTCAGCTTGAACTTCCAAGGCAGAAGACTCAGGTAGCTGAAGATGAACAGGGCTATCAGTCCGATCATGGGCAGATAGAACGGTGTGAACACTAAGCTCACAATCCTTGCCACCAATATGATATTCTTTTCTTTCATGATCTTCTTAATCGTGCCACGGGGATGCCCATCTGCTCACGGTACTTTGCCACCGTTCGGCGGGCAATGGGAAATCCTTGTTCCTTCATTGCTGCTGCCAGGGCATCATCACTGAGCGGCTTGCTCTTTTCTTCCTTACTGATAAGCTCTTTCAGTGCCACCTTTATCTTACGTGTTGACATTTCCTCGCCATCTTCTGTCATATAGCCGTCCGAGAAGAAATGTCTCAGTGGGAAGGTGCCCCATCGTGTCTGGGCATACTTCACGTTGCTGACTCGTGAGACGGTGGAGATGTCTAATCCTGTCTTTTCGGCTATATCTTTCAGAATCATGGGCTTCAGGTCGGCTTCGTCACCATCCTGGAAGTAGCGGCGCTGCCAGTCGATGATGGCTTTCATCGTGATGTAGAGTGTATGGCGGCGTTGTTTCACGGCTTCTATGAAGCCTTGCGCCTTTTCCACTTTCTCTTTTGCATAGAGCAGTGCCTCTTTGGCTTGACGGCTCATGCCCTCACGGTTGTTCTTATAGGTGTTCACCATTTCTGTAAACGACGGTGAAACCTTCAGTTCCGGAACATTACCGCTGTTCAGGTAGAACGATACCGACCCGTCATCAGCCGTGTCGACGATAAAGTCTGGGGTAATCTGCTGTATGTTACGTCCTTCTGCCTCACCGAGAGAAGCTCCCGGTTTTGGGTTCAGGCGTCGTATCTCGTTCTGCAGGGTTTCCACCTGTATGTCGGAAAGCCCCATGGCATTCTGTATCTTGTTCCAGTGTTTCTTCTTGAATTCATCAAAGTGATGCTTGATGACCTTGCGCATCAGTTCAAGCAACTCCTTCCGACCGATGGTATCATGGACTGAAGAGTGTTCTTCACTGGCTTTCAGTTCATTTTGCAGCCGGTCTATCTGTAGCAGCAGACATTCCTGGAGTGAGCGGGCACCGATGCCGGGAGGGTCGAACTGCTGTAGTTGCTTCAAAGTCTCTTCCACTTCCTGTTCGGTCACGTCGATGTTATGATAGATGGCAAGTTCATCGGTGATGGTTTCGATGTCTTTTCTGAGCAGACCGTCATCATCGAGAGAACCGATCAGGTATTCCATGACGTTTTGCTGGATGGGACTGAGGTCGATTTCTCCCATCTGTTCCTTCAGTTTGTCATAGAAAGAGACGGTATCTCCATATACAATCTGCTCATAGTCGGCATTAGGGTCATTCTCGTAGCTGTACGACAGTGGCATCTCGTCGTCGCGTCCAATGTTTTCCAGAGCATTGTCGAGCGCGTCAGCCCGTTCCTCCCGTTCATTCTGTTCCTCAAAAGTCTCTTCCCTGTCCTCCATCCTTTCATCCCGGTCTTCACTCATCATATCATCGGGTGAAGCTGTTTCCAGTGCCGGATTGTCATATAGCTCGGCATTGATGTTTTCTTCCAGTTCGGTAAGAGGCATCTCCAGCAGCTTCACCTGCAGCATCTGCTGTTGTGAAAGCCGTTGTACGAGTTTCTGTTCCTGCTTTTGAGTTTGTATCAGTTTCTGAGCCACGTTTATAGATAACTATTGATAGACAGTTGAAGGATGGTTTATTTGAAGTATTCGTGCAGCTGTGCAGCCAGTGCATTCAGCTTCTGGGGATTATCGTTGGCAAATCTCTGCCATATCTGCCGGCACGGAGCGAGCAGGTCAGGGATCTCCGCAGTCTTTTGTTTCAGATAGGGGTCACAGACTTGGAAAACCTGCATGACGCTGACAATCAGCGAGGCTGGTCTTTTCAGGCGTCGTGCCAGTTGTCTGATTTCGGGTGTGTCCTCGACCATCGTGATAGGAGTAAGGCGGAAATAGAGGTCGAGGATCATGATGAGCATGGCAGGTGTAAGGTCGGGATATTCGGGAATGGGTTTGAAGTCTTTTTCAAACGACTCGTTCACTTCTACGCCATCATAGAACAGGCTCGCCAGACCATATCCCATTTTTTTGCGCAGCAGCTTCACTCCTCTGCTGAGTTTCTTTGGGTTTTCACCGTAAGTGTTCCACAGTCTTTCCATACGTGGGGTATCGATCTGTCGGAGACGTAGCATCTGACTGTACAGGAACTGAGGTGGAATGTGCAGTTCTAAACTCAAGGCAACCAGTCTCTTGGAGTACATGGGTTTTACTCCTACTGGTTTTCTAAGATAGAGTTGCATCAGCATCAGCCAGTATTCGTCCGACCATAAAGGATGATTTGCCATACGCTACACATTAATTAATTATATAATGAGATCAGATATATTCGCTGAAGTCTGTCAGGCGCATATCGCCTTTGCGCAGATAGGTGTCATGGAAGGCAAGGGCAGCACGCATGTGCTGAGGCTCATGTCCCATCGGGGCGATATGTTTCAGATAGTCCCATAGCAGCTGTTTGTAGTCGGGATGGGCACAATTCTCAATGATTTCGTAAGCACGGCGAACAGGACCCTTTCCGCGCAGGTCGGCAATACCCTGTTCGGTGGCAATGATGTCCACATCATGCTCAGTGGAGTCGATATGGCAGCACATCGGAACGATGGCTGAGATCTTGCCGCCCTTGGCTGTCGACGGTGTGGTGAAGATGCTGATATAGCCGTTGCGCTCATAGTCGCATGAGCCGCCGATACCGTTCATCAGTGCCGATCCGCAGACGTGTGAGGAGTTCTCATTGCCGTAGATGTCACATTCGAGCGGTGTGTTGATGGCGATGACGCCGAGTCGGCGGATGACCTCTGGCGAGTTGGCTATCTCACTCTGGCGGATAGTCAGGTGTTTCGAGAAGTAATCCATGTTATCATAGACACGGTGCAGGGCCTCGTTGGTGACGGTCATGGCTGTGGCAGAGGCATAGCCGATGCGTCCCTCGAGCATATAGTTGATGGCAGCATCCTGTACCACTTCCGAATAGACATTGAAACGGGGGATGAGCTTGCTGGTACCCAGTGCTTTCAGGACAGCATTTCCCGTGGTACCCACACCGCTTTGGATGGGCAGGAACTGCTTAGGAATGCGTCCCACTTTCATATCGTTGGCAAGGAGGTCGGCAACATGCTGGCCGATGAGCATGATTTCTTCGTCGGGATCCTTGAAGGCACGTGCTTCCTCCGGTATATTACTTTCAATGACACCTACAATTTTATTCGGGTCGATAACCACATAGTCGCTGCCAATGCGGTCGTAGGGAGTATGGATATCCATCACCTCACGGTTGTCCCACACTTCACGCGGTTCCCACGTGTCGTGCAGGTAGCGCGAATTTGGGTTATGGAACTGGTTATGCTCGATGATGATGCGCTTGGCAAGACGGACGATGGTGCTCACGATGCCACCTGCTGATGTCAGGTAGGCACGACATTCATTCTCGCCTTCGTCAAGGTCGGACACCTCAACGATAGCCCAGTCCACCTCGCCATAGAACCCGCGACGCAGCCGCTCTGCCATGTGTCCGAGGTGCATGTCCTCATAGTCTACTTCACCAAGATTCGTGTGAGTCCTGAAATCTTTATTTGTGGAGAAGGGTGCACGGAATTTCAATGCCTTGGCAGCAGCCATGTCGCCTTCGACACTCTGGCAGCTGGAAGCGCCCGTGAGAATACCCACTCCGAATTCAATTCCCTGCTCGTGCAGCCGGATGGCTCTTTTCGATAGTTCCCTGAAGATGGCTTTCGGGTTGCCGTTTGGTGTAAAACCAGATAATGCCATCATGTCACCGTCGTTAATCATCTCAGCCGCTTCGAGCGCGGAAATTCTTCTATACGCCATAATTCTAAGTTTTAAATTTTACTGCAAAGGTACTGATTTTTAATTAAAATCATTAACTTTGCACCAATTATTACATTTTTTGGTTAAGATATGATGAGATTATGAAGCAGACTTTGTTGATTTACAATACATTGAGCCGTAGAAAAGAGCGGTTCGAACCCCTTCACGCCCCCAATGTAGGAATGTATGTGTGCGGTCCCACCGTTTATGGAGACCCCCATCTTGGACATGCACGTCCTGCCATCACCTTTGACATCCTCTTCCGCTATTTGCGGCATTTGGGTTACAAGGTGCGTTATGTCCGCAATATTACGGATGTAGGACATCTGGAGCATGATGCCGATGAAGGAGAAGACAAGATTGCCAAGAAGGCAAGGCTGGAACAGCTGGAGCCGATGGAGATAGCGCAATATTATACGAACCGCTATCATCAGGCAATGGATGCGTTGGGCGTGTTGCGTCCCAGCATCGAACCTCATGCTACAGGCCATATTATCGAGCAGCAGCAACTCGTGAAGCAGATTATCGATAATGGCTTTGCTTACGAGTCGAATGGTTCTATCTACTTTGATATAGAGGCATACAACAAGAAGTATAAATATGGTATTCTGAGCGGACGGTCCTTAGAGAACATCAAGGATGCAAGTCGTGAGCTCGACGGGGTGGGAGAGAAGCATAATCAGGCTGACTTCGCCCTGTGGAAGAAGGCTCAGCCAGAGCATATCATGCGATGGCCTTCACCATGGAGCGACGGTTTCCCGGGATGGCACTGTGAATGTACTGCCATGGGCCGCAAGTACCTGGGTGAGGAATTCGACATTCACGGTGGCGGCATGGACCTCGTGTTCCCGCATCATGAGTGTGAGATAGCACAGGCTGTGGCTTCTCAGGGCAAGCAGATGGTGAAGTACTGGATGCACAATAACATGCTCACCGTCAACGGACAGAAGATGGGAAAGAGTCTTGGTAACTTTATCACGTTGGAGCAGTTCTTCACCGGCAGTCACCCGTTGCTCACACAGGCATATACACCGATGACCATCCGCTTCTTCATGCTCTCAGCCCATTATCGTTCAACGGTCGACTTCTCCGATGAGGCTCTGCAGGCAAGCCAGAAAGGACTGGAACGTCTCATGGACGGTCTTAAGAATCTGGAGCGCGTGCCTGTCAGCGACAAGTGCGACGAGGCAACGGAGCAGTTTGTCAAGTCATTGCGCCAGCGTTGCTACGATGCCATGAACGACGACTTGATGACTCAGCTCGTCATCAGTTATCTCTTTGAGGCTTGCCATCTGGTGAACGCACTCATCGACCATAAGGCTTCCATCTGTGCCGACTGCCTGAATGAACTGAAAGAGGTGATGCATCTCTTCACTAACGACATACTCGGTCTCTCTGCCGACAATGCTGCCGGTAATGCGGAGCGTGAGGAGTCGTTTGGAAAAGTGGTGGATATGGTACTCGACCTGAGAGCAAAGGCAAAGGCTGCCAAGGACTGGGCAACCTCCGACCGCATCCGCAATGAACTGGCAGCCCTCGGATTTGAGGTGAAGGACACAAAGGACGGAGCAACCTGGAAGTTGAATAAATAGCTTCTCTTTCTCCTACTTACGCTAAATCTTGTGGAATGAAAAAAAGAGAAATAATATTGTACTGAAACATCGGTTTTTATTAAATAATATTGTTTCAATTCTCTATAATAGTGAGCTCGGTATTGTGCCGGGCTCATTTCTTTGGTACGCACGGCATGTGTAAGCTCTCCATAATTTTTCCACCCTGTGAGATGGAAAAAGGGTAGAAAAATGAATCTTAAGTAACTGAATATCAAGTAATAGCATATAGAATACGTTTTCCATCCATTTTCCTTGGGGTCGTCTCAAAAAAGCCGTACCTTTGCAACATCAAAACGTAAACAACATGAGAAGAAAGACAGTTGGAATCATCGTTGCAGTGCTGGCGCTTGCCATAGCTGGCGGCATGGGATGGAGTCTGCGAGACTTGTCACAGAAGCGCCTGCTTCGCACGGCTGAAGATATAGTGTTTGCTGATGCGGACAGTGCGGCGACGTTGTTGGAACGGGTTGACACGACGCGGCTGACGGAAAGTTCTCAGATGCTCTATGAGTTGCTGCAGGCCTTGGTGTACGAAGAGCGATGGTACTTGCGCCACGCCGATACGGTGTCTTGTCTCACGTCAGATGCCGAGACTTGGAACTTCGCACGCCAATCTGCCGACCAGAATACGGACAATCAAGTTTCTCCCAATGACAGCAGTCGCCTGCGAGTGTTCCATTATTATGAAGAGGAGAGTCTCGGCGGCACAACCGACGACAAAGATGCCCTGCGCCGTTTCGGACGCATCTGCTTTGTAATCAGCCGCCGTCAGAACGACAGCATTCTGCCTATGCAGATCAACCAGATATTCCATTTAGCCATCCACTGTGCCGAGGTTACCGAAGACCACGCTCTGGCTTATCGCGCCTATGACAAGTTCTTCAATCGCATGCCCTTCCAAAACACGGTTCACCCCGAATTCTACCTGCGCCGGGCATTGGAACACTACCGCCTGTCGCCCGACCAACCGCGCTGGCTGCTGACGATGCTCAACGAGTATGGCTACACCGTACTTCTTTGCTCTCCCTTCGACCTGCACTACTTCGGCTCCCTGGAACGAATCACGACCCTTGCAGCCCGACATCTTGAAGCACCTCCGTCGCCGACGGTCATCGACTCTGTCTATCAGTGCATGGATTCCCTCTGGGCGCTGCCACACGATGACTTCACCTATATGTGTACATTGCGTGTCTCTAAATCTACGTTCTTTTACGGAGAGGTTACTGTGCCTGTCGGTATGTATGAGGAAGTCCAGCAAGAACACCACGAAGATGACACGAAGCATTGGCGGCCATCGTATGAAAGTGAGACGAAGAAGGAAGAACAGAACTTTTCCGTCAACCGCGACACTTTTCTGGCATCGGGTTATGCAAAGAAGTCGGCAATGTTGCAGCGGCGGCTGATGACGGCAGTCATCGTCGTGCTGGTGCTGACAATGCTCGTTCTGCTGCTCGTCTTCCGCAACTGGCTTGGCAATGTTCGGCGCCGCCACGAAGCGGAGCAGGTCGCCCATCAGCGCGAGGCAGAGCAGTTGGCTGAACGCTTGCGGCAGAAAGATGCGATGATAGCCATGTTGCGCGGGCACATCATGGACAAGAGCGAAATCCTCGATATGCTGGAACCAACGGCAGGCAAGCGTACCGTCATCAATGCCCGCAACTGGCGTGAGATAGAAATGACCCTCGACACTGCCGACGGGAACTTCGTCAGCCGCCTGCGAGCGGAGCACCCGCAGTTCAGCGAGGAGGACATCCGACTGTGTATGCTGGCGCGGCTACAGCTCTCCAACACTGCCCTCTCGGCCATCTACCTCATCTCTGTCTCTGCCGTGCAGCACCGTAAACAAAAACTGAAGAAGGAAGGCTTCGGCGTGACCGACCCTTCCGTGACATTTGACCAGATCATCGCTAACTTCTAAACCATAAACGATATGAAAATCTTACATTTTCGATGCGGAAGCCTCCGCATCCTGTTCCTGCTATGTCTTATTGTGAGCAACCAGACAACAGTCTTGGCCGACATCGTCAAGGGGCGCGTGGTGGATGCTGAGACGAAGGAGCCGCTGCCCGAAGCCTCGGTGAAACTGACACAGAGGTACGGCGATTACGGCACTATGATTACCAGCCTGAAAGCCGATTCCATTGGATGCTTCACATTCTTTGCCAGCGGACGCGGCAGCATCGAAGTATCTATGCTGGGCTACTACTCGAAGTCGAAGCCCGTGCTGGCCTTCAGCGACAGTCGCAAAGACACGATTGACATAGGGACGATAGAACTGAAGATGTCGCCACAGATGCTGAAGATGGTGCAGGTGACGGGCCGCGCCCGGCGGTTCACCGTCAAAGGCGACACGATAGTCTTCCACCCTGAGGCATTCCACCTACAAGAAGGGGCGCGCCTCGATGAGCTCATTCGCAAACTGCCCGGCGTAGAGGTTGACGATCAGGGCAAGATGTCATGGAACGGCAAGCCCATCCGCATCACAATGGACGGCGAGAGTCTCTTTGGCGGCGATGACTTGGTGAAGCAATTGCCCGCAGAAGCCGTGCAAGACATCAAGGCATACAACAAGCAGTCGGAGTTCAGCGAGCGGACGGGCCGTGACGACGGCACACAGGACATGGTTCTCGACCTCACCATTAAGCCCGGTTTCCTCGACCGCTGGTACGGCGATGTGAAGACAGGCTACCAGACAGCGAAATACTACGACGGCGAACTGCTGATGAACCGACTGTCGAAGACCGACCCCGTGATGGTCTTCGCCAACGCCAACAATGTCGATAAGCACTGGCGCCGCAATATGAACGGGAGTACGGCCAACATGGGCAATGGGTTAGGCAAAGAGCACGGCACATCGGCAGGTTATCAGCACAACTGGCAGCGCAAGGAGGGAACGCATGACCTGAAGAGCTATTATAGCGTCACTGGCGGCGTGGCTCACGATGACAACCAGAGGAGCGACCACCAGGAGACCGAAAACTACTTCCCGAACACGGTTGCCACCCGCTCCTCCTCGGAGAGCTACCAGCGTGACCACAAGCTGGAGCCGCGAGTGAAAGCCGACCTGCGCTGGGTTCGTGACACTCTGGATACCTTCACGCTGAGTGCCAGCGCTGAGCACACCAGTAGCCGCTTCCACAGCCGACAGACCATTGACCAGCAGGAAGCCTTCGCCGCCAATGTCCCGTATGCTGCAGTGTTGTCGCAACTCAACACCTCCCACACCGACGGTCACCAAACCACTCTGAACACCAGAGCCGGATGGGAACACTACATTAAGGAAGGCACCCTCGGTGCCAGTGTCACGATGAATTACGAATCAGGAAAAACCGACGGCCAGACCGACCGCATCATCACCGCCCATAACACCACCTACACCTCGTCGCACTTGGAACAGACCTACACCTCTCCCTCCACGCAGTTCTCCACCACGGCCGAAGCCCACCACGCACGCTGGCTCACCAGAAAATGGATGGTACAGGCGCAATACTCGCTGGCCTACAGCCGTAACCTCATCGACCGCGACTTCCTGACCGACGGTGTGGCCGATGCCGCTAACAGCTACCACAACCTCTATACCCGCATTCAGCACAGCCTACAGCTCTCGCAGACCATCAACCTTGCGCCCGTCCAGCTTATGCCGAAAGTCAAAGCCCGCTGGCAGCGCGAGCGTCAGGACTACCAGCGGGGCACACTCGACACTGCCGCTGTGCGCCGTCATTTCTTCATCGACCCCTCCCTGCGTGCCACCTGGAAACTCAGCAAGACGTTTGGCTTCGAACTGAGCTACAGCTTCACAACCCATCAGCCTGGCATCCTCCAGACCATAGGTTATCGTGACCTCACCGACCCGCTCTTCATCACCGAGGGTAACCCAGGCCTGCGGAACACCCACACCCATGACGTGAGCCTGACCTACAACATGGTGCTCGCCCGCAGTCAGACCGCGCTCAGCGCCACCGTCGGCTACACTCATAGTGACCGCGAGACCGTCACCGCCCTCAGCTACGACCCCGCGACCGCCGTCTACGTCAGCCGGCCTGAAAATGTCCGTGGCAGCCGTTCCTGGAACATCCGTCTGAACCTCGACCAAGCCCTCGGCGACTATTTCCGACTGCAAAGCGACTTCCGAATGAGTAGTAGCCAGCGCTACGGTTTCCTCACTCTTTTGCCTATGCAATACATGCGCACAGAGAACCGCCAGAGCAGCCTCACTCCTCGCGAAAATCTCACCCTCTCATTCGATTATAACTGGCTCAAGGCCTCCGTCTTCACAGAGATCAGCGCCAATCGCCTGCGCTACACCGCCTCGCCCGAACAGAACACCACCCACTGGAATAACAACTACGGCCTGCGTGCTGAGGCAACCTATGGCGATTTCGTCTTCATCACCAGTCTCACCGAGCGCACCAGCCGTGGCTATACCGTCGGCAGTATGAACCGCGACATCCTCGTCTGGGATGCTGCGGTTGGCTGGAAAATCCTGAAGAATAAAGCCCGCCTCGGCCTGGAGTTCGACGACATCCTGAACAATGAGGATGGTCGCTGGAGCCAGCAGTCAGTTTACCAGCAGACCACTTCATGGCACGACTTCCGTCACCACTACATCGGCATCAGGTTCACCTATCACTTGGATGCAAAGCAAAAAGACTGAAAAAAATAGTCACACATTCCATCATAATGGTCATGAATAATCTTGACAAAAGTTTGTCGGGGAAAAGTGATGAAAGAGAAGTTAAAATGTGTAAAAACCAAGAATCACTTTCTCCTTCCTAATTCCTCCTTCCGCCATCGCTAAGGTTTCGCACTGCGAAAGCTTAGCTTTGACCGTGCCAAAGACCATGTTTCATCGCCTCAAACATCATGGTCTTTCGCGCAGCGAAACCTTACCTTTGGCAAATTCATTATTTGTAAACCATACGATTACAGATGAATAATCGTGTAACCATTTGCCACTCAACGACTTACGAAAAGCTTCAAAAAATGCATTATTTTCGACCGGAAAACTTTTCGTTCGTTCAGATGGCCTTAATTTGGGGTCAAAATTCGAATAATTCATTACAAATTCTCGTTTTTCTGCAAAATAAACACTATCTTTGCGGTATAAATCAAAACTGCGCAATTATGGAATTGAAGATTTCAATGAATACTGTGCTAAACTTTTTGCACTCAATGCCACTATCAACGAGCAACAAGCGTTGGCTCGCCGACCATTTGTATGAAGAGGTTAAGGCAGAGGAAAAGGCCGCTTCTATGGGTAAGGCTAAGAAGAAACTGACGGAAAAGGAAAAGGATGAACTCTTCTATAGTGTTGCAGGTGCATGGAAAGATGACACGATTGGTGACGAAGTGTTGGAGGCAATTCGCATTGGTCGTCAGCCTGCTGGATACGAACGCAAAATTGCTTATTTAGAAGAAGATGAATAAGAAAAAATACCTTCTTGATACAAACATCTGCATCTTCTTCCTTCAAGGCAAGTATGGAGTCAAGGAAAAGATACAAGAAGCAGGTCGCAAGAACTGCTATATTAGCGAAATTACCATAGCGGAATTGCTATACGGTGCCGCCTATAGCAATTCCGAAAAGCATCGTCATGACGTAGAAATCTTATTGGAGAGTCTTACTATTGTCCCCATTTATGATTCTCTTCCAACATACGCAACTACAAAAGCTTATTTGCGCCGAGAAGGTCAAATGATAGAGGAATTCGATATGCTAATAGGTTCCTCTGCAGTCCATCACGGATACGTCATGGTAACCGAGAATGTTGACCATTTTAAGCGCATCCCCGGTATTGAGATTGAATGTTGGGTGACAAGATAATCTCATTACCTCATCTACTCCACTACACTCTCTGAGAAATACTTCTCACGCAATGGCTTGCTGATGGGGTTGCCCTTCAGCGTGACATTCCCTTGCAGTCGGATGTCGGTAGAGGAAGCACCAACCTTCACG
>CACWNV010000022.1 GCA_902762325.1 uncultured Prevotellaceae bacterium | reverse complement strand
GAGAAATACTTCTCACGCAATGGCTTGCTGATGGGGTTGCCCTTCAGCGTGACATTCCCTTGCAGTCGGATGTCGGTAGAGGAAGCACCAACCTTCACGATGAAAGAGCCGGGGGTGATGTTCCATTGCCGTTGTCCCTGATGACTGTAGAAGCCGAACTGCTCAGTCTGGAGCGTCACTTTCACTTTCCTGGTCTCACCAGGCTGGAGCGACACGCGGGCAAAGCCTTGCAGCTGGATGGGGCGTATCTGCTGACTGTCGGCTGTTGGTGAGAGATAGACCTGTGCAATCTCGTCGGCTGCCATCTTTCCCGTGTTCTTCACATCGAAAGAGAGGACGACATTCTTGTCGGCGGTCGATGCCTCGTTAGCCATAACCAAGTTGCTGTATTCAAATGTGGTATAGCTCTTACCATAGCCGAAAGGCCACTGGACACGCGGGTCTGGCTGGGCGGAATAGTTGTAGCAGATAGGCTCAAAGAGTTCTGTGTTGGGATAACTGACAGAGAGCTTTGCAGAGGGAGAGACCTTTCCATAGAGGATGTCTGCCACAGCGTTGCCCCCTTCCTCGCCGGGATACCATGCCTGGATGACAGCTGCACATCGCTCGGCAATGCCCGAAATCACCTGTGCCCTACCACCGAAGACGACGAGCACGACAGGCTTTCCCGTCTTCAGCAGTTCCTCGACATACTGCTCCTGCTTGCCGGGAAGTCGGAGTCCCTGACGGTCGCGGTTTTCACCGCAGAGCATCACATTCTCGCCGACGGCAGCCACGATAACATCACACTGGCTTGCCATCTGCAGAGCTTCCTGCTTGTCGGCTTTCTCGTCCGATTCAACTTTACGATGCAGGATGTAGTAATCCCATGCACGTTCGTCACCACCTTTCAAATACTTGGTCTCAATCTCCTCGGTCCAGTCACATCCACGAGAATAAAGGAGTTCCACGCCAGATGGCTTGCGTGACTTCATTCCCTCCAGCAGTCCGATGACATGCGGATGGTCCAGATCTTCGGTAATCATCTTCCAGAAATAGGTCATGGCAGGGAAGGAATAGTCGCCGCACATAGCCCACATGGAGTTGGCATTGGGACCCGTGAGCAGAATCTTCTGGTTGTCCTTCAAAGGCAGGACGCCGTTGTTCTCCAACAACACCACCGACTGAGTGGCAATGTCGTAGGCAGTCTGCCGCTCCTCTGGGGTGTCAAGGGTAATCTTCTCTTTGCTATAGAGATAGGGATTCTGGTCGAACAGTCCGGCGCGGGCTTTCTGTCGCAACACGTTCTTCACGGCACGCTCCAATGTCTCGGGCTTCACCAGTCCCTTATCCATCGCTTCCTGCAGATGGCTATAGTTGGTGCCTTGTGGGAAGTCAACATCATTGCCGTTGTTTATGGCAGCAGCAGCCTTATGTACAATGTCTTCCTGGTCGGGCAGCTGGTCGATGGCAGTATAGTCACTCACCACCATACCGTCGAATCCGACATATCCTCTGAGGATGTCTTCCAGTATCTCCTTGTTGGCGACACAGTTGGTTCCATGGACAGCATGGTAACCAGGCATGACCACCTTGCTGCCAGCCAGCCGAATCATTGTCTCATGGGGCAGGAGAATCTCTTCCATCATCTCCTTCTCGTCGGCATCACCGCCGCCACCATAACCAAGGTAGTGCTTTGAACAGGCACCGACACCTTTCCGAAGGTCGCCCTGTTGCAAGCCCTTCACAAAGGCTGTTCCCATCACGGCGGAGAGATAACCATCCTCGCCATAGGATTCTTCTAAGCGGTTGAACGACGGATTACGGCATACATCCACCATCGGTGAGAGCGACAGCACGCCACCCATCTTGCGCATGGCGATACCGGTCTGCCGCGTCTTCAGCTCTGCCAGCTCGGGATTGAACGAACAGGCTTGTCCTATCTGCTGGGGATAGATCGTTGCACCGCTGGTGTTGACACCAGAAAGGACTTCCTCATGGAAGAGGGCGGGAATGCCATTGGGGGTGTTGTTCATCAGCCATTCCTGCATGGCTGCCACATGGTCGCGAAGGACATTGGCATCAGTGGGCACCTGACTGGCATATTGTGAGAAGTGACCTATGCCGAAAGGAATCTCCTTGCGACACTTAGCGGTGTCCAACACACCGTTCTTGTCGAAGAATTCGTTCATATACCCACTGCACAACTGGGCGATTCGCTCTTCTTGCGACATCTTGTTGTAGAGTTCGTTGACTCGTTCTTCCATATCTACGGTATTGCATCCTACCAGAAATGCTGTCATACACATCATCATTAGTTTCTTCATTCTGCTTTTATTTTTTGCAAATATAGCCGCTACTCTTTTCGCATATATCTAAAAGACATTTGGCTTAACTTCTTTAACTACTTAACTTCATAACTACTTCAGACAAGTTCCCCGAAGAGCGTGGCAGACGTGCTGCCCGTGATACGCACATCAACCAACTCGCCGATATGATGGTTTCCTTTGTCGAACACCACCATCTTCCCCTGCTCGGTACGCCCGCAAAGCTGCTCTCTGCTACGCTTGCTGAAGCCTTCGACCAGCACCTCAAACACTTTTCCCTCGTCTTTCTTGTTCTGGATGGCGGACATCTCCGTCTGCAAGGCAATCAGTTCATTCAGGCGTCTGATCTTCTCTTCCTCCGGGACATTATCGGGCAGATGCTTCGAAGCATACGTTCCGGGACGTTCGGAGTATTTGAACATGAAGGCAGAGTCGTACCCTACCTCCCTCATCAGGCTCAACGACAACTGATGGTCTTCTTCCGTCTCGTCGTGATAGCCCACGAAGATATCCGTCGACAGTCCACAGTCGGGAACGATACGGCGGATGGCAGCGACACGGTCGAGATACCATTCCCGCGTGTACTTACGGTTCATCAGCTTCAGTATCTTGTCAGACCCGCTCTGGACAGGCAGGTGTATCTGTTTGCATACATTGGGTTCCTCGGCAATGACATGCAGCGTCTCGTCACTCATATCCTTCGGATGGGAAGTGGTGAACCTCACGCGCATCTGCGGAACCTCACGCGCCACAAGCCGGAGAAGACGGGGGAAGTCGACGCAGGCTGCATCGTCGGTCCCTTCATGATTCATCGTCGTCCGATAAGAATTCACGTTCTGTCCGAGGAGTGTCACCTCCTTGAAGCCACGGTCGCGCAAGTCGCGTACCTCACGCAGAATGCTCTCCACATCACGGCTCCGCTCACGTCCACGGGTATAGGGCACGATGCAATAATGACAGAAGTTGTTGCATCCTCGCATGATGCTCACAAAGCCGCCAATCTTCTGTCCGACGGCGATACGCTGGGGAACGACGTCACGATAGGTCTCCGTCGTCGACAGCTCGATGTTCATTGCCTTCTGCCCTAACTCACACTGAGCGATGAGGTCGGGGAGCGTCAGATAAGCGTCAGGACCGGCAACAAGGTCAACATGATGCTGACTGATGAGGTCGTCTTTCACCCGTTCTGCCATACAGCCCAGCACACCGATGATAAGGCCGGGCACGCCGTTCTCCACACGCTGGCTCTTTCTCCGCTTGCGAAGGGCATTCAGTTCTTCCAGCCGATGATAGATCTTGTTCTCTGCATTCTCGCGTACAGAACAGGTATTCAGGAAGACCGCATTCGCCTCTTCCACATTGTCACATGTCTCATACCCCGCCATCTTCATGACAGAAGCAACCACTTCGGAGTCGGCTACATTCATCTGACAGCCATAGGTCTCAATATAGAGTTTTTTCATCCTTTTCTTATTATTTGCTGCAAAGTTACGAATTAAATAAATAAAAACTGTATATTTGCAATCAAAATAACCAAAAGAACAATTATGAAATCCGTAGAAAGTAAATTCAAAAGCGTACCATCCAAGTCGGGACTTCCCTTTTTCCTCTGCTGTCTGATCATCTCCTGCTGTAGTGTTACGACGGCATGGGCACAGGTATCCCGACAAGAGATAAAGGAAAACGTCATGCGTTCGGGTAGCAACTACTATGCCTATCCCGGACCGCAGGGAACATTGACTAAGGCTCCTAAAGGCTACAAGCCTTATTACATCAGTCATTATGGAAGACATGGCAGCCGCTTTCTGATCAACAACAGCGACTACAACGAAGCCTATAAGCCGCTGATGCGTGCCGACTCACTGGGCAAACTGACCGCCCTCGGCAAGGATGTGCTGAACCGTGTGAAAATGATTATCAACGAGGCAGACAAGCGTCACGGAGAACTGACACTGCTCGGGGCTGAGCAGCATCGGGGTATCGGAAGGCGGATGTTCGAGCGGTTCCCGGAGGTTTTCAAGGGAAAGACCAACATCGATGCCAAGAGTACGGTGGTCATCCGCTGCATCCTCTCGATGGAAAACGCCCTTCAGGAACTGAAAAGCCTCAACCCACAACTTCAGATACGGCATGACGCCTCTGAACATGACATGTGGTATATGAACTTCGATGACAAGAAACTGGGTGACCTGAAGATGAGCGGTGAGGCGAAGAAGGCATACGACGCTTTCGCTGACCGTCATGAGAGGCACGACAGGGTGATGAACCTGCTGTTCAACGACGAGAACTATTGGAAGAATGAGGTCAATGCACAAAAGCTCAACTATCATCTCTTCAAACTGGCAAGCAACCTCCAGAGTACTGAACTGCGCCATTCCATCACGCTCTATGACCTCTTCAACGATGATGAGATCTATGAGAACTGGCTGCAGACCAATGCCTGGTGGTATGTTGCCTACGGGCCCAGTCCCCTGAACGGTAGCACCCAGCCTTTCTCACAACGTAACCTGCTGAGGAAGATGATAGAGGAGGCCGACAGCTGCCTGCGGTTAGAGCATCCCGGTGCCACGCTTCGCTTTGGGCATGAGGTGTGTGTGATGCCGCTTGCCTGTCTGCTGGAAATGGATAACTACGGTGAGAAGATTGCAGACCTCGAACAACTGGACGACAGGGGATGGCTCAATTATAAAATCTTCCCTATGGGCTGCAACGTACAGCTCATCTTCTACAAACAGAAAAAGGGAAAGGGTGAGATTCTGATGAAGGCGCTCCTCAATGAGAATGAAGCAAGACTCCCGTTGCAGCCTGTTACCGGTCTGTATTATAAATGGTCGGATTTCAGAGACTATTTCCTGAAAAAGCTGAATAGTTATCAGTAGAGAGCCAATCCGTCACGCCACGGACATCTTTCCGGTCTTGGCTCAAACATCCTTTACAATACAAGCCAATTGCGCAAAGTCATCAATGATGTAGTCTGCGTGGTTGGCTTTCATTTCTTCCAGACTTCCGTTGCCGTAGGTCACTCCTACGGTATGAGCGCCGGCACGCTGTCCCATCAATATGTCGAAGACCGTGTCACCGACGACAAGCGTTTCTTCGGGGCTGAAGCCTAACGCCTCCATCGTCTTGATTACAGGCTCGGGATGAGGCTTGGCATGCTGTACGTCATCAGCACTAACGACATACTTGATGGACTCTTCTAAATCCAGGTCCCTGATGAATCCTCTTAATGACGGTGTGCTACGGCTGCTCGCAATGGTCAGCGTACAACCCATCTCAGACAATTGGCTGATGGTCTCCAGTACGTTTGGGAACACTGGCACGGCACCGGGGATATTGTTCTCGTCGAAGAGTCGCCGATAGGTTTCCGCACACAAGTCTCCCTGGGCATCGCTCATCGGGATAAGAGTGGTGAAAGTCTTCTTCAGCGGCAATCCTATCATAGCCGCACATTCCTCATCCGTGCGTTTCTCCAGTCCTAAATGGGCTATCGTCTGCTGCATGGTCTTCAGAATAATCGAGCGGGTATCACCCAGCGTCCCATCGAAATCAAGAATTATCAGTTTGTATCTCATACCTTCATTCATCCAACTCTAAATCTGTTTTCCCTAAGACTTGTTCTGCCATCTCCCGTAACACGACGGCGGCAATCGTCTTTATCCTTACATAATCCTCACTCAGATAGACCAAGCCTTTATAGGGATTGTTCTCTCCCCATGAGTTCTTGGCAATATAATAGCGTTTCCCCTGCTGGTCGTGGGCAATACCTACCAATGTCATACAATGGTCATCGGTGGTCTGGAAACGCTCAAACTCTCTTTGCCTTTGCTTCTGGACGGCATCCGCCTGGCTGTCAGGAACAGACAATTCTCCCACACCCTTTTTAAAAGAAAACCCGTCCTCAGAGAGGTCGCCTTCCCAACATACAGGATGTCCCGCCCGCAGAGACCGTTCGATACATAACATGAGCGTGTCACACGAGACATTCAGGAAAACATCATGCAGCTGATTGTCGGGTACCTCGAGCGCAAACTGCTGTCCGAAAGGATGATGCGTGAAGGAAGTCAGTGCCACATATTCGTCGGGCATACATACGCTATGGCCAAATTCAAGCGAAGTGTACTCTGCCCCTAGCATGTGGACATATCGTGGCATATACCCTATCTCATGGTCGAGGAGCTCACCAACCTGCTTCCTCAGTCCATTCAAGCCCGAACGGCGGGCAATAGCAGCATCAGCCATGCTCTTTATTTTCCGGATGAGGACAAAGAAATCTACTTCTCCCTTCCCGTAATAATAATCGTATGGATGAACGCCATGCTCTCTGAAGGAACGCAGAGCCATCGGAAGGACGCCACGAAGAGAAATCCTCTTCTCTCCTTGGGTGAGATAATATTTCTCAACTTGTTCCTGAAGAAACAGTCGGGCATTGTATAACGGCGAGAGATTCACGGAGTCTCCACGCATGAGATGCTCCGTCTCTATCGTGGCAAGCATGGCGTAGAGCCAGCAAAGGGAACTGGCTCCCTGGTTCTTGACAGGGGTCATGCGCAGGCGCACCTCGTCGGTGAACTGCCGACTGGCAGGTGGTGAAAGCTGTTTCTGATGGCATGCACCTACGACGACAAGCCCCAAAACAGCTAATAAAGTGGAAGAAACATACTTCATCATAATTGTCTGCAAAGGTAATGAAAAAACATAAAAACAAATAATCTTTCACCATTTTCCTCTTTCTCAATTCTTTTATTTACCTTTGCAGCATGAACCAGCAAATCAAAGATTTTGAGATTATGGCTCCTGTCGGTTCTCGCGATTCACTGACAGCCGCTATCCAGGCAGGAGCAGATTCGGTGTACTTCGGCATCGGACAACTGAACATGCGTTCACATTCTGCCAATCATTTCACCATCGACGACCTGAAAGAGATTGCCGCAACGTGTCGTGAGAAAGACATTAAGACCTATCTCACCGTCAATACTATCATCTACGGGGAAGATCTGGAAACGATGCGACAGATTATCGATGCAGCTAAAGAGGCGGACATCACTGCTGTGATTGCCTCCGACGTAGCTGTCATGACCTATTGCCGCCAGAAGGACGTTGAAGTTCACCTTTCCACCCAGCTCAACATCTCCAACATCGAGGCACTGAAATTCTATGCCCAGTTTGCCGACGTGGTGGTGCTGGCACGCGAACTGAATATCCAGCAGGTGGAAGAGATCTACCGTCAGATAGAGGAACAGCACATCTGCGGTCCCCGGGGCAATCTTGTCCGAATCGAGATGTTCTGTCATGGTGCCTTGTGCATGGCTGTATCCGGCAAGTGCTACATGAGTCTTGCCGATGCCGGACGCTCTGCCAACCGCGGCGAGTGCATCCAGATCTGCCGCCGCAGCTATACGCTCACAGACACAGAGACAGGCAATGAGATTGAGGTAGACAACAAATACCTGATGAGTCCGAAAGACCTGAAGACCATCCGCTTCATCGACCGGCTGATGAAAGCTGGCGTAAGGGTGTTCAAGATTGAGGGAAGGGCTCGCGGCCCCGAGTATGTTTATACCGTCGTGAAATGCTATAAGGAGGCCATTGAGGCGGTGCTTCATGATGCAGAGATTTCCTCGGCAGAGAAGAATGGAGCAGAGGTGGAGAAGTGTTTCACCGAAGAGCGCAAGGACGAATGGGACCGTCGCCTCGCCACCGTCTTCAACCGCGGCTTCTGGGATGGCTACTATCAAGGGCAGCGGCTGGGCGAATGGAACAAGAACTACGGCTCAAATGCGACCGAAAAGAAAGTGTACATCGGTCACGGCGTAAAGTATTTCTCCAAATTGGGCGTCGCCGAGTTCACCGTAGATGCCAATACATTCTCCATTGGTGACAAACTGCTTGTCACAGGACCCACCACGGGCGTGATGTATCTTACTGCCACAGAGATTCACGATGATGACGGACATCCCGTCCAGACGGCTCCGCAAGGCACGCGCGTCGCCATTCCCGTGACAGGAAAGATTCGTCCAAGCGACAAGCTGTTCAAGTTAGTGACAGAAGAAGCATAAGAAAAAAGGGAGACTGTTGAAAGTCTCCCTTTTCATTTATTACTCTTCAGTCAATTCTTCAATGTTATCAATGATCTCCTGATACTGCCTTTGTGTCTTGAAGTGAATCCTAAAGCCGGCAATGGCACCGATAATACCACCCACAACACCGCCCCAGAAGAGCCCTTCGTCCAAAGAACCCTTGTTCATCTTATAGATTTCATAGACAAACCATCCAAACCATAGGATGACCGAAGGAATGCCGAAGAAAAGCCAGTCGGCATCGAACTTCTTGGCACGTGCCACCTTTTTACCGGCGTCCACAAGATTGCGGTGCATCATGTTGGCGTCACTCACAATCAAACAGTTATAATAGGTGGCTCCGGCACATATAAGCATGAAGATGCTTGTGCCTACCCAGAAGGCAAAGGAAAAGCCCACCAGCTTCACAAAAGCCCAATATCCGTAAGGTATCATTAAAAGTGCAAGAGCAATAACAAAATAGTAGCGACGCTTGATGTTGCCGACGTTCCTTTTCATCGAACGACGTATGATGCGGTCGTTCACTATCTCTTGGCGGTCGAGTTTATTTTTCAGAATGGCCATCTGCTGGCGCATCTCATTCAGTTCGTTTTCGTACATAATGGGTAAGTTTTAATTGTTCGACATGTTTTTTAATTGCTCTTTTATCCGGTAAAGACGAACACTGACGTTCTTTGTGGTGATACCGACGATCTGACCTATCTCCTCATAGCTGAGGTTTTCAAGCCAGAGCAGCACGATGGCACGGTCGAAAGGCTGCAACCTGGAAATACGCTGATGCAGCATGGAGACCTGCTGTGTGTCGTTATCAGTATCTTTAAAGAGGTTGATATCCATTGTCAGACTGACGGTGGACTGCCGCCGCTTCTTCCTGTCAATCGAGATACAGGTGTTCAGGGCAACCCGATAGATCCAAGTCCGGATATCACTTCGATGCTCGAAGCCTTCAAAGCCCTTCCATAAGTTGACCAGCACCTCCTGGAATAAGTCGTTGACCTCATCGGCATCCTTAGAGAACATGTAGCACACGGTGTAGATGGTGCTCTTATGTTCCTTGACTGTTTGCGCAAATTGTTGTTCTGTTCGTTCCATTGTCGTCTTTTTGAATAGAAGATTTACCCGTTAGACGACAAAGTTATCAAAAAACTACACAACCTTACATACTTTTTTGAAATTTATTGTAACTTTGCCGCCAAATTTGTAAAGAACAACTGCTATGACCATTAATGAAATACAAGACGAAGTGATTGAAGAGTTTGCCGGCTTTGATGACTGGATGGACAAATATCAGATGTTGATTGATCTGGGCAACGACCTGGAAACATTGCCTGAACAGTACAAGACTGAGCAGAATCTTATCGACGGTTGCCAGAGCCGTGTATGGATACACTGTGAGCATCGCGACGGACTTCTTTTCTTCAAAGCGGAGAGTGATGCCCTCATCGTGAAAGGTATCATCGCCCTCCTTATCCGTGTGCTGAGCGGACATACCCCTCAGGAGATCATCGATACAAAGCTCTATTTCATTGATGAGATCGGACTCCGCGACCATCTTTCACCTACCCGCTCCAACGGATTGCTGGCAATGGTCAAGCAGATACGCATGTACGCACTGGCATACAACAATTAAGAAGATGTCAGAGAAACGCAAGCTTAGAACGATAGAGATGAAACGGCTGACGGTGGAAGAGTTCCACCAGGCCGACAAGCTGCCGCTTATCGTCGTACTGGACGATGTGCGGAGCCTTTATAACGTAGGCAGCGTCTTCCGTACTTGTGATGCTTTCCGCATAGAAGCTGTCTATCTGTGTGGCATTACCGCAACCCCGCCCCATCCAGAGATTCACAAGACAGCCCTCGGCGGTGAGGATGCTGTCAGCTGGCGCTATTTCCCCACAGCAGAAGAAGCCGTCCGCTCACTTCATGCCGACGGCTATTTCGTCTATAGCATTGAGCAGGTTGAAGGGAGTACAAAGCTGCATAGACTGAAAGAAAAAAAGAGGGAACACACCAAATACGCCGTCATCCTCGGCAATGAGGTGAAGGGAGTCCACCAAAGTGTCGTGGACTTGTCGGACGACTGCCTTGAGATTCAGCAGTACGGCACCAAACATTCACTCAATGTCTCTGTGACGGCAGGTATCGTTATCTGGGAATTTGTCAATATGCTTCAGCATTCTGAACCATCTTCTCACTGTCCCACGGGGCAGGAGCACCACCCAGATACTGATGGAACCATTCCAGATGGGAATTATAATACAAAGGCATAGACCGCAGGGAACTGGGCCAGTGTCCGTCGTTCTCGAAAACGATAAGGCGGGAAGGAATGCCCAAGGTCTGTAAGACCGAGAAGTATTGCAGCGACTGGGTATAGGGCACCCGATAGTCTTTCTCTCCTGTGATGATCAATGTCGGAGTGGCAAAGTTCTGAACATACTCCGACGGACTCCACTTCTTGTACAATGTAGAGTTCCAGGGCTGACCTTCCAGTTCGAAGTTCGGGAACCACAGCTCTTCGGTTGCTCCCCACATAGAGCGCAGGTCGAAGAGTCCCATCATTGAAGCCAGACACTTGAAACGATGCGTCTGTCCCTGCAGCCAGTTCATGAAATAGCCGCCATAGCTCCATCCCATGGCTCCCATCCGGTCTTTATCCACATACGGCAGCTGCTCAAGCATATCCGTTATCTTCATCACATCCTCGTAGGGACAGCCACCCCAGCTGCCTGAGATGTCACGGCAGAACTTCTGCCCGCGCCCTGTAGAACCGTGAGGATTGGGATATGCCACCACATAGCCTGCTCCGGGGAAGACCTGCCAGTCGTTACGGTAGCTGTCCATCCATTGCATCTGCGGTCCGCCGTGAACATTGATAATCAGCGGATATTTCTTTGAAGGGTCGAAGCCATGCGGCTTCACCACGAACACCTCCACAGAGTCGCCGTCGGCTCCAATCACCCACATGGCTTCAGAAGGCCGGATGTCCACCTCTGCCTCCAGCTTGTCGTTGTAATGGGTGAGCTGCACCTCACTTTGAGCCTTCTTGGTATTGCATGAATAGAGCGCACTGGGCTTGCCGGTCGTGCTATAGGTATAATACAGTTTGTTCTTCTCTCCCACCTGGAAGGATGACAGCGAGCGTCCGCCCAGCACCTTCCTGATGTTTCCTTTCTTCAGATCTACGTTATACAGTGGTTCATAGCCTGTCTCTGGTGCCAGGAAATAGATGCTCTTTGAGTCGGCAGCCCATTGGAACTCCTCTACCCAGTTGTCAAACGATTCCGTCAAGTTGCGCTTCTCCCCTGTCTGCCTGTCGATGACAGCCAGTTGGAAGCGGTCGCTCTCATAGCCATTGATGGTCTGAAAACGATAGGCAATGTATTTCCCGTCGGGTGAATACTGTGGTGACCCGTCCCAGGCATCATTCCCTGATGTCAGGCAAGTTGCCTCACCGCCTTCTACAGATACAGTCCATAAGTCACTGTTGGTGTTCTCGGCGGGCCGGTCGGTACGGTTTGAGGTGAAGCAGAGTTCCTTGCTGTCCGGGGAGAACGTGAATCCCTCAGGACCGCTGGGCGAGAAGACAGGAGAATGAAACTCACCGGGGGTCACATCAGTGTAAGTCTTCTTGCTGATGTTATAGACGATGATATGCCAGTAGCGGCCGTCACTGTAGTCTGTCCAATGGCGGTACAGCAGCTTGTCGGCGATATGTGCATGTATCGGACCTTCTTTCTTTTTCTTCCATGCCTCTGCATTGGCTTTGCCGTCTGCCCCGAGTTGCGGGTAGACTTCAGCGGCAAAGGCAATCAGGTTGTTGTCGGGCGAGACAACCGCACCGTCCACTCCCAGCTCGAAATCCGTGATTTGCTCTGTATAGTTCCTGTCAAATGAATAGCGATAGACCTGTGCGCTGCCGTTGAGATAGGAAGTGAAGAATAGTCCTCTTCCGTCCTTCGTCCAGACAGGAGAGAAGCTTCCTCCGTCTTCTGTCAAGGAGCATACATTCTTTCCGTCACTGTCCATCAGACAGATGTTCGTCTCTGAAGTGACCGTCTTAAAGTCAGTCTTATTTTTTGCGTATGCAATCTTAGTGCCGTCGGGCGAGAGCCTGACTCCCGAAACCGTCTGGATGCGATACACATCGGGAATGGTAAAAGCGCGTTTCTGTGCGTTTGCCTGAAAGGACAAAATCATCACTGTCAGCAGAAGAACCAGTTTTTTCATACCATCACAAGTTAAACTTTTCATATAAATACGACATTGCATAATAGAACAGGAAGCCAGTAAACAGTCCGGCTATCGCATCAATGAGGTAGTGCGCCTGTATATAGACCGTGGCAGCAAACATCAGCAGGAAGAAAGGCAGCAGGATGTAGAATGTACGACGGTAGCGTGAATACCATGCCTGTAAAAGCAAGACACAGGTCATGCCGACATGCGAGCTGGGAAAGGCGGCTGTGGGACGCTCCCCTGCATTGTGGGCCGAATCCACCAGATGATAGAAGAAGCCGTCTGTCCACCCAGGACTGACCATCCGTTCTGAGTGGGTGCTGAAATAGTCGTAGACATTCGGGAAAATGCCTTGTGCCACCTGATCAAGTCCTATCGCTCCATAATAGTATTGCGGTCCAGTCACGGGTAGGAGGACAAAGATTACATAAAAGATAAAGAACGATGCCAGCGTGATAAAGACACAGCGGTCGAACTTCTCATAGATGAATAAATAGTAATACACTGTCACAAAGGCGATGATAGGGAAATAGGAGGCATAGCCCAAATCCATCAGTTCGCTGAAGAAAGGCCAGGGACATGCCTGAGAAAAAAGCAGAGCGGGCTGACAGCCGAAGATGGTCTGCTCTGCCTGGGCAAAGACGTGGTCGAGGTTGGGAAGCAGCTTGTTCAGCTCATAGGTGTCAGGATACCACCACGCAAGCAGCGACAGCTGGTAGATGGCACGCGCTAAATGGGTCAGCCTGCAAGGATAGAACCTGTACACTCCCCAGAGTAAAAAGGTGATAGCTACTATTCTCCCGCGCCCGAACCAGAACTCACTGTCCCAAGAGGAAGTGATGGGCAGCAACATAGCTACGACCAGCGTAAAAAGAAGATACGCCAGCATTGCCCACTCATAGGAAAACAGTCCTTTTCTGGGATTGCTTTCCTTCTCGACAAACTTTCTTAAATACTCTACAACCATCCGTTTGCCTTATACCATCCAATTGTCTCTTTCACTCCACGACTGAGGTCATAGCGTGCATGATACCCCAGTTCATCCATTGTCGGCTCGATATTACACCGCCAGTTTCTTTGTTTCAGGATATGATATTTATCTTTGTTTAATGCCGTAATCTTACCCGTAGCCCTGCCAATATACTCACCGCATACGGTAATGACCTTCAGCAGCCAGATGGGAGCTACGATGCGAATCCACCAGGGATTCCCCAGCTCTTCCCGAATACGGTTACTGAATGCCGACGACTGATAGATGTTCCCGTCGGTGAGGAAATACTTCCGGCCGCTCATGCCGTGATCGAAGGCAAGAAAGACAGCCTGCACCACATCGCGCACATAGACAAACGTGATGTCCTGCTTCCGGAATCCCACGGCAAAGTCGGTATGTCCCTTGATGCTCTTCGCCATCATGAAATAGTCTTTCTCACGCGGTCCGTACACGCCCGTCGGACGTAGGATGATATACGGGAACTCGTTCCCGATGCTGTCAAGATACTTCTCTGCCTCCAGCTTGCTCTTTCCGTAGGCTGTGTTCGGCCTTGGAAGGTCTTCATCGGTAATCTCACGATAGGGCTGCTCCTCAGCGACGGGGCCGAAGACGCTCAGCGAACTAAGATAGACAAACCGCTTCAGCGGCATCTGCAATGCCAGAAGGGCATCTACAAGATTACGGGTTCCCTGGGTGTTGACCTTATAGAAATCGTCCTTATTAATACACTTGGTCACACCGGCAGCATGTACCACATAATCAAACTCATGACCGTCAAGCTGTTCCACCAGCCGTTCCTTCGAGCTGAAGTCAAGCTCTAAGAAGTGGATACGGGAATCTTGCAGATACGCTCTCGAGCTGCCTCGGCGCACACCTGCCCATACCTGCATCCCTCGCTCCAAAGCTTCCTCAACGATGAAGCTTCCGATGAAGCCGCTGGAACCAGTCACTAATACCTTTTCATCCATATTTGCGACAAAGATAATTCATTTTTATTACAAATGCAAAATAATCGTAAATAATCGCAGCTTTATCAAAATTATTTCGTTAATTTGCAACAAAGTAACTAAAAACCTGACAACTATGGGCAAAGGAAAAAAAGGCGGTAAAAGCATGACTAAGAAAGAACTGGCAGACATCCTGCAAGATTTCTTCACTCATAATCCTGACAGAACTTTCTCATTGAAAGATATCTTCCGGCATTTGAAACTGACTACACATCCTCTGAAGATGCTTGCCATCGACATCATGGAAGAGATGGCATGGGACGATTTCCTGACACGTGTCACCGATAATGCCTACAAACTGAGCAGAGGCATGCAGGTGCAGGAGGGTACATTCATCCGTAAGCCGAACGGAAAGAACTCCTTCATGCCTGATGAAGGGGGTAAGCCGATCTTTGTCTCCGAACGTAACTCTATGTCGGCACTCAACGGCGACCGCGTGAAAGTCTCATACATGGCACGAAGACCCAGACATATCAAGGAGGCACAGGTCATCGAGATTATCAAACGGGCGAAGGATACATTCGTCGGACGCATTCAGATGGAGGAGGACATGGCGTTTCTGGTGACTCAGGACAACTTGCTGGCAAACGACATCATCATCCCGAAGAACAAGCTGAAAGGCGGAAAGAACAAGGACAAGGCGGTGGTAAAGGTTATCAAGTGGCCCCATGATGGAAACAATAAAATCATTGGTGAGGTGGTGGACATCCTCGGAACGGTCGGCGAGAACAATGCCGAGATGCACGCCATTCTTGCTATGTTCGGACTGCCCTATAAATATCCGAATGAGGTAGAGGACGCTGCCAATGCCATCTCCGGTGAGATTACGGCTCAGGACATCGCCGAGCGCGAGGACTTCCGTGACGTATGGACCTGCACCATCGACCCTCATGATGCCAAGGACTTCGACGATGCCCTGAGCATCCGCCAGCTTGACAATAAGTTGTGGGAGGTGGGCGTTCACATTGCCGATGTGTCTCATTATGTCACCGAAGGCTCTATTATCGACAAGGAGGCACAGAAACGTGCGACAAGTGTCTATCTCGTCGACCGTACAATTCCCATGCTGCCCGAACGGCTCTGTAATTTCGTCTGCTCTCTGCGGCCTGATGAGGAGAAACTCACATACAGTGTCGTCTTCGACTTGGATGAAGATGCCATGGTACGCAACTACCGTATCGTCCACACCATCATCAAGAGCAACCGCCGCTATGCATACGAAGAGGTGCAGGAGCTGCTGGAACAGAACGGTGTGGAGGACGGGACGGGCAAGCCTGCCCCCAATCTGGTGGATGAAAAGGGAAATCTGAAGCCACACGACCTGAAAGGCGACAATGCCCTCCAACTGCTCATGCTCGACCACCTCGCCAAGAAGCTGCGGAGCCAGCGTTTCAAGGGTGGAGCCATCAAGTTCGAAAGCGAAGAGATGCGGTTCGACATCGATGAGAAGGGGAAGCCCGTCCGCTGCTACTTCAAGATACAGAAGGATGCCAACAAGCTGATTGAGGAGTTCATGCTGCTCGCCAACAGAACCGTTGCCGAGCATGTGGGAAAGCCGGGAAGAGGCAAGAAGGCAAAGACTCTTCCTTATCGTATCCACGAGAACCCCGACCCGCAGAAGCTCGAGGCACTGCGCGAACTGGCCATCAACTTCGGATATAAACTGAAGACGGCTGGCACGAAGGGAGAGACTGCCCGTTCACTGAACAAGCTCATCGACGACGTGGAAGGCAGGAGAGAAGCCAAGCTGATACAGACCGTTGCCCTGCGCTCGATGATGAAGGCGAGATACTCGGTCCATAACATCGGACACTTCGGACTGGCATTCGAATACTACACGCATTTCACTTCTCCCATCCGCCGCTATCCCGACACGATGGTTCACAGACTGCTCACCCGCTATCAGCAGGGGGCAAAGAGCGCTAATGCCAAATACTATGAAGACCAGTGCCAGCACAGCAGCGACATGGAGCAGGTGGCTGCCAATGCCGAGAGAGAGAGCATCAAGTACAAGATGGTGGAGTTCATGATGGACAAGATCGGAAAGGAATTTGATGCACACATCAGCGGCATCCAGAGCTATGGTATTTACTGCGAGATCGACGAGAACCATTGCGAGGGACTTGTCCCCATGCGCGACCTCGACGGCGACTACTACGACTTTGACGAGCGGAACTACTGCCTCGTCGGCAGACGCTTCCACCATAAATACCAGCTGGGCGATGCCGTGAGAATCAGGATGGATGAGGCAAACTTAGAAAAGAGACAACTTAAATTCTCACTTGCAGACTGATGGCTTATACTAGGAAAGAAGAATTGTGGAACTCATGGTCACATGCCGGGGGAATACTCCTCGGCATTGTGATTGGAGTCATCTTTTTGGCATGGTGCATCCGCGCGGATAATGGCTGGGCAACATTGAGTGTCGTCCTCTATCTCTTCGGGATGCTCATGTCGTATATCTCCTCTACCGTCTATCATGCCATGCCTGCCACGTCGGTATGGAAAGAGCGGCTGCGCAAATGGGACCATGCCGCCATCTACTGGCATATAGCCGGATCGTACTCCCCCATCACGCTCGTTGCCATGCGCGACCACGACTACTGGGGATGGGCATTGTTCATCTTTGTATGGACCGCAGCTCTCGCGGGGACCATCACTTCCTTCATCCGACTGAAAGAACACAGTCATCTCGAAACCATCTGCTTCTGCCTGATGGGATTGTCGGTGCTGGCGGCATTCAAGCCGTTGCTCGACTGTGTGAGCACTGCTGCCGTCGTCTGGATTATTGCCGAGGGAGTCTGCTACATCACTGGTGCAGCCTTCTACAGCCTCAACAAGCAACGATACATGCACACCGTCTTCCATTTCTTTGTCCTTGCGGGAAGCGTCTGTCACATCATTGCCGTCTGGGACATCCTCATGGATTATATCTTCTGATCTCACCACATTATCCGTCCCCTCATTGACTTGAGGGTGTTTCTTGTTTGTCAAGATTTATTCGAATTTTAGCCCCAAATTAAGGCCATCAGAACGAACGAAAAGTTTTCCGGTCTGGCAAATGGTTACACGATTATTCATCTGTAATCGTATGGTTTACAAATAATGAATTTGCCAAAGGTAAGGTTTCGCTGCGCGAAAGACCATGTTTCGTTGCATGAAAGGTCATGTTTCATCGCACGAAACATAACCTTTGGGGCGGTCAAAGCTTATGTTTGGCATCGCCAAACATAAGCGATGGCGGAAGTAGGAATTAGGAAGGAGGAAGTGATTCTTGGTTTTTACACATTTTAACTTCTCTTTCATCACTTTTCCCCGACAAGTTTTTGTCGGGTTTTTTCATATCAATTCCGTTGGCATTCCAAATAAAATAATGCCAAAGGCATGAAAGAATACAGGCAGGCGGTGAAGTGCGAAGCACGGAACCCCTGCTAAGCACACATACATTAACGGAACCCCGAAAGGGTGACAGATTTTGTATCGTGTTGCAAGGGAAGAAATGCCGTTGGTGTTTGATTATGTTATTGTATTGCAACGGAATGAAATGCCGCAAGAAGTTAGATGTGGATTGTGTCGTAATGGAAGAAATGCTGTTTGGTGTTAGATTATGTATTGTGTTGCAAAGGAAGAAATGCCGTTAGGCCATTAGATTTATGTTGTGTCGCAAGGGAAAAAATGCCGTAGGCATTAGACAATGGTAGCCAGCCATACAGAAAAGCCTTTAGGTTTTTCGAAATGGCTGGATAGAGCGACACCCACAACAGAAACCTTGCTGTTAGGTAAGGGACAAGGGCTGCTCATGTCGCCTACCCAAGGGCAGGCTGTTTTTATTGGGGCAACCTTCGTACCAGCCATTTCGAAACACCCAAGGGCGTTTCTGTATGGCTGGCTACCTTTGTCCGATACCTATCGGTATCCTTTCTATTAAAGAGCTAATGTATAAGCATTTGTCGCTGCATTATTTCTTTGCTGGCTACCTTTGTCTGATGCCCAAAGGCATCCTTTCTTTGCCAACTATCCCTGTCTGATGCCGAATGGCGTTTCTGTCTGTGGTAATAAAAAAACTGCCGGTTGACCTTTTTGGGGGCCAACCGGCAGCTGTTATAATGGTTTCCTTTTGTCTGTCAACGGGACTTACATTATATTATTTCCATCCCCAGACATTCTCTTGCTTATCAAAATCTTCCTCTTCAAATTCTCCACCTTTAGCACCCACTATCTCAGTTTCCTCGTCATAAACAGACAGTTGCAAGAGAAGCCTGCGTTCTGTATTCATGATGATAGCCTTGCAATTAGGGATTATATATTCTTTTTTCATTTTCAACATGATTATTTAATGATAAACTTCTTGCCATTCACGATATAGACACCCTGTGAGGGATTCTTTACCTTACGTCCCTGCAAGTCATAGATGGTGGCACCAGCTATGTCTTCTGGCATAGCCACCTCATGCAGATTGGTGATAGTACCGTAATCCTCGCTGAGAGGCTCCTCCGTTTCATCCATTCCGAATGAGAATGTCATCTTCTTTACCATTGCCTGTGATTCCTCGGGCAAGATGGCATATGCCTTGTTATCAGGAATGGCGGTTCCTGTCTTCAGCTTATAAAAGCCTACGCCCGTTTTGCTTCCTATTGACAATACATATTTTTGTCCATCGCCATACTCTTTTCCATCTTTCAATGTAATATGGCCTCTCAGATAATTGTCTGCAAGTGGACTGATTGATGTATTTAGTGGCAAGGGAACAATCTTATTGCTTTCCACATCCGTGCCTTCACATTCTATGATTACGGCAGCATTGGCGGGAACCATACCATCAGCCACCTCCTGGCATATAACCCTATACTCTCCTTCGTCACCATAAGTAGAGATACCTTCAGAATTTACATAGAAAGCCTTCCCACTTTGCAACTGATACGGGAAAGTGGTATACAGTGTGGTGTAATATTTGCCGTCTTTTACTAATGCGGCATTAGGAGCAGCCCCGAAATAGTATTGTGATATGGTGGCATTGCCCAATTCCAAGAGTTCCCATTCAGAATATTCCGTTCTGGCAGCTGCTAAGTCCGGAGTACCGTTGTTGTCGCGGAAATAAATAGGAATGTCTGCTGTTTGTGTACCCTGAGAAACTCTATAATTAGCCGAAATCAGATATGCCCCTGCTGACGCTGGGGAAATGGTAAGTCCTTTTTCGTTGTCATAAATGACTTTTGAATCAGACCTGAATCCCACGGACACTCCTTGAGCTATTAGAGAAGCTTTATTAACGGTTCCGTTTTTAGCAGTTCCTGTCACAATAAACACACATGCCGGGTCGGAGACAGCCTTGTTGTTTACGTTGTCCACTAAAGTAAATGAACCGTTAAACTTTCCTACAGGATTATCTGTACCGCTTGGCTTAGTATATGTCTTCACGTCTGACAGTTTCAGATACTTACCTGTTTTCTTATTTCTGATAAAGCAATAATACTCCGTATTTGCCTTAACGAAATAAGCAATATAGGTCAATGTCGTACTGCTGGTAGGCACTACCACTTTCAGTTCTTTTTCGGTAGATACAGTTCTGCCGTTCAACTCCCAATGGTCGAATGACCACCCTTCAAACTCACTACCGTTGATGTTTGATGCCACCAATGTTATCGTTGCGCCAGGAGTAAGAGTTTCTTCCAAGATATTTGCTGCACCCACATTGTCTTGACCATTAGCAACCCTGGCTATCACATTGCCTTGAAGGGCAAATTTTGCCGTGTAGGAGAATGATCTAACGGTAGTATAATCTCTCCATTTTATAAGTCCCCAAATAGCACTACCGGTATTATAATATGCACCTGATATGTTATATTCTTGTGAGACCGATATGTTTCTGACTTGAGATATACTATTCCCGTTACTATCTTCCCATCTCAAGAAACGATAACCAGTATTGGCAGTAGCATAAAGAGACGGATCCGCAGTCATTCCTTCTTTTTCCCAACTCTGTTCTGTTCCCGTAAAACTTGCCGTCGATGACGTTGCTCTGCCAGAGTTATTCTGGCCAGAATAGTTGGCGTATGCCGTTCCTGCTCCAGTAGGTGATACTGTGATGGTGGTCTTAAAAGGATAGCTACTAAATGCAGAAGCAGTTACCAGTCCCAAGAATGATAACAGGCAAATCAGCGATACCCGTCTCATTATTTCTTTAAAGTTCATTTGTTTCATTTTTAGTACTGTAATTGTTATTCGAATATTTATTATAAACCATGTAATTACTGCCACATCTGACCACCAAATTTGCCGTGAGCAACTGGTGTGGGATGTCGAGTTGAGAGACGAATGGTGTCATGAACAGAAATACCACGAGCACCACTGTATAAAACAGGTAAACCCTGCCGTAGTTCTTTTGCTTGTGTAAACAAAGCCATATCAAGAGCGGCAACAGGTTGAAAGGTATCAGATACCAGTTCCAGCACTTGCCGAACACCTCCGAAAAGATGATAATATATAAGAGTACCAACGCCGCGAGAGTTTGACAGATGAACAGAGCCAAGTCATAGCCAATGGCAATACGTCTTCCGTTTCTTTTCCACATCCATTCTGCCAATGTTATCAGACATGTCACCGCCAGTAACACCCCAAAAAACATCGTTGGAGAGGCAATATCCTTGTCTGGTTTTTGGAGTTCTTCCAGCAGCACTTGTTCATGCCCTGTTATCACAGGTCTTTTTGTCGGAGTGTCATTGCCGACGAAAGAAGCCCTCATCAGTTCATGAGGCAACTGCTCAGGGCTAATTCTCACGGTCTGATCGGCATATTCACGGTAACGGTTGCCCAAAACTGTGACAAACCAAAATTCAGCCCATGACGACCTACTAACATACTGGCGAACCAAGTCGCCATTGTTCAGCAGCATCACTCCCTGCCAGGGAGCCCATTCCATTTGCTCATCTATACAGGACTCTTGTATTTTCTGAATCGCCATAGACACACAATGGTTCGTGAGATTGAAATTCCTATGAGGACCTTCCACCATGTCGTTGTCTAAAAAACGCCACAGTTCTTGTTTCTCGTGATGTGTCAGGTTCAGTTCATATTGTCTGATTCCTCGTCCTTCATTCCTGATGTCAGTAATAAACTGCGACGTAGGTACGGCTATAAACGCAGCTTTCGCTTTTCCTCCAAAAAGAGTAAGAAAATCATTTGTTTCGGAATCACTTTCAAAAGTAAACACATAGTCGAGCTGATGTAAAGGGCACTCCATTCTGAAAGCCACATGCCCGAACACGGAGCTTATCTCGTTTACAGATGAGATTATCAATATAGAAGCATTGATGTAATTGCTGCTATCCTCAGCCAAGACATAGCCACCATTGCCTATGTCTTGTATCTTGCCAGAACTTTCTTTGGCAGCAATCATTCCCCCGTTTATCCATGAAAGGAATAAAACGGTTAATGCTATCTTTATAATAATCTCTCTCATCTATCTTAAATTGTCAGTGTTGTCTATACTGTTATATGTTATTTTAGATGTTGATATCACTTTGTGTTGGTTTTCTTTCCGGTTGCAAAATTATAAAAAAACAATTAACTATTAAATAAAGAACCACATTATTTTAATAAATTAATACTTATAATTGATTGATAGTCTGTGTTTTCGTTGGGTAAAAAGGTTTTTTATAGAATAATGTGTCCATTGGTTCATATTTATTTTGTACTTTTGCACAAACAATAAGAAGAATGAAGCTTAGTATTACCCGAAGTCCTATTCTGTCATTGCTGTGGAACCTGCTGGTGGTCTACGTGATGTTCATGGTCTGTCGTGTGATTTTCGTATTGGCGAATTGGACGATATATTCCGGCACGCTCACCTGGGGACATACCCTTGAATTGTTCGGTGCCGGTCTCATCTTTGATACGTCTGCCATCCTCTACACCAATGCCCTGGTCAGCGTGATGATGCTGTTCCCCCTGCATTGGAAAGAGAAGCAAGGCTATTATAAGATTGTCAGATGGATTTATGTCATCTGTAATTCCGTTGCCATCTATGCCAACCTCATCGACTGTGTCTATTTCCCCTTTACAGGCAAGCGGACGACGACCTCGGTTTTTGCGGAGTTCAGCCATGAGGGAGCAGGCAATATGGCGAAGATATTCGCGGAACAGTTTCTCGCCAACTGGTACCTTGTCGTGGTGGCAGCCCTGATTTCATGGCTGCTGTGGAAGCTCTTCCGCCCCGTGCCTTCGAAGGTCTCGTCTTTCTCCACCCGCCTTCCCGTCTATTATATCACGCAGGTGGTTGTGATGCTCCTTGCCATTCCCCTCTTTGTGGCAGGTATGCGCGGTGGGTTCACCACTGCCGTCCGTCCCATTACCATCAGCAATGCCAACCAGTATGCCGACCGGCCCGCCGAGACCGGCATCATTCTCAATACCCCCTTTTCCATCTACCGTACGCTCAGCAAGAAGCCGATGCTGGTGCCCGACTATATGAGTGAGCAGGAGGCAACGGCACTCTTCTCACCCCTGCACACCCCGAACGACACGGCAGCCTTCAAGCCCATGAATGTCGTCGTCTTCATCCTTGAGAGTTTCAGTAAGCAGCATTTCGGCTATTACAACCGTACGCTCCGCAACGGTACATACAAGGGGTTCACTCCCTTCCTGGATTCCCTGATTACCAATCATGCCCTGACATGGCAATACTCCTACGCCAACGGAAGGAAGAGCATAGAAGGGATGCCCTCGACCTTGTCTTCGCTTCCCAACTACGTGGAACCGCTGTTCCTCACTCCTGCCTCCCTGAACCGTATGTCGGGTATCGCCCGTGAGCTGGGCGAGCAGAAGGGCTACGTCACCGCCTTCTTCCATGGAGCACAGAACAACTCGATGGGATTCCAGGCCTTCGCACATGCCACAGGGTTCCAGCGTTACTATGGACGGACAGAATACAATCAGGACCCCAAGCGCAACGGTGATGAAGACTTCGACGGGACATGGGCTATCTTTGATGAAGAGTTCCTACAGTTCTTTGCCGACCGCATGACGGAGATGCAGCAGCCGTTCATGACTGCCGTCTTCACGGCATCGTCACACACTCCCTATAGTATGCCTGAGCGGTATAAGAATGTCTTCCCGAAGGGAGAAGAAGCACTTCAGGAGAGCATCGCCTACAGCGACCATGCCCTCAAGCTCTTCTTTGAGACCGCCCGGAAGAAGGCATGGTTCAAGAACACCCTTTTCGTGATTACCGCCGACCATACCAGCAGGCAGATAGACCCGTTCTATAAGACCTCGCTGGGCTACTATACCGTGCCGATTATCCTCTATGCTCCCGGCGACGAGTCGTTGCACGGCTATGATACGGAGCGTGTGGTGGAGCAGACCGACATCATGCCGACGGTGCTCTCCTATCTGCACTATGACAAGCCATACATCGCCTTCGGCAAGGACATGCTGCACACACAGCCCGAAGAGACGTTTGCCCTGCACTGGGTGCCCGAGAGTAACGGCTACGAGTTTGTGAAAGGCGACTATGTCATTGAGTTTGACGGTGAGCAGGTGACAGCTGCCTATCGGTATCGTACAGACTCACTTCTCAATCATAATGTCAAGACAACGATGCCTGCGGGGACGCTCCAGCAGATGACCCTTCAGGCAAAGTCTGTCATCCAGCAATACATGCAACGCATGAATAACGATCAACTCACTGCTCCCAAATAAGAAATATGAAAGAATTCCTGCAAGTGCTGAGGCGGTTCGTCCCGCCCTATAAGAAATTCCTGCTGCTGTCAGTGTTGTTCAATATCTTGTCAGCGATATTGAATATCTTCTCCTTTGCCACCCTCATTCCCATGCTTGACATCCTGTTCAAGACCGGCGACACGGAGAATGCTACAGCCCTGATGGCGTGGGACTGGAAGAACATGACGAGCGTGCTGATGAACAACATGAACTATTATGTCAATCAGCTTATCCAGTCGGTAGGTGCCACGACCACGCTGCTGGTTATCGGACTGGTGCTGGCAGTGATGACGGCACTGAAGACCGGTGCCTACTTCCTTTCATCCGCTACCATCATTCCCATCCGCACAGGTGTCGTCCGTGACATACGCAACCAGCTCTATCAGAAGATCACATCCCTGCCGCTCGGCTTTTTCAGTGAGGAGCGCAAGGGAGACATCATTGCACGCATGAGCGGTGACGTGCAGGAGATAGAGTCGAGCATCATGTCAAGTCTCGACATGCTGTTCAAGAACCCGATTCTGATTATCGCCTACTTCATTGCCCTGCTGGTCTTCTCCTGGCAGCTGACGCTCTTCACCATTATCTTTGTACCGGTGTTCGGCTGGTTCATGGGTCTGGTAGGTCGTCGGTTAAAGCAGAAGAGCATCAAGGCGCAGTCGCTCTGGAGCGATACGATGAGTCAGGTGGAGGAGACGCTGGGCGGTCTGCGCATCATCAAGGCATTCTGTGCCGAGGAAAAGATGAACCGCCGTTTCGATCAGGTGAACTCAGCCTACCGTTACGACATCATGCGCGTGAACATCCGCCAGTCGATGGCACACCCCATGTCGGAGTTCCTGGGTACGGTGATGATTGTCATTGTCCTGTGGTTTGGCGGTATTCTGGTGCTTAACAATCACACGCTGACGGGTCCGATGTTCATCTATTACATGGTAATCCTCTATTCAATCATCAATCCGCTGAAAGAATTCTCCAAGGCAGGCTATAACATCCCCAAAGGACTTGCCAGCATGGAACGAGTGGACAAGATATTACTGGCAGAGAACGACATCAAGGAAGCTGCCCACCCGAAGCATATCGAGCAGTTTGAACGGAGCATCGAGTTCCGGGATGTGTCGTTCAAGTATGGCGAGCAATGGGTGCTCCGTCATATCAATCTCACGATAGAGAAGGGAAAGACCATCGCGTTCGTCGGTCAGAGCGGGGGAGGAAAGTCGACACTTGTCGATCTGATACCGCGCTACTATGACGTGCAGGAAGGCGAGGTGCTCATCGACGGCATCAATGTGAAGGACCTGGGCATCCACGACCTGCGGAAGCTGATTGGCAATGTCAATCAGGAGGCGATACTCTTCAACGACTCATTCTTCAACAACATTTCTTTCGGAGTGGACGGTGCTACCAAAGAGCAGGTGGAAGAGGCGGCAAAGATAGCCAATGCCCATGACTTCATCATGCAGTCGGAAAACGGGTATGATACAAATATCGGTGACCGGGGAAGTAGGTTGTCGGGAGGTCAGCGGCAGCGTGTGAGCATCGCCCGTGCCATTCTGAAGAACCCGCCCATCCTGATTCTTGACGAGGCAACGTCGGCACTCGACACCGAGAGCGAGCGACTGGTGCAGGACGCCCTTGAGCGGCTGATGAAGACACGTACTACCGTCGCCATAGCCCATCGTCTGTCAACCATCCGGAACGCCGATGAGATATGCGTGCTCCACGAAGGTCGTATCGTGGAACGCGGAACCCATGAGGAGCTGATGGCTGGACAGGGCTATTACAAGAAACTACATGACATGCAACAAGTGTAAGAGATAGAGATGAATAAGTCTATAAGCTTTCTTGATCTTCAAAAGGTCACACAGCGATACCGGGATGAGATTCATGAGGCGGTGCAGCGGGTGACAGATTCCGGATGGTATCTGCGCGGAGCCGAGAATGCACGGTTCGAGTCTGCCTATGCCGATTACATCGGTACGCGGTACTGTGTGGGGTGTGGCAACGGGCTTGATGCCCTGACCCTGATTTACAGAGCTTATATAGAACTGGGGCGCATGAAGCCGGGAGACGAGGTGATTGTTCCGGCTAATACATTCATTGCCTCCATCCTGGCTATCACCGAGAACGGGCTGGTCCCTGTCCTGGTAGAACCTAATCTTCATACCTTGGAGATTGACGAGGAAGAAATAGAACGGCATATTACAGAGAAGACGCGCTCCGTGATGCTCGTTCATCTCTATGGTCGTTGCGCCTTTACGCCGCGCATCGCCCAGATCTGCAGCCAGCATCAGCTGTTGTTAGTGGAAGACAATGCCCAGGCTCATGGCTGCTGTACGGTAGACGGACGGCATACTGGTTCGCTGGGAGCTGCCGCCGGTCATAGTTTCTATCCTGGGAAGAATCTTGGCGCCTTGGGAGACGGGGGAGCCGTGACGACCGATGATGAGGAACTGGCAGAAGTGGTCCGAGCCCTGTCCAACTATGGCTCCCACAAGAAATATGTCTTTCAGTACAAAGGACGGAACAGCCGGTTGGATGAGATACAGGCAGCAGTCCTTTCCGTCAAGCTGAAATATCTTGATGCCGACAACCGGCATCGTCGGGACATTGCCCGCATCTATCGGGAAGGAATAGACAATCGGAGAGTATGGATGCCCGATGTGATGCCCGATGAGCGCATGAACGTCTATCATCTGTTCCCCGTGTTCTGTGAGCAGAGAGATGATCTGCAGGCGTATTTGTCCCAGCATGGCATCCAGACACTCATCCATTATCCGATAGCCCCTCATCAGCAGGAGTGTTATCAGGAAATGGGATATTTGTCATTGCCGGTGACCGAGCAGATTCACCGTCAGGAACTGAGTCTTCCGATGAGTCAGGTGATGGAGGAAGAAGAAGCGAAGGAGGTAGTCCGCCGGATTAACGAGTTTAAATAAGAGACGAGATGAGCAGTGAGAAACAAACAAAAAAAACAGACGGAGAAGAGATGAACAATATGAAAGTTTCATTTCTTTCCATCTGCTGTTATCGTCTGTGCTATGTCTTTTCGCTCCTGCCACTCCGGGTGATGTACGTTATGGCAGACATGCTGTATTTCCTTCTGTATGATGTCCTGCGATATAGGCGGAAGATTGTCAGGTCGAATCTGACGATTTCGTTTCCCGAGAAGAGCCAGGATGAAATCAAACGCATAGAAAGGAAGTTTTACCACTGGCTCAGCGACTATTTCTTTGAATCCATTAAGCTGCTGTCTATCAGTAAGGAGGAAGCACAGAGAAGATTTACTTTTGTCAACCCTGAAGTGTTCTCTGATGCTTTTGACGGAGGACAGAACATCGGAACCATTCTGGGGCATTACTGTAACTGGGAATGGCTATCGTGTACCCAATACTATATGCCCGAAGGAAGTGTCTTAGGACTTATCTACAAGCCTTTGAGCAATGACGTGATGGATTATATCTTCTACAAGCTGCGCTCCCATGCCCATGGAGTGGCGATTCCTAAGAAAGACATCCTGCGCTATCTGGTGAAGTACAAGCGTGAAGGGGTGATGAATCTCTTCGGATATATTGCCGACCAAGCGCCCAAATGGGAGAACATTCATCTGTGGATTCCTTTCATGGGACATGAGACAGGGGTGTTCACCGGCGCAGAACGCATCATGCGCAAGATGAATGATGCCGTTTACTACGTAGAGATGGGCCGTCCGCGCCGCGGGTATTATACCTGTACGCTCCGCCTGATTACCAAGGAGCCGAACACCTTGGAGGAATATGAGATCACGCGCCGCTTCTTTAAGATGCTGGAAGAGAATATCCGTCAGCATCCCGAATACTATCTCTGGACACACAACCGATGGAAAAGAACCCACGAGGAATTCGACCAGCGGTTTACGGAGGTGAATGGTAAAGTAATCAAACGGTCTGAGACATGAGAATAGGATTTGATGCCAAACGTATCGTCAGAAACGGAACAGGACTGGGAAGCTATGCCCGGACACTTGTCAATGACCTGTCGGCCATTGCTCCTGCTGACTTCCAGTTTCTCCTCTATGCACCTGATGCCGGAAAGGAAGAGCTTAGAAAGATGGTTACCACTGACTCGAATGTCGGTTGGAGCTATCCCGGTTTCCTTTCAGATACCCATCATCCCTCGCTCACAGACCGTCTGAGAGGGGCATACTGGCGTACCTATGGCTTGCCGAATGATTTGCTGCGGGACGGTGTCAGCCTGTATCATGGTCTGTCGGGAGAGCTGCCCATGGGAATCAAGAAAGCTGGAATCAAGACCGTCGTCACCATTCACGACCTGATCTTCCTGCGCCATCCCGAATATTATCAATGGCTGGATACGAAGATCTATGCCTGGAAATTCCGTAAGACAGTTGCTGAGGCCGATCGTATCATCGCCATCAGCGAGTGTACCAAGAATGACATTCTGTATTATTCCGATGTGCAGCCGGAGAAGATAGAAGTGATTTATCAGAGTTGTGACACCGGCTTTAAGAAGTGTGCGACCGAAGAGAAGAAGCAGGAGGTACGGCAGAAGTATCAGTTGCCGGGGAGATACATCATCAATGTGGGTACTGTCGAAGAACGGAAGAATGTGCTGCTGGCTGTCAAGGCTCTTCGTCAGGTGCCGGAGGATGTGTCAATGGTTATCGTCGGGCGAAGAACTCCCTATGCAGATACCGTGGAAAGATTTGTTCACGACAACGGACTTGGCAATCGCGTGAAGCTACTTCACGGTGTGCCCTTTGCCGACCTGCCAGCCCTTTATCAGCAGGCAGAGGCGTTCGTCTATCCCTCCCGTTATGAAGGATTCGGCATTCCCGTGATAGAGGCGATACAGAGTGGTCTTCCCGTTGTTGCCTGTTCGGGCAGTTGTCTGGAAGAGGCTGGTGGCAAAGAAAACATCTATGTCAACCCGGATGATGAAAAAGGAATGGCAAAAGGTATCTGCAACTCACTGAAAGGTGCAGAAGGGAGGGAAGAACGGATTGCCAGAAGCAGGGAATATGTCCGCCGTTTCGAAGGAAATGATGTGGCGAGTAAGGTCTTGGATATATATAAACGACTATTATGAGGACGACGACTATTAATCCGAAATATGCGTACTATGAGGCATTCATCCGGCATATCCCTGACCAGATGGATGAAGAGGGAGTGTATATCTATGGCGGCCGCCGCAACCTTATCAAGCTCTTCGTTGCACCCGACGGCACACAATTCAATGTGAAACGGTATAAGAAACCTGTGTTTCCCAGTAATTGGGTCTATTCCTTGGGACTCCGGCAGCCGAAGGGCAAACGTGCATATAATTATCCGTCCATCTTATTGGAAAGAGGAATAGAGACGCCCGAAGCAGTAGCCTATATAGAAGACCGGAAAGCGGGTATTATCCAGCACTCATGGTTTATCAGTGTCCAGTGTCCCTACAGGCACTTGCTCTATGAGATGGGTGATGCGCCGGAGAATGTCTATGCGCCGTTGGCAAGGGCACTGGCTGCCTACGTTGCCCACATGCACGAGCATGAAGTGCTGCATCTGGATTTCTCACCGGGGAATGTGCTGTGGGACATAAAGGAAAGCGAAGAGAAGAGCGGTGGGACAGACGACTATTGTTTTTCCATTGTCGATATCAACCGTATGCGTTTCGGAGCTGTCAACATGGAAGACGGATGCCGCAGCTTTGCCCGACTATGGGGACCGAAGCATTTCATGGAACTGCTGATTCGTGAATATGCCCGTCTTCGCCAGTTTGATCCAACAGCAGCAGAGCGCATCCTGATGGCAGAGAGGAAACGCTTCTGGACACATTACCAGAAGAAACGTGAAATGGAGTTTAATCTTGAATTATAAAAGGACTGTTTGATATGAGACCTTGCAAGCGTGTTTTAGTCGTGCGGTTTCGCCAGATGGGTGATGCCATATTAGCCACTCCATTGCTCAACACCATCCGTCAGAGCTTCCCTGAAGCGGAGATTGACTTTGTGCTTAACGAGAAGATAGCGCCGCTCTTCGAAGGACATCCTGCCATTCATCGTATCATCTCCTTTAACGATACGGAGCGGCATAAGGTTCTTTTATATATAAATAAGGTGTGGAAGACGGTGCATCAGACACGCTATGATGTAGTGATTGATATGCGCTCAACGGTGAATACGATGCTATTTGCCCTTTTCTCACTCCATTCCCGTTTCCGGATAGGCATCAGGAAACCCTATACATGGGGTGTGTTCAATCATCGTTACGAGGGTTGCGAGGAAGACGAGAGCATGATAGACCATAATCTCAAACTGGCAGAGCCATTGTCGGCTTACGGAGAAATAAAACCCTGCCGTGAACTGACACTGAGTATTACGGCACAGGAGAAGGAAGACTTTCACCACTATATGGAACAGCAGGGCATTGATTTCAAAAGACCTGTCATGCTTGTAGGTGTGACGGCAAAACTTGAGAACAAGACATGGAATGAATACCGCATGGTGGAAATCCTGTCACGCCTGTTGCGTGACTTCCCGGAGTGGCAGCTGATCTTCAACTATGCTCCCGGCAAGGAAGCGGAAAACGCCCATCATATATATAATAAGGTGTTGCAGCAATCTCACCTCTCATCCGATGCCGTTCCTCTTTTTTTGAACATTGAAGCTAAAAGTGCGCGGCAGTTAGCTGCCATGTCGGCAAACTGTTCTGCCTATTTTGGCAATGAGGGTGGTGCCAGGCATATCGTTCATGCGATGGGACGGCCATCCATGGTCATCTGTTCGCCTGTTGCCAGTAAAAAGACATGGCTGCCAACTGACACGAACATACTTGCCTGGGGCATAGATGCTTCATCCGTTACAGACACAACAGGTCTTACAGATCAGCAGAAATATGATTTGATTACCGTCGATAGCGTCTGGACGATGCTACAGGACTTCCTGCATCAAATCAGCCTAACAGCTTCCGATAAAGACTAAGGTACTGGTCGGTGTACCGCTCATAGTTGAATTGCTGTGAATGTCTGGCTGCAAGTTGGGCTTCACGACCATCTTTCTGCCAGGACTGAAGTCCCTCCTGAACCACTTTAGCCATCTCTTCGGGTGTGAAATCATCCCAATAGGAGGCATGTTCCCCACATACCTCAGGCAGACTGGTCATGCGTGAAGAAAACACTTTGCAGTGATAGCGCATCGCCTCAAGGACAGGAATGCCGAATCCTTCTAGCCTGCTTGGAAAAAGGAATGCCGCACAATGACTGTAAAGCCATCGTTTCTCTTCATTGCTGATTTTTCCTGTCAGCATCACACGTCCCTCTCCCTGTTGGGAGATGAGTTGCTGCAGTTGGCTGGCATAGCTGAAATGATTGTCACCGCAGATGAAAAGCAGGTGATGAGGGAAATACTTCATCATGGGAACAAGTGTATGAAGGTTCTTCTTTTCACGAATCTGTCCGACAGAAAAGAAGAAAGGCACTTTGTCATCGGTGATAAAAGAAGGCTGTTGCTGCGGCATGTCTTCATCGTTGGCGATGCCATTGTAGATGACATCCACGGGCTTTCCCATGATGAATCCGTTTTGATTCAGGTCGTCGAGCACAAAGTGGGAAATGGTAGTCAGATGGTCAGACCGGCGCACGCGCCATTTCAATTGCAGGATATGCCGCCACTTGTGTACCCCTTTCTTCTCGGTCATGAAGTTACAGTCGTGAACTGTCAGCAGCTGGATGGTGTGACTGTCGCCGCCACGCAGGTGAAACTGCTGGTCGGTAGCATGCCATAAGTCGATGTGCTTGTCCAGTCTTTTCAACTGACTTCTTTTATCTTCACGATCGATGTAGTCGTATCCGGCACCGAAACGTCCACGATGCTTTCGTGGAAGGATAAAGATAAAGTGAAGGTCGTTGATGTTTCGGGTAACTAAGGTATGTATGTAGTTACGGGCGATTTCACCGAAGCCGTTGAAATCGTCATAATGTGAGAAGTCAATCAATACATTTTTCATGCTAATTTTATCTTTTGTCCAAAGGTAATCATTTTTACTTTCATCATGAAATATTAATATAAATAATTTCTTGTTATGGGAAAATATGATTACTTTTGCGGCCGAATGAGTATGAAGCTGCTTTCTTTTTTTATCGTGCTGACATTGTCTGTTGGGTCTGTCTGGGGACAGAAGAGCAGGATGGAACGTGTCAATCCTGAGCAGAGGGATGTGGACATGGATACCCCCACGTTCTTACCGACGATAAAAGTTGGAAAGGTTCTTGACAAAGGAGACTCCATTCAGTACGTTGAACTGAACAATGTCTATGTTTATCCGAAGCCTGAATTTAAGAATGAAAAACAGCGCATAGCCTATAACAGGCTGGTTTATAATGTCAAGAAGGTGCTTCCTATCGCAAAGGAATGCAACGCCATCATTCTGGAGACTTATGAGTTTCTCGAGACTTTGCCGGATAAGAAGTCGCGAGATGCCCACATGAAACTGGTGGAGAAGAATATCAAGCAGGAGTATACGCCGCGTATGAAGAAACTGACGTATGCCCAGGGAAAGCTATTGATAAAACTGATTTACCGCGAATGCAATTCTTCTTCCTATAATCTTATTCAGGCTTACTTTGGCAGTATCAAAGCAGGATTCTATCAAGCCTTTGCCTGGGCTTTCGGAGCAAGCCTGAGAAAGAAGTACGATGCAGAAGGAGTTGACCGCCTCACTGAGCGTGTCGTGCTGATGGTGGAGGCGGGACAACTGTGATTCTGTCTTATTCTTCGGTGTAGAGCGTCTGGATAAGGGTCTGCCCTACAGCTTTCAAAGTGTTTTTGTCAATATGTTCCATGTCATCCTTTATCGTATGCCATGTCGGACCGAATGAGCTCTGCTCACAGTCGGGATAGCAAGGGATGATGTCGATTGTCGGAATATGTGTGTTTAGGTTAAGGGGCACGTGGTCGTCGGTGATATTGCCATTGTTCCTCTTCGGGAAATAACTGCCATAGCCGGCCTGACGGGCAGCACGCCACACCTTCTTCACAATCTGTCCGGCATACTGACGCGATATCCCTTCACGATAGAACTGTGCTCCGACTCCTCCCACCATGTCCAGCAGGATGCCATAGCGTGCTTCATAGCCTGCCGGTAGGTTTGTTGCAAAATATTGTGCTCCTAAAGCCCATGTCTCACCTTCGCTTTCAACGTCAGACCATTGAGGAGTCCCCCAATCCTCGGCATCAAAACAGACAAAGTCCACTCCGATGGTGTTCTCAACAGCCGACTGGGTTGTCCCTGCCGAACTGTTTAACAGTCGGGCAATCTCCAGCATCACAGCGACACCACTTGCCGCATCGTTGGCAGCAAGGATGGGACGGTGCCAATTGGTGGAGTCGGGGTCGTTGTCTGCCCACGGACGGCTGTCCCAGTGAGCGCATAGCAGGATGCGGGTTGTCCGTTCAGGCTTATACTGGGCAATGATATTGGTGCTCTTTAAGATGGTTCCGTCATACCCTTTGAGGTCGGCTTTCTGAGTGGTCACCTTACATCCGTACTGTGTGAACTTGGCAATAATCCATTCAGCACATTTCTCATGTCCTTCGGTATTCATCGCTCTTGGACCGAAGTTGCATTGGGCAGCAGTGAAAGCATAGGCAGAGTCTGCATTGAATGTCGGCCCTATGGGGTTGACAGCCTCTTCAGCCTCTGTCTCGTCAACAGAATCGACGGCTTTATTAGCTTTGTAATGCTCGAAAGCAAAGGCTGCTACCAAAAGGATCAGAAGGGGGATTATAATTTTCAATTTTTTCTTTTTGTTCATATAGAGTTATTGTTTTGAAGACTGTATCTTAGCCATTACGCGGAGCCAGTTTCCTCCCCAGATTTTCTGGATATCCCGACTGCTGTATTTACGGCGTAGTAGCTGCAAGGTGAAGTTGATCATCTCAGATGAGTCTGCAATGCCGCGGATTCCGCCATCGCCGTCGAAGTCGGTTCCCAAGCCTACAGAGTCAACTCCCATGATGTCAATGGCGTGCTCTAAATGTGCCATCGCATCGAGGATGCTTGCTTCCCCTTTCTTGCGGAGAAATCCGTTATAAAGGGTAATATGAGCGACACCGCCATGCTTGGCGAGGGTGCGCAGCTGGTCGTCTGTAAGGTTGCGCGGATGGTCGCATAACGCACGGCAGTTGCTATGGCTGCATACAATAGGGTGCTTACTGATTTCTATGGCATCGTAGAAGCTCTTCTCAGCTGCATGGCTAAGGTCAACCATCATTCCCTGTCGGTTCATCTCTTCTATTACCTGTGCACCAAAAGGACTTACGCCATTATGTGTGTTGCACCCTTTGGCAGAGTCGCAGATGTCATTGTCTCCGTTGTGGCACAAGGTAATATAGACAACTCCGCGTTGAGAGAAGTGCTTGATGTTCTGGATGTTATGCTCCAAAGCCAGTCCGTTCTCAATCCCGAACATGATGCTCTTTCTTCCTTTGCGCTTATCTTCGTAAAGGTCGGCGGGAGTACGGGCGATACTGAGGTACCGGCTGTTCTTTTTGACAATGTCCTCTATCTTGTCAAAGATCAGATCGGCATAAGCCATCGGACCATTTACATCAAATGGCACTTTTGACGAGAAGGATTCTCCTAACTTAGGTTGTGGAAGATATGCCACCATGATGACAGCATCCTGTCGTCCGTCATTCATTTTGTGCAGGTCGACAAGGATGTTCGGGTCGCGATGACTGAACTGAATGTCCTGTGAGAAGAACATTGGCGTGTCGCAATGGGTATCGAGTGTGAGAATCCGGCGGTGCATCTCTTTGGCCTGATGGAAACATTCGCCCTGTTCGACAAGCCAGCAGAACAGTTTCAGTCCTTCTTCCTCCAGCCATTCAGGATGCCATTGCACACCCATGATGGGCTTGTGCTCGCTGCTTTCCATTGCCTCGATGATACCGTCGGGGGCCGTTGCTGTGACGCGGAATCTTTTCCCCGTGTTGCTGACTGCCTGATGATGGAATGAGTTAACAAAGATGTGACTGTCACCATACACCTTATATAATATAGAGTCCTCACTGATGCTAACGCTATGTGTGGGCTCAGTGCGGGCAGCATTCTGGCTGTGTTTGATGTCCTTCTTTATGTCTTGATCAATCTCTCCGTCCAGCGCCATCGCTAAAGTCTGTATGCCGCGACAGATGCCAAGCATCGGAATCTGCCGGTTGTATGCTAATCTGGTTATCAGCAGTTCAGGCAGGTCACGGACGGTATTGATGTTGCCAAGGCCAGGTCGTGGCTCTTGATTGGCCCATAGAGGGTTGAAGTCACCTCCACCGGTAAGCAGAAGTGCGTCGATATGCTCCAGCGTGTTAATAATGACATCTTTGTTGGTGACAGGAGGGATGATGACAGGGGTACCTCCTGCTGCCACCACCTGTTCATAATAACGGTTACGCAGGGTAGCATCCTCCCCTTCGAAGTTGGCAGTAATACCTATCAGAGGCTGATGGACAGCTTCTGGAAATGTCGTATAAATCTCGTCAAGATGCGACTGGAGATTAAATGTTCTCATGGGAAATCCGACGGCCAGAATAATATAGCCGGGCAATTAGTCTACAACAACAGGAATTTCTCGCTTAATACTTTGCTCTAATGAGATGAGAGTCTCGGTAGAAACAACGCCGGGGATGCTTTGCAACTTACTGTTCAGCAATTCCATCAGCTGTTCATTGTCACGAGCATAAAGCTTCAGGAGCATTGTATAACCACCAGTTGTAAAGTGGCATTCAACAATCTCTGGGATGGTCTGCAGTCGTTTGACAACTTCTTTGTACATGCTTCCACGTTCCAGATTCAGACCCACGTAAGTGCAGGTAGTATATCCAAGACTTTTGGGATTTACATCAAATCCACTGCCAGTAATGACTCCGACTTCAATGAGTCTTTGTACACGCTGATGAATAGCGGCGCGTGAAACACCGCAGGCTGCTGCCACATCCTTGAAAGGGATACGTGCGTTTTTGGAGAGAATACTTAAAATCTTTTTGTCAAGACTATCAATCTTTTCCATTTTCTTTTATTATACCAAATTAGTTTGCATAATTCTTAGCAAAAATAAGGAATATAAATGATATATACAACAAAATGCGCGGATTTTTTTTATTATCCGCGCATTTTGTAATTAAAAGGGTGGCTTTTCTGCTATTTTTTCTTTGTTATTTTAGCAGTTTTTGCCTTTGCCTTTGTTTCTGCTGTTTTAGTTTCTGTTTTAGCTTCTGGCTTTTTCTCACTTTCAATACCTTCCAGTTCTACGGTGAAGATCAGCGTAGAGTATGGCTTGATTTTTCCTGCGGGGCGCTCGCCATAAGCCAGTTCCTGAGGGATGTAAAGTTCCCATTTGCTGCCTACAGGCATCATGGTCAGAGCCTCTGTCCAGCCTTTAATTACTTCATTGCACTTGAAGCTGGATGTCTGCGGGTTCCGTTTATAAGAGCTGTCGAAAACAGTACCGTCGATGAGCTTACCCTCATATTTCACGGTTACCTTATCGGTAGCCTTTGGAGTCTCACCCGTTCCGGCAGTCAGCACTTTGTATTGTAGTCCACTGGGAGTGGTTTTCACACCTTCTTTGGTTGCATTCTCCTTCAGCCAGCTGGTGTTCTGCTGAATGTATTCTTCCTGCTGGGCTTTCTTGATGGCGTTCACCTTTGTCTCAAAGATCTTTCTTGCTGTTGAATCAGCGTAGATGCTGTTGTCGTTTTTCAATGAAGCGGTGAAACCCTTGTGGAAGAGTTCTTCTGTCAATGCATATTCAGTGCCCTGAAGGTCGGCATTCATAGAAGGGAAGATACGCTGTTTTGCCATTTGTGCAATCTGTACGCCGGCGATGTAAGCGGCATATTTCGGATCGTTGATTTTGGCAACGGCCTCTTCATATCCTTTTGCAAAGTCAGCCATATAGGCTGTATCCACTTTGTACTGCTGCTGAATAAACGGAATCAGACCGTTTGTAGCTGTTTTACCGGCAATATAGCTGAGGGTGTCGGCTGAAGAAGCCAGAATCACAGGCTCTTCAACAGCTACTGCCTCAACGGGAGCCTGCTGGTTTTTCTCTTTCTTCTTTTTAGCTGATACTGGCATGGCAATAGCGCTTACCACTATCAGAGAAGCGACAAATAATATTCTTTTCATTAGTTCTTAGATCCTAAAGAAATGAGTTCAACTTTGAAAATGAGTGCAGAGAATGGCTTGATCTGTCCCTGCATACGCTCAGCATAAGCCAGCTCCTGTGGGATGTAAACTTCCCAGATTGAACCAACAGGCATGTGTACAAGTGCCTGGGTGAAACCTTTGATTACTTGGTTTGCACGGAGAGGAACAGCATTGCCACGCTTGTAAGAACTGTCGAATACAGTACCGTCGATGAGCTTGCCTTCATAGTGAACAGTTACCATGCTGGTGTCTTTTGGCAATGGACCGTTACCCTCTTTGAGAACCTTGTACTGGATGAATGACTTCAGCTTTGTTCCATCGGGCTGAGGAACTTCCACTTCCAATGTCTTCACGTCAGCTTTCTTGCCGTTTTCTGCAAGGAACTTCTCACCGGCAACTTTGTTAGGACCATATTCCTTCTCCATGGTTCTTGCCTTAATCTGAGACATCTTTGTCTGGGCAACCATCTGAGCCTGATCCATGGTCATCTTCTGGTTAGCACCTGTCGTACCGGCTACAAAACCAGCGAGGAAATTCTTCATAGAGATAGACTGAGTGCTGTCATTACCGAACACTTCGTTGTTGATACCCTTAATCATCTGCTGACTGATCTGCTGACCAATCTGGATACCGGCATAGTAGGCAGCCTTCTTCTTGTCGTCACCAGCATTGGCTCCGTCGTTCAGACCTTTGATGAAATTGTCCATGTAGGTGGTGTCAATGTCCATGCGCTCTACCAAGAATTCTTTCAGTCCCTGTGACTGAGTCTGTCCCATTGCATAGCTCAGGGAATCAACATCATTGTTAAGACTTGCTTTTGGAGTTGAATTGCCGCAGCTTGAAAATGCAGCAACGATAGCCATTGCGGCTACGAATGTAAGTTTCTTCATTTTTCTATGTTTTTATTGTCAGTATTTTGCTTTGTTAGATAACCTCTATTAACTCTACATCGAAGACCAATGCGGCAAATGGAGGAATAGACTGTCCGGCTCCGCGCTCACCATATCCGAGGTGGTAAGGGATGAAGAACCGATACTTTGCACCTTCCTGCATCAGCTGCAGACCTTCTGTCCATCCTGCGATTACACCATTGAGCGGGAAAGTGGCAGGTTCGCCGCGCTGAATACTGCTGTCGAAGAGTGTACCGTCGATCAGCATACCCTCGTAATGGCATTTCACCTGGTCGGTAGCCTTAGGTCTACGACCGTTTCCTTCTTTGAGAACTTTATATTGTAGGCCGCTGGGAAGAGTGATGACACCTTCTTTTCCTGCATTGTCAGCAAGGTATTTCTCGCCGTTCTCTTTCTGTTCCTTGAAGCGTTCTGCAGCTGCGGCCCGCTGCTTCTTCTCCTGTTCTGCAAAGAAGTTCTGTACCAGTGTCTTAGCTTCTGAATCACTGATTAAAGGCTTCTTCTTTGAAATCATATCTTTGATAGCTTGTGCAAAGTCGTCGATATTTAACCCTTGAGCACCCATGTCACAAAGTTGACGGCCGATGCCAAGCCCCAAAGCATAACTTACTTTATCCATTTTCTTTTTATTATAATAATGTATATTATTTTGAGCGTGCAAAGATACAATTTTTCTGTGATAGTAAAGCGATATTTGCGAAAAATAACATTTGCAGCCTGCTTTATTTGCAGTTTATTTGTTATTTTTGTGGAGGATTTAAACTTTGTATCGATATGAAAAAGAAATTGGTGTTTTTGACAGGAGCCGGAATGTCGGTGGAAAGCGGATTCAAGACATTCCGTGGTGCCGACGGTCTTTGGGAGAATTATCCTGTTCAGCAAGTTGCCACACACGAAGGATGGGAAGCCGACCCTGTACTTGTGAATAACTTCTATAATGGGCTGCGCAAGAAGCTGTATGCAGCCCAGCCGAATGAGGGGCATCGTATCGTTGCAAGTCTGCAGAAAGAGTTTGATGTGACGGTAGTGACGCAGAACGTAGACAACCTCCATGAGAAGGCTGGGTCGGAAAAAGTTATTCATCTGCATGGAGAACTGACGAAGGTATGTTCGTCGCGTGACCAGTTTGATGAGAGATATGTGCGGGAACTTTCCGAAGATGACTGCGAAGTGTCAGCTGGCGAGAAAGCCGGTGACGGTTCCCTGTTGCGTCCTTTCATCGTGTTCTTCGGAGAGTCGGTGCCGATGATTAGTGCTGCTGCCGATATTACTTCAGAGGCTGATGTGTTTGTCATCATCGGAACGTCTCTGAATGTTTATCCGGCTGCCGGACTGCTGCATTATGTCCGTCCTGGCGTACCTGTCTACCTCATTGACCCTGAGGATGTTGCTGCTGGTGGCAGATACAACATCCGGCATATCCAGAAAGGAGCCAGTGAAGGAATGAAGGAACTTAGGAAAATCCTGCTTGGCGGTTGACGGTCTCCAGCCTTAGGTAAGCTTTGTTCCCAACCGGGCCTCTACGACATTCACGACGTAGTCGCCCAGTTTCTCGCATTCGTTAATGATGTCCATATAGATGGTTCCCACTGCGTAGGTGTAATCATGCTTGTTGACATCATTGATGTTTTGTGTCTTCAACTGATTACGGAAGTTGTTGATTTCATTCTCAATGTTGAATGTACGGTTTGGGTCGAAGTATTCCTTTCGTCCCATCATCAGTGCATTCATCTCTGAAAGAGCAGAATCCGTCAGGACGAACATCTGATGGATATGCTCATATTGCTTGTTGACGAAATGGTCTTCCTTGCTTTGGAACTTCCGGTTGATGGTGCGTGCAATGTTATAGCACGCATCACCGATACTTTCCAGCTCACTGATTTCACGTAACATGGCACGGATCTTTGCCTTTGTCTCGTCAGAAAGATGGGCATCGCTCACATGGTCGAGGTATTTGGCAATCTCTATTTCCATGTTGTCGCTGATGCCTTCATACTTCTCAATACGGGCGAACAGTTTGTTGAAGTTCTGTTCGTTTTTCTCAAGAAGCAAGTCTTGCACCATATTGAACATCGACTGGATGCGTCTGGCAAAGGAAGATATTTCCTTTTGAGCCTCCAGGACCGATAATTCCGGCGTTTTCATGATACCTGCCGTGATGAAATGAAGGCGGAAATCTTCTTCCTCATTCTGCTCGGGATTGATGACCCAGCAGACGAACCGCTCGATATACTGTACGAATCCGATGAGTAGGAGTGTATTGATGATATTGAACAGAGTGTGATAGGCGGCAAGGACAATGGCAGCTTTCTCTGCATAACCCGACTCAGTGGAAGGAGCTGTCGGGTCGAATCCAACCATTCCACAGATAAAACTGGTAAACGGACGGAACAGCAGAATTGCCCAGATTACACCAAACACATTGATTAACAGGTGCGCAAAGGCAGCTCTTCGTGCAGATATGTTTGCCGACATTGCTGCAATATTGGCTGTGATGGTTGTTCCGATATTCTGTCCAAGCACAAGCATGATGCCATAGTTAATCTGCAACAGTCCCGTGGAACAAAGAATCATGGTGAATGCCATGATGGCAGCACTTGACTGTACACACATCGTCAAGATAATACCAACAAAAAGAAAGAATATAGTGTTCCAGACATCTGACTCACAAATATCGGAAAAGAAAGAAGTGATGGTGTTTCTCACCGTGGGATTGTCTGCAATGGTGAATCCCGATTCCTTCAATGTCCAAAGTCCGAGAAACAGGAGGGCAACACCGAAAAGGAATTCTCCAACGATACGGAATCTTTTTTGATAGATGAATATGATGCCGAGAAAGAACGATGGATAGACGACATACGAGATATTAAAGAAAAATACCACGCTCATTATCCATGCTGTCACCGTAGTGCCGATGTGAGTACCCATAATCACAGAGATGGCTTGGAGAAGCGTTAACAGTCCCGCGTTGACAAACGAAATGGTCATCAGCGTTGTTGCCGTCGAACTTTGGACGGCTGCTGTTACAAACATACCGGTCAGCATCCCGGTGAAACGGTTGGTGGTCATTGCTCCCAGAATGTGACGGAGCTGCGAACCGGCCATCTTCTGCAGGCTGTCGCTCATTGATTTCATTCCGAACATCAGAAGAGCAAGAGAACCAAAGAACTTAAAAAATATCCAAATCGACATACAGTGTACTTTATCTGTGTGCAAATATACGAAATAAAGCTGAATAATCTGTATTTTCAAATGAATTATCAAAAGAAAAAACGACATGTCTGCGGGCGATGAAAAGGCTCAGATGGAAAAGAAAAGGTGAATCGTTTGGTGATTCGCCATTTTTGCGCTATATTTGCATCTGTTTTAAAGACTTAATAGATAAAAACCTTATGGAGCATACCGTAAAGATTCGTTGTAAGAATGACGGTCAGATGATGGATGTGAATGGTGGAAGCAGTCTTGAAGAGATATGTTCCCAATACCATCTGGAGACATCATTAGGACCTGTCTGCGCAACGGTGAACAATAAAATAGAAGGCCTCAACTACCGCGTTTACAGAAACAAGGATGTGCAGTTTCTGGATATGTATTCGCCGACAGGCTCCCGTGTCTACACCCGTACGCTGTTTTTTGTCCTTTGCAAGGCAGTACATGATGTGTTTCCAAAGGGCTCTGTGGTAATAGACATTCCTGTGTCGAACGGCTATTATTGCAATCTGAAAATCGGACGTCATGTGACACAAGAAGACGTGGACAGTCTGCGTCAGCGTATGCAACAGATCATCGATGCAGCTATTCCAGTCATTGAGCATGAGGCATTGACAGAGGACGCCATAAAGATGTTTATGAAACTGGGTTCCCATTCAAAAGTGAAACTTCTGGAAACATACGGTTCACTCTATACTACCTATTACGACATCGACGGTTATGTGAATTATTTCTACGGACCGCTACTGACCAATACCAGCAAGCTTTATCTCTTCGGACTGGAAAAATACTATGACGGGCTGCTCCTGCGCATCCCTTCACTGAAGAATCCTACCGAGCTGGGAGAAATGACCCGGCAAGATAAGATGTTTGAGATCTTCAAGGAGCATCATCATTGGCAGGACATTCTGAGGATTGGCACGGTAGGAGCGTTCAACAATGCCGTGCAAAAAGGATACCTCAACGATATCATCAATGTGTCAGAAGCCTTACAGGAAAAGAAAATTGTGAGGATTGTAGACATGATACTCGAACGTCCGGATGTGAAGATGGTGTTGATTGCCGGTCCGTCTTCTTCTGGTAAGACGACTACCTGCAAACGGCTTTCCGTTCAGATGATGACCAATGGCATCCGCCCTGTGCAAATCTCATTAGACGACTATTTCGTAAATAGGGAAGACACGCCGAAGGATGAAAAGGGTGAATACAATTATGAACATCTGCACGCACTGAATATTCCGTTGCTCAACAAACAGCTGAAAGCTCTCTTCAAAGGTGAGGAGGTGGAGCTTCCTCGTTATAGTTTCCAGACAGGAAAGAGTGAACGGAGTGGGAATCGGCTGCATCTCGGTCCGCATGATGTGCTTATCGTGGAAGGTATCCATGCCCTGAACCCTGAGTTGACAGCTCAGATTCCCGATGAACAGAAATTCAAGATATATGCTTCGGCACTGACAACCATCCTCCTTGATACCCATAATTATATCCCGACAACCGACAACCGACTTTTGCGTCGTATCATCCGGGATGTGAAGTATCGCGGTTGTTCTGCTACCGACACCATCCGCCGATGGCCAAGTGTCAGAGCAGGGGAGAACAAGTGGATCTTCCCTTATCAGGAGAATGCCGATGCTATGTTCAATACCGCCATGATTTATGAGCTGGCTGCCATCAGGCCCCAGGCTGAGCATGCACTCGAGCAGGTGCTGGAGAACTGTGAGGAATATGCCGAGGCATATCGTCTGCGGGATTTCCTGAAGTATTTTGTTCCTATCAGTTATGAAACTCTTCCATCCATCTCTCTTCTTCGGGAGTTCCTTGGAGGGTCAACATTTGTCTATTGAAAATACAACCAAAAATAAAATTAACTATGTCAGAACAATTAGAAGTAAAAGAATTAGAGCAGGTCGTTGTACGGTTTTCGGGTGATTCCGGCGACGGCATGCAATTAGCAGGTAGCATCTTTTCGACGGTTTCTGCAACCGTGGGAAATGGTATCTCTACATTCCCCGACTATCCGGCAGACATCCGTGCCCCGCAAGGTTCTTTGACGGGAGTGAGCGGTTATCAGGTACATATTGGTACGGGACGTGTCTATACTCCCGGTGACCTTTGTGATGTACTTGTTGCGATGAACGCTGCCGCACTGAAGACGCAGTACCGCTATTCAAAACCACAGGCTACTATTATCATCGATACTGACTCTTTCGGTCCCAATGACCTGAAAAAGGCTGAGTTTAACTCGGATGACTATCTTCTGGAAATGGGCATCGACCCCGACCGCGTGATTGCCTGTCCGATTACGAAGATGGTAAAAGACTGTTTGGCTGATTCTGGCATGGACAACAAGGCCGTCCTGAAATGCCGTAACATGTTTGCACTGGGGCTTGTCTGCTGGCTGTTCAACAGAGAACTCTCTTTGGTGGACGATTTCCTGAGGGATAAGTTCAAGAAGAAGCCCATCATTGCAGAGAACAATATTAAGGTGGTTCATGCCGGTTATGACTATGGTCACAATGTGCATGCCAGTGTACCTGCTACCTATCGCATTGAATCTAAGCATAAGGTTCCCGGACGCTATATGGACATTACCGGAAACAAAGCCACTGCATACGGATTAATGGCAGCTGCTGAGCGTGCCGGACTGAAACTGTTCCTGGGTTCTTATCCTATCACTCCCGCAACGGACATCCTGCATGAACTGTCGAAGCATAAGTCGATGGGCGTGATGACCGTGCAGTGTGAAGACGAGATCAGTGGCTGTGCAAGTGCCGTGGGAGCAGCCTTTGCCGGTGCATTGGCGGCTACTTCTACCTCCGGACCGGGTATCTGTCTGAAGAGTGAGGCCATCAACCTTGCCGTCATCGATGAACTGCCACTTGTGGTAATTGACGTTCAGCGTGGCGGACCTTCTACCGGACTTCCTACAAAGAGTGAGCAGACCGACTTGTTGCAGGCTCTCTATGGCCGTAACGGTGAAAGTCCGATGCCGGTGATTGCTGCAACGAGTCCTACCAATTGCTTTGATGCAGCTTATATGGCAGCAAAGATTGCACTTGAGCATCTGACACCGGTGATTCTGCTGACCGATGCTTTCATTGCCAACGGTTCATCAGCATGGCTGCTGCCGAAGATGGAGGAACTGCCGGAGATACATCCGCATTATGTCACAGAGGAACAGAAGTACAAGTATACTCCCTACCAGCGCGACCCGGAGACAAGTGTCCGCTATTGGGCAATCCCTGGACAGGAAGGTTACCAGCACATCCTCGGAGGATTAGAGAAAGACGGAAAGACGGGTGCTATCAGCACGAATCCTGAGAACCATAATGAGATGGTGGTCGAGCGATACGCTAAGGTACAGAAGATTCCCGTGCCCGATCTTGTCGTCGAAGGTGACAAAGACGATGCCGACCTGCTGATTGTCGGTTTCGGAAGTACATACGGACATCTCTATTCTGCCATGACTGAGCTGCAGGGACAAGGTTACAAGGTGGCACTAGCACAGTTCCAGTACATCAACCCGCTGCCGCGTAATGCCAAGGATGTGCTGCTGAAGTATAAGAAAGTGGTGGTGGCTGAGCAGAATCTCGGACAGTTCCGTGCTTATCTGCGCATCCGCGTCTATGGATTCAAGCCTTATAAGTTCAATCAGGTGAAAGGACAGCCATTCGTTGTCAGCGAACTGGTGAATGCGTTTAAGGAAATTATTAACTCATAACAGACAAAGAAAGGGAATTAAATCATGGATCAGTATACAGTACAAGATTTCAAGAAAGGCCAGCCGCGCTGGTGCCCGGGATGTGGTGACCACTTTTTCCTTGCCTCACTGCACAAGGCAATGGCAGAGATAGGCATTGCTCCCCATCAGACAGCAGTCATCAGTGGTATCGGATGTTCGTCGAGACTGCCCTATTATGTGAATACTTATGCCATGCAGACCATTCATGGACGTGCGGCTGCCATTGCCACTGGAGCGAAAGTGGTGAACCCGGACCTGGAGATATGGCAGATCAGCGGTGACGGAGACGGACTGGCTATCGGTGGAAACCATTTCATTCATGCCATGCGCCGTAATGTCAACCTGAATATGATTCTGCTGAACAATCAGATTTATGGTCTTACCAAGGGACAGTACAGTCCTACTTCTCCCCGTGGCTTCGTCTCAAAGTCAAGCCCTTACGGTACGGTGGAAGACCCGTTCCGTCCTGCTGAGCTTTGCTTTGGTGCCCGTGGCCGTTTCTTTGCCCGTTCGGTGGCTACTGACGGTCCTGAGACGGTGGAGATTCTGAAGGCTGCACACGCCCATAAGGGAGCTGCTGTCTGCGAGATTCTGCAGAATTGCGTCATCTTCAACAACGGCTGTCACGATGCTGTCTATAACAAGGAAGGACGTATGAAGAATGCCATCTATGTACGGCACGGCGAGAAGCTGGTGTTCGGAGAGAACAAGGAATACGGTCTGAAACAAGAGGGCTTCGGCCTGAAGGTGGTGAAGATTGGTGAGAATGGCGTGACGCTCGATGACATTCTGGTGCATGACGCACATTGTGAAGACAGCACGTTGCAGCAGAAACTTGCCATCATGTCACCCGAAGACGGCTATCCCATCGCACTGGGTGTCATCCGCGACGTGGAGGCTCCCACATACGATGAGGCTGTCAATCAGCAGATTGAAGAGCTGAAAGCTCAGAAGCCTTACCATAACTTCATGGAACTGCTTGAGACCCAAGACACTTGGGAAGTGAAATAGAAGAATGTGGAACAAGTGAAAAGAAGTGACCCCCGAGAGGTAGATAAAAGAACTCTCGGGGGTCACTTCTTTTATTTAAACACACGCGTATCGTGGTAGTCGTGATACGAATGATTGAAATCTACATAGTCGAAACCATGGATATGTCGTTTGTTCTCGGGTGGAGGTGTCATATAGTCGCCGAAGATACGCTTCAGGTATTCATCGGGATGCTCGACGCCGAGCAGTTCATGTCCCTCAAACATGATAGGTGTCGGCGTTCCCATCACTTCACGGGGCATGGTGCTGCGGTCTCCGCTGTCATAGTCAGCGATGAGCGGAGCGGTCTCGTAGTCGTAGGCTGTCTGCAAGCGCAGCTGGAGGCGCTGAAGTGTGATGTTCTTCGTGGTGGCCTGTAGCAGTAGGGGGAGCCAAGACGTATATCCATGACCACGCTTGTAAGGGTCGCGGCTGCGCAGATAGACCCACGACTTGGCAGCATGAACCATTCCGATGCGCAGCTTTCTCCGCCATCGTTGAGCAGGTATGCCATCGATAGGACACACGTCGATATAGACGCCGCCGATAGAGTTCAGCGCCCACCGTTCAATGAGGGTGGTGCTGCCATCGATTACTTTGAGGAAGGCACTGGTGCAGTTCTCGTCTTTCTGAAAGGTCTGCAGTTCGAAAGGTGCCGGCAGCCATTCTTCGCCATGTTCAATGAACCGCTGATAGTCGGGTCGTGGCATGGCAATGTCTGCATCATCGTCCCAGGGAATGAACCCGCCGTGTCGTACGGCACCTAACATGGTACCGTCGGAGAGCCAATAACGTATGTTATGCTCACGGCAAACCTTATCGACTGCTAACAGAATGTTCAAAATACATTTCTGTAATTCTTTGATATTGTAATCGCCCATTGCTTTTTGTCATGTGGCGCTATGCGCCAAGTGAATAGTGAATTAAATAGTGCTGCAAAGATACAACTAATTATTGAATTTTCATTATTTATCACTTTATTATGACAACTTATTCCATTATATCTTAAAAAATGAGTAACTTTGTGGCGTAAAAAAACGCATCATCATGATTAGATTATCAAAATCTGTGGTAGGTAAAGCTGAGTCAAAGGCTGTTGCACACATCATCGAAGACATTGGCTACTTAGGCATGGGAGCTACCGTCGGCGAGTTTGAACACCAACTGGAGCAATACATTGGTGGCGGACGTCGTGCCATCTGTGTGAACAGCGGGACGGCAGCCTTGCATCTGGCTGTTCAGGCCGTGACCAAACCTGGTGACGAAGTTCTGGTACCGTCGTTCACTTTCGTGGCCAGCTATCAAGCCATCAGCGCTGCCGGTTGCAAACCTGTCAGTTGTGACATCCGCCCTGATACGCTGACTCTCGACCTGAAAGATGCCGAACGTCGCATTACACCCCGCACCACGGCCATGATGCCGGTCTATTATGCCAGCAACTGCTGTATGGCTAAAGACTATCAGGCCTTTGCCGCTGAGCATGGCCTGCGTATAATAGAAGATGCTGCCCATAGCTTTGGCTGTAGCGTTCAGGGGCAGAAGATCGGTTCTATGGGCGACATAGTATGCTTCTCGTTCGATGGTATCAAGAACATAACGACGGGTGAAGGCGGTGCCGTTTTCACAGCCGACGAAGAAGTGATACAAAAGGTAAGCGACGCCCGACTGCTGGGAGTGCAGAAAGACTCGGAAAAGCGCTATGCCGGAAAGCGTAGCTGGCAGTTTGACGTCGTTGAGCAGGGCTATCGTTATCACATGAGTAATATCTTTGCCGCCATCGGGCAGGTGCAGCTCTCACGGTTTGAAAAGGAGTTTGCACCACGGCGCCGGCATGTTGCCCAGCGCTATTGTGAGTTGCTGAAGGATACACCATACGTCAAGCTGACACCGATGGACTACGAGCGCGACATCGTGCCTCATATCTTTGCCCTGCAGATCCTTGACGGCAAGCGCTCTCTGCTGGAGCAGAAGCTGAAGGAGCATGACATTCAGTATGGCATACAATATGCCCCCAATCACCATCTGACGCTCTTCCATGAAGACGTGGATCTGCCCGTCACCGACGAGGTCTACTCACGTATCATTTCCTTGCCCATGCATCCCGAAGTCAGTGAGGATGATATTCAATTAATTTGTAAAATTATTAACAGCTTATGAAGACAATCATATTAGCCGGCGGCTTCGGCACGCGTCTGTCTGAATATACAAAACAGATTCCAAAGCCCATGGTGGAAATTGGCGGAAAGCCCATTCTGTGGCACATCATGAATCACTATGCCCACTATGGCTTTAAGGATTTCGTTGTGGCATTAGGCTACAAGGGTGAGGTTATCAAAGACTATTTCCTGCAGTACTATGCCCGCAACAACGACTTTACAATCGACTTGAGCAATGGGTCTGTGAATTATATTAATGAACATGCTCGTGATTGGCGTGTGACACTTGTTGACACTGGAGCTGCCTCGCTGACGGGCGGGCGAGTGCTCAGACTGAAAAATATCATCGGTCAGGAGGACTTCATGATGACATACGGTGATGCGGTCAGCGATGTGAACATAAGTGAGCTGGTAAGCCGCTACCGCCAGTCCAACTGTCTGGCTATGGTGACGGCTGTACATCCTACCGCACGCTTTGGTGAGCTGCAGATCGACTCCGACGACTTTGTCCGTTCGTTCAAGGAGAAGCCCCAGGTGAATCAAGGATGGATTAACGGCGGTTTCTTCGTTCTCAGCCCTAAGGTGTTTGACTATATAGAAAACGACCTGACAGCTTTCGAGGCAGCACCGTTGGAGAGATTAGCCGCCGAGGGGCAGCTGATGACCTACCGCCACGAAGGCTTCTGGCAATGCATGGATACAGCCCGTGACCGCGACTTGCTGAACAAGATGTGGGACGAGAACCGGGCACCATGGCGACTTGATTAAAAATACAATCTTTCAACTCAATATGACCATTTTACAACAAGACATCAAGCACACGCTCAATAGCCTCTCAGAGGCAGAGAGAGCAAAATTCAACGGTTCAACAGTGCTCATCACGGGTTGTGCCGGATTCTTAGGTTACTACATGATGCAATTCTTTGCGGCAGAGTGCGAGGAGTTGGGCGTCAAGAAGGTGATTGGCCTCGACAACTTCATGTTAGGTCAGCCTGGGTGGATCCAGGAGCTGGGGCAGAATCCTAAAGTGGAGCTTCGTAAGTTCGATATCATCAAGGACAACATTGCGGACATTGAAGGTGCTTCTGAAGCAGACTTCATCATACACATGGCCTCTGTAGCATCGCCCATGTTCTACCGCAAGTATCCTATTGAGACCTTGGACGCTAACATCTGGGGACTGCGCTCACTTCTCGACTACTATGCCACACGCAACATAAAAGGACTCTTGTTCTTCTCGTCCAGCGAGCTGTATGGCGACCCTGACCCCGCACACGTGCCGACCTCCGAGGACTATAACGGTAACGTATGCGCCACCGGTCCTCGTGCCTGCTATGATGAGTCGAAGCGCTTCGGCGAGACGATGTGCATGCTCTTTGCCCAAAAGTACAACATGCCCATCGGAGTGGCACGGCCTTTCAACAACTACGGACCGGGTATGCGCGTAGGAGACAAACGCGTGCCTGCCGACTTCGCACTGGCTATTCTGCAGAACCGCGACATAGAGATTCTCAGCAACGGAACGCCCACTCGTACCTTCTGCTATATCGCTGATAGTGTATGCGGTTATTTCAAGATCCTGCTGCATGGGAAATACGACTTCTTCAATATCGGTATTGAGAAACCGGAGATTACCATTGCACAACTGGCAAACATCTATGCCGAGGCAGGACGTGAACTGTTCGGATATAAAGGCGAGGTGCGTTATGCCGTGTCGGACGACAAGGAGTATCTCACGAATAATCCTCAGCGTAGATGTCCGTGCATCGACAAGGCACGCACATTGTTAGACTACAATCCCACCATCTTTGTCGAAGAAGGTGTGTCACGTTTCCTTCGCTACCTCAAGGAGAGTAATGAGAATCAGTATAAATGGTAATTAACTAACATCCACCCACTTAACACTTGATAATTATATGACCATCACTGTTTTTGGATTAGGATTTGTAGGCCTCACCACATCGTTAGGCTTCGCAGAATACGGACATACCGTCTATGGCGTAGAGATGAACCCAGAGCGGCTGAGCACCATCCAGAATGGACAGCTGCCGTTCCTCGAGCCTGGACTCGACGAGGCGTTAAAGCGGCATCTCGGAAAGCGCTTCCACCCCATAGGATTAGATCCCGCCAACCCCCAAGACTCACTATCCGTCATCAGACAAAGCGATTGCATCTATTATTGCGTCGGAACGCCCTACGGTACTGATGGACAGGCTGATCTCTCCTATCTCTTCAGCGCCATCGACCAGACACTTTCTGCCCGATCCGACTCCCAACACTATCAGGTGCTTGTCGTTAAGTCTACCATTCCACCGTCAACCACCTCGCAGAAAATCATTCCCTTTCTCGAAGCAAAAGGAATCAAAGTCGGGAAAGACCTTGGCGTTGCTAACAACCCTGAGTTCCTGCGCGAAGGACACTGCTGGGACGACTTCATGAATGCCGACCGTATCGTGCTCGGTGTAAGCGACGAACGCTCAGCAGACATCCTGCGTAAGATCTATGCCACGGTCAGCGCACCCGTCTATTGCGTGTCGTTAAATACAGGCGAGTTCATCAAATACCTGTCGAACACGTTACTGGCAACACTCATCAGCTATAGCAATGAGATGAGTCTGGTGGCTGATACGATAGGCGGCATCGACGTTGCCACCGCTTTCCGAATCCTGCATGAAGACAAGAGGTGGGGTGGAGCCAGCATGACCAGCTATGTCTATCCTGGTTGTGGCTATGGCGGTTACTGCCTGCCAAAGGATACCAACGCCCTTTATGCCGTAGCCAACAGTGCCGGATTCGATGCACAGATTCTTAAGAATGTCATCAGGACCAATGATGAGATGCCTGCCCATATAGCACAGAAAGTGGCGCATAGCGTCGGAGAAGACAAGCAGCGAGCCATCGGCATCCTCGGATTGTCGTTTAAGCAAGGGAGCGATGATGTTCGCGACTCACCAGCCGCAAAGATCATCAGGCAGCTACAACAGCTCGGTTATACCAACATCATCGCATACGACCCCGTGGCTAACAAAGAGTTCGAACGATGCTATGCCAACTTGCCGATTGAATATGTCGACAGCTACGAGACAATCATCAGTCAGGCCGACGTCTTCGTTATCACCACGGCATGGCCGGTGTTTGCAAACATCAGACAACTGACAGAAAAACCCGTCGTCGACTGCCGGTATATGCTAACTCCTGAGCTTCACGCTTAGTGGATTGTAAGTGTTAGGAAGGCGTATCAAAAGTGAAGTGACCCCCGAAAGTTAGACTAATACTTTCGGGGGTCATTTCATTCCTTTACATCCGCCTTAGAAATACGTTGGGCGTTCATTGCTAATGGCATTACAAATGCCAGCCTCAATGCTTTCAACGGATGAAATGCCAGAGGCATTAGACAATGGTAACCAGCCATACAGCTGTCCCCTTGGGGACTGCGAAATGGCTGGTATGGGATTGTCCCTATTTAAATAAGATTTGAGTAAAAAGGGTATTTTATCGTGAATTACTATTACCAATTCCCTATATCTTCCTTAATTGTTGTATTTCAATGAAATGCTGCCTCCCCTTATATGCCTTTCCTATACCATAGCCTTTCCAACGCTTGTAATTAATGTTGTCGATATTGGTATTTTTACATCTGTCGAATAGTGATTTCACTTTATCTTTACGTATACCTTTTTCATATACTTCATTGATATGGTCAATAGTGTCTTCTATGGTGCTATAGTTTGGTACGCCAAAGATATCGAAGAGATTAACTAAGGTGAGTTCAATATTGGAAATGTAATAATTGTAGTCAGTCTCTGTCATTTTAGAAATAGCTGAACACAAACCTAATACGATGTATCTCATAGTTCTATGAGCATAGAAACGTGTTTCCTCGTCCATTTTTGTGCTTTGTGCTCGAATGGCAAAGAAGGTAAAGTTATTGATGATAGATGGAATGTTCTTTTTTACTATATCGCTTAAATATTCTAACAAGTAATATTTATCGCCTGCAGGGTCATCAGAACTACTGAAATCAAAGAAATCTGAGCTAAACAAACAAAAATCAAGCACAGCAAATGTTGTTGCTGCAAGAAATTCCAAGTCCTGACGGTTCAAAGCCCTTTCTGGGAATCTCTGGTGTTCTTTTATGCGCTGGTCAATCAGTATATTATAGCTTGCTAGGAAGTGGCATACGCTATCAATGATTACATCTAGTTTATCAGAATCAATCTTTATATTCTGTCTTACAACAGCCTCGCGGTTATTACTTTCTATTGCATTAGCTTCATCTTCTTCGCCTTTTAACTCTTCATTAATTGTGTATATTTTTTCCTTGACTGCTGACTCCATACATTCTAAAAGGCGTGAAATAGTAGATGGATGTCTGTCAAAAACTTCATTCTCTTCCTTGTCAGTGTCGTATTTTGCATTATAATGACCTATCCTATCATTCGTGGTGGCTTTAAAGTCCGAAGAGCCCTTATTATTTTTCAGACGGATATTATCGTTCATTATGTTGCAAATCAGATCATCAATAAACTCAACAATCTCCAAACCACTATAGTTGCCGCTTTCTATCTTTGCCAGCATTTTGTTAATGTCACGGTTTTCTTTTGAAGGATTAGTAGCGTTAAGTTTCTCAATCTGGTTTACGTACTGGAAGTTAGAGACAAGGTTACCATCATCATCTGTTAGTGCACAATACATTACGTCAGCTGGTAGAGATACTTTAAGCTTTATATTCTTCTGCTTGCTGTCTACATGGAACTTAGCAAGTGTCTTGGGCCCATTGTCTATATTGTACCCGACCAGTTGCACATCCATACTCTTTATGAGATTGGCAAGATACAATGTCATGTTATCACCGATTGCGTCAATTGAGATCAAATTAAATGGCAGTTTAGTTTCATCTTCTGACATGTTTTCTGCTCTCTCCATATCGTTCACTCTAATCTTAAGCCGTTTCTTCTCGGATAATCCTAATTCCTTAAGGAATTTTCTGGTTGAAGAGCGATAAAGAGCCCCAAATTCATTATTAATTGGCTTTTTTGTTTTGCCACCTATTGCTGCAATTGTAGCATTGGCAGAACCAATCATAACATATTCTTCCCTGTCTGTTTCAAAGTGGAATATCTTAGCATGAAGGTTACGTTCGTATCTAAAGTTTCCAAACGAATCATTTTTGCCTCTCTTTGTTTGGTCAAAATCATAGAAATGAATCTTTGAATTATTCTTTAACTTGTTTGGAGGAAGTAAACATTTGGTTTGAAGTAGAACATTGATCTCTGCATATGGGAATAACTCATGTAGTTCAAGTAGAACACCCCCATCTTTATCAAAGAATGGACTTACTACCGTGATAGTAATAATATCCTTGGGCAAAAGCGATTGTAATTGATTGAAAATAGAATTTCCTTCTTCATTATATACTAAAGCTGCATCAGTATCTTCGTCAATTGTTTGGAATATATGATGCATAACTTTTTCCTTTAACTTGAAAGAACAATTCTGAGGTATTTCTTTAGTGACACGCTTACATGTATAGCCTCCCATTTCAATATAAAATGAAGAGAGGTAGTCCCATGCCTCTTGCAGAAATGGCAATTGTAATGAGTCTTCTTTATTGATGTAGAAACCAGAAAAAAGCTCGTGGTTCTTGCCATGACCAGGAACCGTGAGATTACCAGAACCAAATAGAAGAAGGACTGAATCATCACCAACGAAATAACTCAATTTAGGATGAAAAGCTCCCTGAGATTTAATGCCAGTAATAGCATAGTCTTTACCGACTTTACGCAATGCTCCAGAATTGAAATTGATGGATGAATTAAGTTGCAGTTGGTCTACCAAAATATTATAACTGCAAATACGCTTACCTCTCAACAAGTTCAGTACTTGATTATCGAAATGTGCTATATCGAAAGTAAAACTTGTGAGTATTGCAGAGTGGAATCTTCCTACAGGTATGTCTTGATAGAGAGTTCTCTCGTTCTTATTCATAGTTGTCAATGAATTCTTTAGCTATATTGGTCAATCGTCCATTCTCCAAATAATGAAGGTCTGTAAGAAAGTTGAATAATGTATGGGTACGAGGATTAGTGAACTGTGGCTTTCTGATTTCAACCAAGAAAATGCAACCATCCTCTATGAGGAACTTCCTGAGGTCGAGCATACTATTGCCCATCTTACGACAAGCTACTGTAGTATGGTCGTTCATGATAGTTTTTACAATATTCTTAATTGCCTTTTTAGCTGTGAATCCTTGGTTTCTACCAACATATCGTTGCATAAACTGTGTAATATAGCCAAACTGTTCTTTCAAGTGCACATGTTTCTCAAATCTATCGAAAGTCTCTTTCTGGGGCATGATTGAATCATAGCATTTTATGAGTAACAAGAATGCCTTCATAGCAGCCTGCTCAGGAAGTCCTTTTTTCACAGTATCTACAAGTTCATTCCTCATGATAGGAATTTCATGCCTAGATAGGAGAGAGGTGACATTATCGAAAGTATAATTGCTTATATCTTCCTCGTTTTCATCAAGAATAATTGTTGTAACCATATCAAGGAACTTGTTGAGGGCAAGGTAGTTGTTAGCTCCAGCAGTTTCAAGAATCAACCAAAAGATGCTTTCTATAGCGTAGTGAATGGTCTCACATAGATAATAGTAATGCCAGCCAAACTTAGAGACTGGGTGTCCTTCTGCATATTGCTTATATTGTAATTCTGGGAAATCGTTAATGGTACAATTCTCAGTTAGAGCCTCTAAAAACAATTTAATTGATTCTCGTCTTAATGAGGAACCATTTTTGTCTGGCAGTATCAGCAAATTATTAAGGAAATACCATTCAGATGATCCAACTGTCAGTTGATCAATACCTAGTGGCTGTAGAATAACTATATCTTCTTCAGACAATCTACCCCTACAAATCACATCAATATAGCGTTTGCGAACGTCATCACTAACACTTCTGCAGAATGTATATGCAAGTTCTTTGCCCTTGGGCCGTGTATAAAACCAATTGTCTTCTGTTCTAACAAGCTGCAAATAAACCAGAGCACCAAGATAGTACTGGCCGAAGGCTCCAGAACCGTATGTCCAGTACTTATCTGTTTGCTCATAGTCGGCTCCTTCCTTAATCATGTAGTAGCCTTTTATATCCTTGTGACACCTCTTTTGCTCTAAAAATAGAGAACCAACCACTGAATTTTGATTGTGTCCAGACATGATGAAAGCCATGATAAGTTCTGCTCTTCTGATGAAATCACGTTGGTTGACATTATATTGCTGAGCGCTTTTATAATCGTTGTTGTACTCAGTAAGAAGCCAGCAATAAAGGCTATAGTACCTAATGTGCCCCGTCAGATTGGTCATACCAGGAAGCATCTGTCCATACAATGTGATGGAGCAGTTTTGAATACCCATTGGATCACGACCCACCTTGAATCCCTCATTGCAAGCCCAGTATAGGTCAGTTGCGTTTTTAGTATTATATACTGCCATAATAATTGAATTTGGAGCAAAGTTTTTAAAGTGTACCGAGTCATTTCATCACAGAAGCTAAATAGTTATCAAACTTTTACGACCAACTATAGGTGATTGTAATCTACATATTCCTATGCATAGTATGCTTTTTAACGCTTAACAATTGCATCATACAGAAAATGGTCAGCTAATACTTCATGCATGAAGGCAACACTTCTGCATTATATTGAACAGCAATAGTCCGCTCAAAAGTTCTCGTACTCTTTATTTGTTAGAATTGTACTAAACAGCCACGACCCATTGAAGCCCTCGTCATTATTGACAAGATACTCATGGAAGTCGTCTGTGCTTAAATGTCTCATATTTCTTAGAACGTAAGAACTGGTGATTTTATTGCCTCTTGCTCATTATCAAAGAGTTAAAGTAGGTAAGGGACAGGGGCTAATCTTGTCGCCTACCGTAAAGGCAGGCTATCTTCTTGGGGGCATTTCCGTTCCAGCCATTTCTCCGTACCCATAGGCACGGCTGTATGGCTGGCTACCTTTGTCTGATGCCTCTGGCATCATTTGCAATTGCACATTCGGCAAAACATGAATTTGTAAAGGAATATTCGAATTTTGATCCCAAATTAAGGGCATCTGCGCGAACGAAAGGGTCACTTGGTCGAAAAAACGGCATTTTTTGATGTTTTTCGTAACATGTTGATTGATAAATGGTTACACGGATATTTATTTGTAATCGTATGGTTTACAAAACACAGAATTGCCAAAGGTAAGGTTTCGCTGCGCCAAAGACCATGTTTCGTCGTGTGAAAGGTTATGTTTGAGGCGATGAAACATGGTCTTTGGCACGGTCAAAGCTAACCTTTCGCGGTGTAAAACCTAAGCGATGGGAAAATGAAGAATGAAGGATGAAGAGTGGAAAGTCGGTTTTTACAGATTTTAACTTCTCTTTCATCACTTTTTCCCGACAAGTTTTTGTCAATAAATTTGACGGTAATAATGCTGCTTTTTACAGCCTCACACAAGCAAGAGCTTTAGCTTACACCTTATAATTGTACTATCCGTTTTGTACCGAACTCAAGCGTAGAATGGTATAAAAACAGAAGTCGCGCCCTTACATTTTTTCTCCGAAGCAGAGGTCTCCGCAGTCTCCGAATCCCGGAACGATGTATTTCTGCACATTCATTCCTTCGTCGATGGCAGCGCACCAGATGGTAGCGTTGTCGGCAAGCGTTTCCTTCACCACTTCAATACCTTCCGGGGCTGCAATGACACAGGCAATGTGTACATGCGTAGGCTTGCCCGATTTCATGATAACATCGTAGGTGGCAGCCATCGAACCGCCCGTCGCCAGCATCGGATCGACGATGATAACCGTCTTGCCCTTCACGCTTGGTGAAGCCATGTACTCAGTATGCACTCCCACTTCGGTGTGCTCGCGGTTTTTGTACATGCGATACGCAGATATGAAGGCATTTTCTGCATGGTCGAAGATGTTGAGGAATCCCTGATGGAAAGGTAGTCCTGCCCGCAGCACGGTAGCGATGACGATGTTATCTTTGGGTAGTGGAACGTCGATGGTGCCAAGAGGAGTGGTGATGGTCTTCGGCTTATAGTTGAGTGTCTTTGAGATTTCGTAAGCCATCATTTCCCCGATGCGTTGGATGTTGTTTCGGAACAGCAGTCGGTTTTGCTGGTATTTCTTGTCGCGCAGCTCAGCCAGGAACTGGTTGATGATGGTGTTTTCATTGCTAAGATTGATGACATTCATAGTGCATTTCTGTTGATTAATAACATGTGCAAAGATACATAAATCATGGCTTTTTTTGCTAAGTCTGAATGACAAATACAAGTCGTAAATCCTTATTTTTAAGTTCTTTAACCTAAAAACAATTAGCAAAGAACAAATTTGCGAATTAAACTTTGGTCAGACGGCTGTTTTTTCATAACTTTGCAGTCGTTTTAAATAAGGATAAACAAATCATTCATAAAAATAAATCAAAATGGCAAAGTTAGATTTGACACAGTATGGCATTACGGGTTCTACCGTGATAGCTCACAATCCGTCGTATGAGTACCTCTTTGAAGAGGAGACAAAGGCTGGTCTGACCGGTTTCGACAAGGGTCAGAACACAGAACTTGACGCTGTAAATGTGATGACTGGTATTTACACTGGTCGTTCTCCTAAGGACAAATATATCGTTTGCGATGAGCAAAGTAAGGATAAAGTTTGGTGGACTTCTGAGGAATATAAGAACGACAACCACCCCATGAGCGAAGAGGTGTGGGCAAAGGTGAAGGAGATTGCCATCAA
>CACWNV010000021.1 GCA_902762325.1 uncultured Prevotellaceae bacterium | reverse complement strand
TATAGTAATATATTTGGTGTGCAAGTTTTCCTGATAGTGTGGAGGTGTCTTAATGTGACGCGTGACGGAGTGACGAAGTGACATTCCGCACTGAACCTTTCCCATTCTGCAAACGATATGTATAGGAAGTGTATAAATATTCTTTATCGGGCGCAAAGGTATCATTTAGGATTTTTAAGACGAAAGGGGCGGTTTGTTAACAGATTTTTACGAGTTCTAAATGGCGGATTTTTGGTGCTTGGGAATATAAGCCGTAACTTTGCAGCAGATTGTAAACACAAGAACAAATACATGGTCAGGAATTATCTCTTAACAATACTTTTCGGATTGATTTTCTTCTGTAACGCCAGTGCTCAGGAGCAGCGTGAACGGACGATAAGCGGAAGCGTGCAGGATGCCGACTTGCGTGAGCCGTTAGTGCAGGCCACGATACAGCTTTTCCGTTCGAAAGACAGCACGTTCGTTGGCGGCACGATGACTGACATCCGTGGAAACTTCTCGTTGGATGCTCCGTCGAACGGCATCTACCGGCTGAAAATCTCATCGGTGGGCTTCAAGCAGATTCAACGAGAGGTGACGATGCAGAACAACCGCAACCAGGATCTGGGCGAACTGTTCCTGGAACCGGAGGCCGTTATGCTGAAAGAGGCCGTCGTGACGGGACGGGCAGCACAGATCGTCGTCCGCAAGGACACGCTCGTCTATAATCCCGAAGCGTTCCGTACGCCCGAAGGCTCGCCCATTGAGGAGCTGATCAGGCGTATGCCGGGAGCAGAGGTTGACGAGGACGGTAACATCACCGTCAACGGCAAGGCGGTAAAAAAGATTCTGCTCGACGGGAAGGAGTTCATGCTCGGCGACGTGGAGACCGCCCTGAAGAACCTGCCGGTGAGCATCATCCAGAACATAAAGTTCTATGACCAGCAGAGCAACTACGATAGCTGGGTGAATGCCAACGGGCGAGGTGAAACGCGCTACAACAGCATCAACTCATACGCGATGCTCCACGTGCGCTATCGTCTCAACATGTTCGGCGGCAAGGTTGACACCGAAGGACGATACGACAAGAAATGGGGAAACAGGCGTTAGGCGTGACCAGGGAGAAGGAAAGGGGTCTTGTATAAAAAACAAGATTTATTTGCAGATAATTCAACTTTTAATTATCTTTGCAACAGCCTTTTACAATACAAAGGCCATATAAAATCTTTATGATTATCATTGAAACCATGACAGTCGGAGTTTTACTGGCTTTTTATTGCACCACTAAGGTTAGTGAAATTTCCGGCATGACTAAAACTCCATGCAACTGACTGTTGCTCAGGAACAGGTAGATATTGTCAAATCAAAGTGGTGCGGAATTTTGGTTTATGAAAAAACTTTCAATACTTTTAGTCGCAGGAATTACCGCATTTTCCACATTCAATTTCAGCAATGGCGTATATGCGAGTGCAACAAACTCAACCGACAACCCTGCCAACATCATTGAGGGCAACAGCATCGCCTCTGATGCCGCACAAGTTCAAGACACAATGGTTCTTGGCAAGCTCTATTTCGTAAACCTCAAAGAGGGAGAACAGCCTATCATGACCGCATTGAGTCTGTTCGGCAACCGTTGCGGAAGCGAGAGTTTCAACCATAAGCCCTACGCCACCGAAGGAATCCGCTCCGTTTTTGAGCTTGACGAATGGATAGAGTTCCATCCAAAAGCCAATGCCTCTGCTATCAAGGTAATGGTTTTCACGCACAAGGCAGACCAGAGCTTTTACACGAAAAACTCTTTGAACGACAAGACCCCCGGCTATATTCAGGAATGTGATCTGAACAAAGATCCCGAACAAGAAGAAGCCGACTCATGGGGTTCGTTCTACCTTCATCCAGATGAGGTCAGTCCTGGTTACTATGACTTTGTTTTCATCTACAAGAACAAGGTCGTTGCAACCATGCTCACCCATTTCTTCAAACAAGAAGAAATCTACGAAAAGTCTGATTCTGAGCTGGAAGAGTTGATGAAACAAAGTCTGAACTGAAGTTTTAGCAACTATAAACAAAAAGGCCTTCCGAAATGGAAGGCTTTTTTGCGGTGCGTACGAGACTCGAACTCGTGACCTCCTGCGTGACAGGCAGGCATTCTAACCTACTGAACTAACGCACCAAAAGGGCAATCAGTTGGCGGTGCGTACGAGACTCGAACTCGTGACCTCCTGCGTGACAGGCAGGCATTCTAACCTACTGAACTAACGCACCAGAGCCAATTTTTCTGTTTTGCGGTTGCAAAGGTAGCAATTTATTTCTATTCCTCCAAATATAATCTGAGTTTTTTTCTGCTATTTTTCACAAAAACATTGCAGTAGAAAAGCGTCATGGTAATTCTTCCCGTCGTAGAGCCAGTCTTTCATACATCTTTCCCCCGTGAAGCCTATGGATTTAAAGAGTGCCAGCGCAGCCTCGTTGTCTTCATCGACAATGGCATATAACTGGTGGAGGTGAAGTATTCTGCTACAATAGGACAAGACTTCCTTTAGCGTGGCTTTCCCGTATCCCTGACGCCGATGCTCCTTCGTGATGACAATCCCCACCTCTGCCCTAAGATGCTGAGGGTTGAAGTCGACAATATCCACAATGCCGACTATCGTCCCCTGCTGGTTCTCAATCATCAGCCGCACCTGCTTGTCCGTGTATATGTCAACCGACGCATGGGCAATATAATCATGCAAGGCATAACGGGAATACGGGACATTCGTCGTCCCGACATCCCATAACTGCCTGTTGTTCTCTATCTGATAGAGCATGTCCAGATCTTCAGGCTCAAGGGCTCTTAGCAAAACCTTCTGCTCACTCATTTGATTACTTCGTCTTCAGTTATGATACTCTTACTCCTTCTGCTATAGGTACCCATCAGCACACGACCGTCAGGCCGGCGCGAAAAGAGGTCAAGGATGGTCTCAAAAGCATAGGAGTCGGTATCATAGACAACAAACAACTCTTCCTTCTCCGGCAAGTCAATCTTCAAATGACCTTCCGGAAGCGAAGACTCATCCCCCACGACAAACTCGGCATCAAGACCATTCGACCGGGCAATGCCACGGCACTCATCAAGAGCTTCCTGCTGACCTATAAAGAGATAGGAAGGGACACATCCGCGATTCTGAATAAAGCCGAGGCTCTTTTTCATTCCTCTCACCTGCATCTTGATGAGTTCCCAGAAAGCCTTCAAATAGACCGCCGTCTTGACAGGGATGCTTATCAGGAGGCTCAGATGTGAATAGTGCTTCCTGAAGAATATCAGCATGGCATCATAGAACACATGAACATACCTGAAAGACGATTTCTGGGTACTCTCTCCCTTATAGTGCAGAATCTTGATCGGCAGATACCAGTTCTCATACCCTCCCTTCAGAATCCGGTAGGACAAGTCGATATCCTCGCCATACATGAAGAAGTCTTCGTCAAGCAATCCCACTTCGTCCAGCACTTTCCTACGGGCAAAGAAGAAAGCTCCGCTTACCACTTCGATCTGCGCCGGCTTATCCCATGGGAGATACCCCATATAATACTTCCCGAACACCTTACTCTTTGGGAAGCGCGAACAGAAGCCGAATATCTTATAGAAGGAGACCAGCGGTGTCGGCAATCCGCGACGCGACTCATTGGCACTGCTGCCATCTGTCTTCAACATCCATGCGGCAAGGCCACCAGCCTTCTCATGATCGTCCATGAAACGAATAGCCTGCGTCACCACTTGTTCTCCCACGAAAGTATCCGGGTTAATCAGCAGGACATACTCGCTTTCACTCTGACGGATTGCCAGATTGTTCGCACGGGCAAATCCCAGGTTATGCTGACTCCTTATTATATTTACAGAGGGGAACCGTTCTGATAGGTATTCAACAGAGCCATCTTGCGAATGATTGTCAACTACATACACCTCGGCATCGACATCAGCCAATGCCCTTTGAAGTGACATCAAGCATTGCTCTACGTAATACTTGACATTATAATTAACAATAACGACCGTGAGCTTTCTCATTTCTCAACCTCTGATTGACAACGATCCATCGTCGGAACCACAAAGAAAAGACACAGGAACAGAATAATGGCCATGTATCCGAATGCCACATTCATAAACAAATAATAGAACAAGGTGTTCAGAATCATGGGAACACTTAACAAGCCCAATCTCAAAACTCCCCACGACAAAAGAGCATCGGCTTTCTTCTCCGCCAGCGCCTTCCTCACCTTTCCGAACCTGAACAACCGCAATGATAACGGTATGAGACAGATTGTTATCAGTTCCATTATTGAAAGCACCAGAAACTCCAGACTCTTGTTCTCCGTACACCCTCCGGAAAGGAGCAGATCTGATTCGAACAATACGACAAGTACTGCACAAATAATAATCGGTGTGCAGAATGCTATCATTAACTGCTTTTGCGTTTCTTTCATTGATTCTTCAGTTGTTATTTTCCAAAAGGCGTCCGATTGACTATCGACCGCCCTAATGTCACTTCATCCGTGTAGACAAGTTCATCTCCTACCGAGATGCCTCTTGCAATCACACTCAGTCTGACTCCCGTATGAGCAAGCCGGCGTGAAATATAGAAATTGGTCGTATCACCTTCCATCGTGGAACTCAATGCAAGGATTACTTCACCGACACTCCCCTGCTCTACTCTCCCGACCAGGGAATCAATTTCAATGTCGCCAGGGCCTACTCCGTCCATCGGTGAGATTACGCCGCCTAAGACATGATACAAGCCATTGAACTGCTGGGTGTTCTCTACCGCCAGCACATCCTGAATGTTCTCTACGACACAGATGGTCGAAGCATCACGCCGAGTGTCCTGACATATCGGACAAACATCCGTATCACTGATATTGTGGCACACCTTACACGACTTGACCTCATGCCTGACGGTTGTCATGGCATTGGCAAAAGCATCCACCTCATCCGCAGGCTGGCGCAACAAATGCAACACCAGGCGCAAAGCCGTCTTTCTGCCAATGCCTGGCAGCTTTGAGAATTCCGATACGGCCTTTTCAAGCAATGCAGAAGGATAGACCTGTTCCATTGCTTATCTGTTATTTGCCGTCCACTTCCGATACCAGCTGAAGAACCATACCAATGCGCCGATAAGAACGACAATGCTTCCAATGTATGAAATGGTACTATTCAAGCCGAATGCCTGCTTGGAAATCATCAGGAAGGTGGCACTGACAACCGTCATGAACAATGCGGGAATCAGCGTGACATAGAAAGCCTTCTTCTGCTGGACAAGATAGACCGTTATCGTCCATAAGGTGAATACACTCAACGTCTGGTTTGCCCATCCGAAATATTGCCAGATTACATTGAAGCCGTTCGGATTCTCCATCTGCCAGATAAGCAGGCCGATGGAACCCAAGAACATCGGGATGCACACGAGAAGACGCTTGCTGATGGTACGCTGCTCTATTCCTAATGCCTCAGCAACAATCAGCCTCGCACTACGGAAAGCGGTGTCACCACTGGTAATCGGGGCTGCCACTACACCTAACAAGGCAAGAACACCACCAAAGATGCCTAACCAGCCACTACAGATTATCTTCACGACTGACGGGGCATCAAAGTATTGAATGAGTGTCTTACCACCTTCAGACTGGAGGATAAACTCTTCTACGGCATTTGCATCTAACACCTCACGCCAGCCACCATAATAGAAGAAGTATATCGAAACCGTCGCCCAAATCAAGGCAACAATTCCTTCGGTTATCATGGCACCGTAGAATATCGGGCGACCATACTTCTCATGCTCCAGACAACGTGCCATCAAAGGACTCTGGGTAGCATGGAAACCACTAATGGCTCCACAAGCAATGGTGATAAACAGACAAGGGAAGATGGGATTTTTCGAAACAAACGAATCGGTACCCAGCCAGGCGGGATTCTCATTCAGATTAAATGCCGACAAATCACTCCACAACTCAGGTAGAACCGGCATCTTGATATAGAGTCCGATAAGAAGTGCTACCGCCATGAAGAGAAGCGAGAAAGCAAACAACGGGTACACTTTTCCGATGATCTTATCAATCGGAAGCATGGTGGCGATAATATAATACACGAAAATGAGAATGATCCACATCAGCTTCGACCCCCATATTCCTTGTAGGATAATAGCAGGACTATAGACAAACACTACACCCACCATCACTAACAACAGGACGGAGAACACCAGCATCACCTTTCGTGCACTCTTGCCCAAATAATGCCCGATGAGCTCAGGAAGTCCACAACCATTATGCCTGACGCTAAGCATTCCGCTACAATAATCATGAGTAGCGCCGGCAAAGATACAACCCAGGACAATCCACAGATAAGCCACAGGACCGTACCATGCGCCCATGATTGCACCGAAGATAGGTCCCGTTCCCGCAATATTCAGGAATTGAATCATGAACACTTTCCACGTAGGAAGAACAACATAATCCACTCCATCCGTATTGGCAACCGCAGGAGTAAGCCTGTCATCAGGGCCGAATATTCGGGTGATAAACTTTCCGTAAATGAAATAACCCAGCACTAATGCTAATAACGAAACTGAAAACGATATCATTTTCTTCTAATTTAATTATTAATTAAGGTGGGGCAAAGATACACATTTTATTGTTTATCACAAAAAAAAAGTGAGTCTTTCATTGAAAATGATACACAATAAGACAAAAGAGAAAGGTGAAACTTACTTTTTTCTACTTTTTTATCAAAAAATATGTCTTTTTGTTTGGTTTTTAAGAAAAATGCTTTATCTTTGCACACGATTTACAGAAATATCAATAAACAACCAATTATAAATTAGAGTAAAAAGATTATGAATGCAGCTAAAGTTGTAGAAAATCTAAAACAAAGATTTCCAAATGAGCCCGAATACATTCAGGCAGTAAGTCAGGTATTAGGTACAATCGAAGAGGAATACAACAAACATCCCGAGTTCGAGAAGGCTAATCTTATAGAACGTCTCTGCATTCCAGACCGTCTCGTTCAATTCCGCGTTACTTGGACAGACGACAAGGGTAACGTCCAGACGAACATGGGATACCGTATCCAGCACAACAATGTTATCGGCCCGTACAAAGGAGGTATCCGTTTCCACGCATCAGTAAACCTTTCCATTCTGAAGTTCCTTGCCTTCGAGCAGACTTTCAAGAACTCTCTTACTACACTTCCTATGGGTGGTGCTAAGGGTGGATCAGACTTCTCACCCCGTGGTAAGTCTAATGCAGAGGTTATGCGTTTCTGCCAGGCCTTCATGAGCGAGCTGTATCGTCACATCGGTCCCGATGAGGACGTTCCAGCAGGTGATATTGGTGTTGGTGGCCGTGAGGTGGCTTACATGTTCGGTATGTATAAGAAGCTCACTCATCAGTTCCAGGGTGTCCTGACAGGAAAAGGCCTTGAGTTTGGCGGTTCTCTCATTCGTCCTGAGGCAACTGGTTACGGAAACGTATATTTCCTCCAGAACATGCTCGCAACAAAGGGTATCGACATCAAGGGCAAGACCGTTCTGGTATCTGGTGCTGGTAATGTTGCACAATATACACTCGAGAAGCTGATCCAGCTGGGTGCTAAGCCTGTCACATGCTCTGACTCTGACGGTTACATCTACGATCCCGATGGCATCGACCGTGAGAAGCTCGACTACATCATGGAGTTAAAGAACATTGAGCGCGGCCGTATCAGCGAGTATGCCGAGAAATATGGCGTGAAGTACGTTGCAGGTAAGAAGCCTTGGTTCGAGAAAGCAGACATCGCTCTCCCATCAGCTACTCAGAATGAAATCAACGAAGAAGCTGCTAAGGCACTCGTTGCCAATGGTGTAATCGCCGTATCTGAAGGCGCAAACATGCCTTCTACTCCTGAGGCTATCAAGGTCTTCCAGGATGCAAAGATTCTGTATTCTCCGGGTAAGGCTGCCAATGCCGGTGGTGTAGCAGTATCAGGTCTTGAGATGAGCCAGAACTCTGAGCGTCTGCACTGGAGCCGTGAGGAAGTTGACCAGAAGCTGCACGACATCATGAACGACATTCACGAGAACTGCGTGAAATACGGTAAAGAAGAAGATGGTTACATCAACTACGTGAAAGGTGCTAATGTTGCCGGCTTCTTGAAAGTGGCTAAGGCTATGATGGCTCAAGGTATCATTTGATAGGTATTAAGCTTTATCAACATAACAATCTGACAACAATCCCCCAAAAGCAAATCACACTTTTGGGGGCTTTTTTATGTTTTCATTCTGGTAATTCCTCCCTTCCTTTAACATTATTTTATTCGTTTTGGATGCTGAATCTTGAGATTTATATGTAAGTTTGCGGTATGAAACTGAAATTTAGCATCCATTACAACACGACGTGGGGTCAGTCACTCCATGTTGTCATCACATACATCAGTAACGACTCATACCAGAAGCGCTACAATCTGATCATGCAGACGCAAGACGGGGCGTTATGGGAACTTGAAACCGCAGTCATGGAATCCCGCCAGCATCCGATTTCATCTTTCCAATACTATTATCAGGTGGAAGACGCTGACGGGAAGGTGTTACGGAAAGAATGGGATATGATTCCCAGAATTTACACCTTCGACAGCACTAAGAATTACTTGTTCCCCGACTTATGGCGTGACAAGCCTTTGCAACACCATCTATACACGAATGCCTATGCCACGGCTAAAGGTCTTCAACGGGGTGAGACGGTAGAGGCAACAAGACTCCCTCTCTTCCGTAAGTCATTGATATTCCGTGTGTCAGCCCCTCAGCTACAAGACGAGGAAGCACTGGCGGTATGTGGTGACCATCCTGCCATAGGAAACTGGAATCCGTCAAGATACCATCTGATGAACTACATCGGGAATCACGAGTGGATGCTTTCCGTCAACATCGAAATGATTGGACTTCCGTTTGAATACAAGTATGTTGTCATCGACAAGAAGACCAATGTGCTGAAGACATGGGAGGAAGGCGACAACCGTTCTACCGGCAATCATGTTCTCTCAGACGGACAGGTACTGGTGCTTTATGGAGAGCCTTTACGGGTACGCGAGGAGATATGGCGTTGTGCAGGTATCTCCATTCCGGTATTCTCTTTACGCTCGGAACATTCATACGGCGTCGGTGATTTCGGAGACCTCAAGATAATGACCGACTGGGCTTCCCAAGTCGGGATGAGAGTTATCCAACTGCTTCCCGTGAACGACACCAGCGAGAATCATTCCTGGACTGACTCTAATCCATACAACATGATATCTGCCTTTGCCTTACATCCGCATTACTTAGACATTGAGCAGGTAGGCATTCTGAAGAACTCGAACAAGATGACGGTCTATCATCGTCAAAGGAATGAGCTGAACAATCTACCTTATAGCGATTATGAAGCCGTTGACAGGGTGAAAAGCAATTATATTGCCGACATCTTTGAAGAAGTGGGGAAACGGACATTATCGTCTAAAGAATATCATGAGTTCTTCGAAGCCAACAAAGACTGGCTGATTCCCTATACCGCCTATTGCATGGAACGTGATCACTCGGAGAACGAAGACATCATCTATTTCGTACAATACCATCTGCATGTCCAGTTGAAAGAAGCTGCCGAATATGCACAATCAAAAGGAATCATCCTTAAAGGCGACCTGCCTATCGGGATATACAGGAATAGTGTTGAGACGAAAATCCATCCTGAGTTCTTCCACTTGTCCAAACAAATGGGGACGCCTCCCAGCAATGAGTATCCGAATGGCCAGAACTGGGGATTTCCTTCTTATGACTGGAGCAGCTGGAAGGATAAGAAAGGCATCATCGACTGGTTCCATCGCCGACTGGAACATCTGTCTCAATATTTCGATGCGCTACGGATAGACCATATCATCGGTTACTTCCGTTCGTGGGAGATACCAGAACATGCCATTTCCGCCTCACTCGGCCACTACACTCCTTCTCTTCCGATGAGTGAAGAGGAAATCGGGCAGTTTGGCATTGTCTTCCGAAAAGACCTGTTCACCCATCCTTTCATCAATGATTCAGCCCTTCAAAAGATCTTCGGGATTCACGCTAATTACGTGCGCGACAACTTCCTGATACATAAGGGCTACGGCTTGTATGACTTGAAAGACAACTTTAATACGCAAATAAAGGTCAGGAATCATTTCCATGGGCAGACCGATGAAAACAGCCAATGGATAAGGGATGGCCTTTACCGCCTGATAGCCAATGTCCTGTTCATTGAAGATGAAGACCAGCCTGAAATGTATCATCCTCGTTTCGAAGCATTCAACACATTAGTCTATGAAACGCTAAGCAATGATGAACAAGGAGCTTTTCTGCAACTCTATAACAATTATTTCTACGACCGGCATAACCAATACTGGTCATACCTCGCCTCTCAGAAGCTTACAGAGTTGTTTGGAAACACCCGGATGCTAATCTGTGCTGAAGACTTAGGGATGCTCCCAAGTTGTGTTGAACCGCTCCTTGATAGTCTGCGGATTCTTTCATTGGAGATTCAGTCGATGCCAAAGAGCCGTGGATACGAATTCTGCCATCTTTCTTCTTATCCTTATAGAAGCGTATGCTCAATATCCACTCACGACATGCCTACCCTCCGGCTTTGGTGGGAAGAGAATCCCGGAAGGACACAACGCTATTTCGTCACTATGCTTCAGAAAGAAGGACGTGCACCGAAAGTTCTGCCTGCCCACATCGCCGAAGAGATCATCGGAAGACATCTGTATTGTCCTTCCATGATTTGCATCCTTTCATTGCAAGACTGGCTGGCGATGGATAACAACCTTCGGGAAAAAGACGTGTACGAGGAACGGATTAATCTGCCCTACGATTCCTATAACCAATGGAAGTACCGCATGGGCATTTCTATCGAAAAATTGAAGAAGGCAAGTCAGTTCAACAATAAAATCAAAACCATGATTCAAAGAAGTCAGCGGTTATGAAGCAGATAAAAGCATTTATCTTCGACTTAGACGGAACTTTACTCGACACCCTGCAAGACTTGTATTTGTGTTGCAATTACGCTCTGCGCACACATGGAATGCCTGAGCGGACCCTTGAGGAAGTTTGCAACTTTGTGGGGAACGGTGTAAAGAAACTGATGGAAAGATCTGTTCCCGACGGTCTTTCCAATCCGGCGTTCGAGGATGCTTTCACGACATTCCGGCAATACTACCTGTTGCATAGTCTCGATAACACCCATCCCTATCCCGGCATCATTGAAGCACTCAGGGAACTGGATGAAAGGGGGATGAAGTTGGCGGTTGTGAGCAACAAGTTCTATAAAGCCACGCAAGAACTCTGCCGGCATTTCTTCAATGATTACATCAAGATAGCGATTGGCGAAAGAGAGGGAATCCGCAAGAAACCTGCCCCTGATACCGTCGTCGAGGCTATGCGCCAATTGGGTGTCTCACCAGACGAGACGGTCTATATCGGAGACAGCGATGTGGATATTACCACCGCACGTAATTGCAACATCCCCTGCATTAGTGTTCTTTGGGGATTCAGGACTAAGGAATTCCTGTTGGAACATGGTGCAACTACCTTAGTGGAACATCCACATCAGCTATTACTCATTCACTAAAAAACTATCATTCGTGGCGAATCGCCTCTATCGGATCCATATTAGCAGCTTTGGTGGCTGGAATGTAACCGAAGATCACTCCGATAAACACACAGACAAAGAAGGAAACATAAATCGACCAGACGGGTACGCTCGAAGGCATATTGAACATGGGGACGATAAACTCACTCGCTCCACATCCTACGAGAATACCCAGCAATCCTCCTGTCAGGGAGATCAGCACCGACTCAATCAGGAACTGTAATGAGATGACCGGCCCCGTCGCACCCACCGCCATTCTCAGACCGATTTCCTTGGTGCGTTCGGTCACACTTACCAGCATGATGTTCATGATGCCGATTCCTGCTACAAGGAGTGAAAAGGCGGCAGCTACGACAAGGATGATTGTCACGGTATCCATTGTCGTTGACATCGTCTCCATCATTTCTGCCTGAGAACGGATGGTGAAATCGTCATCAGCATCTTCTTTCAGCTTATGGTTATCACGGAGCATCTGCGTCAATTCCTCGATGGCGGCATCAGACAACTCTTCCGTAACGGCTGAACAGACAATACTCGAAAAGAAGGTCTGCGCGGCAATACGCTTCATGACCGTGGTATAGGGAGCAATCATGACATTGTCCTGGTCCATTCCCCAGCTATTGTATCCTTTCGACTTCAGCACTCCGATGATACGCATAGGAATTGACTTGAACCGAATGGTCTTTCCAATCGGGTCAACACCTTTTCCGAAAAGCTCGTCAACGATTGTCTTTCCTACGACAACGACTTTTGCCGACTTCTTGATGTCTTCTTCTGTGAAGCACTCCCCTTCTTCCACATCCCATTGTTTGATGTCTAAATAGTCGGGACTCTCACCATAAACCGTCGTGGTGGTATTGTTGTTTCCGAAGATGACCTGTCCGCTTGCCGTCACTTCAGGCGAGACCTTTGTAACATATTTCTTTTCAGAAAGGATACGCTGGTAGTCAGCCATCTTCAAGGTCTGCATACTCGACGGATCCTGCCTCACACCGCCACGCATATCTGCTCCCGGGCGGATTGTCAGAAGATTGGTACCCATCGTTGACAGTTCCTTACGGATGCTCTCTTTTGAACCCTGTCCAATGGCCATCATGATAATCACAGCAGCAACACCGATAATAATACCGAGCATACTCAAGAAAGAGCGCATCTTGTTGTTGGCTACTGCCCTTAAACTTATCTTTAACAGGTTTAATATATTCATACTCTAATCATCTTGGACTTGTGGCAATGCAGCCAGTGCTTCTGCCGCCGACTTGATATTCATATTAATAGTGTCTTCCCTGATTTTACCGTCTCTCAGGTTTATATTTCTACTCGAATACTCAGCAATCTCAGGATTGTGAGTGACAAAGATAATGGTATGTCCCTGATGGTAAAGTTTCTGGAATAACACCAGCATCTCAAATGAAGTGCGTGTGTCAAGGTTTCCCGTGGCCTCATCCGCCAACAGGACGGCGGGATTATTGACCAAGGCTCTGGCTATTGCCACACGCTGCATCTGTCCTCCGGACATCTGATTGGACTTATGCATCATTCGGTCGCCAAGACCTACGTCCTGCAAAGCCTTGATAGCTGCCTCACGCCTCTGCTTTGCCGTGTACTCATTATTATACAAAAGAGGAAGCTCGACATTTTCCAATGCCGTTGTCTTTGGAAGCAGATTGTAGTTCTGGAATACAAACCCTATCTTACGGTTACGCAAGCGGGCACGCTGCATCTTTGACATAGAACGGACTGGTATTCCATCCAAAAAATACTCACCGCTCGTCGGAGTGTCCAGGCATCCCAGCTGGTTAAGCAAGGTGGATTTGCCTGACCCTGACGTTCCCTGAATGGTCACAAATTCCCCTTTGTATATCTTGAACGACACGCCACGTAACGCCTTCACCGTTTCACTTCCAACCTGAAAATAGCGTTTCACGTTTTGTAATTCGATGACAACCTCTCTATCCATTACTTCTTCTGATTATTCCGGTTCCCTCTCGGCCTGGGCATAAACGGATTGCTTGCCTGTTCGCCTGCTTCAGGTCCCTCTTGTTCTTTGTTCATGCTGAAATCAGTCAACACAACCAGTCCATTGGGTACACCACTGACAATCTCTGTCAGCACACCATTAGTTATACCAGTCTGCACCTGATGTGCCTTGAAGACGTTTCCTTCCAGCGTCCATACCTTTGAATCACCTTTGCAATCCTCAATCCGTTGGCCTTCAGTCAGAATAGCCGGACTTGGCATAAACCGGAGGGCTTTGGACTGGACGGCAAGGACATTGTTTTTCTCTAACGTAAATATGGTGACGTTGGCGGTCAGTCCGGGCTTCAACTTCAAGCGGTCGTTACGAGCCGAAATAATCACTTCGTAGGTCACGACATTGCTTTCCGTCTTTGCCTCCTGACGAACCTGAGTGACCATTCCGTTGAACACATCATCGGGAAAGGCATCTACGGTAAACGTGACGCGCTGACCTTCTATCACGCCGCCAATGTCAGCCTCGTCGATGTCAGCCACCACTCGCATATCGGTTAAGTCCTTGGCAATGGTAAAGAGCTCAGGGGTGCTGAAGCTGGCAGCTACCGTCTGACCTTCTTCTACTGACTTTGACAACACGACACCGTCAATAGGTGATGTGATCGTTGCATAGCCGAGGTTCGTTTGTGCTCTCTTTACGTTCTCGCGTGCCTGTGCCACTTGTTGGGATGCCTGCTGAAAGGTAAGACGGGCATTCTCAAACTCGTCGGCACTGACGAGTCCTTTGTTGAAAAGGGTCTGATAACGGTTGAAATTAGCCTGCTGATAGTTCAAGTTGCTTTGCACACTATTCAGGTTGGCCTTTGCCGTATTCAGTTCACTGATAAGGTTGGTCTTGTCAAGCTCAGCGATTACCTGTCCTTTCTTTACGACACTATTGTAATCCACATACAGCTTACTGACTATACCCGACACCTGCGTACCGACCGTCACCGATGTGACTGGCTCTATCGTTCCTGTAGCCGTTATGCTATTCCGGATATGGGTAGTCTCGACCTTCGTCGTCTCAAAAGAAACCTTCTCCTGTTTCTTGCCTTTTGAAAAATACCAGAATGCAAGTCCTGCCAAAAGAAAAACCGCCAGTACCGCATAAAGAATTCTCTTCTTTTTATTCATATCATTCAATTTATTATTCTTCAATCTCTTGTTCCCTTAATCTTTCCATCTTGATAGAAATGCAGCAGCTCAATGTTTAATATTGAAAGATATTTGCTCTGCAATTCATTTTGTTTTGCCTGAATGACCGCATCCCGGCCTTTCATCAGCTCTACAATGTTTATCAGACTCTCCTGAAACTTACCGCTCAGCATCTCATAGCTGGTCTCAGCACTCTCCGTAGCCACCTTGGCTGCCTTGAACTTATTCTGATTCGTCACCGCCTGCAACCAGAAATTCTCTATCGTCGAATACAGTGCGGTGCGCTTATCACGTAAATCCAACTCGTAGGTCTGTCTTTGAATGATTGCTTTATTAACCGCCGTCTTTGCGGCACGATTATCAAAAAGAGGGATGCTTACATTAAATCCGGCACCCAGATTGAAATTATTCTTCATCTGATTGTCCCAGCCGTTCTTACTCATAGATGTGGTATTCGTTATGGCACTGGCATTGAAGCCCACCGTTGGCAATCTTCTTGCCTTTTCAATTTTAAGGGTCAGGTCATTTGAATTTAAAGCCAGTTGTGCATTCTTGATTTCTGGACGATTATCAAGTGCCGACACATAGACCGAATGTAATAAGGGAATCTCCTGCAAAGCCATCTCGTCAGTCAGCTCGGGAATCACCACATCAAACTCCTCTTCATCAGTTATCTGCAGCAATTGCTTCAACTGACGCTTATAGTTGCGCAGATTACTCTCAGACTCCACGATAGAGTACTCATCCTGAGCACGTTGAGTGGTGAGCTGTGCCAGATCAGCCTTGCTCATCTTGCCGACATCGACAAATGCCTTACCACGCTCCTCATTCATCTTGCTTGTTTCCAGACTTGCCTTATGCACCTTTATCGCTTCTGCGGAATAGAGAATCTGAACATAGAGCTGGGCAATCTGCTCCTGAATACTATTAGCCGTGACGGCTGAATCAAGTTCTGCCTTTTTCTCGGATATGGCATTTAACTTGACTGTATTATGGTTACGATTACCATTCCACACCGTCCAGTTAGTATTGATTCCATAAGAACCATTGTAATACACCTTGTCAATACTTGCCTGAACATATCCGTTTGCTACCGTGGCAGAGCCATTCTCAGGCCAAGGGCGATAAGTTAGGTTGTGAGACGTGGAGGCACTGAGCGACGGTAACAGCTCGGCCTTGCTCAGCAGATAGTCTTCTTTTGCGCTGAGCTTTTGCAGACGGCTCTTCTGCAACGAAATGTTATTGGCAAGAGCATAGTCAACACAATCTTTTAACGACCACTGACGAGCCATCGCGGAATCGGGAATGAGACACCCCACAAAACAAAGAGCTAAAATAGCACGAAACTTTATCATATTTCTAATTATTACATTTACTATATAAAAAACGAATATTCTTTTAGTTTTTACATACCAAAACAATATTATTTTAGTATTAAGACGCAAAAAAAAGACTTACGGTTTATTCCATAAAACGGATAATTAAAAATAATTAACTCATATTGTAACCCCGAAAGTAAACAATTACCTTCGGGGTTAATTCTATAGCAGGGGTATCTACCAGCTTTCAATCAAAGCAACTATCTGACAATTACTTTCGAAGTCGTCCCGTTCTTATGGCGGATAATGTTCAGACCTTTCCGCAGATGGTTCATCTTATGTCCCTGTAAGTTAAACACCTCCACGTCTGTTGTTTCACCATAGATATTGGATATACCGACGTTAGACAAACCGCAAATATTTCCAAAGTCCATCCAGGGACTTGTTACCTTATAATTATCCACCAGCTCATCCACGACATTCAATGTGGCAGAAGAGACCAGTGTGTTCTCAAAGGCATCAATTGCCGTAACAGGGATGACATCAGGATAGCAATAGACCTGTAACCCACTGGCTTCTGTTCCGATGTTCGCAAAGGCTTTACTTCCTATCTCCCGAACTCCTTTGCCTATATAGATGGTTTGCAGCCGTGAACATCCATCAAAAGCATTGGCCCCGATTTGTTCAATGTTATCGGGAATGGTCAACTGAGTAATGTCCTTGTTGTCTTTAAATGCCGAGTCACCTATTGCCGTAACTGTGTATGTCACTCCATCGAAGGTGACGGTCTGAGGAATCTCATACTCTCCTTGAGCACCTTCACCGCTTATTAGCGTGACTGTGTTTTCAGAAGTGATGGCATATATTATTCCGTCAACATCGAAAGTCTTCTCTTTTTCGTTCTCAACAAAAGTACCTGTAACAGTCAGATCATGGGCTGGCATGGTCTCGGGAATCTCACTCCAACCCGAGAATGTATACCCTTCTTTCGTCGGTTCTGCCTCTGGCGTAATTGTTGTACCGTATTCCACTTCTAATGACTTATACTCAGCACCGTCCACTACATAGGTCAACTTGTACTTGTTGACCGTGAATGAACCTGTAATAGTCACGTCATGCGCTGGCATGGTCTCTGGGATCTCACTCCAGCTTGAGAACGTATAGCCTTCCTTCGTCGGCTCTGCTTCTGGCGTAATTGTTTTGCCGTATTCCACTTCTAATGACTTATACTCAGTACCGTCCACTACATAGGTCAACTTGTACTTGTTGACCGTGAATGAACCTGTAACAGTCACATCATGGGCTGGCATAGTCTCGGGAATCTCACTCCAACCCGAGAAGGTGTAGCCTTCTTTGGACGGCTCTTCCTCTGGAGTAATCTTGTCACCGAAATCATAACTGATTACCTTATAGACCTCGTCATCTATCATATAAGTCAACTTGTAGTTTCCCTTAGTGAACGTCCCAGTAACGGTCACATTATGTGCCGGCATGATCTCAGGAATCTCGCTCCAACCAGAGAAAGTGTAGCCCTCCTTTATTGGCTCTGCTTCTGGTATAATCTTAGCACCAAACTCAATCTCAAATGACTTATACTCGGCATCGTCCACAATGTAGGTCAAAGTGTACTTGTTGACTGTAAAGTATCCTGTTACAACTACATCTTCTGCCGGCATTTTATTAGGAATCCAGCTCCAACCTGAGAAGGTATAGCCTTCCTTTGTCGGCTCTGTCTCTGGTATTATCTTAGTGCCGTATTCCACCTCGAAGGATTTATACTCAGCACCGTCTACCATATACGTCAGCCTGTACTTATTGACAGAGAACGACCCCGTAACGGTCACATCATGAGCCGGCATGGTTTCAGGTATCTCACTCCAGCCTGAGAAGGTATGACCATCCTTCTGGGGAGCATCCTCAGGAGTAATCTTATCACCAAAATCATAACTGATTACCTTATAGACTTCGTCATCTACCAAATAAGTCAGTTTATAGTTCCCCTTTGTAAACGTACCAGTCACTGTTACATCGTGTGCCGGCATAGTTTCAGGAATCAGACTCCAACCAGAGAATGTATACCCTTCTTTCGTCGGCCAGCTTGTACTTATTAATCGTGAACGAACCCGTAACGGTCACGTCATGCGCTGGCATGGTCTCGGGAATCCCGCTCCAACCAGAGAATGTGTAGCCTTCCTTCACAGGTGCCGTCTCTGGCGTAATAGAAGCTCCGTATTCCACTTCCATAGACTTATACTCAGTACCATCCACCACATAAGTCAGCTTGTACTTGTTGACGATGAACTTACCTGTTACTGTCACATCATGCGCTGGCATGGTCTCTGGAATCTCACCCCAGCCTGAGAACGTATACCCTTCAGCTTGTACTTATTAATCGTGAACGAACCCGTAACGGTCACGTCATGCGCTGGCATGGTCTCGGGAATCCCGCTCCAACCAGAGAATGTGTAGCCTTCTTTAACAGGTGCCGTCTCTGGCGTAATTGCTGCGCCGTACTCAACTTCCATAGACTTATACTCTACACCGTCCACCATATAAGTCAGCTTGTACCTATTGACGGTAAACGAACCTGTAATGGTCACGTCATGGGCGGGCATGGTCTCGGGAATCCCGCTCCAACCGGAGAACGTGTAGCCTTCCTTCACCGGTTCTGCCTCTGGAGTGATTGTTGCGCCGTATTCCACTTCCATAGACTTATACTCAGTACCATCCACCACATAAGTCAGCTTATACTTATTAACCGTAAACGAACCTGTAACGGTTACGTCATGGGCGGGCATGGTCTCGGGTATCTCGCTCCAACCAGAGAACGTGTAGCCTTCTTTCTTGGGCTCAGCCTCCGGCGTGATTATAGCACCGAACTCTATCTCATACGACTTGTATTCAGCACCGTCCACTATATAAGTCAGCTTGTACCTGTTGACCGTAAACGAACCTGTAACGGTTACGTCATGGGCGGGCATGGTCTCGGGAATCTCACCCCAACCAGAAAACGTGTAGCCTTCCTTCACAGGTTCTGCCTCCGGCATGATTGTAGCACCGAACTCAATCTCATACGACTTGTACTCAGCACCATCCACCATATAAGTCAGCTTGTACTTATTAATCGTAAATGAACCTGTAACGGTTACGTCATGGGCGGGCATGGTCTCGGGTATCTCGCTCCAACCAGAGAACGTGTAGCCTTCCTTCACAGGTGCCGTCTCTGGCGTAATTGCTGCGCCGTACTCCACTTCCATAGATTTATACTCAGCACCGTCCACCATATAAGTCAGCTTGTACTTATTAATCGTGAACGAACCCGTAACAGTTACGTCGTGAGCGGGCATGGTCTCTGGAATCCCGCTCCAACCAGAGAAAGTGTAGCCCTCTTTAATTGGCTCTGCTTCTGGTGTAATCTTAGCACCAAACTCTATTTCAAATGATTTATACTCTGTATCGTCAACAATATAAGTCAGCTTATACTTATTAACAGTAAACGAACCTGTAACGGTTACGTCATGGGCGGGCATGGTCTCTGGAATCCCGCTCCAACCAGAGAATGTATACCCTTCTTTAATCGGTTCTGCCTCTGGAGTGATTGTTGCGCCGTACTCCACTTCCATAAATTTATACTCAGCACCGTCCACCATATAAGTCAGCTTGTACTTGTTGACCGTAAACGAACCTGTAACGGTTACGTCATGCGCTGGCATAGTTCCTGGTATCCCACTCCAGCCTGAGAAAGTGTAACCTTCCTTTACAGGTGCCGTCTCTGGCGTAATGGAAGCTCCGTATTCCACTTCCATAGACTTATACTCTACACCGTCCACCATAAAGATCAGCTTGTACTTATTAACCGTGAAAGTACCTGTAACGGTTACGTCATGCGCTGGCATGGTCTCAGGAATATCGCTCCAGCCAGAGAATGTATGCCCCTCTTTAGTCGGAGTAGCCTCAGGCGTAATCGTGGCTCCATATTCCAGTCGATAGGTCTTGAAAACACTACCATCCACCATGTAGGTCAACGTGAACACCTCATCTGGAAGTGAACGGAAGGTTCCGAACTTATCCCAGGGGTTGGTGCTCTGATAATCGGGGATGGATGTTGCATGTACATACAATGTTGCAGCCTTTGCGTACGACTGGTTGAACGCATCATAAGCTGTGGTGGGCACACTTGTGGCGTAGCAGTACACCTCGGACATTTCCGGACAGGCACCGAACGCCATTGATCCGATGTTCTTCACGCCACTGCCTATATTAATTCTCATCAAGTTACCACATTCGCGGAAAGCGTTGTCGCCGATGGAGATGACGTTGTCAGGTATGGTTACTGAGGTGAAACCGTTGCATCCGCGGAACGCATTGCTGCCGATGGAAGTAATATGGTCTGGGATGGTGAATGATGAAAGGCGGGTACATCCGCGGAATGCATCATTGCCTATGCTTGTAAATCCCGTAAAGTATCGTAGTTCATTGAAGGATTGAATGCTGGTGTTCCCTTTGAACACTGCCCCGAGTTCTTTCACAACTGCCGCTTCAGCCTCGCTCAACTCCCCGTCGTCATTTGTGTCCCAGGTTTTCACACTGAGCGACTTCACGGTGGCATCCGCAAAGCTGATGACAGGTGAGGGAGCTATTACATTGACCTTGAACTCCACGTCATTCATGTTGATGCGTTCCGAGTTACTGGTGCCGAACCGGATGTTGCTGATGGTAGCATTACCGGAAGAAGCCGTCTCAGAGGCTTTCAGCCAAAGTGTGATGATGCTGCCGCTTGTCCCCTTGATAGGTTTCAGAGAATAGGAGGTGGAAGTCAGGCGATAAGTATTCTCCTCCTGCTTTCCGATGGTCAGTTCCTGATCTGAATCGCTGATGCGGCTGCTCAGTGAGCATTTGTCCTTGACGACTGTGACACCTGTTGGAAGAGTAAGGTCCATCTGGAAGGACACAAGATTATTCTCAGTGTTGTTCAGATTAACATCAACCTTGAATATGTTTCCACGCTCTATATTCACGTCAGTTATGCTGATGTTATCAGCAAATACACCCAACATGCCGAGCAGTGATCCTATAACGGATAGAAATGCTTTTCTCATAGTTTGTCCTCCCTTCATTATTTAATCACGACTTTCTTTCCGTTCACGATATAGATTCCCTTCCTGCCGGCAGGCGAGAGAACCTTCCGCCCTTGCAAGTCATAGAGGGTAGGACGCTCACCGTCATGTGGTTCCTCGTCCACGGCAATAGTTCCGATTCCTGTTGTCCCGCTCAGGCTGACGGCATCAAACAGGTAATCCTGTCCGTCGGGAGTGAAGAAGTGGATGTCGTCAATCACGATGTCATCATGGATACTGCTATCGGTAATGAATCCCAACAGTTCACCCTCGCTGCCGCTGAACGTGCGGTTGTAGGTTGACAGGGCAGCCACCTTGTAATGACCCTCGCCCACCTTATTATATAATAGCTGGTGCTGCTGTTTGCGTGAGCCATTGAGTGCAATCTCCGTGATGTCAACATCCTCGGGCAGGAAAATATCAAACTGGAAGGCGGTGTAGCCACGCTGATTCTCCAGATTGAGCGCAAGACCGCCATCAGTCTTCTCCGTCAGTGTCAGCACGTCATGATTCTCTGACTGTGGCTTGACATGGAATGGCTTGGCGAAGTTCTGGTCACCTGCTATCATATTTACCAGTGTCACTGCGTCAGCAATGTTCACTATATTATCAAAGTTCAGATCGGCAATGAACTCCACGAAGTCCTCTGATGGTCTTCCCACCACAAAACGGGCAATATCGACCACGTCGATTACATCTGTTTCATCGTCCACGTTCACATCCCCATCTATGGCGTCCTTGATTGCCTTGAATTCCTTCCAGCAATAGGCTGAGGCATACAACGGCTTGCTGTCTTTGGGCACGCAGAGGACGATGTTAGCACGGTTCGGGAAGGCAGAGACGTTGGTAATAGTAGCGGGAGTTGTTCCTTCCACCTTTACCGCTTTTATCCCTTTGCAGTCTTTGAAGGCTTCTGCTCCAATGTTCTTTACACTTCTTGGAATTATTACACAAGCCAGTCCTGAGCAGCCGGAAAAAGCATTGTTTTCGATGCTCTCTATACTATTTGGAATTGTTACACTGACCAACCCTGAACAGTTGGCAAACGCATTGTTTCCGATGGATTTCACACTCATGCCTTTGATTTCTTGAGGAATTGTTATCTCTTTGGTAACTAACAATGGAACAGCATGCTCACCGTTCCCCACCTGTACAGTCTTTCCATTCACGCTCATCACCTTAAAGGTCATGGATACCCATTTTGTTTTGTTCAAAGCTGGTATATAGGCGGTAAACACATCCCCGTCTTTAAGCGTTTCACCTAATTCAATAATCTCCTTGAAGTCACACCAGTAAGCAGCTGCTTCATAATCCTTCTTGCAACCTGCGGGAACATAGAGGGTAGTATTTGAACAGTTGGGGAATGTTCCCTCGGCAATCTCCATTGGATAGACTGGCAATGCTGTAATTGAAGTTAAGGATGAGCAACCACTGAAAGCACCAAAACCAATACTTGTCACACTATTACCAATGGTCAGGGAGGTCAGTTCCGTGCAGTCTTTGAATGCATACCCCCCAATAGTCGTTACATCATTTCCAATGATACACTCTTTTACTCGATTACCAAAAATATCTAAAAACATAGAAATAGGGATTTCTTCATCATTTACTTCATCATAATAATTATAATGTGATAATAAGTTATTACCATTAATTGTCACGGAATTCAATTCACAGCCAGAGAATGCACCAGATCCAATGTATGTCACGCTATTTGGGATATTCACAGAGTTTAGCCCTGTGCATCCATAAAACGCGTAACTACTAATACCCCTCACATCGTTGGGAATCACCAAATCTTTCACCTCTGTTCCGTTAAGATATAAATTGTGAGCATAATATAGCGGATTACAGTTAAAATCAGGAGAACCATAATAATAATCATAATCATCATAATAATAGTCGATACTTATTTTACACCAAGCACCTATGTCTGTAATATTCACAGATTTAAGGCCTGTACATCCTGAGAATGCCCCATATTCGATGCTTGTCACGTTTTTAGGAATAGTTACAGAGGTTAGTCCTGTACAGTCCTTGAATGCATACCTCCCTATAGTCGTCACATCATTTCCAATGATACACTCTTTTACTCGATTACCAAAAATATCTAAAAAATATGAATGATAGGATTCAATATCATCATCATAGTTTTCATAATGAGAAATAGATTCATAATAACTTGATAATAAACTATTATTATTAATTGTTACAGAATTTAATTCACAGTCGTAAAATGCTCCTTTACTAATTTTCGTCATGTTGTCTGGAATCACCAAATCCTTCACCTCTGTTCCGTTTATGTATAAATGGTGGGCATAATAAAGTGGATTACAACTATAATTAAAGGTTAAATGAAACATATCTTCCTGCTTCGCCCACCATTCATAAAAACGACATTCAAATTGTATCTTACACCAAGCTGATAAATCAGTGATATGAACAGAAGTTAATCCACTGCATCCCTCGAACGCATATCCGCCTATTTTAGTTACACTATTAGGGATGGATACGGAGGTCAAGCCACTACAGCCCGCAAATGCAGCCCCATTGATTTCTGTTATATCGTTTGGAATCACTAAATCTTTTACCTCTGTTCCATTTAGATATAGATGATGGGCATAATAAAGAGGATTACAGTCATTGGCATAATTACATGTTATAGATTCACTATCATCCCCTTTGAGACAATAATAAAAATAAATCTTACACCAAGCAGTTAAATCTGTAATATAAACTGCAGTCAAACCATTGCAGCCAGAGAACGCCTTCCATCCAATTGATGTTACACTATTGGGTATTGATATTGATTTTAAGTTATTGCAACCCTCGAATGCGCCAACAGGAGGAAACTCAACCACAGGATCATAAGATTTTACACTAGACCCGATACTTTTTAGTCCCGTAAAGTATTGCAATTCATTAAATGAGGTTATATCCTTATCACCTTGAAAAGCATTACCTAAAGACTTCACTGCTGCTGCCTCGTCGTAACTCAGTTCCCCGTCATGGTTGGTGTCCCAATTGTTGACGCAGATGGCTTTCACCTTTGCATCAGCAAAGTCAATGTTAGAGAAACCACTTCCCATCTCCAAAATACAATCTTCACTTACTCCCCAACTGGCATTATACTTCGCTGTTGTACCAGCAGGAACCCATAAAGTGAAAATATAGCATTCTGAAAAAGCGTTTCCATTAAGAACTGGCGGTTCTTCACCATATACTATTACTGATGCTAGATTACAGTAGGAAAACGCATATTCTTCGATGCTCGTCACACTATTAGAAATCGTGACAGAAATCAAGTCTGTACAGCCAAAGAACGCACCATCATTGATATATGTGACACCGTCTGGAATAAACAAATGCTCTATTTCCTTTCCGTTTAAATATAAATGATGTGCGTAATAAAGGGGATTACTACTATAATCAATTGGAATACCATAAATTTCATTATAAGTATAATCACCACGATAATCATACATAGAACTAGACGACTCAAATTTAATCTTACACCAAGCAGCTAAATCTGTTATATGAACAGCTGATAAATTAACACATCCACCAAACGCACCGTTTCCTATAGTTGTTACACCATTACCAATAGTAACACTTTTTAATCCACTACAACCCTCGAATGCACCTTCATCATAAAGCAATGTCCAATCCCCAACTTCTAAATTATGACGAAGGCCTATACTTGATACGCTATTAGGGATGGTAACAGATGTTAAGTTAGTACAATTAGAGAATGCGCCAGCATTGATACTTGTTACATAATATGTTTTGTTGTTTACGGTGATTGAAGAAGGAATACAAACGTCTCCACTATAATCTGATGAATAGTAGTAATGGTAAATATTACGAGCCCAATCATCTATAAAATAACAAAAAGTAGTAGTTCGGGATGTCACCGTCGCACAATTACCATGAAGATTATAATAGATACCATCTACGTAACAATCAGCATGATAGACTTCTTCATAATTATCTTGTGCTACAGCATTGGCCCCTACCAATGCTAAGACACAGAGAAATAATGTTTTAAGATAATTATATTCCATGTTATTAGTAAATAAAAATAGGCGGAACTGCTCAGTTGCTTTCTACACTGTAGGCTACCACCATGTCGCCTTGTACAAAGAGAAGCACGAACAGTTCACGCCCAACGGACGTGAACCTTCGTCGCTTGTCCTCTTGTACAAATATTGGTGGTATTTACAGTGTGAGAACAAGGACTAAAAGTCCAAGTAAACCCTAAAGTGTCAGAGCAGAAAACGCAGAGTTAATAATATCTTGAATAATTTATAGTTTCTCTATAAGGGGAAACAGATCTTTTCGACAGAATTCCCCTAATACGTTTCACTACTTCGTTATTGTTGTCTGTTTCTTAAATACGGATTAAATAGGTTCAACTTCTGGTTACCAATCACATTGCAAAGATATAATTATTTTTGTAATAATGAAAGTTTTTCGATTAGAATAATTTATTCTTATTTACAAGAAATGATGCTAGCGGCATCAGACAAAAGTAGCCAGCCATACAGAAACGCCTTGTAGGTGTTTCGAAATGGCTGGGGAAGCGACACCACACAACATACAACCTTGCTGATATGCAAGGGACAAGGGCTTATCATGTCGCCTACTATAAAGGAAGGCTGGTATTTTGGGGACAATTCCTTCACCAGCCATTTACTTTCCCTCGCTTCGCGAACAGTGACCGTTGGTTCGTAGTCCCCAAGGGGACAACTGTATGGCTGGCTACCATTGTCTAATGCCCACGGCATTATAGTCAATAATGTTTACAAAAACTTGTCGGGGAAAAGTGATGAAAGAGAAGTTAAAAACTGTAAAAACCACAAATTGCTTCCTCCTTCCTAATTCCTCCTTCCGCCATCGCTTAGGTTTTGCACTACGAAACCTTACCTTTGACCGCGCCAAAGGTTATGTTTCATCGCCTCAAACATGACCTTTCACACGACGAAACATGGTCTTTCGTGCGACAAAACCTAAGCTTTCGCAAATTCGGATTTTGTGAACCGAGAGATTACAGGTTAATAGCCGTATAATTATTTATCAATCAACACGTTACGAAAAACATCAAAAAACGCGTTCTTTTCGACCAAAAATATTTTTGTTCAGAAAGATGCCCTTAATTTCGGGGTAAAATTCGAATATTCTTTGACAAATGGACATTGAATATAAACAGGTACTTTTTTTCAATAAACCCGGGACATGGCATGAGTCGCAGCGATGCGCCTCGTGCCTTTTCCGATAAAACGAGACGAACAAGAATACAATGATGATAACCGTGAATAATTGAAAATAAAATGAACGATTTCCCGTTTCGTGTGTATGCTGTCAAAACAAAGCACGAATAAAGAATGAAACGTATTAAGATGACTCTGCTGATTGCCTTCATGATGATGACGGGAGTCTGCGCCGGACAGACGGAACAGATCAGGCGGGATGCCGCTCTCTACATGGCAGATAGCCTGAAGTTGGATAGCATGTATAACTACTGGAACAATTACACCATAGAACACCCGAAGGACGAGGTGGCGTGGCGCAACCTGTATGAGGTTTATAACACCTACGAGAATCGGTTCCTGGTGAATTCCAAGCACTACAAGACAGAAGATGAACTATTCGAAGCACAGTTACAGATGCGTCGTAAGGTTGGTTTTATGAGTAGGATGGAACAGGCAATCCCCGACAGCTACACCTTCAACTATTGTGCCTACGACTGTTCCTACGAATGGCTTAAATATGAGAACCCTGACGATATGCCAGATACACTGTCCACTCACTATGCCAACCGCGTGATAGAACTCATACCTGACAAGGCGGCTCGTTACGACTACGAGGAATGGGCGGGCTATCTGATGAGTAATCTGGACACCGTAAGGCTCACCCGTCTGCTCACTAAGTTTTACGAGAACGGCCTTTATCCGGCTGATGAACTGCAATACCACTACAACGAGTTGCAAGGCATGGACGAGGGAGCCGTCTATCTGGGACAACATAACGGCAACGTCATTGGGAAGCTTATCCTGCAACTGGTAAAGGGCGTGCATCGTGACAAGATTCTCTATAATGAAGCATCTGTCATCAACTACTCTCCTTTTCTTAGCGGATGTATCCGACGAATGGGACTTTCCCCTCAGATCGCCGATAGTCTGCGTCGGAATCTCCATGATTTTAAGGGACTTGAGCGACTGCTTCGTTACATCTTCGCCAACGTCAAGCGCCCCGTCTATCTGTCTTCCAACAGTATCTCCATGCTGCTATTTGGCGAAGGAGTGCCCGAGGACTTGAAGCAATACCTCTACAATGAGGGACTGACCATCCGCTATTCTGCCACGCCGTACGATAACCTTAGCGTGAAACGGCGCAATGTGGAAGAACGCTACCTGCTGGACTATCTGCGTTTCTCATTCATGCCTGAGACGGACAGACGTAACAGTTACCTCTCTTTCCATTACCTCATTCTATTAAAAGACCTTCTGCCCTACTATAAGAAGAACGACACTGACCGTTTCCGTTGGCTGAACCATCTGTATCACGACGTGCTGGCTCAGATGGAAGCCGAAGATGAGGGATTCTTGCTTGGCAACAAAGTGTTTAACATCCACAAGGTGGAGAATGAACAGGGCGTGCATTATGAGGTGGAAGAAGGAACCGTCCGATACAACGAGTCATTCACGGGACTCTATGGCAAGTTCAGCAAGAAAGATGGACTCCATTATCTGACAGGCGAACCGATTCCCACTCATGTTATCCTGAAGACAGAACCCGTCAAGGATTGAGGCTATGAGAATCTTCCATCTGAAACCTCTACGCCAACTGACCGACGAACAACTCATGGCACGGGCAAAAGCTGGCAATGATGCGGCTTTCGAAGAGTTGTATCACCGCTTTGCACGTAGGCTGAAAGGGTTCTTCTTCCTGCAATTAGGTGGTGATGAGGAACTGGCTGCCGATGCCACCCACGATGTCTTTCTTCGGGTTTACGAAGCACGCAACCGCTATCAGGAGGGAAAGAACGTCAGCACGTGGCTCTTCACCATCGCCTATAATATCTGCCGCAATCATTATCGTAGCAATGCATACGAGACACAGCTATTGGCAACGCTCGATGCAGAACCTATTAGCGATGAACAGATAGAAGTTCAGTTGGATGCAGCCGCCCTCGACGATGCGCTGGCACAGGCATTGTCTGAGTTGCCTCCGCCATTGCACCAACTGTTTTCCCTTCATTATCAGGAAGAACTGACCATCCCACAAGTAGCCGAGATTGTCGGAATCCCTGAAGGGACCGTCAAATCACGCCTTCATAAGACAATGAACATCATCCGTAAAAAACTAAAGAGATATGAAAATCACTAACGAACAGATTATCCAGTCGGCCCGTCGTCAGCGTCAGATTGTTGATAGTCAAATAAACGTAGAACCATGGCAACCTCGCCATCGAAAAAATCGTGGTATAGTTGCCGCCATAGCCGTTGCCGCCAGTATCATTAGTTTCATTGCCGGTTATGGCGTTTGCGCCAAGATGTCCCAACACGACGCTCTGCCCTTGGCACAAAATATCCAGGTGCAACACGACACCATCCTACAAACAACGACTATTCGCGACACCGTCTATTTGACGCGTATAGTCACTAAGTATGCAAAACCTACAACAATTCGGTCGGTTCTTGCGCACAATCATGAACAACCAGGCAGTTCAGATAAGCAAGACCCTCCAACACAATTACACTCTACGGAATCATCAAACGCACAAATGGCTTGTTCTATGTTATGCGACGACATTCCATACGCCTTGCTCGCCACACCATGACCATCACCATCCTGCCCGCCTTTGTCGAAAATGGCAGGACAGGCACAAACCTTTGCCGGAACATTGCATTTTTAAAGTAAAAAAAATGCGTAACGATGCAGTCTTTTCGTTTATCATAGTACTATATAGATAGAGACATTATGTTGACGATGGAGATAACACGGCTGATAGAACGATGCAGAAAGGGGGACGCTGATGCCCTCGGAGAACTGTACAAGGCATACGCCCGGCAGATGAGAGGCGTATGTCGGCGTTATATCAGCGACGAGCAGACGGTGGACGATGTGCTGCACGATGCATTCATTATTATCTTCACGTCGTTTGACAGGTTGCGCGATGTACGGCGGGCAGAGGCATGGATGACCTCCATCACGAGAAACGTAGCATCGAAGTGCAAGGATCATTTAGAGGCTTTCCCGACGGTTTCGCTTGACGAGACTAACGAGGCCGAGCTGATTGCCACGGAGGATGAAGGATTCGTTGTCGCCGAATTCTCTCAATGTGTGAGAGGTGTCCCGATGAGCGAGGTGGTCAGTATGATTGACCGACTACCTGAAGGCTACGGACAAGTGTTCCGGCTGTCGGTGTTCGAAGGAATGTCGCACAAGGAGATAGCCGAGATGCTGGGCATTGAACCTCATTCATCATCGTCACAACTGGCAAGGGCAAAGAAGATGCTGCGCAAGATGATGCGGCACTATTGGGTTGCGGTGCTTCTGATGCTGCTCATTCCTGTTACTTTCTTCTTGCTCAGAAAGGGAGATACTGCTATCAAGGATGAAGAGCCAATTGTGGCGAAGCAGAAAGATACGCCGAAAGAATCGCAGCAAGACGCTCAGACAGAGCATTCACAAGAGCCTGTGATTGTGCATCAGCCAGTGCATCGTACAACCGTCATTGCTACAGACACCCCACAAGCGGTGATCGCCCAGGCTGTGGATTCTGTCACATCTGATACACTATCTAATATAATAGCCCGGGAGCAAATGGAAACTGACTCTATAGCGAACGACACGATAAAGGCTGTACGCAAGATGGAGATACCGCATTACGACATTGCCGACATATTCCCCGACAAGCAAGTCACAGGCACCAATGACGAAAAGAGATGGTCATTGGAACTGGCATACGCAGGACAGTTCGACGAGCAGAACCGCTACAACCAGCCATTCACCTATAAGCCATATATCGACCCGCAAATCCAACACTCTCCTGGAGAAGGACCTACATACGTCGTTCCGAGTAGCATAGACAACTGGACGGACTATGCCATCTATCTGGCAAATAATCCTAATGTCGTAAGTGACAAGACCCGAAGTATCATCATGCGCATCGCCCTGAGCAATGCCAACCTTCCTGGTGATGACAAGATTTTGCGTACAAGTCACCACCGTATGCCTTTAACATGGTCGTTGGCGTTGAAGTACAAGCTCGACAACCGCTTCGGATTGGAGTCTGGCATCAGCTACAGCCGTCTGAACTCCGACTTCGAGATGGGAACTGACGGCAACACTATCCGCGAGCAGCAGACCATCCACTACCTTGGCATACCCGTGAAAGGAATATACAACATGTACGACACCAAGCTTTGGAGTCTCTATGGCAGTCTCGGTCTGATCACCGAAATCCCCGTCCGCTCAATCCTCCATTCCGACTACTATGTGTTTGGGCAACATGAGACCAGCGACAAGACCACCATCCACACTCCATGGCAGTTCTCTACCACCTTTGGACTCGGCCTGCAATACCATCTGACACGCAACATCGGCTTCTTCATAGAGCCAAGCCTGCAATACTACATCCCCACAAAGAGCAATATCGAGACCTATCATACGGAGCATCCATTCTCGTTCACCTTACCTTTAGGTATAAGATTTACGTGGTAGCCGTGCAGTCTTTTGGTAGTTTGACGGACTATATAAATAAAGACGGTAAATAAAATGCTGAAGAAAATGAAACATAACAAGTCTTTCGCTTGGATGATGGCGATAGCCATAGCCAGCATAACGATGACTGCTTGTAGTCTTGATGGTTACGAACCAGAGAAACCCTTTGTTATTTGTCCTGCACCTAAAACGATGCTCTTTGCGTGTAGTTTCACGCAACCAGAAATACATGCTGGTGTGGATGTACTTTTCAATGAAGACGACATTGAATGGTTCAATGTAACTACTCGCGAAATTAAATTCCGTGAAATGGAAGAACCGCTTTATAAGCGTTTGGAACCATTCCATGAAATCTATTTCTATCTGGGTTATGATGCTCTTTTTGTGGTAAGTAGTTTCGTCACCGATTGGGATAGTAGGGTATATACCGACCTCGTCTTGCATTATGATGTGATTACTGACCCCGGTCATGGGCATTATTATCTGCACGACTGCTATCCTCTCCAGTTCATCAATGACGAGCGCACTCAGGCAAACATCCAAAAGAATGCCGGACAATGGGAGTTGTTCACTTACTATCTGGAAAGCAAGGGAAAGCTACGGCACTGACATCCCTGAATGCAATCGGCGCACCCGAAGTTCGGGTGCGCCGTTATTGTTTAAACATTAAATGCTATTTGTTCGGATCTAAGAACTGGATAGGCAGATTATATTTCACCCTTACACGCTCATCATTGTGCCTTCCCGGTTCCCACTTCGGCATCTTACGAATGACGCGAGCACCTTCTTTAGCAAACAACAAAGCAAACTGCTCTTTTAATTCTTTCTGCCGAGCCTCAGTCTCCTGACCGAACTTTGTCGTATTGAAACGCTGAATCGTACAATCGTGGGCAGATATGTCGCTGATCTTTCCGTCCTTCTCAACGAAGAAGGTCATGACTACCCTTCCTTCCACACCATAGGCAGCAGCCAATTCCGGGTACTTCACGTTCTTCGATAGGAATTTCATCATCTCTGCCTTACCACCCGGGAACTGAGGGCTCTGTTTTAACAGTTCGCCCACTAAGGATTTCATCTCCGAGTTGTCATTATCAGTACGAGTGCTGTCTGCACTTTGTGCCGCTACGCCCATTGTCAGGACTACAAGCATGATTAACAGAATAGTTCTTTTCATATTAATTGTCATGTCTGCCATATTCTTCTTTTTTATAATTGCAGGGGCAAAAATACACAAATCTTTTCTATTAGGACTCACTCTGACGTTAAAAATAACGAAATAACAGACAAATGCTTCAAGTGGGCTGCCCCTCATGCAGTCTTCCCCCTGCATGACGGACTATTCTAATAGAAACTTGAACAATAGCAATGTATTCATTTTATGACTACGCCTACAATGGCTATCTTTATCTGAACAACATCATGCGGCCTCACCACAAAAGACTGTCGCAACTGATGATTTACTCAACAACAGCTTGTCAGTCCCGATGCAAGCATTGTAATATCTGGCAGAAGCCAGTGGAACACTTGTCACTTGATGACATTCAGCAAATCATGCTAAGCCGATGCGTGACCAGACAGACCACAGTAGGTCTGGAAGGGGGTGAGTTTATCCTCCATCCACAAGCATCGGAGATTATGGCATGGTTCCGCGAACATCACCCTAATTACACGCTGCTTTCCAATTGTCTTGCGTCCCGCCGTGTCATAGATGCCGTCCGTCTCTATCAGCCCCGGCATCTGTACGTCTCTCTCGACGGCGGGCGCGAGACTTATCAACGGATGCGAGGGCGCGATGGCTACGCCCGAGTTATCGAAGTGGTGGAAGCCTTGAAGAATGAAGTGCCCCTGTCGCTGATGTTCTGCCTGTCGCCATGGAACTCATTTGATGATATGGACTTCGTTATAGATGTGGCAAATCACTATCAAGTGGACGTGCGCATCGGCATCTATGGTACAATGGCTTATATGGTAGCCTCACCCCCGACGGAAATACAGCAGCAAAGCTATATACTCCCCTCCCCTCTTGGAGAGGGGTCGGGGGCGAGGCTTCGTTCCACTTCTGAGAACTTCGACTTTGTGGCTCTCTACGACAAATGGCGTAACGGATATTTGCGACTACGATGTCAGAGTATCATGAGCAGCCTCGTCGTTCACAGCAACGGTGATGTACCGCTTTGCCAAAACCTTGATGTTGTGCTGGGGAATATCCACCGTCAGACGCTTGACGAGATTTTCAACGGTAAGACGTCGTGCCATACGCAATGTCTATATTCCAAGAACTGTAACGGCTGCTGGATCAACTTCCATCGCAAGTATGACATCATCCTCGTTCGTAACATAGAGCGACTGCTACCCAAACGCCTCATCGAGAAGTTCTATGGACCGTACCAATGGACTGAAGACCCACACATAACTTATCACCAATATCTTAAGAAATTATGATACAAAAACTGATAAACCGATACAAACGTCTCCGTACAGAGCATTATTTCGCCCAAACGTACCAATATCAATATGCTTTCGTAGGCATAGGACAGCATTCGCTGACAAATCTTTATCCTGTGCTTTACTACCTTGGCATACCATTGAAATACATCTGTGTCACATCGGAAAGGAAAGCAAGGCTGATAGAAGGAAAATTTACTCATGTGACAGCAACCACTTCACTTGATGACATCCTCGAAGATGAAACCGTCAAAGGGATATTCGTTTCTGCCTCACCCGCCATTCACTTCTCCATCGCGTCGCGAGTACTGAAAAGCGGGAAATCATTGTTCATCGAAAAACCTCCCTGCAAGACACTCAACGAACTCAACACACTCATAGATCTTCAACGGCTCTATGGCTCACCAGCCGTCATGGTTGGACTTCAAAAGCGATATGCACCAGCCATTCAAATCCTATGGAAACGACTAATTAAGGAGCGACTTGTCAATTACGATCTCCATTACCTTACGGGAGCCATCCCAGAGGGCGATGCCCTACTCGATTTATACATCCACCCTCTCGACTTCGTGACTTATCTTTTCGGCAAGCCTGAAGTCCTTGCATGTCATCGGGTCGCCAGCAACTCCTACATCCTCATGCTTCGTCATCCCCATATTGCCGGTACCCTCGAAATCTCCACCAACTACTCATGGGGAGCCGCTCAGGAATCTCTCAAGGTCTGTACATCAAAGGGCATTTACCGCCTTTCTCAGATGGATGAACTTACCTGCGAGGCAAGTCCTTCAACCATACTCGGCATTCCTTTCGATAAAGTACATCCGTACTATAAGACCATCGAACAACTCTACAATCGCAACAACTTCACGCCTACGCTCCCCAATAACCAGGTACACTCTCAAGGTTACTTCAACGAAATCCAAACATTTGCCGATGCCGTAGAGGGACATGAAACCCACATCCTTTCGTCCATCGAAACAATAAAAAGCACATATCAGCTAATAGAAACGATAAGGACGCCCTAAAATCCTGGTACATAGCAATGAATCGTCGGTGACATTCAGAAGCATAATGGAATTCTAATAATTTGCTGGGAATAATAACATTGTCCGAGGAAAAAACAGGTGTCACACCTTCATTTTACGTGGTCATATATCCTATTTTTCTCAAAATAACAATCATTTGGTCCAAAAAACAAAACAACAGAATAACAAAACAAATAATGAGAATTATTCATTACGACATCGTCTAATTGTTCAAAAATATTGATATATGATAAATAATATGAATAAAACTTGTCCTATTCATAAAAAATTGCGACATTTGCACGCTAAAAAAGAAAAGGGTTTAAAGATAGTATTTTTAAAGTAAAAAGAACAGGATGCGCAAATTATTATTTGTATGTACTGTATTGTTTCTTTTGCCTATCGGTATTAAGGCAGATAAAGAGAATGCCATACAGACATTAGACACCCCTACTGACTCATCATTTACTTGGAATAAAGATTTAGATGAGGTCGTTGTAACGGGTCAGGGAGTAGCTGTTTCAAAAAGACGTCTTTCTTCTAACATCACAAAGCTTTCTTCTGCAGACCTGGGAAGCCTTCCTACAGGTCGTATTGACCAGATGTTGCAGAATGCATTACCCAACGTGCAGATTACTCTGACCAATGGACAGCCTGGAACAACATCCATGATTAAGTCACGAGGTCTTTCTTCTGCCTTCACAAACTCCACACCTGTCATTTACGTAGATGGAGTGCGTGTGGATAATCTGAACACAGGCTCGTCACTTTTTAATGTGATGAACAATGCATACGGCAATATCAACGGACAAACAGCAGCTACAAGTGCCATTGGAGATATTCCTATGGAGAATATCGACCATATAGAATATGTCCCGGGAGGAGCAGCCACCACCCTCTATGGCTCTGATGCAGCCAATGGAGTAATCCAGATTTTCACCAAGAATCATGGCAATGGTAGTTTTCACGCATCTGTGATTAGTCAGATAGGCTGGGATGTTGCCAACTCACAATTCTACCATTTCAATCGTACTAAAGAATTACTTCATCAAACAGGTTTTCAACAGAAGTATGGCATTTCGTTTTCTGGTGGGACAGAACGCATGGGGTATTCTTTTGGAGCCAGCATGAGCCATAACACAGGAACCATCATTCACAATGGGAACGAACAGAAGAAATACGATATTCGTTTTGGAACATCCATCAAGATGAATTCAAAACTTAAATATACGAATTCTTTTGGCTATGTCGCAGATGAATTTCAGCGTAACCGAAATGGCAATCAAGGCTACTACACCGGTCTTTGGTTTACAGAAGGAAGCGCAGCAGCCAACTTCACCTATCTAACAGAGAATGGTGAACAAAGGAATTTTCCCGCAGATATTGACAAAGCCACCCCATACGAATATGCGATGATGAAGTCGTTCGTCTCACAAGCAGAGGACATGCAAGACCACAAAGAGCAAGTGAAGCGCTTTCAGACTTCCCAGCAACTCTTATTTACTCCACTTGCCAACCTCACGTTCCATGCGACGCTTGGACTTGACTATCGTTATAACACCGATAAACTTGTCGAGACCAACCGATACCTCATCCATACTCAGATGAAACCTGCGGGTACTGCAGATGCAGGTAGTGTCTCAAACTATGACCGCAACTATTATGGTATTACCGGTGAGCTTAATGGACAATGGAAATTCTTCAAAGACGAACTGATAAGCAACATATTGACAGGAGGATTCCAGTATTTCAGCAGTCATGACCATCAGAGTTTCTATAAAGGACAAAATGTTCGCGATGGTGCCCGCATCATGACTGGTGCCGGTTCAATCTATGCTGATGAATGGTTGAGTTCACTGCATAACTACGGAACATATCTCCAAGACAACTTCGGATTACTCAATCGTTATTACTTAGATCTCGGTCTACGTATGGACTACAACACCGCATTTGGCGATCAGGTAGGCTGGCAGGTATACCCGAAGATTGGAATGTCATACATCGTCTCTGAAGAGCCCTGGATGCAGAAGCTGGTTGATAACAAATGGGTGAACTCACTGAAACTGATGGCTAACTATGGAGTTGCCGGAAGCTACCCGCCAGCTTTCGAATACATGCGTACCGTCGAAACGAGTTCGTATCTTGACAAACAGGCTAATACTTTCGGAAAAATTGGCAATCCAAATCTTGGACCAGAGAAGAAGCGTTCTTATGAATTTGGATTTCAAGGTGACTTTTTCCATAACGTGCTGAGCCTTGGATTTACATATTATTATGCAATTACCAAAGATGCGTTGTTTAACGTACCCACATTACCTTCATCAGGTCAGAGCAGTTCATATCTTGCAAACATTGGCAGAATACGAAATCGGGGTATAGAAATGTACGTCGGCCTTAATATCATCAACACAAGAGAATGGGGACTGAGCTGTCGGACGTCTATCAACACCAATGACAATAAAGTGCTCTCTACTGGAGGTCTTGTACCTTTTGCCATCGGAGGTTTTTCTTCACGCACAATTATAACCGTTGTGGAAGAAGGAAAATCCGTAGGCTTCCTTCGTGGTACTGCCACGATTTTAAATGCTGATAACACGGTGAAGGAAACGCTTTACAATCAAGACCTGGGACGCACCATCCCGACTGTATATGGCAATTTCTCAATTAATGCCCGTTGGCGTCGGCTGACCTTCAATCTCACTGGCGACTATCAAACTGGAGCTTATATCCATTCTTTCGACCGTCAATTCCGATTTGCCAAAGGCATTAAGGATGATGCGGTTCCCGATGCTGCTTTAAGTGGAACTACACAAGCACAGTCATGGTTGAACTTCACCAACTTCTTCGTGGAGAAAGCTGACTTTGTCAAAATACGTAACATCGGCATTGACTATGTGTTCCAGTTCCCCAAATATATCATTCGTGAATTGAATCTGGCATTCAATGTGTATAATCCATTCTCGTGGACGAGTAGCAGTGTTGATCCTGAGGCCGTTTTGAGTGGAGCACGAACGCAAGGAGCCATCGCAACTGGTGGACTGAATTATAGCAGCTATAGTCTGCCCAGACAATATGTCTTTACGGCAAAAGTAAGTTTTTAGTTTTTTATGTTTTCAATAAGAAAAGGAAGAATAATGAAACTGAGATATTTTTTCATGTTAATAGCTGCATTCTTTTTGGTCAGCTGCAGTTTGGTTACTCCAGATGAAATCATCAATCCTAATGTTGATGAGTCTTCATTTCTTGATTCTGACAATCCGATGGAAACATGGGTTAACGGAACAGAAAAAGAATTTGCACTCCACATGTCCGACTTTGTGGAACTGATGGAGATTCTTTCGGATAACTACTTTAATAATTACACACGCTCAAGTAAGGTTTTCGATATACCACAACTGCTCTACACCGATGCCGATGTCACCAATCTACAAAGACATGTGGGCGCCTTACGCGAAATGGCTGACTATGGGTTGACAAAGGTCGCATCTGCAGACCCGAACACTACAGATGCAGACCGCTTCCACTTACTTTACATCAAGGCTTATTCATTCCTGCTTGCCGGTGACTTTTTCCGGGCACTTCCAGTTGAGAATGGTGGAGAAGTCGTAGAATGGGAAGAACAATTAAAGAAAGCTATGACGGTACTCGACGAAGCGCTTCCATTGGCACAAAATAATGAGGACCGTGCTTTCATACACACTTTATATGCCAGAGCTGCATACCGTTTGGGCAATCGTGAACTTGCTGTAAACCATGCCCGTTCAGCATTATCCATATCCAACACTTTCTATCGTCAAGTTCAATTTGACAATAAGAATGGTGTGCTTAACCGCGCTCAGGAAGCAATATGGAGCGACTGGTTCCAACCTCTCCCCCGCCTTGACTTTCTCGACCCTAAATACTTTCAGTTGAATAGCACTGACCAGTGTCCTATTACAATTGCTAAAGCAGAAGAAAACTATCTCATTCTTGCCGAAGCAGCGTTGGCAGAGAACAAACTATCTGAGGCTAAAGCCCAGCTATCAGCTTTATTGAGAATCGTTAAGAACCGCCCGATACAAAAAGAGATTAACGACCAGCTTGAAGGTCGCTACAATGGAGGTCTGAAAACATACCCGAATGACCCTACTTTTCTGGTGCAAGCCTCTTCAACCGACTCACTTCGGGCAGGACTGATAATAGATCGTCGTCCCCCATTCCTGATTTCAATTCCTTACATCTCCGGAACCTCTGTGACACAGGCGATGATTGATGGTGTCAATACTCATGACAGTGCATTAGAACTGGTTTACCTGATGCGTCAGGAAATCTTCTTTGCAGAGGGGCGACGTCCTGCCGACTTAGGTATTCGTCTTCCTCTGTGCGAAGTCGAAGCTGCCCATGTATCCAATGGGGCACAATACACAGAAGCATGGATACCTGCTTTTGTACCGAAGAATGGTGGAATGGATGACTTTATTATAAATAAGGAGGATAAGACCGTCACCATCAAATACAACATGAACCGATTAATCGTTGAGAACTCTCATTCTGCTGATGTGGTTCCTTTTGAATAACTATTAAACAATTAGGAGTATGAACATGAGTATTATCCGTAAAAGGTTCCTGATGGTTTTATTATCGATAATCATCACACACACGGTTATGGCACGGCCACTGGACAATCCTTATTATGTAATCCTAATAACCATTGACGGCCTGCGTTCAGAAATGATTGACGACCCGATGATGCCTTCTCCTTTCTTAAAGATGATGAGTCGTGACGGACTGCGTATCAACCGGGTTATCGGTATTCCGCCTGCAGCTACATATCCGTCGCATACCACATTGGTTACAGGAGAAGTGCCTGCCAAGCATCGTGTTTTCTACAATCGCCCGTTCCTATGGAACAAAGATACCGCCAGAATAAGCTACTGGTATGCAGATAGCATTGCCGTACCGACAATCTGGCAACATGCACATGAAGCCGGAATGAAAACAGCCTCTCTCTTCTGGCCTGTCTCTACTGGAAGCCCATTTATCGATTATAATGTCCCTGAATTCTGGTCACTCGACTATAGTTGTGACCAGATGGAATATATCAAGCCATCCTGTACGCCAAAAGGAATTCTTGACGAACTTGAGCAGAATGCTTGTGGAAAACTTGACACGATTACATATCAAGCCGGCTCTTTTCTACGTGACGGAAGAACTGCTGCCATGGCAAACTATCTGATGAATCATTATCAGCCCCAACTGATGACTATCCATTTAATCACAACCGACTATAGCCAGCATGCGTTAGGTACACAAAGCCAGCAACTATTACAGGACATGGGTAGTGCAGACCATGCCGTTGGAAGCATTATAGAAAACCTGCGACTGACACACCGGCTTGACAGTACCTTTATTATAGTAACAGGCGATCATGGATTCTGCGACTATAGCCAGACCATCAGTCCTAATGTATGGTTAACACGTGCCGGATTATTAAGCGAGAAACCCGGTGGTGAATGGAAAGCGTGTTTCTATGCTGGAGGCAACACCAGTTTCCTCTATCTTCGCAAGCATAACGACAAGAAGACATTGCGGCAAATCCGACGACTACTCGATAATCTCCCGACAAACGAACGAAGCCTCTTCCGGATTGCCGAGAAAGAAGAACTGATTGCCAAAGGTGCTGATCCAGCAGCTGTGTTGGCATTAGAACCAGTCGTTGGGGTATCGGTAACAAACAATCGTACCGGACAAGTGGTTGCTCAACGAAAAGGTGGAACACATGGTTTTATCAGCGGACAAGATGCAACTACACTTATTGCCTATGGAGCAGGCGTAACACCCGGTCGTCAAGACTCTATCCGTCAGACTGAAATTGCGAAATGGATTCTAAAGTCCCTAAATATTCAACCTATTCTCTACTAATCGGAGTGGATGAACCTAACCGTTTAGTTTGAGTAAAGTATAGGTTTGCAGATTGTAAAGAGTACATTTGCGAGTTGTAAAGAATACATTTACGAGTTGTAAAGAGTACATTTAGAAATCGCAAAGAATATGTTTTCAATGGGGAAAGTAATTGATTTACATCTATAGTTTTGCAACATTTTTCATAAAAATGCATGGTTCTAAGAAATTGTTATTAACTTTGCACTCTCATTCAATAACTCAATTAATTTAGCATGAAGTATTATTCATTATTTTTTCTCACAATCATCCTTGCTTTATCATCCTGTATCAAGGATGAACCTCAGAACACAGAATGCGACATTTTAAGTGCATGGGTTGAAGGTGACACGTACAAATCTTGTTTCTTCCAACCAGAAACCGACATGCGTAAGGATAACATACTTTACAGTAGTAGTCAGATAACCTTTACGGTTAAATCTTTAATATCTCTGCCCAAAATCCCATTACATTTTAATATCACACCAGGTGCCACTATTGAACCAGCCAATGGTTCTGAACAGGATTTCACTCATGGTCCTGTGATATATACTGTTACCTCCGAGGATGGAGCATGGAAACGGCAATACAAGGTAGAATTTCGTGAGGCAGAACTCCCATCACTAAAGTTTAGCTTTGAGAATTACGAATTAATTGATGTTAACTCTATCTTCTCATACAAATACTATTCTTGGTTTGAGTATGATAAGAATGGAGAAAAGAAGGATATATGGGCTACAGGAAATCAAGGCTTCGGAATGGGAAACAGCACTACTGCTCCGGAAGCTTATCCAACTGCACCCGATGAAAATGGATATTCAGGGAAATGTGTCCGCATGCAGACTTTAGATGCCGGTCCTTTGGCAGGAGCATTTAAGAAATACATTGCAGCAGGCAACTTGTTTATCGGTAAGTTTGATGTGAACAAAGCATTATCAGAAAAAGGTGCATTGGAATCTACCTTGATGGGCAAAGATAATGCATTCCCAGAAGAACCGTTCAGGGTTACAGGTTATTACAAGTATAAGCCAGGGGCAGAATACTGGGATGAAAAGAAAAATGTTGTTAAAGGCAAGGTGGATGAGGCAGACATCTATGCCGTGCTTTATAGAAATATTGATGACGCAGGTAATCCCGTCGTTCTTGATGGAGGTGACGTCTTAACCAGTAAATACATTGTTAGTAAAGCCCGCGTAAACTCTTTACCACCGACAGATGAATGGAAACCATTTGAAATGTTCTTTGAAGATGTGGCCCCAGTTGACCAAAAGAAACTGAAAGAATATGGCTACAACTTGGCACTTGTTTTCTCATCAAGTAAAGAAGGTGCTAGCTTCTGTGGTGCCATTGGAAGTACATTATATATAGATGAAGTTGTTATTTCCCTTGAAAAAGATTAAAAAGAACAATCACGATGAAAAAGATAGTATTATTGCTTTTAGCGTTGATCAATATCATTCCTGCTCAGAACAAACTGATGGCAGAAGGATTAATGGATGATGTTAGTATAAAGACAAGAGTTGGCTATAGCATTGGAGGTACTGCTCCAATAGGTATTCCCGCTACAATCAGGAGCATTGACAAATACAGTCTGACCCCTTCTTTTATGGTTGGTGCAGATGTCATGAAACCAATCAACTCAAAGTGGGGTGTATCAGTCGGCCTGCATTTTGAGAACAAAGGAATGGATGCAGAGGCCACTACTAAGGCTTATCACATGGAAGTAAAAAAAGGTGAGAGCACGTTAGACGGAGTCTATACAGGCCATATCAAGCAGAAAGTAAAAGAGTGGATGTTCACCTTACCTGTTGAGGCAACTTATAGTTTGGGAGATAAATTCATGTTAAAAGCCGGTCCCTACGTTTCATTGCTTATCAACAAAGATTTCAGCGGCTACGTGTTCGACGGCTATTTACGCCAGGGAAACCCAACAGGTCCGAGAGTCGCAATGGGAAAAGAGGAAAATGAAAGAGCCACCTACGACTTCAGTGATGATATGCGTAACTTCCAGTGTGGTATCGCTATTGGTGCCGACTGGCAGGTACATAAACACTTTGGCGTGTCCGTTGACCTTAACTGGGGACTTAACGGTATCTTCAAAAGCAGTTTCAAGACCGTGGAACAGACGCTTTTCCCCATCTATGGAACGATAGGAGTGTTCTATACCATTAAATAGTGAAGAGGAGTTCAATTAAAAGTGTGTCAAAAGTTGCTTTTTGACACACTTTTTTGTATCTTTGCATCCGTAGAATGATGAAGAAGCTACTTAAATGGGGACTTGTAGCCGCTTCCGTACCATTGGCAATCGTAGGAATCTGTGCTTCATTACTTTACATCCCTGTGTTCCAAGACTGGGCTGTGGAGCAGGTATCTTCGTATGCATCCGAAAAGACGGGAATGGACATATCCGTAGACAAGGTGAGACTAAAGTTCCCGTTGAAGCTTAGTGTTGAGGGTGTAAAGGTCATTCAGCCTAATGAGTCTATCCCCCAGTTGAAAGATACCATTACAAATATCGGGAAAATTGTTGCAGATGTTAAGGTGCTTCCTCTTTTAAAGAAGAGAGTAGAAATTGATCAGCTGGATTTTCATGATGCAAAGATAAACACATCTGATTTTGTCAAGGATGCCCGTGTGAAGGGTAATATTGGTTCTCTATCGATAAAAAGTCATGGTATTGACTTGAAGAATCATACTATTCGTATCGATGAAGGAGCACTTGCTGATGCAAATCTTGAAATCAACCTTGCAGATTCCGTCCCCCCTGATACGACAGAGACACAAACACCATGGAAAATAGTTGCTGATATAATAGATGTAAAAAACAGTACCGTTAATGTTGCAATGCCGGGCAACATCCAGCAAATACATGCAGAGATCGGAAATCTGAGTGCCAAGGACGGCAACTTCGACTTGTCAACAAAACAATACAAAGTAGGGAAATTAGACATTGATAAGAGCCGCGTTTGTTATGACGACAAGATGAAGACCTATAGCAAAGGACTTGATACCAATCATCTTGACTTTCAGGACATAAGCATAAGTACTGACTCTATTTCTTACAAAGAAGATCACTTGGAGGCGAACTTGCGCAAAGCATCCTTTAAGGAAAAAAGCGGACTGGATGTCAGGCAAGTTGCAGCCAATATCGTGATGGATGACGGTAAGATTAAACTAAAGAATGCATTGGTCGAGACTCACGATTCCCGCTTAAGAGCTGATTTCGATATGGACATGAACACCTTCGATGTCAAGAATCCAGGCAAGCTGAATGCTAATGTCAATCTGTCACTCGGGAAACAGGATGTGATGAAAATGATGGGAGACGTTCCTCCTGGATTCCGAAAGAAATGGCCCAATTATCCATTGTCTGTCAATGGTGTCGTAAGAGGAAACATGGATAGATTAGATTTCAAGGGATTGAATGTCAATCTTCCATCTGCCTTCCGTCTTCATGCCTCTGGTACTGCTTCTCATCTTGATGACATGAAAAAGCTCAAGGCTGATGTTGATTTCCAACTTAAAGGTCATGATCTGAGTCTTGCCAAAGAGCTGCTCCCGTCTGATGTCAAAAAAGACATTAATATCCCGAAGAACATCTCCATGAATGGAAATGTTAAGGCAAATGGTAACAACTATACAGCTGATTTCCGCGCAAATGAAGGAAAGGGAAAAGTATCGGGTAAGGTTATGTACAATGGCGACAAAGAGACATATACCGCTAAAATCGACGCCAACCAATTACAGCTTCAGCATTTTGCACCCAATTATGGATTAAGTCCTTTTACGGGAAAAGTGGATTTACAAGGGAAAGGACTCGACTTTAAATCACCTCATACTAACATTAACTTACAAGCACAAATTGATCAGTTTAAATATCAAGGATATGACCTTGATCGCATTAATGCAAATCTTAGTTTAAAGAACGGTCGGACATCGGCTAATATCAGTAGTGATAATCCTTTATTAAAAGGAATAACAAATCTGGATGCTGTTCTCAACAAAGATCGTATACAAGGTACCCTTTCCGGTGATATTAGTCATATTGACTTGAACAAACTTGGGATTTCAGACCGTCAATTTGTCATCGGCGGCACTATGAACCTGAGTTTTAATTCCGACATGAAACGGTGCCATCAGCTGAAAGGATATATCGACAATCTTATAGTAAAAGATGAGAGACAGCATTATTATCCTGACAGGGTCACAATCAATGGCTTCAGTTGTCCTGACACCACCTATGCATACATCAATTGCGGTGACTTTCATTTAGATATGCAGGCGAACAGTTATTACGAGGACCTGTTAAAGACAGGACAAAACCTTACTGATGAGCTGCATCGCCAATATAATGACCGCAGTATCGACCAGATACGATTCCGAAGTCTTCTTCCGAATGCCAGGATTAACATGTCCAGCGGCAAGAATAACTTTATCGTGAAGATGCTAAACAAGTACGGCTATGGTATTAAGTCGGTAGACCTCGACATGAATACATCGTCATTAGCCGGTATAAACGGTAGTTTACACATCGACTCGTTAACCATCGACAGCATTCTGCTCGACACCATTAATTTTGCCATTCAATCAGATTCCGTTCGCTCAACATATAGAGCACAAGTACGGAATAACGAGCATAATCCCCGATATACTTTCAATGCACTCGTAGATGGAGCAATTCATGACAAAGGAACATACATGGGAACCCGTCTTTTTGATGCTGAAGGAAATCTCGGACTACGACTTGGTGTTGCTGCTACATTAGAAGACAACGGCTTCATGTTCAGGAATTATGGAAAGGAACCTATCCTGGGCTATACCGACTTCCATATCAATAAAGATAATTATGTATTCTTAGGAAATGACAAGCGCATTTCTGCAGATGTGGTTCTTAAAGCCGATAATGGCACAGGAATCCAAGTCTATTCACATGATGAGGATTCTACGTTGTTACAAGACCTCACCTTGTCTATAAATAAGTTTGACTTGAAACGAATTCTTTCTGTCATTCCATACATGCCAGACATTTCTGGTATTATGAATGGTGACTTTCATATTATGCAATCAGAAAAAGACCTGTCTGTATCTTCAAACCTTGAGGTCGGAAATCTGGTTTACGAAAAGAATCCCATGGGTGACATGAGTACAGAATTTGTATACATACCGCAATCAGACGGAATACACAAGATTGACGGAGTGCTATATCATAATGGAAATGATGTGGCTGCAATAAGAGGTGATTACGATTCGAAGGGAAAAGGATTCCTCAATGCCAATGTTGACCTTGAAAGGATGCCTTTATCAATGATTAACGGGTTTATCCCTAACCAGATCATAGGATTCAAAGGATATAGTGAGGGAACGCTATCAGTAAGAGGCGAATTGTCTAAACTTGATGTCAATGGTGAAGTATTCCTTGATTCTGCCTATCTCATCAGTCTTCCGTATGGTGTCAGTCTGCGTTTTGATAATGATCCTGTATCAATCAAGAACAGCCGGCTCCTTTTCGAGAACTTCAACATGTACGCAAATAATGACAGTCCGCTGACCTCTTATGGATACTTTGATTTCTCTGACTTTGACCACATGTATCTTGACATGAGAATGCGTGCTGATAATTTCCAGATTATTGATGCAAAGGAAAACGCAAGGTCTGAGACATACGGAAAAGCTTTTGTCAACTTCTTCGGTTCAATGAGAGGAGAAGTCGATAAGCTAAGAATGCGTGGAAAACTCGATGTCCTTGGTTCAACAGACATGACCTATATCCTGAGAGACTCGCCATTGTCAACCGACAATCAGCTTAATGAGTTGGTTAAATTCACAGACTTCAGCGATACTACTCAAACCGTCATCACACGCCCTGCTATTTCTGGCTTTGATATGGACTTGACCATGGACATTTCAAAGGGTGCACATGTCATGGCATTTCTTAATGCAGACCACACGAACTACATAGATTTAAATGGAGGTGGAACACTAAGGATGCTATACAATCCTGCCGACCACATCCAGATACGAGGAAAATATACCTTGAGCAATGGAGAGATGAAGTATTCTCTGCCTATCATTCCGTTAAAGACGTTTGTGATTCAAAATGGAAGTTATATAGAGTTTACAGGGGATCCGATGAATCCCACTTTGAACATCAAGGCTATTGAAAGAACAAAAGCAACTGTTGCGAATGCAGGAGGTATTGGCAGGAGCATTGACTTTGATTGTGGTGTCATCATCACCAAGACACTTAATGATATGGGATTAGAATTCACCCTTGATTCTCCTGAAGACATGGCTCTACATGGAGAACTGCAAGCTATGAGTAAAGAACAAAGGGGAAAACTTGCCGTATCTATGCTGACGACAGGCATGTATCTTGCCGATGGAAACACAAGTGCCTTCACGATGAACTCCGCTCTCAGCTCATTCTTAAATAATGAAATCAACAATATAACAGGAAACGCACTCCGCACACTTGACTTGTCATTTGGCTTAGACAACACCACCGACATGGCAGGAAACTCGCACATGGATTATTCGTTTAAGTTTGCTAAACGATTCTGGAACAACAGACTTAAAATCGTTGTGGGTGGAAAGATCTCTTCTGGAGCAGAGATTGAGAATCAAAACCAGTCTTTCTTTGACAATGTCTCTATGGAATACCGCTTGGACAATACCGCCAATAAATATGTGTCGCTATTCTACAAGAACAATGTTTATAACTGGCTTGACGGATATACTCAAGAATATGGTGGAGGTTTTATCTGGCGCAGATCACTTCAACACTTTAAAGATATCTTTAGATTTAAAGATGAGAAGCAACAGACGATACCCGTTTCACGAGATTCAACACGAAACAGATGGTTGCCTCGACAAACAGAGATAATTAAAGAAGACAAAAAAGAAAACAATGATGAAGAATAATAGAATACATGCTACGAGGATGCAGCGATTTCTGATATCTGGTCTTACAGTTATCACTATTATTCTTGCATCATGTAGTACTACCAAGAATATTCCTGACGATGATCATTTGTTTACTGGTCTGACTCATATCAAATATCAGAACTATGAGAAGACCAGCGGCTTTGTCACGGCACAAGAAGAAGTGGAAGCTGCATTAGCTACAGCGCCAAATGGTGCATTATTTGGCAGTTCCTATTATCGCACACCTTTCCCTTATGGTCTATGGGTATGGAACGCTTTTTCTGATAAAGACACGAAGTTTGCAAAATGGATGACCCGCTCTTTTGGAAAGCAGCCAGTTCTTATGAGTTGGGTGAACCCTGCCCTTCGTGCTTCAGTTGCACAATCGGTACTTCATAACCATGGATACTTCCATGCCAAAGTGGATTACGATATAATCCAACAACACAATCCAAAGAAGCAGAAAATAGGCTATACCGTCGATTTAGGAAAACAGTTTCTTATTGATACGATTAATTATGTTGGTTTTTCAGCACATGAAGACAGTCTGATAGCAGCTACTTCAGACGATGCTATTATCACCAAGAATTCGCCATTCACCGTTGCATCATTAGATGCTGAACGTAATCGTATTGCCAGACTATTCAGGAATAACGGTTATTATTATTATCAGGCTGGTTATGCTTCCTACCTTGCAGATACTTTATCAATACCCAATAAAGCAAAGATAAAACTTCAGTTAGCTGACAGCATTCCTGAAGAAGCAACATATCCGTGGTACATCGGACGAGTTAACATCGGCATTAGGAGGTCTTTCACTCAGGAGTTTACAGATAGTGTCAGCAGACGTTCGTTTACATTCCGTTATAGTAACCGGAAACCACCATTACGTTTCCGCGTTATAATGGGAGCAATGCGGCTTCGTCCCCGTCAACTATTTAATTATGACAACTATCAGGAAACAATCAATAAGCTAAATGCGATGGGATTGTTTTCCATGACAGATATTAAGTTCAATCCACGCATAAATACGGATACTCTTGATATGACCATCAATTGTATATTAGACAGGCCCTACGATTTTTACATAGAGACTAATTTTGTCAACAGGACAATTGGACGTATGGGACCACAGTTGAAGATGGGATTGACAAAACGAAATGCTTTCCATGGCGGAGAAAAACTGGACGTCAATGTTCATGGATCTTATGAATGGCAATCATCTGGTAATGGCGGATCACGGGATTCATACGAATACGGAGCAGATGCATCGATAGAGTTCCCACGCATAATAGCCCCGTTCTTTGGTGGAAACACAAGGCGCAGTGTAAGCTCAGATGGGAGAAGAACCCAACGTAGACGTTATTATACAACTCGCTCGACAATAGCAAAGTTTTCCACCGATATCGTCTATCGTCCCGGTTATTATAAAATGCACATTGTCTCTGGTGAATGGTCATATCGCTGGCAATCATCAGCAAACAGCCGACATGAATTCTCTCCCCTCACAATCAAATATCAGTTCATGAACAGCCATACTCAGAAATTCGACACCCTCATCTCTGAGAATGTCTACATGCGAACGATGATGTCTGACTATTTTATCCCGGAAATGCGATATACCTATATATATACCAGTCCCTCAAACTATTTGAACCCAATTAGATGGGAGGCCTCACTGTCCGAATCCGGTAACATCACCTCACTTGCTTTTGCTGCTGCTGGAAGGAAATGGAACGAGAAAGAAAAGAAACTATTTAAGAACCCATACTCACAACATATTCGCTTTGAGACCGACTTTACCAAGACATGGTATCTCTCACATGTTTCCTCTCTCGTTGCACATGTTAATGTTGGTCTTTTGTTTTCTTACGGTAATAGCGAAACAGCACCTTTCACCGAACTATTCTATGCCGGTGGTGCCAATAGTATTCGTGCTTTCAATGTACGGACAATTGGACCAGGTGCATTCCCCGGCATTCCAGGGCACAAGCAAATGTCCTACATTATTCAAAACGGAGACTTTAAGTTTGTTGCCAACTTAGAATATCGGCGACGTCTTTTCGGTAATTTACATGGTGCCATCTTCCTTGATGCCGGAAATGTTTGGGCAAAGAAGGACATGGAGATCAGCACTGTTAATGAGATTGGTGAAAAAGTTACCAAGACATATAGTGACATGACTTTCCGATTTCCAGATGCATTCAAGCAGCTGGCAGTGGGTACAGGTATAGGTCTCCGCTATGATCTGGATTTCCTGATACTTCGACTTGACTGGGGATTAGGACTTCACTTACCCTACGAGACAAGCAAGAAAGGATTCTATAACATTTCTCGCTTTAAAGACAGTCATAGTCTGCATTTCGCTATTGGCTACCCATTCTGATGATTAAGAATCTCTTCCATACGAATTATCTCATCCCTATATTGAGCTGCCTGAATGAAATCAAGTGCTTCTGCTGACTGTTTCATCAGACCTTTGGTATATTCAATGCTCTTGCGCAACTGGTCTGAAGACATACGTTTGATAATCGGATCGGCAACCATCGGTCTTTCAACGACAGAAGCAGTATGAAGTTCTTTATGGGAAACATTAAGCACATTGCTATCTTTCGTTGTTTTAAGGGTAGTACTAATTGACTTAACGATTTGCTGAGGCGTGATATTGTGAGCCTTGTTATATTGCATCTGAATATTCCGACGACGTACCGTCTCATCAATAGTCCGCTGCATACTTTCTGTAATCTCATCCGCATACATAATCACTTTGCCATTGACATTTCTAGCAGCACGACCGGCTGTTTGTGTGAGTGAACGGTGAGAACGTAGAAATCCTTCTTTGTCTGCATCTAATATCGCGACTAATGACACTTCGGGCAAGTCAAGCCCCTCCCTAAGCAGATTGACACCGACAAGAACATCAAAGAGCCCCTGCCGTAATCCATTTATAATATCTATTCGATCTAATGCAGCTACCTCACTATGAATATAATTAGCACGTATTTCATGGTTTAGCAGATAGGTCGTTAATTCCTCTGCCATCCTTTTGGTCAATGTCGTAACGAGAATTCGCTCATCACGCTCAACACGTTCAATAATCTCTTCCGTAAGGTCATCAATTTGATTGGCAATAGGACGAACTTCAATGACAGGGTCAAGTAATCCGGTGGGACGGATCAGTTGTTCCACCACTACTCCCTCCGACTCCATCAATTCATAGTCGGCAGGCGTTGCAGACACATAGATTACTTGATGAATCATCTGATGAAATTCATCAAAGCGCAAGGGACGGTTATCAAATGCAGCCGGAAGGCGGAACCCATATTCAACCAGGTTCTGCTTTCTGGCACGGTCACCTCCATACATGGCATTGATTTGGGGAACGCTGACATGGCTCTCATCGATTACGAGTAAAAAATCCTTAGGAAAAAAATCAAGGAGACAATATGGACGTTCACCTGCTTCTCGTCCGTCAAAATAACGGCTGTAATTCTCAATACCAGAACAATGTCCTAACTCTTTAATCATTTCCATGTCGTATTCAACACGTTCCTTTATGCGTTGTGCCTTCACGTCATCTCCAAGTTCCTTGAAGAAATCGACTTGTTTCACCAAATCATCCTGAATCTTCCTGATTGCAATCTCGGTTTGCTCTTTTGAGGTGACAAAAAGATTAGCCGGATAAATGTGATATTCTTCAAACGATTCGAGATGATGGAATGATATTGCATCAATCTCTTCAATAGTTTCAATCTCATCGTCCCACCATGTCACACGTAACACGTTATTGCTATATGCCATAAAGACATCAACATGATCGCCTTTTACCCTAAAATTGCCACGCTGTAGATCTATATCATTACGGACATAGAGTGCATCTACAAGCTTTCGTAAAAACTCATTACGGTCTAATGACTGTCCCTTTTTAATAGAGATAATGCTGTTGGACATGGCTGTCGGTCCTCCCATACCATAAATACAAGAAACAGAGGAGACAACAATAACATCCTTTCGACCAGATAACAGTGAAGAGACGGATGACAAGCGCAGCCGGTCTATCTCATCATTGATGGCAAGGTCTTTTTCTATATATGTGTCTGTGACCGGCAAATATGCTTCGGGCTGATAATAATCATAATATGAAACATAATACTCAACGGCATTTTCAGGGAAGAAACCTTTCATCTCTTCATATAGCTGAGCAGCTAAAGTCTTATTATGACTGAGGATTAATGTAGGAAGTCCACAATTAGCTATTACGTTGGCAACCGTAAATGTTTTGCCTGAACCGGTCACTCCAAGTAGCACCTGCGCTTTATCACCTCGTTTAATACCCTCCGTCAACTGCGCAATAGCTTCTGGCTGATCACCCGTAGGTTTATATTGTGATGAAAGTTTATAATCCATGAGTAAAGATTGTCCCTTTAAAGAGTCTGTAGTTTAACTATTTAAGCACCAGTTATCACATTAAAAAAAGTTGTAACATTCTTATTTAGAGACTGTTACAACTTCATTAAGTTGCGGAGGCAGGACTCGAACATGCGACCTCCAGGTTATGAGCCTGGCGAGCTACCAACTGCTCCACTCCGCGATATTATCGTTTTGCGAGTGCAAAGGTATGCTTTTTTTTTGATTTAAACAAATAATTCTCTAAATATTTTCAAAAAATATGCAGAAATTTGGAGGATTCAAATAAAAATGATAATTTTGCACACAACAATAGCCATGTGCAATTTAACTATTCGGGAAGGAGCAAGAAATGTCAATATCGAAAACAAGACAAAAACTAGTTGATGTCGCCAGGCAATTATTTGCTAAGAATGGCATAGCCAACACAACCATGAATGACATTGCTGTTGCCTCTGGTAAAGGTAGGAGAACACTATACACCTACTTTAAAAGTAAAGAAGATGTATATTATGCTGTCATTGAGAGTGAACTTGAACGTCTCAGTGAGAGACTAGATGAAGTAGCTGCAAAAAAAATCCGTCCTCAAGATAAGATTATTGAATTAATCTATACCCATCTAAGCATGATTAAAGAAACCGTTGTCCGTAACGGTAATCTGCGTGCTGAGTTTTTCCGGAACATCTGGACTGTAGAAAAAGTCCGTAAGAACTTTGATGAAGACGAAATAGAACTGTTCCGTCGTGTATATGCTGAAGGAAAAGCTGATGGTGAATTTGACATTGAGGACATCGATTTGGTTGCAGATATCACACATTATTGTATAAAAGGTCTGGAAGTACCGTTCATCTATGGCCGTATCGGTCATGGGATGACAGAAGAAACAAGTAAGCCTCTTGTTGCTAAGGTTGTTTATGGTGCTTTAGGAAGAAGACCTGTCAAGTAGTTTATTATTAACATATCAATACACAAAATGGGATTATTACAAGGTAAGACAGCTCTCATCACAGGAGCTGCACGCGGAATTGGTAAGGCAATTGCGCTGAAGTTTGCAGAAGAAGGTGCTAACATAGCTTTTACAGACCTTATCATTGATGAAAACGGGCTTGCTACGGAAGCAGAGATTGCCAGTAAAGGCGTTAAAGCAAAAGGTTATGCAAGTAATGCGGCTGACTTTACCCAGACAGAAGAAGTAGTAAAGCTGGTAAAAGAAGAATTTGGTACTATTGACATTCTTGTTAATAACGCAGGAATCACCAAGGACGGACTGATGCTTCGTATGTCTGAGCAACAATGGGATGCCGTCATCAATGTGAACCTGAAAAGTGCTTTCAACTTCATTCACGCATGTGTACCCATCATGATGCGTCAACGTGGAGGTTCCATCATTAATATGGCCAGTGTTGTTGGTGTGCATGGTAATGCCGGTCAGGCAAATTACGCAGCATCTAAAGCCGGACTTATTGCACTGGCAAAATCCATAGCTCAAGAGATGGGACCTAAGGGTATCCGCGCTAACGCCATTGCTCCGGGCTTCATTGATACAGCAATGACTCAGGCCCTTTCTGAAGAGATTCGCAAAGAATGGTGTCAGAAAATACCTCTTCGCCGTGGTGGAACGGTAGATGACATTGCCAATACTGCTGTTTATTTAGCTTCTGATTTATCAAGCTATGTAAGTGGTCAGGTTATTCAGGTCGATGGTGGTATGAACATGTAGTTTAAGGATTTTATATATGAGGAGAATGTACCAAAAGTATGTTCTCCTTTTTAATATGAATTACACCATTAGAAAATCATTGATTGAAGATCTTGCAGATATCCTGTGCCTTCGTGACGAGGCCAGAGAATATATGCGTGAGAACGGCAACCTCCATCAGTGGCCAGTTGGATATCCACCTGAAGATACATTCATCAGTGATATTGAATCTGGCAATAGCTATATTGTGGAGAATTCTAATGGTATTCCTGTAGGCACCTTTGCATTCCTGCCTTGTCCTGAACCCACCTATCAGACAATCTACAAAGGGAAATGGCTCGCTGAAGACCTCCCCTATTATGTCATTCATCGAATAGCAAGTAAATCCTCTGAGCATGGAATAATGGAAGCTGTGTTGGAGTTTTGTTTCTCTAAGACGGACAACATCAGAATTGACACACATGATGATAACAAAACGATGCAGCATATATTATTGAAAAACGGCTTCACATATTGCGGAATCATCTATTTGAAGAATGGAGATGAACGGTTGGCATACCAGAAAGTAATTAATAACGGACAACAAGTACACTTATGAGATATATAGGTGAACTTATCTCTCTCGGAGTTGCATTCTCCTGGACAATAGCTGCTATAGCAAGTGAAATTGGCAGCAAACGACTTGGAGTTTTTGTCATGAATGTATGGAGAATGTCTGTTGCTCTTCTCATATCAGCATGCTTGATGTGGTGGATCTGGGGGTATCCCTACCCGATGTATGCCAGTAAGCTCACATGGGGATGGCTCCTTGCATCTGGTGTCATCGGCTACTTCTTCGGCGACTGGTGTCTTTTCAACAGTTACCTGACAATTGGTTCACGATATGGGCAGCTATTCATGACGTTAGCTCCAATGTTCACAACCATTGCGGCATGGTTCATGTTAAGCCAGAAACTATCCTGGTCTGCATTATTTGCCATGGCAGTAACATTATTTGGTATCGCTATTTCCATTCTTGGACGTAATGAAAAGCATCATGTCTCATTGAAACTTCCCACAAAAGGCATACTATTCGGTATCGGTGCCGGATTAGGCCAGGGAATAGGACTCGTATTCAGCAAAATAGGATTAGACAATTATGTGGCAGATGTACCGTCAGACATTCTTCCTTCAATAGAGTTATATCTGCCCTTCTCGTCTAACATGATTCGTTGTGTTGCCGGATTATTCTGCTTTTCTGCCTGGTTATTGGTCAGTGGAAAAGCCGGACAGATGCAATCCAGCCTGAAAGAACACAAAGGACTTTGGGCTATGCTGGTTGCTGTCTTGACTGGTCCTTTTATTGGGGTAGGCTTTTCATTAATGGCTGTACAATATACGGCAGCAGGCATAGCAAGCACTATTATGGCCATAACGCCAATTCTCATTCTTCTCCCTTCCTACTGGATTTTCCATCAGCCCATTACATTCCGTGGTGTTGCTGGTGCTATCATCTCTGTTATTGGTGTGTCATTATTCTTTTTATTATAAATAATTACTAACTTAACAATTATATGAACAAAGCAATTACTTTTTTACTGGGTATTTTAGGTATAAATGCCGGTATAACATGCAGTCAGCAGAATTATGAAAATGCAGATGTCAAGGCCTTCGCACAACTAATCCAAGAACCGGAAGTACAGTTAGTTGATGTCAGGACCATTGAAGAGTTCACAGACGGGCATTTAGAAGGTGCTGTCAACATCGATGTAAAACAAGATAATTTTATAGAGATGGCAAAAAAGCAACTGAGCACCGACAAATCCGTTGCTGTATATTGCAGGAGTGGAAGACGGTCTGCTAATGCTGCCAGCCTTCTCAGTGACATTGGTTATAGAGTGGTCAATCTTAAAGGCGGGTATATAGCATGGACAGACGCTAAGATGCCTGTAACAAAAGAAAACACAGAGATTGATGTCTTTAAGACTCCAGGTGGTAAAACGATAAAGTTCTATGCATTAGTCCATGCAAGCATCCGTATTAACTATGATGGAAAGGAGATTCAGATTGATCCCGTCAGCAAGCTTGGAAATCGCAGCATAGATTATTCTGCAATGCCTAAAGCCGATTATCTTTTCATCACTCACGAGCATGGCGACCATTTCGATAAAACAGCCATTGACGAGCTAAGCCAGAACAGCACTCAGATAATCACGAATAAACGCTGTGCAGACATGCTTGGCAAAGGCTTTGTCATGGCAAATGGTGACAGCACCCGACTGTCTGATGTGATTAAAGTTGAAGCTGTCCCTGCATATAACACCACACCGGGACACACTCAATTCCATCCCAAAGGAAGAGATAACGGATATATCCTGACAATAGACGGACTGAGGATTTATATTGCCGGTGACACTGAAGACATTCCGGAGATGAGCAAGATTAAGGACATCGATATCGCATTCCTTCCATGTAATCAGCCTTATACGATGACAACTGATCAGCTGATAAATGCAGCTAAGATCATCAAGCCGAAAGTGTTGTTCCCCTATCATTTTAGCAAGACAGATGTCAGTGCCCTCCCCACTCTGCTTGAAAAGGAGAATATAGATGTCAGATTAAGACATTACGAATAACACATCTGCCTATTTGTCGCCTTTGACAAGAACCAGCCTTCTCCATAGCCAATTGGGGATTAACCTCCATAAACAAGTCAGGATGGAATATCTCCAGTCAACCACTTGAACATGGCGTTGGGCGTAAATGGCTTTTACTATTTTGTTTGCAACATATTTGGGTGTCATCAATAACGGATACTTCCCTCCCTTTAAGAGGGGAGTATCCACAAACCCGGGTCTGATGTCTGTAAAACGTATTGGAAGATGCTGTGAATTTGCCAGTTGTTCCAAAGCCTGAATATATGTGCTTTGGAATGCTTTTGTTGCACTATACGACGGTGCAGGCCCAAGTCCTTTAGTTCCTGCAATGGATGATATGACGGCAATATGTCCTCTGCCATGGTGTGCCATATAGGTATACATCGCATCAATCATCTTCGTAAACCCCACCACATTTGTATCGACGGTTGCATTCTCTATTTCAGGAAGAAGAGACGGGTTCTGACTGCCGATGCCTGAAGCATGGAAATACAAATCGACACCTCCCAGCTCAGAGATCAATGCCAACAGGGATGCAGCTGCATCCTCTTTTGTTACGTCTATATGGGCTGTTATAACTCTTTCCGGGAACTCATTCTTTATTTCCGTCAGCACATCAGTTCTTCGTGCTGCAATACCAACATACCATCCATCATTTAACAGTATCTTGGTTACTTCCATGCCTAATCCTGATGAGGCACCGACAATAATAGCTCGTTTCATACTGCAAACATACACAAAAATCATCTAACATGCTAATATTAGATAAAAAAAATGTAATTTTGCACCAAATTTAAAAAGCAGATATAAAGAAATGATAACGGTTACCAATTTGGCTATCCAATTCGGAAAGCGAGTACTTTACAAAGACGTTAATATGAAATTCACCGCCGGCAACATTTACGGCATTATCGGTGCCAATGGTGCGGGGAAATCAACACTTCTGAAAGCTATCAGCGGGGAGCTGGAGCCTAACAAAGGAAGTGTTGAACTCGGTCCTGGAGAACGTATGTCTGTCCTCGATCAGGATCACTTCAAGTTTGACGACTTCACTGTCATGGATACAGTACTGATGGGACATCAGCCACTCTGGAAGAACATGAAAGAACGTGAGGCATTGTATGCCAAGCCTGAGATGACCGAAGAAGACGGAAATCGTGCTGCCGACCTGGAGCTGAAGTTTGCTGAAATGAATGGATGGGAGGCAGAGAGTGAGGCAGCACAGCTCTTACAGAACCTTGGTGTCAAGGAAGATGCACATTATAAGATGATGGCAGAACTGTCAAACAACGAGAAAGTACGTGTGATGCTCGCCAAAGCATTATTCGGACATCCTGACAACTTGCTGTTGGACGAGCCTACCAACGACCTTGACCTTGACACTGTACAATGGTTAGAAGAGTATTTGTCGAATCTGGAGCAATGCGTACTTGTTGTCTCTCACGACCGTCACTTCCTTGATGCGGTTTCCACACAGACCGTGGACATCGACTTTGGAAAGGTAACCATCTTCTCCGGTAACTATTCTTTCTGGTATGAGAGTTCGCAATTAGCTCTGCGCCAAGCCCAGAATCAGCGAATGAAAGCTGAAGAGAAGCGCAAACAGCTGGAAGAGTTCATCCGTAGATTCTCAGCAAATGTGGCTAAGTCAAAGCAGACGACAAGCCGTAAAAAGATGCTGGAAAAGCTTAATGTTGAAGAAATCCGCCCCTCTTCACGCAAATATCCCGGGATTATCTTCTCTATGGAGCGTGAACCGGGCAATCAGATTCTTGAAGTCGAAGGACTGAAAGCTGTCGATACAGACGGCACAGTGCTTTTCGATAAAGTGTCATTCAACATTGAGAAAGGTCAGAAGACTGTCTTCCTATCCCACAATCCCAAGGCTATGACAGCACTGTTTGAGATTATCAACGGTAACCGTCAGGCTGATGCGGGTACTTTCAAATGGGGAATTACTATCACGACAGCCTATCTGCCACTCGACAACACCGCATTTTTCCAGAGCGACTTGAACCTTGTCGACTGGCTCAGCCAATATGGTCCGGGAAATGAAGTGACCATGAAGGGATTCCTTGGCCGCATGCTCTTTAAGCAGGAAGAGGTTGAGAAAAAGGTAAATGTCTTGTCGGGAGGAGAAAAGATGCGATGCATGATTGCGAGGATGCAGCTGAAGAATGCAAACTGCCTCATCCTCGACACACCGACAAACCATCTCGACTTGGAGTCCATCCAGGCATTCAACAATAATCTCGTCCAGTTCAAGGGTAACATCCTGTTTGCATCCCATGACCATGAGTTCATCAATACTGTTGCAGACCGTATCATCGAACTGACTCCAAACGGTACGATAGACAAGCTCATGACCTATGATGATTATATTTACGACGAACAAATAAAGGAACAGAAGGCACGAATGTATAATCAATAGTTTGGCACACTATTTGCATTATGCTTTTCAGAACAAATTAATATCAATATTATGAGTAAAGAAAAGAAAATAAATATTGAAGACGAGAACCTGGAGAACACAAGTGCTGAGAATGAGGAAGTGAAAAACGAAGAACAGACATCTGAGTGTTCTGCGGATGATGTCAAGGAAGAAGATGCTGTTGATCCTTTAGAAGCAGCACAGGAAGAGAATGCAAAGCTTCGTGATCAGCTCCTTCGCACTATTGCTGAGTTCGAGAATTACAAAAAGAGAACGCTCAAGGAAAAAGCTGAGCTTATCCTTAACGGTGGAGAAAAAACGATTACAGCCATACTTCCCGTTCTGGATGACTTTGAGCGGGCATTAGCTGACACACATACAGACGATTCCAATGCCATCAGAGAAGGCATGGAATTAATCTTCAAGAAATTCACCAAGACATTAGAAGGACTTGGAGTTCATAAGATTGAGACTGAAGACAAGGACTTCGACGTGGATTTCCATGAGGCAATTGCAATGGTGCCCGGTATGGGGGATGATAAAAAGGGAAAAGTCATTGACTGTGTTCAGACTGGATATACCCTTAACGACAAGGTCATACGCCATGCGAAAGTAGCAGTCGGTCAATAATACAAGTGATGCAAAATGGCACAAAAAAGAGATTACTACGAGGTATTAGGAGTGAGCAAGAATGCCTCAGAAGATGAGATAAAGAAGGCATATAGGAAGATAGCCATCAAGTATCATCCCGATCGAAACCCCGATAACAAAGAGGCTGAAGAGAAGTTCAAGGAAGCAGCCGAAGCATATAGTGTGCTGAGTGACCAGCAGAAACGTCAGCAGTATGACCAGTTCGGCTTTGACGGTCCTAACTTGGGTGGCGGCTTCTCAGGAGGCGGCTTCTCCATGGATGACATTTTCTCCATGTTTGGTGACGTCTTTGGCGGCCACGGAGGGTTTGGCGGCTTTGGCGGATTCGGTGGCTTTGGAGGTGGAAGCGGTCAACATGCGCAATACCGAGGTGCAGACCTGCGCTTGAAGGTAAAGCTCACACTACAAGAAGTAGCGACTGGTGTCACGAAAAAATTCAAGGTAAAGAAAGATATTACTTGTAGTCATTGTCATGGTAGTGGTGCTGAAAACGGCAGCGGTTCTGAAACATGTCCGACATGTCATGGACAAGGCGTTGTGATAAAGACGGTTCGTACCATGCTTGGCATGATGCAGACTCAAAGCGAGTGTCCGACCTGTCATGGAGAAGGAACGGTCATCAAGAACAAATGCCATGAATGTGGAGGTACGGGTGTCGTCAAAGGCGAGGAAGTGGTAGAGATAAAGATTCCTGCCGGCGTTGCTGAAGGAATGGTTGTGAATGTTCCCGGAAAAGGAAATGCCGGACAGCATAATGGCATCAACGGAAACATCCAGGTCTTTATCGAAGAAAAGAAAGATGATGTGTTTGTACGTGACGGACAAGATGTCATCTATAGTCTCTTACTTGACTTCCCGACAGCTGCACTTGGTGGAGAAGTGGAGATTCCAACCATCGAAGAGACGAAGGTCAAGATTAAGATTGAACCTGGTACACAACCGGGAAAGACACTCCGACTGAGAGGAAAAGGCTTGCCTGCTGTTCAAGGATATGGCAGCGGGACGGGCGATTTAGTCGTCAACATAAGTGTCTATGTTCCTAAGGAATTAAGCAGAAGTGAGAAAGAGACGCTTGAGCACTTACGTCATAGCGACAATTTCAAGGGAGACTCGTTAACGAAACAATCAATTTTTGATAGATTCAAGAACTACTTCAACTAAGGATTAATCGTTTGTCTTCATGACTTACAAAGAAACCATTGAGTACCTGTTTAATTCCACTCCAGTATTCGAGCATGTTGGAGCCTCAGCCTATAAGCCGGGATTACAGACAACAGAGATACTGGATGCACACTATGGTCATCCGCACAAGAACTTCAAGACCATTCATATAGCAGGGACAAATGGCAAAGGAAGCGTTTCTCATTCTTTAGCAAGCATATTGCAGGAAGCAGGATATAAAGTGGGGTTGTATACATCACCCCACTTAATTGATTTCCGTGAACGCATCCGTGTTAACGGAATTCCCGTTAGTGAGGAATATGTCATCCGGTTTGTTGAAGACTTCAAGCTTCTAAATAGCAAGAGAATCCATCATTTATCTCCCTCTTTTTTCGAATTAACCACCGCCTTGGCTTTCAATTATTTTGCCGAGGAAAAGATTGACATAGCGGTAATTGAGGTCGGATTGGGCGGACGACTTGATTGTACGAACATCATCACTCCTATTCTTAGTATAATCACCAACATTTCATTCGACCACACACAATTTCTTGGTAACACACTGGCACAGATTGCAAGTGAGAAAGCCGGTATTATCAAGCATCAGGTTCCTGTTGTTATCGGAGAGACGACAAAGGAGACACGCCCTGTCTTTGAGAATAAAGCCAAGGAGATGGACGCACCGATCTTTTTTGCTGAAGAGATCGACAAAAGCGAGTGTGACCAATATGAATTCGAACTTAAAGGCAGCTATCAGAAGAAGAATCTCCGTACCATCTTATGTGCAACCAAGAGACTCCCTTTTATCCATCCCGAACACATACAAAAGGGTCTGACTAATGTTTGCAAGAACACAGGATTGATGGGACGATGGCAAACACTTAGCACTCATCCTTTAATCATTTGCGATACAGGACACAACGTAGGAGGATGGAAGTATCTGGCTCCGCAAATAAGTTCTGTTCCATGTGACCGGTTACACATTGTCTTTGGAATGGTGGATGATAAAGACATACGAAATGTATTGTCAATGCTTCCAAAGAATGCCGTCTATTATTTTACTCAGGCGAACAACCATCGGGCAATCCCTGCCCAGCAAGTAGGAGAATTAGCGAAAGAATACGGATTGTCTGGAAACACCTACCCCACTGTAGCCCAAGCATACGAAGAGGCGAAATCGTCAGCTTCGGAAAATGATTTCATTTTCATAGGAGGAAGTAGTTATATTGTTGCAGACCTTCTTTGTCATATCTCCAAATGATTAGAGATATTTCCACCAAATCATATTCCCATTTTCATTTCATGATGGTCTATTAGTTAATATCTCCTGTAAATCTCTTTCTTGCAAACGTCGCACAGTCTCTCTTTGTTTGAGAAATTAGCATGACCTTTAGCATCCTTCATGATGCAAGTGGGATTGTCTTTGGGGCAATGGCGGTATTCAAAACAGGTGTGGATAAACTCATGTGTAGCCACTTTCCAAAGGTCTCTCTTGTCTCTGAGTCGATAGGTGGATACTACGCATACTTTCTTCGGGATTAAGCTCAGTCCCAACACTCCCCAGTCTTTGTTTCCCTTATAACTAACCGACACATCTTTGTGCGTCAAGGCAATGATGACGTGTTGCTTGTTGACACTTACAGCCATCGAGTTGATGATCTTGTCAGCACGATAGCGGCTCTTTGCATCGTTCTTCCATGTGTCCTCTAAAGGTTTTGAGGGCAGCACCTCAAATAACATGTCAATATCCACCATCCCCGATAGATGCTTCTCCAAGTCTTTTTGCAAACGTTCCGTTTCCTTTTGGGTGAAATCGCCCAATGGTTGCAAAGAGACCCTTACGAATGGACGGGTACTGGGAACGTTCACTTCTTCCATGCCTTCCTCTTTTTGGGATGTGTTCTCACCCATGATGCAACTCTTGTTCGCGTCTAAGTGATACAGGAAATACCACCCCGACAACAATAATGCAACAGCTAACGTGCATACAATAAGCAACATTGTTTTCTTCTTCATCATCTTATTATCTTGCAATAGGTTGCAACTCGCTCTATCCTGTATTTCCCACCTTGTAAGGTGGTGTTAGGTTGTGGATGTTGCATAGCTCTTACTCTGTCTTCGTTTTCCGCCCGATTTCCTCTATTTCCTCAATTGATGGAATTGTACCCTCAACTTTCTCAGGATAGAATCTCTCTAACTCATACTCAGAGATTCCTATGGGCTGGCTACTCGACTC
>CACWNV010000020.1 GCA_902762325.1 uncultured Prevotellaceae bacterium | reverse complement strand
CTCGGTCTTGGTGAGGACAAGAACTCTGTTGTTACAGGTGTTGAGATGTTCCGCAAGCTCCTCGATGAGGGTCAGGCTGGTGATAACGTAGGTCTGCTGCTCCGTGGTATCGACAAGAACGAGATCAAGCGCGGTATGGTACTTTGTAAGCCAGGTGAGATCAAACCTTATAAGAAGTTCAAGGCTTCTATCTATGTCCTGAAGAAGGAAGAGGGTGGTCGTCACACTCCATTCGGAAACAAGTATCGTCCTCAGTTCTATCTCCGCACTATGGACTGCACAGGTGAAATTTCTCTCCCCGAAGGAGTTGAGATGGTAATGCCTGGTGATAACGTAGAGATCAATGTAGAGCTTATCTACGCTGTTGCTCTGAACAAGGGTCTGCGTTTCGCTATCCGTGAAGGTGGCCGCACCGTTGGTTCTGGTCAGATCACAGAAGTATACGAGGATTAATTGAAATCTATATGAATGGGTTCCCGTCCTTTCCGGGCGGGAACTATTTTACGGGAATAGCTCAGTTGGTAGAGCATCGGTCTCCAAAACCGAGGGTCGTGGGTTCGAGTCCTCCTTCCCGTGCTAAATAGAAGATAATATGTATAAGAAGTTTGTGAACTATTGCAAAGTTTGTTATGACGAACTTGCGCATAAGACTACTTGGCCAACGCGTGCCCAGTTAACACACAGTGCAGTGGTTGTATTATCTGCTTCCCTTATCATTGCACTCATTGTGTTTATCATGGACTCATGTTTCCGTTGGATAATGGGTGTTGTTTATCCTGGTTAAATCTACAAGGAAATGGCTGAAACAGGAAAGAATTGGTATGTTTTACGGGCTGTGAGTGGTAAAGAGGCTAAGGTAAAAGAATATATCGAAGCCGAGATTAAACACAATCCGTTATTACAGACACATGTTTTTCAGGTACTTATACCGATGGAAAAACATGCTTCTTTGCGTAATGGCAAGAGGGTTGTCAAGGAGAAGATCAGTCTCCCTGGCTATGTTTTTGTTGAGGCCTCTTTAGTTGGTGATGTTGCGCATACGCTGCGTTTCATGCCGAACGTATTAGGATTCCTTGGAGGTTTGGATAATCCTTCACCTGTTCCACAAGCTGACATTAATCGTATGCTTGGCAATGCTGAGGAGACCGAACTGGTTGACGAAGTCAGCGTTCCTTATGTCGTCGATGAGACGGTTAAAGTTACCGATGGTCCGTTCAGTGGATTCAATGGAGTTATTGAAGAAGTAAACGCTGAAAAGCGTAAGCTGAAAGTGATGGTTAAGATCTTCGGACGTAAGACTCCGTTAGAGCTTAGTTTTATGCAAGTCGAAAAAGAAGGGTAGTGTGTTGTTACGGATGCACGACATTCTTTTTATAAAATCAACATTATAATTATAAAACAATGGCTAAAGAAGTTGCTGGATTAATCAAATTACAGATTAAAGGTGGCGCTGCTAATCCCTCTCCTCCAGTAGGACCTGCTCTTGGTTCGAAGGGTATTAACATCATGGGATTCTGCAAGGAGTTCAACGCCAGAACTCAGGATAAGGCTGGAAAGATCATTCCTGTTGTTATCACTTATTACACCGACAAGTCATTCAGCTTCGAGCTCAAGACTCCTCCTGCAGCAGTTCAGCTCAAGGAGGCTGCAAAGGTTAAGAGCGGATCTTCACAACCTAACCGCCAGAAAGTTGCATCAGTAACTTGGGATCAGGTGCGTGCTATCGCTGAAGATAAGATGAAGGACTTGAACTGTTTCACCGTTGAATCAGCCATGAAACTTGTTGCCGGTACTGCTCGCAGTATGGGTATCACAGTAAAAGGGGACTTCCCTGGTTAATTAACTATAAACTTCAATTAAAGAGATGAGTAAACTGACAAAAAATCAAAAATCAGTAGCTGATAAGGTTGAAGCAGGGAAGGCATACACACTCAAAGAGGCCACAGAGCTGGTGAAGGAAATCACCACCACTAAGTTTGAGGCTTCTGTTGATATTGATGTACGCTTAGGTGTTGACCCGCGTAAGGCTAACCAGATGGTTCGTGGTGTTGTATCACTTCCGAACGGAACTGGTAAGGTGACACGTGTGTTGGCTCTGTGTACCCCTGATCAGGAAGAGGCAGCAAAAGCTGCTGGTGCTGATTACGTTGGTCTTGAAGAATACATTGATAAAATCAAAGGTGGATGGACCGATGTAGATGTTATTATCACTATGCCTTCTTGCATGGGTAAGGTAGGACCTCTGGGTCGTGTGCTCGGTCCTCGTGGTTTGATGCCAAACCCAAAGAGTGGTACTGTGACTATGGATGTTGCTAAGGCAGTAAAAGAGGTTAAACAAGGTAAAATCGACTTCAAAGTTGATAAGAACGGTATCGTTCACACCTCTATTGGTAAGGTGACAATGACTCCTGAGCAGCTTTATGGCAATGCTAAGGAATTCCTTGCAACTGTAATCAAGTTGAAACCTGCTGCTGCTAAAGGTACATACGTGAAGAGTATCTTTATTTCTAGCACAATGAGTAAGGGTATCAAAGTTGATCCCAAATCTGTTGAGTAACTCTAAAAGTTTGAAAAAATGAGGAAAGAAGTAAAAGGTACTATCGTTGTTGAACTTGGTGAGAAGCTGAAACAGTACAGCCACTTTTATCTGGCAGATGTTACTGGTCTGAATGCTGCTGAAACAAGTGATCTGCGTCGTAAGTGCTTCAAGCAGGATATAAAGATGGTTGTTGTTAAGAATAACCTTCTTCATAAGGCTTTAGAGGCAAGTGAGATAGATTTCGAACCTCTTTATGCTGCTTTGAAAGGCAACACCGCTGTGCTCTTCTGTAACACAGCTAATGTTCCTGCCAAGTTGCTGAAAGAGTATAAGGACAAAAAGAAAGAGATTCCCGCATTGAAGGCAGCTTATGCTGAGGAAGGTATCTTCGTCGGTGCTGACAAGCTGGATGAACTTTGTGCTATCAAGAGTAAGAATGAGCTTATTGCTGATGTTGTGGCTATGCTGCAAGGTCCTGCACAGGGTGTTATCTCTGCTCTTGAGTCAGGCGCTAGCACCATTCATGGTGTACTTGAGACTTTAAGTGAGCGTCCTGAGTAATTTAATTCATAAAATTATCAATAAAAAACATTAAAATCAAATAAAAATGGCAGACATTAAAGCTATTGCTGAAGAGTTGGTTAATCTTACAGTGAAAGAAGTTCAAGAGTTGAAAACAGTCCTTAAGGACGAGTATGGTATTGAGCCTGCTGCTGCAGCTGTTGCTGTAGCTGCTGGTCCTGCAGCTGCTGCTGGTCCTGCAGCTGAGGAAAAGACATCTTTTGATGTTGTCCTCGCAGAGGTTGGTGCAACAAAGCTTCAGGTTGTAAAGGCCGTTAAAGAGGCTTGTGGTCTTGGTCTGAAAGAGGCTAAGGATCTCGTAGACGGTGCTCCTGCAACAATCAAGGAAGGTCTCTCTAAGGAAGAGGCTGAGAACTTGAAGAAGACTATCGAGGCAGCTGGTGCTAAGATTGAGCTCAAGTAATCGATTTTAGATTTCTTTTAGAAAATACGGTTAGGATCTTCCCAGTCGGTGGGTCCTAACCTTTTTGTGTCTTTTATATTTATTAAGATGGCTTCAAAACTTGTTGATAACAGAATTAATTTTGCCAGCGTACATAATCCGATGCCTTATCCGGATTTTCTTGACGTGCAGTTAAAGTCTTTCAAAGACTTCTTACAGTTGGACACACCACCTGAAGAGCGCAAGAACGACGGCTTGTATAAGGTGTTTGCTGAGAACTTTCCGATTACAGACACCCGTAATAACTTTGTCCTTGAGTTCCTGGATTATTTTATCGACCCGCCTCGTTATACGATTGACGAGTGTCTTGAGCGTGGTCTGACCTATAGTGTTCCTTTGAAAGCTAAGATGAAACTGTATTGCACAGATCCTGATCATGAGGATTTTGGTACGGTGACATCCGACGTGTTCCTTGGAACCATTCCCTATATGACTGAAAACGGCACCTTTATTATAAATGGTGCAGAGCGTGTTGTGGTATCTCAGCTCCATCGTTCACCCGGTGTGTTCTTCGGTCAGGGAGTTCATGCAAATGGAACCGTTCTTTATTCAGCTCGTATCATTCCTTTCAAGGGATCATGGATCGAGTTTGCCACTGATATCAACAATGTGATGTATGCCTACATTGACCGCAAGAAAAAATTACCCGTTACCACACTTCTGCGTGCAGTAGGTTTCGAGCATGACAAGGACATCCTTCAGATCTTCGACCTTGCTGAAGAGGTAAAGGTCACAAAGAAGAACATGAAAGAGGCTATTGGCCGTAAGCTTGCTGCCCGTGTACTGAAGAGTTGGAACGAAGACTTTGTTGATGAGGATACAGGTGAGGTTGTTTCTATCGAGCGTAACGAGGTTATCATGGAACGTGAGACTGAACTCACGGCCGATAACATCGTAGAGATCCTTGATAGTGGTACAGCTTCTGTTCTTCTTCATAAGGATGCTGAGATGGCCAGCAAATATGCCATTATCTTTAACACCTTGTCCAAGGATCCCAGTAACTCTGAGAAAGAGGCCGTGCTGTATATCTATCGTCAGCTGAGAAACGCTGAACCGCAAGATGATGCCAGCGCACGTGAGGTGTTCCAGAACCTCTTCTTCTCAGACAAGCGTTATGATTTGGGTGAAGTTGGTCGTTATCGTATTAATAAAAAACTTGGTCTTGACACGGATTCTGATATTCGTGTGTTGACCAAAGACGATATAATTGAGATTATCAAGTATCTCATTCAGCTGGTGAATTCAAATGCTACAGTCGATGATATCGACCACCTCTCCAACCGTCGCGTTCGCACTGTTGGTGAGCAGCTGAGTAATCAGTTCTCTATTGGTCTGGCACGCATGAGCCGTACCATTCGTGAGCGTATGAATGTGCGTGACAATGAAGTGTTCACACCGACTGACCTGATTAATGCAAAGACTATATCCAGCGTTATCAACTCTTTCTTCGGAACCAATCCTCTGAGCCAGTTTATGGACCAGACCAACCCGCTTGCTGAAGTGACACATAAGCGTCGTCTCTCAGCACTTGGTCCTGGTGGTCTTTCTCGTGAGCGTGCCGGATTTGAGGTGCGTGACGTGCACTACACCCACTATGGTCGTCTCTGTCCTATTGAAAGTCCTGAAGGTCCGAATATCGGTCTTATTTCTTCATTGTGTGTCTATGCAACCATCAATGAACTCGGATTTATTGAGACTCCATACCGTAAGGTGATGGGTGGTGTCGTTGATCTGAAGAACGAAGATGTTGTCTATCTGACAGCTGAAGAAGAGCAGGAACATATTATCGGTCAGGGTAATGCTCCTTTGAAGAAAGACGGTTCGTTTATCCGTACCTATGTAAAGTGCCGTCAGGATGCCGACTTCCCTGTTGTTGCTCCTTCTCAGGTAGACCTTATGGACGTATCACCTCAGCAGATTGCCTCTGTATCTGCCGGACTTATTCCTTTCCTTGAGCACGATGACGGTCACCGTGCGCTGATGGGATGTAACATGATGCGTCAGGCAGTTCCCCTTCTTCACAATGATGCTCCGATTGTCGGTACAGGACTTGAGAAGCAGGTGTGTGAAGATTCACGTACAATGATTGTTGCTGAGGGCGACGGTGTAATCGAGTATATTGATGCAACGACAATTCGAATTCTCTATGATCGCACAGAAGATGAGGAGTTTGTCAGCTTCGAGCCTGCACTCAAGGAATATCGTATTCCAAAGTTCCGCCGTACAAACCAGAACATGACCATAGACCTGCGGCCTATTTGTAAGAAAGGTCAGCGTGTCAAGGCTGGTGACATCCTCACTGAAGGTTATGCAACTGAGAATGGTGAACTTGCCTTGGGTCGTAACCTACTTGTTGCTTATATGCCTTGGAAAGGATATAACTATGAGGATGCCATTGTGCTTTCTGAACGTCTTGTCCGTGATGACGTACTCACATCTGTACATGTAGATGAATATTCTCTTGATGTTCGTGAGACAAAGCGCGGTATGGAAGAATTCACTGCGGATATTCCTAATGTCAGTGAGGAAGCAACGAAAGACCTTGATGATAATGGACTGATTCGCGTTGGTGCCCGTGTTGAGCCAGGTGATATTCTTATAGGTAAGATTTCTCCTAAGGGTGAGAGTGATCCTTCTCCAGAAGAGAAACTGCTTCGTGCCATCTTCGGTGATAAGGCAGGCGACGTGAAGGATTCTTCACTGAAGGCAAATCCGTCATTGAGTGGTGTGGTAATCGACAAGAAGCTTTTCTCGCGTGCCGTTAAGACACGTGATTCAAAGAAACGCGATAAGGTTATCCTTGCCAAGATTGACGAAGAATATGAGGCAAAGAACGAGGATCTGAAGGATATCCTTATTGACAAGCTGCTGATTCTTACTGAAGATAAGACCAGTCAGGGCGTCAAAGATTACACTGGTGCTGAGATTATCACAAAGGGCAGCAAGTTTACCACAGCCGTTCTCAAGAATCTTGAGTATGACGGAATTCAGTCGAACGACTGGACAGGTGATGAGCATACTGATTCCCTGATACAGAAGCTTATCATGAACTACATCCGTAAGTACAAACTGTTGGATGCAGAGATTAAGCGTCGCAAGTTTGCCATTACGATTGGTGATGAGCTGCCTTCTGGCATCCTGCAGATGGCTAAAGTCTATGTTGCCAAGAAACGTAAGATCGGTGTCGGTGATAAGCTGGCTGGACGTCATGGTAACAAGGGTATCGTTTCAAAGGTAGTACGCATGGAAGATATGCCGTTCCTTGAGGATGGTCGTCCTGTAGACTTGGTACTCAACCCGTTGGGTGTGCCTTCTCGTATGAACCTTGGTCAGATCTTTGAGGCTATTCTTGGAGCTGCTGGCCGCAAGTTGGGCGTTAAGTTTGCCACACCTATCTTTGATGGTGCCAAGTTGGATGATCTTTCCGAGTGGACAGATAAGGCAGGACTTCCACACCTTTGCTCTACCCGTCTGTATGATGGTGAAACAGGTGAGCAGTTCGACCAGCCTGCAACAGTAGGTGTCACCTACTTCCTCAAGCTTGGTCACATGGTTGAAGACAAGATGCACTCTCGTTCTATCGGTCCGTACTCACTGATTACCCAGCAGCCATTGGGTGGTAAAGCCCAGTTTGGTGGACAGCGCTTTGGAGAGATGGAGGTCTGGGCACTCGAAGCATTTGGTGCCAGCCATGTTCTTCAAGAGATTCTGACCATTAAGTCAGATGACACCGTTGGCCGTAGTAAGGCTTACGAGGCAATCGTTAAAGGTGATACAATGCCTTCAGCTGGTATTCCTGAGTCCCTCAACGTGCTGTTGCATGAGTTGCGTGGTCTTGGTTTGAGTATCAAGCTCGACTAATCGGAGATAACAAGGTTATTAGTTAAAAGATAAATATTTGAAAGCATGGCTTTTAAAAAAGATACAAAGGTAAAGAATAATTTCACGAAGATTACCATCGGTCTTGCTTCTCCCGAAGAGATCTTGGAAAATTCGTTTGGTGAGGTAACCAAGCCCGAAACCATTAATTATCGTACGTACAAGCCCGAACGTGATGGTTTGTTCTGTGAACGTATTTTCGGTCCGACGAAAGACTATGAGTGCGGCTGTGGTAAATACAAGCGCATCCGTTATAAGGGAATCGTTTGTGACCGTTGTGGTGTAGAGGTTACAGAGAAGAAGGTTCGTCGTGAGCGTAGCGGACATATCGAACTTGTCGTTCCTGTTGCTCACATCTGGTATTTCCGTTCGTTGCCTAATAAGATTGGATATCTGTTGGGTATGCCGACGAAAAAACTGGATGCCGTCATCTATTACGAGAAGTATGTCGTTATTCAGCCGGGTCTGTTTGCCGGTAAGAAGTCAGCTGAAGGTGAAGAAATCAATGGTTCTCACATGATGGACCTCCTTTCAGAGGAGGAATACATGGACATCATTGATAATCAGTTAGATGCAAACAACAATTATCTTGATGACAGTGATCCGAACAAGTTCATTGCCAAGATGGGCGCAGAGGCTATCTATGACCTTCTTGAGAGACTTGATCTTGATGCATTGTCCTATGAGCTTCGCGACCGTGCCAATAACGATTCATCCCAGCAGCGTAAGACGGAGGCCCTGAAGCGTCTGCAGGTAGTGGAAGCATTCCGTGCATCGAGAGAAATCAACCGTCCGGAATGGATGATCATGAAGATTATCCCCGTCATCCCGCCAGAGCTTCGTCCGCTTGTACCGCTGGATGGTGGCCGCTTTGCCACATCTGACCTCAACGACCTTTACCGTCGTGTGATTATCCGTAACAATCGTCTGAAGAGACTGGTTGAGATCAAGGCTCCTGAAGTAATTCTCCGTAACGAGAAACGTATGCTGCAGGAAGCTGTCGATTCATTGTTTGACAATTCACGCAAGTCTTCTGCTGTGAAGAGCGAGAGCAATCGTCCGTTGAAGTCCCTTTCTGATTCGCTGAAAGGTAAGCAGGGACGCTTCCGTCAGAACCTCCTTGGTAAACGTGTAGACTATTCTGCCCGTTCAGTAATCGTTGTAGGTCCTGAGTTGAAGATGGGTGAGTGTGGTCTTCCAAAATTGATGGCTGCCGAGCTGTACAAGCCGTTTATTATCCGTAAGCTCATTGAGCGTGGTATCGTGAAGACCGTAAAGAGTGCAAAGAAGATTGTTGATCGTCGCGAACCGGTTATCTGGGATATTCTGGAGAATGTGATGAAGGGTCATCCTGTCTTGCTCAACCGTGCACCGACACTGCACCGTCTCGGTATTCAGGCTTTCCAGCCCCGAATTATTGAAGGTAAGGCTATCCAGCTTCATCCGTTGGCATGTACTGCGTTCAATGCTGACTTCGACGGTGACCAGATGGCTGTTCACCTCCCATTGAGTAATGAGGCTATTCTTGAAGCTCAGATCCTGATGCTTCAGAGTCATAACATTCTGAATCCTGCTAACGGCGCACCTATCACCGTGCCTTCTCAGGATATGGTGCTTGGACTTTATTATATCACGAAGATGCGTCCGGGTGCTAAAGGACAAGGACTTACATTCTACGGACCAGAAGAGGCTATCATTGCCAATAACGAAGGCAAGTGTGACCTGCACGCTCCCGTGAAGGTGATGGTCGACGACATTGTCGATGGTAAGCCTGTTCGTCACATGGTAGAGACATCTGTCGGTCGTGTGATTGTGAATGGCATTATTCCGCAGGAAGTCGGATTCTTCAACGACATCATTTCTAAGAAGACACTTCGTGGAATCATTGCTGATGTGATTAAGCACGTAGGTATGGCCCGTGCCTGTGAGTTCCTCGACGGAATCAAGAACCTTGGATACCGCATGGCTTATGTTGCCGGTCTTTCATTCAACCTCGACGACATCATTGTTCCGCCTGAAAAGGAAAGCATTGTTGCCAAGGGACAACGTGAAGTGGATGAGATTCAGGCTAACTATGACATGGGATTCATCACCGATAACGAGCGTTACAATCAGGTGATTGATGCTTGGACACATGTAAACAACGAGCTTGGTGATATCCTGCTGAAAGAAATGACAGAGGCCGACCAGGGATTCAATGCAGTCTATATGATGCTGGATTCTGGTGCTCGTGGATCTAAGGACCAGATTAAGCAGCTGTCAGGTATGCGTGGTCTGATGGCTAAACCGCAGAAGGCCGGTGCAGAAGGACAGCAGATTATCGAGAACCCGATTCTTTCTAACTTTAAGGAAGGAATGTCTGTGCTTGAGTACTTTATTTCTTCTCACGGTGCCCGTAAGGGTCTTGCCGATACTGCTATGAAGACTGCCGACGCCGGTTATCTGACTCGTCGTCTTGTAGACGTGTCACATGACGTGATTATCACAGAGGAAGATTGTGGTACACTTCGTGGCTTGATCTGTTCGGCTCTCAAGAATGGCGATGAAGTGATTTCTTCTCTGTCAGAGCGAATCCTTGGCCGTGTGTCAGTTCATGATATTATTCATCCTACAACAGGCGAACTTATTGTAGCTGCCGGTGAGGAGATTACAGAAGACAAGGCTAAAGCCATCGAGAACTCTCCTATCGAGAGTGTTGAGATTCGTTCGGTTCTCACCTGTGAAAGCAAGAAAGGAGTATGTAGAAAGTGTTACGGCCGTAACCTTGCTACTCAGTGTATGGTTCAGAGAGGTGAGGCTGTTGGTGTGATTGCTGCTCAGGCTATTGGTGAGCCGGGAACACAGCTTACCCTTCGTACGTTCCACGCTGGTGGTGTGGCTGGTAATGCTGCCGCAAACGCTTCTATCGTTGCAAAGAACGATTCTCGTCTTGAGTTCGATGAGTTGCGTACCGTTCCGTTCGAGGAAAAGGGTGCAGACCTTAATCCTCGCAAGTGTGAGATGGTCGTAAGCCGTCTGGCAGAAGTGCGCTTTATCGATCCTAACACTAACATTGTCCTTTCTACATTGAACGTGCCTTACGGTTCTTCTTTGTATTTCAATAATGGAGACATTGTAAAGCGTGGTGATTTGGTTGCAAAGTGGGATCCATTCAACGCTGTCATCGTTACCGAGTATTCTGGTAAGTTGCGTTTCCGTGATGTGGAAGCAGGTGTGACATTCAAGGCTGAGACCGACGAGACTACTGGTCTTACTGAGAAGATTATCACCGATTCCAAGGATCACACGAAAGTTCCTACTTGTGACATCCTTAACCAGAAAGGCGAGGTTATTGGAACCTATAACTTCCCTGTAGGAGGTCACGTCGTTGTGGACGATGGTGCCGAAATCCGTACTGGTGAGACACTTGTGAAGATTCCGCGTGCCGTGGGTGGTGCTGGTGATATCACTGGTGGTCTGCCACGTGTGACAGAGCTCTTTGAGGCTCGTAATCCGAGTAATCCTGCTGTCGTCAGCGAGATTGACGGTGAGGTGACCATGGGTAAGGTGAAGAGAGGTAACCGTGAGATTATCGTGACCAGTAAGACTGGCGACCAGAAGAAGTATCTCGTGAGCCTTTCTAAGCAGATTCTTGTACAGGAGCACGATGCCGTACGTGCAGGAACTCCGCTTTCAGACGGTGTCATCACGCCAAACGATATTCTTGCCATTAAAGGTCCCACCGCTGTTCAGGAGTATATCGTGAACGAGGTACAGGATGTGTATCGTCTACAGGGTGTGAAGATTAACGACAAGCACTTCGAGATTATCGTGCGTCAGATGATGCGCAAGGTTCAAATCAACGATCCGGGTGATACGACATTCCTTGAGCAGGAACTTGTCGACAAGCTCGACTTCGCAGAGGAGAACGACCGCATCTGGGGTAAGAAAGTTGTCGTTGACGCCGGTGACTCCGAGAACCTGAAACCAGGTCAGATTGTTACAGCCCGTCGTCTGCGCGATGAGAACTCCAGTCTGAAACGTCGTGACCTCCGTACCGTTCAGGTGCGTGATGCAGTGCCCGCCACATCAACTCAGATCCTGCAGGGTATAACCCGTGCAGCATTGCAGACCAAGAGCTTCATGTCGGCCGCTTCCTTCCAGGAGACCACAAAGGTTCTTAATGAGGCTGCCATCAAGGGTAAGGTTGACTTCCTTGAGGGTATGAAGGAGAATGTTATCTGCGGACATTTGATACCTGCTGGTACAGGTCTTCGTGCATGGGACCGCATCGTCGTTGGTTCTAAGGAAGAATACGAGCGCATGCAGGCCAATCGCAAGAATGTCCTCGATTTCAACGACCCGGTAGAGTAAAGTGTCAAAACACTGATTGGGTTTATTCCTGTCAGTGAGATGGAAGATATGATTGGATTCCCCGAAGGATGAACATTTATCGTTCACTTTCGGGGAATCCTTTTTTTGTTAGTCATACGGTGGGAGTTATGATGTATTTTTGGTGTTTCTGACGTAATTTCCCAAGTGTTCAACGAGAATATCCAAAAAACTTTGTAACTTTGCACACTGAAAACTTTTAAACGTATAAATATGGCAAAGAAAGCACTTTTGATGATTCTCGACGGATGGGGAATCGGACAGCATGGTAAGGGAGATGTAATTTATAACACTCCAACTCCATATTTGGATTATCTCACAGCAGTATCTGCTCATTCTCAGTTACAGGCAAGTGGTGAGGATGTAGGTCTTCCTGATGGTCAGATGGGTAACTCCGAGGTTGGACACCTCAACATCGGTGCCGGACGTATTGTCTATCAAGACCTCGTGAAGATTAACCGTGCCTGCAAGGATGGTTCTATACTGGAAAATCCTCAGGTAAAGGCTGCCTACGGCTATGCCAAGGAGCAAGGCAAGAAACTGCACCTCATGGGACTGACTTCCGATGGTGGTGTGCATTCTTCTCTCGATCACTTGTTCAAATTGGTGGAAATAGGAAAGGAATATGGACTGAAAGGCCAGCTCTTTGTACATTGCTTCATGGATGGTCGTGATACAGACCCGAAGAGCGGTATTGGCTTTATCAGCCAGCTGACGGATGTATGTGCAAAGAACGATGCTGCCATTGCCAGTATTGTCGGACGTTTCTATGCAATGGACCGTGACAAGCGTTGGGAGCGTGTGAAAGAGGCTTACGACCTTATTGTCTGCGGACAGGGAAAGCAGAGCAACGATATGGTACAGGCCATGCAGGAAAGCTATGACGAAGGTGTCACCGACGAGTTCATCAAGCCTATTCACAATGCTTCGGTAAACGGTGTTATTGAAGAGGGTGATGTCGTTATCTTCATCAATTTCCGTAACGACCGTGCGAAGGAACTTACCCAGGTGCTCACTCAGGAGGATATGCCTGATGCCGGCATGAAGACAATTCCTGGTCTGCAGTATTACTGTATGACTCCCTATGATGCAAAGTTTACAGGTGTTCATATCCTGTTCCCGAAAGAGAATGTTGAAAATACTTTGGGTGAATACCTTTCTGGTCTTGGTAAGAAGCAGCTGCACACGGCTGAGACAGAGAAATATGCTCATGTCACCTTCTTCTTCAATGGTGGACGCGAGAAGCCTTATCAAGGTGAGGACCGCATATTGGTTGCCAGTCCGAAGGTTGCCACTTACGACCTGAAACCTGAAATGTCTGCATACGAAGTGAAGGACAAGCTGGTCGCTTCCATCAACACGCAGATGTACGATTTCATCGTTGTGAACTTCGCTAACGGTGATATGGTTGGACACACTGGCGTCTACAATGCCATTGCCAAGGCTGTTCATGCTGTTGACAACTGTGTAAAGGAAGTGATTGAGGCTGCCAAGAAGAACGATTACGAGGCCATCATCATTGCCGACCATGGTAATGCCGACAATGCGATTAATCCGGATGGTACGCCTAATACGGCTCACTCCTTGAATCCTGTTCCGTTCATCTATGTTACTGACAATAACTCGGCTACAGTGAAAGACGGACGTCTGGCTGATGTGGCTCCTTCTATTCTTCACATCATGGGACTTGAGCAGCCGAAGGACATGACAGGTGAGAACCTGATTCAGGACTAAACTTTTGTGGTTTTTATAATAGAAAAATGAAGAGCAGTGTGATCATTGCTCTTCATTTTTTGTTCTTAATCTAAGGATGTCATCTTCTTCACCTACAATCCAGATGGTATCGCCTTTCACAAATTTCCGTTCAGGGTTGATAAGTGTCAGGTTCTGCTGACCTTCTTCCACTCCTACAACCATGCAATTATAGTCATCTCTGATGCCACTGTTGCGTAGTGTCTTTCCGATGAAGATACTGTTTTCTCCCAGCGTCATTTTTCTCAGGTGCATCTCCCTCTTTTCGATTTCCGGGTCTTCAGCCATCAGTTCGTTGCGGATGGCTTCTCCGAACGTGTGAAGCTGAGAGTCATTGCCGATAACCTGTATCTTGTCACCTGGGAAGATGACGTTGTTGCCATTGGGAATGTTGATGCGTTGGATACCTCTGAGAATGCTGCTCACGTGAACCCCGAAGCGATTGCCTATGCGCAGCTCGCCCAACTGTTTACCAGCCCATAGCGAGTCGTCGGGAACTTCAAACTCGTAGATGTGGATATCCCTGTCCAGCAGACGACCTTCGAATAACGGCTTCCGCTTGCCATGCACTTGCGCTTCAATATCGCGTGAACGAAGATTCTGTATGAAGAGACGCTCCAGTCTGATGCTCCGGCTTTTCAACGACCTTGACATAATCATTAAGATAATGGCTAACAGTGCGATGGTGATAATCAGGGCATTGGTAAACTGGGTAAGATAGCTGCATATATAGAAGACAAAGGCGGCTGCAATACCGATTCTCAGCAGAATCGTAAATAAGATAGGCAGACGGTTCATCCTGTTCTGAGTCCAGAGTGCCTTCACCTCCTTGCTGTGGGCTTTCTTCATGATCATTGCTCTGAGGAAAGGCGAGATCAGCATGATGGTCAGTATTCCCGTTATTCCTTCTACCAACCAGTTCATGTCATCATTGGGTATCAGTCTTTCTATGAAAGGCATGAAGGAGGTCAGCATAAGGGCAATGACGGCAAACGACAAGATTGAGTAGACGATTGTATAGAGAGCCACCTGCTTGAAAAGGGATTTCCACAGGTTTTCTTCTTCAATTGTTCCACTTTGTGTATTTTCAAAGCGGTTTATCCGGCGAAGCCATTTCTTTGGCAGTTTCTTTTCCAGATATTCATAACACGGTTTGGAGGCACGAATCATGTAAGGAGTCAGGAAGGTTGTGATGACCGATACAGCCACGACAACAGGATAGAGGAAGTCACTGATGACTCCTAATGAAAGGCCGAGAGAAGCGATGATGAATGCGAACTCACCGATTTGTGCCATGGAGAAACCGCAGCTCATGGCAGTTCTCAATGTCTGGCCACTCAGCAAGAAGCCGAAGGAACCCAGAATGGCCTGACCGAAAAGGATGGTAAGTACCAGCAGGATGATGGGAACTGCATAGTCGATCAGAATGTTCAGGTCTACCAGCATGCCGACAGACACGAAGAAGATGGCACCGAACAGGTTCTTTACAGGTTCAACCAGTCGGATAATCTTGTCGGCTTCAATGGTTTCAGCAAGGATGCTTCCCATGACGAACGCTCCGAAGGCACTGCTGAATCCGACGGCTGTACTGACCACAGCCATCAGGCAGCATAGTCCTAATGCCACGATGAGCAAGGTTTCATTGTTCATCAGTCTTCGCGTTGAACGAAGGAAAAGTGGGATGAGGAAGATACCTACAATGAACCACAGGATGAGGAAGAACATAATCATAAATATGCTCTGCACCATCTGCCCGCCATTAGGATTGGAGCCGCTGGCAATGGCTGATAGCATCACCATCATCACGATGGCGAGGATGTCCTCAAGGATGAGCACGCTCATCACCAGACTGGCAAAGCGCTGCTGTCGTAGCCCCAGATCGTCGAAGGCTTTATAAATGATTGTCGTAGAAGACATTGCCAACATTCCGCCGAGGAAGATGCTGTCCATGTTCTTCCATCCGAACGCATGCCCTGTACAGATTCCCAGTGTCATCATTGAGAAGATGATGGACAGGGCAGCAATCACGGGCGACATGCCCATTTTGATGATTTTCTTGAAAGAGAAGTCAAGACCAAGAGAGAAAAGCAGGAAGATTACCCCAATGTCAGCCCATGTCTGAATGTCAGACTCGTCAACGACCGACATGGTATAGGGCATGTGGGGAGATACCAGAAAACCGGCTACAATATATCCCAGCACCAACGGCTGTTTGAGCCTTTTGAATAATAAGGTTACTGCACCTGCTACTACCAGAATCAGTGCAAGGTCTTGTACTAATGCAGGTATTTCTGCCATTTTTCCGTTGTTATGCTTGTTCTTTAATCGTTATAGGCTTCTGTGATTTCACAGATCTTCGTGATTACTTCGACAGCTTTTTCCATCACTTGAATGGAAACAAACTCGTAGGGACCGTGGAAGTTGACTCCTCCTGCGAAGATGTTCGGACAGGGCAGACCTCGGAAAGAGAGCTGTGCACCGTCGGTGCCGCCGCGGATAGGCTCCACTTTCGGAGTAACGCCGCTTTCCTGCATAGCCTTCAGTACGATGTCTATGACGTGCATGTTTGGATCAATCTTCTCTTTCATATTGTAATACTGATCCTTGATGTCAACCTTGATGATGTCTTCACCGTATTTCTCCTGCATCTTCCTGACACATTCCTCGATGAAGTCCTTGCGGTCTTCAAACCGCTCACGGTCGTGGTCACGGATGATGTACGACAAAGTAGCCTTCTCGATATTACTGTTGATGCCGAGCAGATGGTAGAATCCCTCATAGCCCTCTGTCTCTTCAGGGGTCTCGTCAGCGGGCAGCATGGCAGCAAACTCAGCAGCCAGTCGGTTGGCATTGATCATCTTGCCTTTGGCATATCCCGGATGTACGCTGACACCCTTGATGTTGATTTTGGCACTGGCAGCGTTGAAGTTCTCAAACTCCAGATCGCCCAGGTCTCCGCCGTCCATGGTGTATGCCCATTCACAGCCGAACTTCTCGACATCGAAGTGGTGGGCACCCATGCCAATCTCTTCGTCGGGATTGAATGCCACGCGAATTTCCCCGTGTTTGACTTCGTTATGGTCGCGAAGCCAGCACATGGCTTCCACTATCTCTGCGATGCCTGCCTTGTCGTCTGCTCCCAGCAGTGTTGTTCCGTCGGTCACGATGAGGTCTTCGCCGACGTGAGCCTTCAGCTCAGGGAACTTTGAAGGTGACGAGACGATTCCTTCGCTCAGTTCAATGTCGCCTCCGTCATAGTTGCGCACGATGCGTGCCTTGATGTTTGCACCGCTGCAGTCGGGGCTTGTGTCATAGTGGGAGATAAAGCCGATGGTCGGCGTCTTCTTCTTTGTATTTGCTTTCAGGGTGGCATAGATGTATCCCATTTCATCCATTTCCACATCACTCAGACCTTCTCTTTCAAGCTCTTCCTTCAGATAATTGGCAAAGATGAGCTGTTTTGACGTGCTCGGTACGCTTTCTGATTCTTCACTTGACTGCGTGTCAAACTTGGTGTAATTTAAAAATCGTTCGGTTATATCCATGATTTTTGTTATATGATAATTGTTTTTGTTATTCGTGAATGCAAATATACGAATTTTTCTCCTTCTTATTTACTCTCATTGTGAAAATGTGCTGATAATAAATAAAAAAGTCGGATTTCTCGTTGAAAAAATATAACTTTGCAGACAGAGGCAGAAGAGTAAAACAGAGAAACGATGAATGTACAGATAGAGCAATCGTGGAAGGTGCAGTTGCAGCAGGAATTCGAGAAGCCGTACTTCCAGCGGCTGACCGATGGCGTGCGGCAGGAATATGGGAAGACTACCTGTTATCCCCCGGGCCGTTTCATCTTCAATGCCTTCAATCTATGTCCTTTTGAGAAGGTGAAGGTGGTAATCATCGGCCAGGACCCGTATCATGAGCCGGGGCAGGCTCACGGACTGAGCTTCTCGGTGCAGGACGGGGTGCCTTTCCCGCCTTCTCTGCAGAACATCTTCAAGGAGATACACGATGACTTGGGCAGTCCGATTCCCCAGTCGGGAAACCTTACCCGATGGGCGGAGCAGGGGGTGTTACTGCTCAATGCCACACTCACGGTGAGGGCACATCTTGCCAATAGCCATGCCTCTTTGGGATGGCAGACATTCACCGATGCAGCCATTCATGCGCTTGCCACGCAGCGTGACCATATCGTCTATATGTTGTGGGGAGGCTTTGCAAGGGGGAAGGCTTATATGATTGACAAGTCGCGCAACCTCGTGCTGGAATCGGTGCATCCTTCTCCCTTGTCTGCCAACCGTGGCGGATGGTTCGGCCAGCATCAGTTCTCACGCTGTAATGCGTATCTGCTTCAGAATGGGATAGAACCCATTCAATGGTGAGAAATAAGAAAGTGAAGAGGGACGAAAAATGAGTAATAAATCTGTTCTTCCGATATTACAAGTGGGGGATGTGTTGTTGTCTCCCGATATTCTGACCGAATACTTCTGCTGTGATTACGAGAAGTGCAAGGGCATCTGCTGTATTGAGGGCGACGCCGGTGCACCCGTCACGACAGATGAAGTGGCACAGATAGAAGAGGCTGTGGATGATGTCTGGCAAGACTTGTCCGCTGCTGCCCAGGCTGTTATCGACCGTCAGGGAGTGGCGTATATCGACCAGGAGGGCGATATGGTGACAAGCATAGTGAATGGCAAGGATTGTGTCTTCACGTGCTATGACGGTGACAACTGCCTTTGTGCGTTAGAAAAGGCTTACCGGGCGGGAAAGACACGCTTCATCAAACCCATCTCATGCGCTTTGTATCCCATTCGCGAGAAGAAGTTCGGGAACGGGATGACAGGACTGAATTACAATAGATGGACGGTGTGCAAGGATGCTGTCGTCAAAGGGAAGGAACTCGGCATGCCGGTCTATCGGTTCCTCGAAGAGCCGCTGGTGCGGCGGTTCGGACGGGCATGGTACAATGAACTGTGTGCCCTTGCCGAAGAGATTGGTCAGCTTTTGCGGTAGTCGCTTGGACTACAGCCCACATGTTCCTTGAAGTATTTCCCCAGAAACGACTGGTTGGGGAAATGCAGTTCCTGAGCTATCTCCTTGATACTTTTTGTTGAGTTCTTCAGCAACACGCGGATTTCCAGTGTTACGTAATTGTCTATCCACTCGTTCGGTGTGCGATGGCTGACCTGTTTGATGGCTTCCGACAGGTATTTGGGTGTGATACAGAGCTGCTGTCCGTACCAGCTCACGCGCCGCTCGTTGCGGAAGTTCTGTTCCACCATGCGGATGAACTCCGTAAAGATATGCTCGGCTCGTGTCTGTTTCTTCTCGTTCGTGGTCTGCTGGGCTTTATAGATGGCATTGCTCAAGTCGTAGATCATGGTGGTAAGCAGCAGCCTGACAGTATCTTTCCTGAAATGATGCTCCTTGTCATTCACTTTCGCTTTCAACAGTCTGAAGTACTCCACGATGGTCTTCGTCTCGTTGGGAGTGAGTTTCCAGACAGGATGATTACGGGAGAAGAGAAGGAGGGAAGACAGTTCGTGGACATTCTTGATAATCTCTCTGAAGAACGATGTGGAGATCAGCAGTGCGATGCCATTGCAGTCACGACTGAGCAGGAAGTCATCGGTCACCTGTCCTTCGTTGATGATGATGATGTGATTCTGTTCCACCTCGTGTTTCTCTGTGTTGACACTATACTGAGCCTTGCCTTTCAGACAGAGAGCCAAGAGCAGACAGCCCATGCGTCGAGGACCGTAGGGAAAGGGGACGGAAGCTATGTCGTCGAAGAGAATCAGATCATTGTCAATATGCCCTCCTTTGGACATCTCTTTCAATGATTCAATGGTCACTTCTTCAATGGTTGAGCTTGCTTTCATGGCTTAACGACTTTTACATTGACCGTTTTAATCTTCCCGTTCACTTTCAGTTGTACCTTTTCCTTCTTAGCGCCCGTGATGCTGTAGCTGGTCACGACTCCGTCTTTCCAGCTGAAGCTTACGGTATATCCGCCTCTTGCCTTCAGTCCGCTCACAGTCCCCGAACGCCATGCTGCCGGTAGGGCAGGAAGCAGTTCGATGCGTGAGATGGTCTTTGGGAAGAAGACGGCGGTGCTCTGCATCAGCATCTCGCACACACCGGCTGTTCCTCCGAAGTTGCCGTCAATCTGGAATGGCGGGTGGGCATCGAAGAGGTTGGGATAAGTACCCCCGCTGTGACGGCGGTCAGCTCCTTTGTAGTTGTCGGGTGAAACGTATGTGAGCAGTTTCTGGTAGAGATGATACGCCTGGTCGGGTCGGTGCAGGCGTGCCCACAGGTTGATGCGCCAGCCTGTGCTCCATCCTGTGGTCTTGTCACCTTTCTGTTCCAGTGTCTTGACACATGCCTCAGCGATATCGGGTGTCTTGTCAACAGAGAGGTGATGGCCGGGGTACAGTCCGATGAGGTGCGACTGATGGCGGTGATGGGGATCCCAGTCGTCCCAGTCGTAGTACCATTCGTTCAGGTCGCCCTGATGTCCGATGACGTAGGGATGCAGGCACGACAGGGTGGTTTTGATCTTCTCCATGAGAGGCAGTTCCTTGCCGATTTCACTTGTTGCTGCCCACACCGTGTTGGCAACGCCGATACGCTGCACACCGATGGAATAATAGGTGTTGGTCAGCAGTTCACGGATGATGGCGAGGTCGGCAGTACCGCCGTAGCAGGTCGTTCCGTGGTAGCCTCTGTCGGTCTTGTATTCATTCTCTGGAGAAGTACTTGGCGAAGTAATCAACTCTGTCGGATTCTTCGGGTTTTCAATCAACCAGTCGAGCATGAACTCCGTGGCGCCCTTCATCAGTGGGAAGGCAGTCTTCTTCAGAAAGTCTCCGTCCTGAGTAAACAGGTAATGGTCCCACAGATTTTGTGTGAGCCAGGCACCGCCCATGTTCCAGTTGCTCCATTCCGGACTCTCTCGCTTCTCGCCCACGGGATTGGTCATCGCCCAGATGTCGCTGTTGTGGCTGGAACACCATCCGTGATTGATGCCGTAGTAGTTCTTTGCCGTGTATTTCCCGTTTTCAGCCAGTCCCTGCATGAATCCCCAAAGCGGTTCGGTCATCTCGCTCAGGTTGCTCACCTCTGCGGGCCAGTAGTTCTCTTCCAGGTTGATGTTCACGGTATAGTTGCCGCGCCAAGGTGAGAACTTATGCGGAGTCCACAGTCCTTGCAGGTTGGCAGGAACGCCCGGAGTGCGTGAGCAACTGATGAGCAGATAGCGTCCATACTGCATGTAGAGTGTTTCCAGATAGGGATTGTTCCCTCCCTTGTCGGTATAGTCCTTCAGCTGCTGTTCCGTCGTGCGGCTCATGTCGGCGACGGCTCCCTCCAGGTCAAGCGTCATCCGGCTATAGAACTTCCGGTAGTCTGCCACATGTCTGTCGCGCAGCTGCTGATATGAATAGTTGACGAGATGCCAGGCGTCGTCCATCGCATTCTCGATGTAGGCAGCCCCTTCCTTCACGGGATGCTTGTCAAAACCGTTGAAGCTGGTCTCGTTGACGAAGTAGAGTATCAGTTCTGAGGCATCACGGACGACAATCGTACTGTCACTGGCAGTTATCGTTCCGTCATTACTGTTGGCTCTGAGGATTGAACAGTAGTGGATGCTCTCTTTCGGGTCGCCGATGGCGTGGCCGGTCAGTGTCAGCTGGTTGTCGGAAACCTTGATGCCATGAGGCACCTGTGAGGTCAGCATCACCTCGCAGTTGATTTTTGCAGGGACAGACGACTTTATGCGGATGGCAATCACCTTATCGGGATTGTTGGCGAAGTATTCACGTGTATAGGTGATGCCGTCCTGTGTGTAACGGTCATGGCAAAGGGCACTGTCAATATCCAGTTCGCGGTAATACCCGGCAATGGCTCCCTCGTTCTTGTTCTTGATGTGGAGCGTAGCCAAAGGCTGATAGAACTGTGAGTTCGGACCTTGCACATGCAGTTGCAGCGAATCGGCTTTAGCATAGTCTTCTTCGGCTAAGGCTCTTCGGATGTCTGAGATCCAGAAGTGAGCGTCGGCATCCATCGCCCTGTCGTATGGCTTGCCGGTCCACAGTGTGATGTCATTCAGATAGAGGATGTTGTCATCAGGATTGCCGTAGATCAAAGCACCGATTTTCCCGTTGCCGATGGGAAGCGACTCCTCGAAGAATTCAGCAGGACGGTCATACCATAGTTTCATTGGTTGCTGTTGGGCATCCGTTGTCAGGCAGATGCAGATTGTTACCAGTACGATAATTGTTCTTTTGAATTTCATATCCTCAGTCTTTTACTTTTGTTTTTTATCCGTTAGTAGTCAATAAACATTGGCAAAGTTAACAAATTATCTTTGATAACTTGAAGATTCGTGTTATTTATTTTGTATTTTTGCAATATGAAACATCGATTGTTGATAGTATTCTTGTTTTATCTATAGTTCTCTGTTCAATCTTGTCTGAAATTTGGCTGGTAAAAAATAAACAACTATATTTGCAATGAAATTATGATAAGAATGTTTCTACTGATGAATAAAGTATTTCTTTGTAACCCTAAATAATAAAACTATTGATATCATGAGACATTTATTTACTTTCTTGTTTTTGACGCTGGGATTACAGATAGCTGAAGCTCAGGAGCCTTACCGCTCATTCGAATCTTATACATCTCTTCCTTTTGTTTCAGAGGGGAAATCATGGGACATACACCGTTGGGTATATGAGAACTCGTTCTATTACAATGACCACTACTTCCTGTCAGGTGACACCCTGCTGAATGACAAGAAATGCATGAAGCTGTATATGACCACTGATCAGGAGAACTTCCCGTCAGCCATTTATCCTCAACATGAGGTGGGTTTCTATAGGGGTGCACTCTATGAAGAAGACGGGAAAGTATATATGGTGTCCTCCTCCAACAACAGTGTGGCACTGCTATACGACATCAGCCTTGTAGCGGGAAGTGAGGGAAAGGTAAACGGAACAACCGTAAAGGTGCAGTCCGTCGATACGCTGTTTCTCGCCGGTTGTTACCGCAAGGTAATGATTGTCAGGACATGGGTGTCTAACGGCAGTTATTTCGATGAGCCGTGGGTAGAGGGTATTGGCGGTCCGAATCCGTTCAATCCTGTCAGTCAGGGGAAGACGGGAGGTCGTGTTGACTTCGTCGGCTATGCAGAGAACGGACAGACGCTTTTCAGCTCTGAGGATTTCGAGGCACTGCAGGCACTCGCAAAAGAGGGGGAGCGGGTGAAGTTTGTAGAAGACGGGAAGGTGTGGACTTACCTCAGGACAGCACCTCCAGCGTATATGCACTTCTTTTCCCTTTTCATTCAGGGAGACACCATCATGGGTGGAAAGGAATGCAAGAAGCTATATGGCGACCATTATGACTATCACGTGCCCTACGAACCCATTTGTTTCTTGGGTGGACTATATGAGGAAGAAGGGAAAGTGTATCTGGTCGATAATGTTTACAACACCACCGACCAATGGTTTCACCAACTGTTATATGACTTCTCCCATCAGGTTGGCGATACTTTCACGGTTGACAATGATAGATACCACTTGAAATTAGTGGAGATTCGTGAGGGTGAAGTTCATCATGGCCAGGATTACAAGGTGCATGTCTTTCAATGGGACAGCGACCGTGACGGATGGCACTGGGGATATAAAGATGTCACATGGATAGAGGGCATCGGTTCTACCTACCAGGACTTATTCGAAGTATGCCCTATCATGGGGAAATATGGTTTCCTGACATCTGTGACCTTGAACGGTGATACGCTATATTATCGGGATATCCCTGAGGTATGCAAGGAAATGTTAGGTGTCAAACATGTGACAACAGATGAATCCCAACTGTCAGATAAGAAATACGATTTATCTGGCCGACAGATAAAAGAAGCAAGAAAGAGCCAGATAATAATCCGTGACGGCAGGAAGTTCATTCTGAGGTAATAGGAATCGTTCTGTCGAGACAGGAAGACGTGCTGCATAGTAATCCGTGCAGCACGTCTTTTTCTTTTGTTTCGTTGTCAATTATGTTGACAAAAGTTTGTCGGGGAAAAGTGATGAAATAGAGGTTAATTTTTGTAAAAATCGATTCTTCACTCTTCACTCTTCATTCTTCATTTTGCGAGAGCATAGCTCTCGCATCGCGAAAGCTTAGCTTTGACCGCACCAAAGGTTATGTTTCATCGCCTCAAACATCACCTTTCACACGACGAAACATAACCTTTCGCGCAGCGAAACCTTACCTTTGGCAAATATGTATTTTGTAAACCGTTAGATTACAGATAAATAACCGTGTAACCGTCTGTCAGTCAACGAATTACCAAAAACGTCAAAAAACGACGTTTTTTCGACCGAATGACCCTTTCGTGATCAGCACCCCCTGTTTTTTTGGGTCAAAATTCGAATATTCCTTTACAAATTGTCGCGATGCCGAATCCGCAATTCAATTGCAATGAGCCGTGCATTTGCAATCAGATAGTGATAGTCAGTAAAGAAGATGCCGTTGGCAGCATACAGGGGGCGGTTAGCAAGGAGAGGATGCAGTTAGGCCGTTTGCAAAGAGGATGCCAGAGGCATCAGACAAGGGGCAGTTAGTAAGGAAAGGATGCCGATAGGCATCAGACAAAGGTAGCCAGCCATACAGCCGTGCCTATGGGTACGGCGAAATGGCTGGTAAAGATGGACCACACATCCGGAACCTTGCCGCTAGGTAAGGGACAAGAGCCGCTCATGTCGCCTACCCAAGGGCAGGCTTATATTATTGGGGGCAATCCAATACCAGCCATTTCGAAACACCCAAGGGCGTTTCTGTATGGCTGGCTACCATTGTCTAATGCCTCTGGCATTTCTTCCGTTACGGCACAACCCCAAATATAATGCCTACGTTATTTCTTCCGTTGCGGTACAACATAAATCTAACGTCTAATTCCCACGGCATTAAAAAGAAAAGGCCTGCAGGATTTGTCCTACAGGCCTTATTGTGGTATATGAGTGCATTAAGCATCGATGTTCGCATAGGTGGCGTTCTGCTCAATGAATTCGCGACGTGGCTCCACATCGTCGCCCATGAGCATCGAGAAGATCTCGTCAGCCTGTGCTGCATTCTCAATGGTTACCTGTTTCAGCAGACGGGTCTTTGGATCCATTGTCGTCTCCCAAAGCTGTTCGGGATTCATTTCTCCCAGACCTTTGTATCGCTGCGTGTGTAACGCCTTGTCTTCATCGTTGCCATTCACGTACTTGTCGATGAAAGCCTGACGCTGCTGTTCCGTGTAGCAGTACTCGCTCACCTTCTTATACGTACACTTGTAGAGTGGTGGCGTGGCGATGTAGAGGTGACCTTCCTCGATGACGCGAGGCATGAAGCGGAAGAAGAGCGTCATGATCAGTGTGTCGATGTGAGAACCATCGACATCGGCGTCGGTCATGATGATGATCTTGTCGTAGCGCAGCTTGTCGATGTTAGCCTCTCTGTCGGCTTCTCCGTCAACGCCGAAGCGGACACCGATAGACTGGATGATGTTCATCACCGATTCAGCCTCGAACACACGGTGCCATTGCACTTTCTCTACGTTGAGAATCTTACCCCTCAGTGGAAGGATGGCCTGTGTATAGCGGTCGCGTCCCTGTTTAGCTGAGCCACCTGCAGAGTCACCCTCGACGAGGAAGATCTCACATTCCTTGGGATCCTTGTTGGAGCAGTCAGCCAGCTTACCGGGCAGTCCGCCTCCGCTCATCGGGTTCTTGCGCTGTACGCTCTCACGTGCCTTACGTGCGGCGATACGAGCAGTGGCAGCCAGTACCACCTTCTCACAGATCAGCTTAGCCTCCTTCGGGTGTTCCTCCAGATAATAGGAGAGCGCTTCACCCACGGCCTGTTGTACGGCACCGGTCACCTCGGAGTTACCCAGCTTGGTCTTGGTCTGTCCTTCAAACTGCGGTTCGGCCACCTTGATGGAGATAACGGCTGTCAGTCCCTCGCGGAAATCCTCTCCGGCAATCTCAATCTTCGACTTCTCAATCTGTTTGGATATGGTCGGCTCTGAGTCGGCATACGCCTTCAGCGTGCGGGTGAGCGCGATACGGAATCCCGTCAGGTGAGTACCGCCTTCTATCGTGTTGATATTGTTCACGTACGAATGGATGTTCTCGGAGTAGTCGGTGTTGTACATCACAGCCACTTCGATGGGAATGCCTTGCTTCTCGGTCTTCAGATAGATGACGTCGTCGAAGAGATGAGTGCGGTGACGGTCCACGTAGCGCACGAATTCCTTCAGACCTTCCTTGGCATGGAACGTCACCTGCTTAATCTTTCCCTCTGCATCCTTGCGCAGGTCAGTGAGCTTGATGGTGATGCCGGCGTTCAGATATGCCAGCTCACGCATGCGGCGTGCGATGATGTCCCACTGGTAAACGGTGGTGGTGAAGACGGTGGGGTCGGGCCAGAACTGCTGGCGTGTACCGCGTTGGGTGGTCTCGCCAATCACCTTGACGGGATAGAGCGGTTTTCCCTTTTCATATTCCTGCTGATAGATCTTTCCGTCGCGGTAGACCTGTGAAATCATGTGGGCTGAAAGGGCGTTCACACAGCTGACACCTACGCCGTGGAGTCCGCCACTCACCTTGTAGGAGCCCTTATCGAACTTACCTCCGGCATGGAGCACAGTCATGACGACTTCCAATGCACTCTTGTGCATCTTCTCGTGTTCGTCGACAGGGATGCCGCGTCCGTCATCCTGTACTGTTATGGAATTATCTTCGTTGATAGTTACTTCGATGTTCTTGCAGAACCCTGCCATTGCCTCGTCGATGGAGTTATCAACCGTCTCATTGACAAGATGATGCAGGCCTTTCTCACTGATGTCACCAATATACATTGCAGGGCGTTTGCGAACGGCCTCAAGACCTTCGAGCACCTGAATGTTACTGGCTGAATAATTATTCTCTTTAATCTGATTTTCTGCCATTTTTTGTTTTCGGTATAATTACGTGCAAAGTTACTAAAAATCCGTCAATTAACGAAATGTTTAATTGCAAAAAATGCGTTAAAAACGACTGCATTTTCCGCATTTTTAGTACCTTTGCATTTAGCTATGAATATGAATAGAAAAACTACAGTCTTGTTGTTTGCTCTGTTGTTCTCCGTGACTGCTGTAGCGCAGACTTTCTTTTCGACCACCACGGTCACTTGTAGTGAGAAGGGTGACCGTCGGACGTCTTTCTCGGCTTCCATCGAATACCCCGTCTCAGGGGAGAAAAAATCATTGGGAGCTGTGCGGGAATGGATTTGCAGTATCTTGGAAACAGATGTACCCGACAAGCTGGAAGAGGCAGATTTCCGTTCGCTTCTTCGTAACTGCTGCGGGCAGTTTCTGATTGATGCCGACGGAACGGAGCGGAGCATCGAGATCTACCGTAGTTATGAGGATGAGAGTTGTGTCACCTTCGAAGCAGAGGTCATCGACAAGGATAGCGAGAAATGGATTTCACAGGACTGTGCCACGTTCAGCAAGCGTGACGGACATCGGCTGACGGTGGATGAGATTTTTGCCTGTGGCGAATCGAAGATAAAGGAACTGATGTGGGAATACAGGGGAGATCTGCCGATGGCTGTCGGGTCGGCAAAGGAGCTTGTGGTCGGTGAGGCCGGCTATATTGACGGCTGGGTGATTGTGATAGGTCCTGCCGTGAACTATACCGGTGCCGCCTATCGTCTCAGGTATCCCGAGATAGAGCAGTATCTGCGCAAAGGGCACAGTGGGGGATACTACTGATGATTTTCTGACTTATAGAAATAACAAAAAAGGCTGCATCTCTTGGGATACAGCCTTTAAAGGATATCTTAAACACTCTGGTTATTAACCCAGCTTGCTGATATGCAAACAGAGACTTGACTTGAGGTTAGCTGCCTTGTTCTTGTGAATAATGTTTGTCTTAGCCAGCTTGTCCAGCATCTTCTGGATAGCAGGATACATCTTAATAGCTTCCTCTTTGTTAGTAGTAGCACGTAATTTGCGCACAGCGTTACGCATTGTCTTTGCGTAGTATTTGTTGTGAAGAGTTCTCGTCTTTGTCTGACGGATTCTCTTTAATGATGATTTGTGATTTGCCATCTTTACTTATTCTTTATTTTTGTTTGTAGTCCCTAGGAGAGTCGAACTCCTCTTTAGAGAATGAAAATCTCTCGTCCTAACCGATAGACGAAGGGACCATGCGACTTCATTAGCGGGTGCAAAGGTATGGACTTTTATTGACATGTGCAAGTTTTCTTTCAAAAATTTTCTTTGAATGTGCTTTTTTTTGTAATTTTGGCCTGTTATGATGATAAAAACGAAAGCGGTTGTTCTTCGATCCATCAAGTTTGGCGACTCGAAACTGATTGTCGACACGTTCACTGAGCAGCAGGGGAGGGTGTCGTTTGTCTGCCGTATTCCTAAGACATCGCATGGGAAAATCAAGAAGCAGATGTTCCAGCCGCTCAGTCTTCTGGAGGTGACTTTCGACCATCGTCCGACGGTTCAGCTACAGCATCTGAAAGGCGTGAGGATCCTAAGTCCTTACACTTCCTTGCCCTTCGATTCGTTTAAGCTGGGCATCTCGCTTTTCCTGGCAGAGTTTCTTTATTATGCCACGAAGGGAGAACAGTATAATAATCCTCTCTATCAGTACATCGAGACGGGACTGCTTTGGCTCGACGGTTGTAAGCGTGACTTCTCCAACTTCCATCTGGTATTCATGATGAAGCTTTCCCTTTTCCTGGGGTTCTATCCAAACCTTGACGACTATCACCCAGGGGATTATTTTGACCTCCGTCAGGCTTGTTTCACCTCATCTCTTCCCCTGCATGAAAACTTCCTGCAGGCGCATGAAGCCGAGAAGATCAGTCTGCTGATGCGCATGAATTTTGAGACGATGCGCCTGTTTGAGTTCTCGCGTACAGAGCGCAACAGATGTGTCGACCTGATGCTTTCCTATTATCGGCTGCATATTCCTGGCTTTCCCGAGCTGAGGTCGCTGCCGGTGCTGAAGACACTGTTCGTGTGACGACATCAGAGCTTTACTTGTCCGATAAAAAAAGAAAGACTGCAAATCTCTGATGACTTGCAGTCTTTCTGAATAATGAATCCTCAAAGCAGGAACTTAGAACTTGATGATGCCCGGCTGTACGTTCTCAGACTCATCCTTATCCTTCTTTGGAGAGTTGCCTGAAGCCTGATTGCTGATTTCCTCCAGCATCTGGCGGGTACGCTTATAGGTGGGCGTGTTCTCGACAGCAAGGATGACATCCTCATTGTCAAGGTCCTCCATTCCGAACAGGAAGATGTGTTTGCGGCGCTTCTTCTGTGAGTGGTTCGGGTCGTCGTTATAGTAACGCTTACGACGATCCTCACGAATGACTCGCTTCTCTTCCTCCTCGGCAATTCGGTTAGCCTCTTCCTGCGTGTATTTCTTACCAAGGTGTGCATTCATGCCGTCCACGTCCTCGATGCCGAAGCCGGTAGCAAGAATGGTAACCTTCACCTTCTTTCCAAGCTCAGGGTCGATAGCCATACCCCATTTGATCTCGAAGTCGCTTGAGAACTTCGACATGAACTCATGAACATCGTTCATCTCGTCCATCATCAGGCCGGAGTTGTCGCCCTTTTCGTTGCTGAAGTTGATGCTGAGAAGAATCTTCTTGGAGTTGAATACATCGTTGTCGTTGAGCAGCGGAGAATGAAGAGCGTCTTCAATAGCCTTCTTCACACGTCCGTCACCTTCACCGTAGCCTGTACTCATGATGGCAACGCCACCGTCCTTGAGCACTGTCTTCACGTCGTTGAAGTCGAGGTTGATCATACCGTGAGTGGTGATGATCTCTGCGATACTCTTTGCAGCAACGCTCAGTGTGTCGTCGGCCTTGCTGAAAGCATCGATGACCGACAGCTCAGGATAAATCTCGCGCAGGCGCTCATTGTTGATGACGAGCAGTGCGTCAACATGCTTGGACATCTCCTCGACCCCGTCGAGAGCCTGGTCGATCTTGCGGTCGCCCTCAAAACGGAAAGGAATGGTTACGATACCTACGGTCAGGATACCCAGTTCCTTTGATACACGGGCAATGACAGGAGCAGCTCCGGTTCCTGTACCGCCACCCATACCTGCAGTGATGAACGACATGCGTGTGCCGTCGTTAAGCATCTTGCGTACATCCTCAATGCTTTCCTCGGCAGCAGCTCTTGCCTTTTCAGGCTTATTGCCGGCTCCCAGACCCTCTTTTCCCAGTTGGAGGTGAACAGGAACAGGAGAATCATCGAGTGCCTGATTGTCAGTATTACAGAGTACGAAAGTCACATCGTGAATACCTTCACGATACATGTGGTTGACAGCATTACCGCCGCCACCGCCAACACCAATCACCTTGATGATGCTGTTTCCCTGTTCGGGAGTCCCGAAATCTAATACTTCTGGCATAATATTTATTCTTTTCTATTTTCAGTTATTATTCTTCCACTATCAGTTTCTCGCCGATTTTCTTGGCACTCTTCCAGATCTTGTTGAGCAGGTTGTTCTCGCGCTTTTCCTTGGCAATGCGAGCTTCCTCCTCTTCCTTCTCCTTCTTCTTGCGAGCTTCCTCTTCTTCCTTTTCCTTCTTCTTACGTGCCTCCTCTTCAGCAGCAGCCTTTCTCTCTGCCTCTGTCGGGATCACGCCCGGACGAGGATTGCCACCGTTGACGCGGGTTGGACGAGTGGGCTCCTGGCCAGCATTGAAGAGGTCGTTGGTGATGTCTTCGCCTGCACAGTTGTAGTCGCCCTTCTCCAGCAGGCCGAGAATGGTGTTCATCGTACCATCGTGAGCGTTGATGTCAGCATTCTTGGAGTTGATGGTCTGAGTCACGAACTTAGCCACTCTGATCTTGGAGATATGTGTGTAGTTGCGGAAAGCTGTCTCGATTTCCTTCATGTTCGAACCTCCACCGGTGAGGATGATGCCGCCGATGAGCTTGTCGAGATACTCACTGGGAACCTGATAGCGCACGTTCTCAATGATTTCCTCCAGACGTCCTTCGATGATGTCGATAAGCTTGCGGCTCTCGATCTTGCGGTCGTCATCAATCTTCAATTCCAGAGTGTTGTCAATGGCGTTGCTGTCAGTATAGGCACATCCGTATTTAAGCTTGATAGCCTCGGCCTCCTTTTCCTCCATCTGCATGGTAGCGATGTCTTTTGTGATGTTGTTGCCTCCCAGAGGGATGACAGCAAGGTGGCGAAGGATGTTCTTGTAATAAACCGAAACGGTGGTGGTGTCTGCTCCAAGGTCGACGAGCACGCAGCCAGAGCGCTTTTCTGCTTCTGTCAGGATGCTGTCAGCCAAAGCCATCGGAGCGAGATACAGCTCGGCAATACGGATGCCGGCATTCTCGAAGCACTTGTTGAGGTTGCGATAGAACGACTTGCGCCAAAGAATATTGAGGTAATTACCTTCGAGACGAGAGCACTGGATGCCAACAGGGTCGAGCTGGTATTGAGAGTCAACCTTGTACTCCTGTGTGGCGGCATCAAGAATCTCCAGGTCTGTGTAAGACATGCTGCGGTTGGTGTCTTCCAGTTCGTTAATCATCTCCTGATTGACGATAGTACCTGCAGGTAAGTCCTTGATGATGACATTCTTCATGCTTCGAATGCTTTGTCCTCCTACACCCACATATACTTGGGCAATCTTTGTCTTGAGGGCTGTCTCCAACTTATTGATGATATTGGTCAGACAGAGTACGGTTTTGTCAATATTATAGACCACACCTTTGCGGATGCAAGATGTGGAGTCCTCTCTGACAACAGCCAGCACGGAGATGCTGCCGTCGAGATTCTTCTTTCCTGCGATTCCGGTCATCTTGGATGAGCCGAGTTCAATAGCTACAATAAAATCCTTTGGCATAACGTTATGAATATTTTATCAATTTATTTTTTTTCTTTTCTTACAGATAATCTGATTGTCGAATTCTAAGTTTATATATGCATATTTGTTCCAGCCAGCTTCGGAAAGTCCGTACTTGTAGAACTTCTCCAGCCGGTTCATTTTCTTCTTGAAGTAGGTGTCTATCAAGGCCTCCCTGTCTTCCTTCTTCTTGCTTTCGGGCATTCTGCCGATGCAGATGACGTGGTTGCCGACGCGAGGAACAAGTTCGATGCTGCGGTCGGAGAGCACGTTGACCTGTTCGATCTGGTTCTTCCAAAGCTCATCCTTCATGATCGACTTGCTAAGCGGAGAGATGTAGTTGGAGGCAAACCACTTGTTGATGTTTCCCGTTGCAATAATCAAGTCGGAAGTGTACTGAGAGTTAGGCATCACGCAGTCGTGGTCGTCAAGGTAATAATCCTCACCATTGTTTGCCTTGATTCTGACGATAGGCATCCGCTGTGTTATGCTGATGTTCACGTGTCCGTCGACCGTCTTGTAACATTCGGCGGTCTTGACGAAAGGACTCATCTTCAGCGTCTCTTCTATCTTACGCGAGTCAACGAAAGCCATCGGCTTTTCAATAGGGTACAGATGGCAGCTCTTCAGTCTGTCCTTGATTTCTTTTGTCTTAATGAAGCCATTGGTGTCCTCGTCTTCAATGATGATGTTGACGATGCTGCAATACGGAACAGCCTCCTTCGGTTTGTTGAAGGTGGTGAATGCCAGGACCAGATAGACCGCCAAAACGATGTCGGCGACAATGGTCAGCATCTTCTTCCATTTTAATCTCAGCTTCATTTGTTTCTGATAATCTTTGCAATTTGTGGTACGTAGTTGTCAAGGTCGCCTGCACCGAGGATGACCAAGACGTCGAAGTCTCTGCTTTTAGCCAGCTGCACCACCTCTTCTTTTCTGATAAGGCTTTTTTCCACTCCAGGCTTGAGGTTGTCATAGATCAGCTGTGACGTAACACCCGGTATGGGCTGTTCACGGGCGGGGTAGATGTCGCAAAGGATTACCTCGTCGAGCTGGCTCAGTGCATCAGCAAACTCCTTGTAGAAGTCGCGGGTGCGTGTGTACAGATGAGGCTGGAAGATGGCCGTGATCTTCCGGTCCTCGTATAGTTGCCTGATGCTTCGTGCGCTCTGATAGATTTCCTGGGGATGGTGGGCATAGTCTGAAAGAAGCACGTGGCGGTCGTTCTTGATCTTAAAGTCGAAACGACGGTCCACACCATAATAGGTCTTCATGCCAATCTTCAGTTCTTCGGCGGTGCAGCCGTTCAACTGTGCCATTGCCAAGGCTGCGATACCATTCTCGATGTTTATGGGAACGGGATGTCCGAGCTCAATGTTCTTGATGTTCTCGACGGGCGAAACGAGGTCGAACTTTATCTCCCCATTCTTGATTCGGACGTTCTCAGCATGGAAATCGCCTTCATCGATGCTGTATTCATAGACCTTCACGTTCTCCTGAACAGCAGGTTTCAGCTCAAGTCCCTTGTGGATAATGAGGGCGCCGCCTGGCTGGATGAGCGTAGTATAATGACGGAAGCTCTCCAGATAAGCCTCTTTTGTGCCATAGATATCCAGATGGTCAGGGTCGGTGGCGGTGATGACGCTCATCCACGGGCGGAGCCAATGGAAAGAGCGGTCGAACTCATCAGCCTCAATCACCACGTAGTCACTCTCGTTTGAGAGGATGTAGTTGGTGCCGTAGTTCTTGGATATGCCTCCCAGGAAAGCGTTACAGTCAAGGTGACTCTGATGCATGAGATGGGCGCACATCGTGGAAGTTGTTGTCTTGCCATGAGTGCCGGCGAAGCACAGACCTTTGTGAGCTGTTGTCAGTGTCCCCAGTACCTGAGCACGTTTTTGGATGACGAATCCATTTTCACGGAAATAGAGCAGTTCTTTGTTGTCAGCAGGAATGGCAGGAGTATAGATAATCAGACAAGATTCGGGCTTCTTACAAGCATGCGGGATGTCCTCAATGTCTTCCTCGTAGTGGATTACCATGCCTTCCTTTTCCAGCCTGTGTGTCAGGTCGGAAGGAGTACGGTCATAACCAGCCACCACCAGTCCCTTGTTGATAAAATATCGGGCGATGGCACTCATTCCAATGCCACCTGCACCAATGAAATAAACTGCTTTTATATCTTTTAATTCCATGTTCTATTTACTTGTTTTTGTAAGCTGTAGCCAGCTTCAGGACCTCATCAGCGATGACGTTGGCAGAGTCCTTGAGTCCCAGTCCAAGGACGTTTTCGCTCAGTCTGGCACATTGCTTGTCATCGTTTACGGTATCAACAGCCATCTGCAGCAATTTGCCGGGAGCCTCTGCGTCTTTCACACAGATGGCAGCTCCCTTGTTGACCAGTGCCATCGCGTTCTTCGTCTGGTGGTCTTCCGCCACGTTGGGCGACGGCACCAGGATGACAGGCTTTCCTATGAGACAGAACTCACTGATAGAACTGGCTCCTGCACGACTGATGATAAGGTCGGCAACTGTGTAGGCTGCTCCCATGTCACTGATGAAATCGGTTACATGAAGCATCGGCAGTTCCTTGCCTGTATCGGTAAGACGCTGTCGGATTTCTTCGTTATAGTATTTTCCAGTCTGCCAGATGAACTGTACGCCGCTGCTCTCTACGATGTCAAGATGTTGTATGACGCTTTCGTTGAGTGTGCGTGCTCCCAGACTTCCACCTACAATCAGAATGGTCTTCTTTGCCGGGTCGACGCCGAAGAGCTTTGATGCCTCTTCCTTACTGTAATGACTTTCCACTACCGACTGCCTGACAGGGTTACCCGTCATCACAATCTTGTCGGCTGGGAAGAAGCGTTCCATGCCCTCGTAGGCAACGCAAATCTTCTCGGCTTTCTTGGCCAACAGCTTATTAGTGACACCTGCGTATGAGTTCTGTTCCTGAATCAGACAGGGAATACCCATCGATGCACTGACGTTAAGCGTTGGTCCGCTGGCATAGCCTCCTACACCTACTGCAGCCTGTGGCTTGAAATCTTTGATGATTCTTTTCGCCATGCGCTGGCTTTTCCATATCTTGAACAACACGCTGATGTTCTTCAGAAGGTTCTTACGGTCGAAACCGCAGATCGGAAGCCCTTTTATCTCGTATCCGGCAGCAGGGACACGCTGCATCTCCATACGACCAAGAGCACCTACAAATAGAATTTTCGCCTTTGGTTCCTTGCTTTTTATCGCATTGGCAATCGAAATTGCCGGAAATATATGGCCACCTGTTCCGCCGCCGCTAATGATGATTCTTGTCTCTTTCTCCATAGATGCTATGTTGCCAACATGCAAAGATAATCATTTTTTTTATCTTTCCGTATTTTTTGTGTTATTTTATGAAATAATGACATTTAAGCCTTGACGATGTTCTTCTTGGAAGTCTCATCTTCTTCGCCTTGTTTCTTTTTTGCCGAACGGCTGATGCTGAGGATCATACCGATATAGATACAGCTCGTGATGGTCGATGTACCGCCTTTGCTGACAAGAGGAAGAGGCTGTCCGGTAACCGGTGCAAGTCCGACTGCAACACACATGTTGAAGAGTGCCTGGGTGACTATCAGCAATGCCAGCCCCATAGCGAGAAAAGCAGGGAAGGTGTTTTCACACCTGTTGGCAATCCTTCCTGCCCTCATGAGCAGGATGATATAGAGGAAAGCCACGACAATCGCCCCCAGCAGTCCAAGTTCCTCGATGATGATGGCAAAGATAAAATCCGAGAAAGCCTGTGGAAGCCAGTCGCGTGACTCTGAGTTTCCGGGTCCTTTTCCCACAATGTTTGAAGAAGCGATGGCGATGTTGGCATGTCCCACCTGTCCATTCTCGTCGAGGTCATAGTCTTTTGCCAGCACCTCTTCATTGCTGGCAAACTTAAGGATACGTCCCTTCCAGGTACCGAACCGGTGGAATACTTTTGAGACAAGTCCCTCTTCTTCCTTTGCCTTATCGTCAGAAGCGAGCTCCACTTTCTCTGTGAGTTTCTTGTCTTTGTCCAGCGGTTTCTCTTCCTTTCCGAATATCAGGACTACCGCAATGAAAAGACCGACAAGAGTGACACTGACCCCGAGCAGCTTTCCTAACTGCTGAGTCGGTACACGACCGATGACCATCATCATGAAGACCACGGCACTGAGCAGAGCGGCAGTTGAAAAGTTCTCAACGAAAATCAGCGGGATAATCGTCGCCCCGACTATGAGGATGTATTTAAAAGCCTGTCTGTCGGCTCCGTTCTCTGTCTGCATCGCACTCAGAATCTGCGCTGTTGCCAGAATCATGGTTCCCTTTGCCAGTTCAGATGGCTGGAACTGGAAACCGAAAAGAGGAATCCATCTCTGCGCCCCATTCGTAGCATGACCTGCAATAAACACGTAGATAAGCGTGAGTATTGAGATAATCAGCATGAAGGGCGTCACGATTTTAAAGTAGCGGCATTTGATGTTCTGCGTGAGAAGCATAAGCACGAATCCGACAGCCATGATGCTGAAGTGCTTGGAAACAGGCCCCAGATAGCTGTCGGTGCCATAGGTGAGCTGTGAGGAAGCGGAATACACTTCCACGATACTGATGATGCAAAGGAAGAAAAACACCATCCATATCACCTTGTCTCCTTTGAATATATTGCTAAGTTTATTGTTCATCCTATTGAATAATTATATCTTATTCTTTCCGCATGCCGCGGATCAGTTGCTGTCTTTAAAGGCTTCTGACCAGTGATTTGAACTGTTCACCCCGGTCTTCCATGTTCTTGAAAAGGTCGAAGGAAGCGCAGCAGGGAGAAAGCAGGACGGTGTCGCCCGGGCGTGCCATCTCGTAGCATGCCTCGACACACTCTTTCATCGAGTGCGTATCTCTCACCGGAATGCCCATTCCATCGAAGTTGTCATGTAGCTTCGTGTTGTCTGCACCCAGATAGACTATTCCCACACATTTCTCTTTGACCAGTTGTTTGATAGGCTCATAGTCATTGCCTTTATCCTTACCGCCGACGATAAGAATGGTAGGCGTCTTCATACTCTCCAGCGCATACCAGCAGGCATCCACATTGGTAGCCTTTGAGTCGTTGATGTATTGGACTCCGCCCACCATGCAGACCTTTTCCAGACGGTGTTCCACCCCCGGGAAATCACTAAGACTTTTCCTGATGATCTCTTTCTTGATGCCTGCAATGTTTGTTGCAATACCGGCAGCCAGTGAGTTGTAGATGTTATGTCGTCCTGTGAGCGACAGTTCCTCCTGTTCCATGTTAAACGGGGTAGGCTTTTCGATTTTGTATTGTCCTTCCTCGATGTAGCCGATGACTCCTTTTTGCTTGAGTTCAGAGAATGGATACTTGATAGACTTGATGTCATACTTCTCCAGTTCTTTTTTGATGATTGGATCATCATTCCAGTAGATGAAAGAGTCTTGTGGCGTCTGGTTCTGTACAATCCTCATCTTTGCATCGACATAGTTCTGCATACAGTTGTCGTAGCGGTCTAGATGATCGGGAGTGATGTTCAGCAGGATGGCGATGTTTGCCCTGAAGTCATACATGTTGTCCAGCTGGAATGAGCTAAGCTCGATGATATAGTACTGGTGCGGGTCTTCTGCAACCTGCAAAGCCAGTGAGTTACCGATGTTTCCGGCAAGCCCTGCATCGTAGCCGGCATTCTTGAAGATATGATAGATGAGCGAGGTCGTTGTCGTCTTGCCGTTCGAACCCGTGATGCAGATCATCTTCGAATCGGTGTAGCGTCCTGCAAACTCAATCTCGCTGATGATGTGAATGCCTTTCTCAATGGCTTTTCTGATGATGGGAGCCGTGTCGGGAATCCCCGGGCTCTTGATGATCTCGTCGGCAATGAGAACCTTCTCTTCAGTATGATGTCCTTCTTCCCATTCGATTTGTCGGTCGTCGAGCATTTTCTTGTAGCGGTCGTGAATAGCCGACATGTCAGAAACAAACACGTCGTATCCTTCTTTCTTTGCCAGGATAGCTGCACCAGTGCCGCTTTCGGCTGCACCTAAGACTACAATTCTCTTCATTTTCTTATCTTATCTTTAATGTTATTATCGTGAGTGCGGCCAGAATGATGGTTGTAATCCAGAATCGCACAGTAATCTTTGACTCATGGAACTGACGTTGAGGCCAGCCCTTGAAAATATAATGGCTTGTCGCATCCAGCTGTGAGTCCAGCTTCCGGAAGTTGTCATGGATAGGCGTAGCCCGGAAGACGCGAACCCGCTTGTTCTTTCTCTTGTATAGCTTGAACACCTGTGTCTGGATGATGACAGAGAGGCTCTCTACAAAGAAGATACCGCAGAGGATGGGGAGCAGCAGTTCTTTATGGATGATGATTGCCCCTACGCCAATGATACCGCCGATCATCAGCGAGCCGGTATCACCCATGAAGATCTGGGCAGGATAGGCATTGTACCATAGGAAACCAATCATTGCGCCGATGAAAGCACAGAGGAAGACCACCAGTTCCTGGGAACCGGGGATGTACATGATGTTCAGATAGGAGGCAAACTCGATGTGACTGCTCACATACGATAGTATGCCGAGTGCCACACCTATCACCGCCGCATTACCCGCACACATGCCGTCCATTCCGTCATTCAGGTTGGCGCCATTGCTGACGGCGGTTACAACGAGGATAGTCATGAAGACAAAGAGTATCCATCCGAAGGCATTCTTGTTCTTACCGCAGAACGACATGATTTCCGAATAGTCGAGATTATGATTCTTGACAAAAGGAATGGTTGTCTTCAACGACTTCACCGGCTCCGATTTATGTGTCACGACCATTGCCGTTCCTAACTTCTCGGTTGTGATGTTCTCACGGATAATGGCATCGGGGCTGGCCCACAGGACAAGCCCGACAATCAGTCCGATGCTTACCTGACCGACAATCTTATACTTTCCCTTCAGTCCTTCCTTATTCTTTCTGAATATCTTGATGTAGTCATCCAGAAAGCCGAGGAAGCCCAGCCACACCGTTGTCCCGATCATTAACAGCAGATAGATGTTTCGCATTCGTCCCAGCAGAAGGACGGGAATAAGGATGGATACGGCAATGATGATGCCTCCCATCGTAGGAACCCCTTTCTTCTTTTCTCCAAAGGGATCAATGGAAGCATCGCGGGCGGTCTCAGAAATATTCCTCCGTTTCATGAACTTGATGAACTTCTCACCAAACCAGGCTGAAATAATCAGCGAGAGGATGAGTGTAAGTAGGGCGCGGAATGAAATATACATCCACATTCTGGCTCCCGGTATATCATATTGTTCCAAGAATCTAAAGAAATAGTATAACATATCTTTTACGCTTGTTTAGATGAATGACCTGTAAAACTGAATTATATGTAACTGAGCGACATTTGTCTATGCCTGTCCGAAGATTTCATGTACCACCTCTTTGTCGTCGAAATGGTGCTTCACTCCCTTGATTTCCTGATAGTTCTCGTGGCCTTTACCGGCAATGAGGATGACATCATCCTTTTGAGCCAGCATACAGGCGGTACGGATGGCCTCACGACGGTCGGGGATGCTGATGACCTTCTTCATCTGTTTCTGGTCAAGTCCAGCGAGCATGTCGTTGATGATGTCCTGCGGTTCTTCGAAGCGAGGGTTATCCGATGTTATGATTACACGGTCGCTCTGGCGCACAGCCTCCTGTGCCATCAGCGGCCGTTTGCCTTTGTCCCTGTTGCCTCCGGCTCCGCATACCGTGATGACCTGTCCTTTCTTGTTGAGCACTTCGTGAATGGCATTCAGGACATTGGCCAGTGCATCAGGAGTGTGCGCATAGTCGACGATGGCTGTATAGCCCTCCGGAGAACGGATTGGGTCGAGTCTTCCGTTGACACTCTTCAGCGTACTCATGGTCACCAGGATGTCTTCGGGTGCTTTTCCCAACATGACGGCAGCTCCATACACGGCAAGAAGGTTGCTGACATTGAATTTCCCGATGAATTGCACTCCGACTTCATGGCCGTCTATCTCAAGATACATCCCTTCGAAGTGACACTCCAGGATACGCGCCTTGAAGTCTGCCATTGAGCGGGTGGAGTAGGTCTTGACCTGAGCTTTGCAGTTCTGCACCATCACACTGCCGTTCTTGTCATCGGCATTGATGATGGCAAAAGCCGTCTTGGGCAGATTGTCGAAGAACGCCTTCTTTGCATCACGGTAGTTCTCAAATGTCTTGTGGTAGTCCAGATGGTCGCGAGTGAGATTCGTGAACAGGCCGCCCGTAAACTTCAACCCGCCAATGCGCTTCTGGGCAATGGCATGACTGGAGCACTCCATGAATACATATTCGCAACCCGCATCAACCATCCGACTTAACAGCTTGTTCAGTTCAACCGGGTCGGGCGTGGTGTGTGTGGCAGGGATGGCCTCGTCTTCAATATAGTTGCAGACCGTACTGAGCAGCCCGCATTTATGTCCCATCTTCCGGAACATATTATATAATAAGGTGGCGACGGTCGTCTTTCCGTTTGTACCTGTAACTCCAACTAACTTCACCTTCTTTGATGGGTCACCAAAGAAAAGCGTTGCCACTTTACCGATTGCATCTTCGGTGGATGCAACCTGTACAAAGGTGACCTGTTCACCCTCACCGTTTACTGTGTTTTCGGCGTCTTCGGGAAGCACCTCACAGAGCACGGCACTTGCCCCCTGGCTGACTGCTGTCGGGATGAACTTATGACCGTCAACCTGTGTTCCTTTGATGGCGACGAACAGATGGCCTTTCCCGACCTTACGGGAATCGATGTCCACATCCGTGATGTCCACTTCTGTCTTCCCGATGATGGCTGTCGGCTTGATATTCTTGAGTAATTCAATTAGTTGCATATCTTGATAGTTTGTTGATTTTTACACATTTGATTATTCCAGCAGCAGCATGCAGACCTCGCCTTTCTTAATCTTATGGCCGGGTTCGAGGCTTTGCTTTGTCACCTTACCTCTGCCTTGCAGCCTTACTCTCACGCCAAGACTCTCTATTCTGAATACAGCGTCGCGGGCACCCATGCCGATTACGTCAGGAATCTCATCACGCGCGGGCTGCTTCTGTTGGTTGAGTGAGATGAGTTTGTTGGAGATAGTGGCTTTACCCCAGATAGGATTGCCGTCCGTGTAGGAGCCGTTCCAGTCAGTGCGTGCCTTGATTCCCAGATGTTTCAGCACGTAGTCGGCGGCTGTGATGTTACCGTCCTTTACGTCAGGAATCAGGATAGAGGTGGAGTCACGTGCATCTTTCACATCCAGTTTCAGACTCTGTGCCATGATGCCTTCAGCGATATGATGGAACACGACGCCGCTCATGCCACCGCCGGAAGCGGGAAGACCGTCTTTCTGAATACAGACGATACAGCTGTAGCGGGGAGCATCTGCAGGGAAGTATCCGGCAAACGACAACAGGTAACGTGTGATACCGCTATGGTATCCGCCATGTTCGTCGGCAATCTGTGCCGTACCCGTCTTTCCAGCCACCTTGAATGTTTTCGAGCCGGCTTTCTTACCCAATCCTCGGCTGACCACCTGCTCAAGGATGGTCTGCATGATCTTGATGGTCTGAGGCTTGGCTATCTGTTCGCGCTGGACAACCGGCGGGAACTCCTGAACGACCACTCCGTCCTGTTGTACTTGCTTTACCAGTCGTGGGCGCATCATCTTGCCGTTGTTGGCGATGGCATTATAGAAGGTGAGCGTTGAGATTGGCGGGATCTGTGTCTCATAGCCAATGCTCATCCACGCCAGGGCTGTCTTACTCCAGTTGGCATAATCCTTGCCCCGTTTATCTTTCTTGGGCTTGCGGATACGTGCGGGAGTAGCACCCTTAATGGGAATATGCAGGTCGTCGGCTATTCCCGTGCGATAGATACCTTCCACAAACTTCTCCGGTGTCTTATGGTAGAACTCGTCGATAATCCTGCTGACACCGATATTGGAACTGAAGTGGAGCGTCTGTGGCAGAGTGAGGTTTCCATAACCGCCTTTACGCCAGTTGTGGTCTTTCATCTCACGTCCGTACATCGGCCAGACACCAGATCCTGTTTCCACCCGATAGGTTGTGTCAACCACTCCGTCGTCGAGTGCTACCAGCAGAGAAGCCGTCTTGAAAACGGAACCAGGTTCGCGCAGGTCGTTAACGGCATGGTTCTTTCGTTCGCGGTATTCTCCGTCCCCACATTTTTCCATGTTGACGATGGCTTTGATGTCTCCCGTTGCCACTTCCATGACAATGGCGACACCGACGTTGCCGTTAATCAGCTTAAGCTCGTCGATGACAGCCCGCTCAGCCAAGTCCTGCATTCCCACATCAATCGTCGTTACGATGTCTTTTCCGTCCTCGGCAGGTGTCAGCATGATTCCTAAGTTCGGACTGTTAAGCACCTTACGGCGATGGATATATCCGTTTTTGCCGTGCAAGAGCGTGTCGAACGACAATTCAAGTCCAAAGCGGGCACCTTCCTGACCGGCATACATGTCGCCAATGGTTCTGCTTGCAAGTGACCCGTAAGGTTTCTGCCGGGCATTGTTACGTTCAAAATGGAAACCGCTCTTATAGGGCTTCAGCTTGAAGATAGGCAGATCCTTGACTTGCAGGAACGTGTTGTAGTTGATACGCCTTTTCCAGATAGGGTAGTGGCGGGCTAACTTTGTGCGGCCTTTTTCCAATGAGTCCTTGAAAGCCTGCGCACTCCGTTCGGGGAAGATCTCATGCAGCATCATGCAGATGGAATCAACCTTTACGGGCCAGAGTGTGTCAGTCTTTGATTCTTTCAGGGCTTTGAAGTCCATGTATATCTTGTATTCTGGCAATGTTGATGCCATCAGTTGCCCGTCACAGCTGAGAATGTTTCCACGGGTAGGGGCAACAGGCAGACTGTCGGTAGACAATTTGGATGCTACTTCTGTCCAGTATTCGTGCTGGGCGGTCATGATGTAAAGCGTCCTCATGATAACAATGAGCGCAATGATTGCCATCACGACAGCAAAGCCGACATAGCGGGGCATTATCTTTTTATAGTCGAATTTACTCATAACCTTCGGTGTTTGGATTTTGACGTGCTATTACTTCTCCTTCTGTTTTTTCCTTTATTCCTGTTCATATATAATAAAAGGTGGCTGAGAGGAAATCTTCAGTACACTGTCATGGTTCTGCTTTAGCATTTCAAGAATATGGCTTTCACGGCTTTTCTCCGTCAGCTGACTTGATGTTGATAGAGCTTTGTATTTCGCATTCACCAGTTCCTTGTTAAGTTTGTCAATCTCGATGAGGTCTTTCTGACAGCTGTATCGGTTCGACACATATATAATAATAAAAAAGGTGATGAGTATCAGAAGAGGCACCTGTCGTCGGATGGCAGATGTGTTCAGGATGTCTCCTCCAAGGATTTTGCTCAGAGTGAACTTGCTGGATAGCGGTTCTTCCTCCTCTATTGCCTTTTCCTGGATGACTTCCTTAAGCGAAGGACCTTCTTCAGCAGCCCTCCTCGCATCTTCCTCGCGCTTTATCTCTTCACGCTCAGCCCTTTCTGCCGCCTCGATGGCAGCCTGTCGCTTCTTCTCTCTATCTATTTCGTCTCTGATCATTTTTTCTCTGCAATTCTAAGTTTGGCACTTCTGCTTCGCGGATTCAACTCTTGTTCTTCTGCATCGGGTAGGATGACTTTGTTGTTTATCAGTATGTAAGGGCTTTCCACTCTTCCGAAGAAGTCCTGCTGTACCTTTCCTTCAATGTTTCCCGTCTTCATCATGTTTTTCACGATGCGATCTTCGAGCGAGTGATAGGTGATGACCGACAGTCGTCCGCCAGGTCTTAGCAGTTCGGTGGCACCTTTCAGCATCTCGTGTAAGGCTTCCAGCTCATGATTCACCTCGATGCGCAATGCCTGGAACAGTTTTGCCATGTCTTTCTTTTCTCTCTCTCGTCTGAACAGGGGATCAATGACGGTGAGCAGGTCCTGTGTCGTGAGAAAGGGCTTCTTGCTTCTCTCTCTTACGATTGTCGAGGCAATCTGTCTGGCATTCTTCATCTCTCCGTAGAGATAGAAGATGTCTGCCAGTTCCTTCTCGCCATACTCGTTTATCACATCCGAAGCCTTCTGCTGTGCCCTTTTGTTCATTCGCATGTCCAGAGGGGCATCGTAGCGGAAGGAAAACCCTCGGGTGGCATCATCAAAGTGATGAGAAGATACTCCCAGATCGGCTAACAGACCGTCGATGTGTTCGACACCGTAGTAACGCATCCAGTTCTTCAGATACCTGAAATTGGAACGGACGAAGGTGAAGTTCTGGATGTTTGAATCTTGGAGATTATCATCTTTCGTCATCCCTTCTTTCAGAAAAAGATTCTGTTCAGCGTCCTCATCCTGGTCGAAACTGTATAGATGGGCGTCAGCCGTCAGCCTTGACAGGATCTCGCGTGAATGCCCGCCACCTCCGAAGGTGACATCTACATAGATGCCTCCGGGACGGATGTTCAATCCGTTAACGCTATCCTTGAGTAGGACAGGAACGTGATATGTTTGTGCGGTCTTCACCATTTAAACAGAATAATTGTCTTGTTATTCATAGTCGGCCAGCGCCGTCCGTTTCCGTTCCATTCGAATCTGAAGCAGTGGTGCCCATAATCGATTCCAGTGCCTGACTGAATTCTTCGGCATCCATGAATGGCTTGCTGCCATTCTCTGCATTCCATATTTCGATGGTGTCGCCCATTCCGATGAATCTGACCGTCTGTTCTATTTCAGCCTTTTTGAGATAACGCTTTGGAATGAGGAAACGGCCGTTGCCGTCGAGAGTAAGAATCTCCAAGTCATGGACAAACTGCCGGAATATCTGCTGATGGGCGGCATTCCAACGACTTAGTCGTTGTCGGAGCGCATCCATCTGTTCATTCCACACGGATTCTGGATATAACACCAGGCACGACTGGAAAACATCTTTGCGAAGCACCATGTTCTCCTCGCCCGATGCCTGAAGCACCTTGCGGAAGACGGATGGAAGAAAAACCCTTCCTTTTGCGTCAATCTTAGCCTCTATGTTACCTAAGAATCTCATCGACTAGTTTCCTTTTTGGAAATTCGTTGCCAAAGATACATATTTTATTCCACAATCCCCCACAATTCCCCACAAAAATTCTAAAAAAAGAGGAAAAAATTGATAAAAATTAATCTGTCATCTTATGGGTTACATACAGACTGTAAAGAATTATGAATAAACGGACTATTCAGGTTTATTCCTGTAGTTCTTGAGAAAGCATTTGTTTTATCATCGGTTTTATCAAAATACTTCGTTATTTGTTCTTTCGAGCATGTAAACATTTGCTCTCAGAAAGAGGCGATATCCCGATATTGGGGTACAACAATTTACCAATTAAGTGACGAATTACCGTCAATAATCTTGACAAAAACTTGTTGGGAAAAAGTGGTGAAAGAGATGTTAAATTGTGTAAAACATGATTCTTCACTCTTCATACTTCATTCCTAATTTTGGGAAAGCTCAGCTTTCGCACCGCCAAACCTAAGCTTTGAGCGCACCAAAGACCATGTTTCACCGCCTCAAACATGACCTTTCACACGACGAAACATGGTCTTTGGCGCAGCGAAACGATACCTTTGGCAAATCCATTTTATGCAAACCAACCGATTACAGATTAACATCCGTGTAACCGTCTGCCAATCAACGCTTTACAAAAAGCCTCAAAAATCGCGTTATTTTCAACCGAGAAACTTTTCGTTCGTTCAGATGGCCTTAATTTGGGGCTAAAATTCGAATAAATCTTGACAATTCTATTACTTGCGGCTCTTTATGAGTCAAAAAAGAAGAAATTCATCCTTAGATGTTGTCTATTGAGGAGATAAAGCACGAAAATGCAACTAAAAGAATATTTTTAGGAACATTTTTGTCCAAAAAAGCCGTATTTTAAAAAACTTATGCTAAATTTGCAATTTAAAGAAAGAAAGCTGAAAGAAAGCAAAGAAAAAACATGGAAAAAACGATAGATTTAGACGTTATTCTCAAGAATAAGATGGGTGATAAGGCAAAGTGGGTGCCCAGTCCCTTGGTGAACTGGCTCAAGCGCGTCATCCATCAAGACCAGGTGAATGCTTTCCTTTGGGAGAGTCGTGAACTCACTGGTACACCGTGGCTTGAGGCATGCGTTAAGTATCTGGAGATGACCCTGAAAGTGGAAGGAAAAGAGAACTTACCCGATAAAAACGACGGAAAACTCTATACGTTTGTTTCCAACCATCCGCTTGGCGGTGCTGACGGTGTGGCGCTTGGTGCAATCATCGGCCGGCACTATGACAGCAACTTCCGCTATCTTGTGAACGACCTGCTGATGAATCTCCCGGGATTAGCCCCCCTCTGTATACCTATCAACAAGACGGGAAAACAGAGCCGCGACTTCCCTGCAATGGTTGAGGCTGGTTTCAAGAGCGACCATCACATGCTGATGTTTCCTGCCGGTCTCTGCTCTCGCAAGAAGGATGGCGTCATCCGTGACTTACCCTGGAAGAAGACGTTCATCTCGAAGAGTGTGGAGACACATCGTGATGTTGTCCCGATTCATTTCAGCGGTCAGAATTCCGAGAAGTTCTATCGGCTGGCTAACTTCTGTGACAGTCACATCAAGAAAGTCAACATTGCAATGCTGTTTCTTGTTGACGAGATGTATAAGAATGTAGGAAAGACATTCAATGTCAGCATCGGAAAGCCAATCCCATGGCAAACTTTTGACAAATCGAAAACTGCATCTGAATGGGCAGAATATGTAAAAAATAAAGTCTACGAACTATAATAATGGAACAAAGAATCATCGATCCCGTAAGTAAGGAACTGCTGAAAAGTGAGCTTACGCCAGAGAAACAACTCCGTATGACCAACAAGAGTCATAATGAGATATACGTTGTCACTGCTCATGATGCACCGAATGTAATGCGGGAAATAGGCCGCTTACGTGAAATCGCTTTCCGTGAAGCTGGCGGAGGAACAGGAAAAGAAGTGGATATTGACGAGTTTGATATCTGTGAAAACTGTTACAAGCAGCTCATTGTCTGGAATCCGGAGAGCGAAGAGATTATCGGAGGGTATCGGTATCTGTACGGTTCTGAGTGGGAGTTGGATGAAAGCGGCCAGCCGATATTGGCTACAAGTCACATGTTCCGTTTCTCAGAAAAGTTCCTAAAGGAGTATATGCCTTACACCGTAGAACTGGGCCGTTCTTTCGTCTCACTGGAATACCAGAATGTACGCAAGAACAGCAAGAGCATTTTTGCCCTCGATAACCTATGGGACGGACTGGGTGCACTCACGGTCATCAATCCTAAAGTGAAGTATTTCTTCGGGAAGATGACGATGTATCCTTCGTATATCCGTCGCGGAAGAGATATGATTCTTTACTTCTTAAAGAAGCATTTTGATGACAAGGAGAACCTGATTGTCCCGATGAATCCGCTGAAAATTGAGACCGACCCTAAGGAGTTGGAGGCTATTTTCTGTGAAGACGACTTCCGGAAAGACTATCGTATCCTGAATTCTGAAATCCGTAAGCTCGGGTTTAACATCCCGCCGCTGGTGAATGCCTATATGAGTCTGAGTCCGACGATGAAACTTTTCGGTACGGCAATCAACTATGGATTCGGCGACGTGGAAGAGACTGGCATCCTGATAGCCTTGGATGAGATTCTCGAAGAAAAGCGTGTACGCCATGTCGACAGCTTCATCAAGGATCATCCTGAGGCTCTGTGTATCACCAGTGGAGCCAACAATGTGATTTATCGGGAGAAATAAGTTGTTCCTGCCATCATACGATAGGCAGTGAGATTCCGTTTATTTTTTGATAAATATCCAGAGCATAGACATCCGTCATGCCGCTGATATAGTCAATGACGGCCATGATGCGGGTTTCCAAGTCATCGCTGAGGATGTCGTATTGGTTGCTGAAGCGATGGATGAGTTGCTGAGAATGGTACTTCTGCGGGTTGACCGCGGCAGCAATGAGCTTGTTCATCAGCGTCTCCATGATATGATAACCGCTCAATTCAACGTCTAATACGGGCTTGCTCTGGTAAATCTTCTTCTTCGACACTTTGATGCAGCGCTTATAAGCATCGACAACGAGAGGAGATGTGTGGTCGATGAGTGAACCGTTGAACGTTCCAGCCAGAATCTCTTCTTCATGATTGACAAATGCCTGGGCACACTCAGCTTCCAGCAGACCGATGACTCTTGCACGCAGATAAACGACTTTCTCATTGTTGTCTTCCAAGCCTTCCTGAACGATTCGCTCGCGAATCATTTTTCTCATGTCCTCATCAAAGAAGCCCAAAAGGAGTTCTTCTGTCTCGCTGAAAGTGAGAAGCTTCAGCTTATGGGCATCTTCAATGTCCATGATCTCATAGCAGATGTCATCGGCAGCTTCGACGAGAAAGACCAGCGGATGACGTGCAAAACATTCATTTTCCTTTTTTACGGTAATGCCCAGTTCTCCGGCAATCTTCCTGTAGGCATCCGCCTCGGTGTTGAAGAAGCCAAACTTGTTGTGCATGTCCGAATTTGTGGCATTAGATGAGACCGGATATTTCACGATGCTTGCCAGCGTGGAGTAGGTAAGGACAAATCCTCCTTTGCGGCGCCCTTTGAATCTGTGGGTAAGAAGTCTGAATGCATTGGCGTTACCTTCAAAGTGGGTGATGTCATTCCAGAACTGTTCGCTGACCTTTTCGCGAAGGAACTCCCCCGAACTCTCCGAGAAATAGGCCTGAATGGCCTTTTCACCGCTGTGGCCGAAAGGAGGATTTCCCATGTCGTGAGCCAGACAAGCCGTTGAGACAATCGTTCCGATTTCTTCGAAAGGAGTTCCTGTCAGCTCAGGATGCGTTCTTTTCAGCTGTCTTGCCACATCGTCACCTAAAGAGCGGCCGACACTCGCCACTTCAAGACTATGAGTCAGTCGGTTATGAACAAAGATGCTACCCGGAAGCGGGAACACTTGAGTCTTGTTCTGCATCCGCCGGAAAGGAGCAGAGAAGATAAGCCGGTCGTAATCACGTTTGAATTCTGAGCGGTCGTCGGTGCGCAGTTCATGCCTTTCCTCTTGTCCGAATCGTTTGTTAGAAATGAGTCTTTGCCAATCCATTATTCATCTGTTGCTTGTTATCTTAGAAACGAATTACCTGTTAACATATTGCCCTCTTTATCTGTAAATTTGTTAATTGTTAATTCATTGCCCTGCTAATCTGTTTTTTTTTCCTACCTTTGCACTTTAAAGGCAGAAGCAATGATGTTTTTCAGACATAGAAACAAGATTCTGTCTTAGAAGCAAATGAGTAATATATTAAAGATGAACAAGTTAGATATAAAGGTGGTAAACCGAGGGCATCAGCCGCTGCCAGCCTATGCAACGGCACAGAGTGCCGGTATGGATTTACGTGCAAATCTTGATGAATCAATCGTGTTGCATCCATTGGAGCATCGTCTGATACCCACCGGTCTTTTTATTTCGCTGCCCGAAGGCTATGAGGCACAAGTGCGCCCGCGTAGCGGTTTGGCTTTCAAGCATGGCATTACAGTGCTCAATGCTCCAGGAACAATCGATGCCGATTATCGTGGCGAGATAGGAGTGCTGCTTGTAAATCTTTCCAACACCGACTTTGTCGTGAATGACGGCGAACGTATCGCCCAAATGGTGATAGCCCGACATGAGCAGGGGAATTTCATCAAGGTGGACCAGCTTGATGAAACGGAGAGAGGAACTGGCGGCTATGGGCACACTGGTGTGAAATAAAAAGACTTGTTCAGACGAAAGGGAAAGAGATGATCGTTAAAATTGGCAGCCGCATGATGGTCTTCCTGTTTCTGCTGTGTATGGCGACAGGAGTGACGCGGGGTGATGGGCGTGGTATCAGTGCCGCTGATTCCGTGCGCTATAACTATTTCTTCATTGAAGCCGAACGGCAGTTGAATGCCAGCCATTTCGATGCTGCATTCGACCTGCTGGAACATTGCCTGACGATTAATCCTAATGCTTCGGAGGCATGGTATCTCCGTTCGATGTTCATGTCGGAGATGAAAAAAGACTCACTTGCCATGGCAAACCTGAAAAAGGCAGTGAGTCTGAATCCAAAGAACTCCTATTATCAGGAACGACTGGCAGAACTCTATGTGAATGCCAAGGACTACACGAAGGCTGAAGAGGTCTATGAGGCTGTCGTAGCAGACAACCATGAACGGGTGGACCTGCTGGGCATACTCGCACAACTGTATCAGCAGGACAGAGAGTATGACAAAATGCTGAAAGTAGTAAACCGTATTGAGTCGGTCGAAGGTAACAGTGAGGAACTCACTCTGACGAAGATGCGCATCTATGAAGCCAAGGGCGACAAGAAATCAGCTTGGAAGGCATTGAGGTCACTTTCTGATGAACATCCCAGTGACTTGAACTATAAGGTGATGATGGGAAACTGGCTGATGCAGAACAATAAGCAGAAGAAAGCCTATAAGATATTCCAGAAAGCACTGAAAGAGGAGCCCGACAACTCTTTTGTCCAGACATCGATGTACGACTATTATCAGGCAGTAGGTGAAGATTCGCTGGCACGTCAGATGATGGAAGATATACTGATGAGCAGTAAAACATCGACAGAGACGAAGGCAACGATGATGAGGCAGGTGATTCAGGACAATCAGCGGGAGAACGGAGACAGTCTGGAAGTGAAGAACCTCTTTGACAAAATCCTTCAGGCAAACCCGCAAGATGCCGACATGGCAGAGCTGAAGGCCGTCTATATGTCATTGAAGCAGTTTCCTCTCGATTCAGTGAATCAGGCGTTGCGTGATGTGCTGAAGATTGCACCCGACAATGCCGGTGTACGTCTTCAGATCATTCAGAACCTATGGCCCAAAAAAGACTGGGATCAGATTATCGAATTGTGCAAGCCTGCCGTGCAATACAATCCCGACGAGATGGCTTTCTATTATTTCATGGGACTCTCGTATTACCAGAAAGACGATGAGGATAACGCCCTTGATGCCTTTCGCCGTGGGGTTGACGAAATCAATGATCAGAGCAATAAGGAGATCGTGTCAGATTTCTATGCGATAATGGGAGACATACTCCACAAGAAAGGACTTGACAACGACGCATTCGCTGCTTATGATAGTTGTCTCCAGTGGAAGGATGATAATATCGGCGCACTCAATAACTATGCTTACTTCCTCAGTCTGAAGGGAAATGATTTGCAGAAGGCCGAGCAGATGAGCTACAAGACGGTGAAAGCCGAGCCGACCAACCCGACCTATCTTGATACTTACGCATGGATATTGTTTAAGCAGGAACGCTTTGCCGAGGCACAGATCTATATCGATCAGGCATTGGCTAACGATACTGACTCTTTGCAGAGTGATGTGATCATAGAGCATGCGGGGGACATCTATGCCATGAACGGAGATATAGAAAAGGCGGTGGAACTGTGGAAAAAGGCACAGGATGCCGGTTCAGACAACCCGATACTACCTCAGAAAATTAACGAAAAGAGATATATAAAGAATGAAGATGAATAGAAATAACTGGTTGATATTGTCAGCAATTACCTGTATGTTGCTGCTCGTATCATGCCGCACACAGAAAAATGCAGTTTCCGAGACAGGTAAAAATACTGGGTCAGCAGTTGTCCCGGTCAGTGGCAAAGCTTCGGCAGGTCAGCAGTCACAGTCTGTTGAATCGTATGCCTTCCTTGAAAAGGTGGCAGCCAACAGAGTGTATGCAAAGAACATCGTGTCTGATATGTCGTTTACACTCAAGTCCGGCAACAATGACATTACGGTACCCGGCTCAGTCCACATGCGCCGTGATGAAGTGATCCGTCTGCAATTGTTCATCCCCTTGCTGGGGACGGAGGTCGGACGTATTGAGTTTACGCCCAACGAGGTACTCATTATAGACCGTATGCACAAGGAATATCTGAGAGGTGACTACAATGCGCTGGACTTCCTGCGCAATAATGGTATCAGCTTCTATACCCTTCAGGCTCTGTTCTGGAATGAGTTGTCTGCCCCTGGGGTGAAGACGGTATCTCAAAACGATTTTAATATGTTTAAGCTGGGCAGTGCTGTGACGGCAACCAGCACTCCTGTGGTGCTTGAAAAAGGAAACCTGAAATACAACTGGACAGCATCCAATTCGACAGGTCAGATCCTGATGACGAACGTAGAATATGTCAGCACGGGTAGCGGTGCGTCTTCCCTGATGTGGTTATACTCTGACTTTAAGAACATCGGTACGAAGTTATACCCTGCCCGTCAGGAGTTCCAGTTCTCAACGACAGCCACCAAAACGGCAAAGAATGTGAAGGTGACGATTGACATGTCGGATCCGAAGGACAAGGACGGATGGGAAACGCGCACACAGGTGTCTTCTAAGTATAAGAGAGTTGATGCTAATGTTCTATTGAGTAAGCTATTGAAACTATAAATGAGAAAGATAATCGGTATTCTGCTGGTTTCTCTTTTGACGTTACCATTGGGTGCTCAGAACAAGAAGCCTGTACAGAAAAAGAAACAGACGACCACCGTCACCAAGAAGCCGGTGCAGAAGAAAAAGGGAAAATCTGCAAAGACGACGGTGAATAAGTCTGACTACTCTACACCTTCAATTAAAGGACTGCAGAATCAACGTACGCAGATCCAGAAAGAGATTCATGTTCAGGAGAAGGCTCTCAAGGCCAATCAGGAAGATGTGAAGCAGCGTCTACAGAATCTGCTGCTGCTGAATACAGCCATTGATGAACGGCAGAAAAGCATTGAGGGCATACAACAGGATATTACCAATATCGATGGGAACATCAATATTCTGAAGGCACAGCTCCAGACATTGAAGACACAACTTGAAGACCGCAAAGAGAAATATGTGCAGTCGATGCGTTATCTTGCCCGTTATCGGAATGTGCAGGATAAACTGATGTTTGTTTTCTCTGCCAAGAATTTTGCCCAGATGTTCCGTCGTGTCCGTTTTGTCCATCAGTATGCTGACTATCAGCGTGCTCAGGGAGAACTGGTAAAAGCCAAGCAGGCACAGGTGACGGATAAACAGAAACAGCTTGAGAATGTCAAGGGACAGAAGCATGTGCTGTTGTCGAAAGACAAAAAGGAACGTCAGACCTTAGAGGTTCAGCAGGACGAGCAGAAAAAGATTGTCTCTTCGTTGCAAAAGCAACAGAAAACCATTCAAGGCATTCTTGTTGAGCAACGTAAGAAAGATGCTGCCCTTAATGCACAGATTGACCGGTTGATAGCCATAGAAGTGGAGAAGGCACGTGTGCGTGCCGAGGCAGAGGCTAAGCGTAAAGCCGCAGCTGAAGCCGCGGCAAAGAAACGTGCCGAGGAACAGCTGGCACGAAAGAAAGCTGCAGCTGAGGCTGCTGCCCGTGAGAATAACCGCCGGTTGGCTGAAGCAAGAGAACGTGAGGAAAAGGCAAAGGCTGAAGCCCGTGATGCAGCTTTGGCTGAAGCGAAGGCAAAGCGTGAAGAGGCTCGTGAAGCAGCTATCGCTGCTGCATCAGACCGAAAGGCACGTGCAGAACAGGCCGCCCGTGAAGCCGAGGCGGAGCGTCTGGCTGTCGAGCGTAAGGCTCGTGCAGAGGAAGAGCGTGCCAAGAAAGAGATAGAGGAAGTCGTGAAGGAGAACGACGAGGGCATGCGGATGAGCTCTATCGACAGGATGATGAGTGGTGGCTTTGCCGCAAACAAAGGTCGTCTGCCAATGCCTATCACAGGTAGTTATAAGATTGTGAGCCACTTTGGACAGTACAATGTGGAGGGGTTAAAGAATGTGACACTTGACAATAAGGGTATCAACATTCTCGGAAAGCCCGGATGCATGGCTCGTTCCATCTATGATGGAGAGGTGAGTGCTGTCTTCAGTTATGCCGGTACATGGGTTGTCATGGTTCGTCATGGCGCATATATATCCGTCTATTGTAATCTGAAGTCGGTGACTGTGAGTAGGGGACAGAAAGTGTCTACAGGTCAGGCGATGGGTTCTGTCGGAACAGACAATATCCTACAGTTCCAGCTACGCCATGAGAAGGCGAAGCTGAATCCTGAAGCTTGGCTGAAAAGATAAAAGGATAAATCAATTATGACCGAAGGAGATTCAGGTATGTTTCTATGGCATCCTGAATCTCTTTTATTTTGATGAACTCATCAGCCGAGTGCGAACGACAGCTGTCACCAGGTCCGAGCTTGAAGGACGGGAAAGGCATGAGTGCCTGGTCGCTTAATGTCGGAGAACCGAACGGCTTTTTCCCCATTTCTTCGAGTTTTCTGATGAGAGGATGGCTGGTGTCGATGCAGGATGAATGCAGGCGGAAAGACCGTGCTTTGACTTCAGACTTCACGTGATTGCGAATCAGTTCGAAAACTTCCTCATTGGTGTATAGTTCATTGGTCCGCACATCAATGATGGCAGAACAGACGTCTGGCACGACATTGTGCTGGGTTCCTGCATTAATCACAGTTACCTGCATCTGTGTCGGTCCCAAGAACTCACTGACCTTCTCAAAACGATAGTTGCGAATCCATGTCAGGTCATCCAGCATCTGATAGATAGCATTGATTCCCTCACCACGTGCTGCATGACCGCTTTTCCCCAGTGCTTTCATGTCGATTACCATCAATCCCTTTTCTGCCACGGCAGGCTGCATGCTTGTGGGTTCTCCGACGATTGCCACACTGATGGGAGGTAATAGCGGAAGAACACTGCTGATGCCGTTCTGCCCGGACACTTCTTCTTCAGCTGAAGCGAGATAGATCAGATTGTATTTCCTCCCGTCAATCTCTGTCTGTCTCCGCCCGTTGTCTGTCAGGATCCTGAATGCCATGAGCAGGCTAACCAGTCCGCCGCCACAATCGTTGCTTCCCAATCCATAGATTGTATCGCCTTCAATTGACGGAACAAAAGGATTGCGTGTCCAAGAATTCACTGGCTTCACGGTGTCTATATGAGCGTTGAGCAGGATCGTTTCTTGTTCGGGTTGATAGTCAGAACAGATGCACCAGATGTTGTTTCCATCTCGCTTGCAGGCTATCCCCCAGTTGTGCAGTTGTTGTTCAAGTAGGTCGGCAGCTTTTGTCTCATCCCTGCTTGTGCGGGGAATGCTAATCAGCTTTTGAAGCAATGCCACAGCATCATTGGTGTAAGGAGTAATATTCATTATCTGGTTCTTTTTCTGACGGTTATCTTTTTTTCGGCTACAAAAATACAAAAGAGAATGAAAATAAAGGCAGGAATCTTCCAGTCTTTTTATTCTTCGTTGCTATTTCCCTAAAAACTCACTGGGCGTGATACCGGTAATCTTCTTGAAAAGCCGTGTGAAATGGTGGGGGAACTCAAAACCCAGCATGCGGGATGTCTCGCTGATGTTGTGTCCCTGCATCAGCAGGCTCTTACCTATATTTATAACATAGGTGTGAATATAGTTGATAGCCGTTGTGCCTGTCGCCCGACGGAAAAGGTCACCGAAGTAGTGTGATGAATAGGCCATTTCAGAGGCACAATATGATACGGTAGGCAACCCCAACTGATGTTGTTTGCCATCAAAGAAATACTGTTCGAGCAGTGCATGGAAGCGCTTCAGTATATCAGTCGTGTCCTTGGTATCTGCAGAGAGCTGGCGCAGGTAGATTCTGTTACAATATTCCAACAGCAGGCGCAGATAGCCTAACAGGACTTTGCGGAGGGAAGGAGAGTCTTCGTTCATCTCCAGTTCTTGTCGCATCTGACTGATCAGTTGCGTAATGAAGAGCCACTCGGAAGGTTCCATCTGCAAGGATTCCGTCACGAAATAGGAAAAGAAATGGTAGTCGCGCATTCTTGCTTCCAAGTCGGTATTGTGCATCAGTTCAGGTGACCACAGCACAGCCCATCCGCTCAGAGTCAACAGTTCTCCATTGTCTTCAGCACCTCCTAACTGTCCTGGGGCCACGGCAATGATGGAGGCATCACTCACTTGCAGCATGCGGGTGCCGTAAGACAGATTCTTAGGAAACTCACGCTGTATGAATAGTCCGTACACGCCATAGTTGTTCAGACTGTTATGAAGGGGTGACACGTCATCATAGTGAATGATGCTCAGTAATGGGTGCAACTCCGGTGCACTCACATGCCGGGCATAGACATTGGGATTATCAACTTTCAGTATCTTCTTCATTGTTGCAAAGATACTAATAAATGCGTGAACTCCAGATGATAGTTGTAAAAAAAGGTTGGAAATAATCTAGAATTATAAGAAAATCTGTAAAATTGGTAGACTTTTATGCTTTTTGTGTAATGTATATATATAATAATGTGAGTATCTTTGCATTCAGAATAACTGAACTGAAAGAAAGCCTGTAATAAAATGATTATGATGAAAACGAGATTAATAACATTATTACTTGTTGCGGGAATGCTCACAGCATGCAACAATAAAGAGACAAACAATCAAACAAGTAACAATAATATGAAAACAACATTGCAACTGACTGAAGAATGGGATAAGACTTTTCCTAAGAGTGACAAAGTAGATCATAAGAAAGTAACGTTCCACAACCGTTATGGCATCGAACTCGCTGCCGATATGTACACCCCCAAGAATGCTGAGGGTAAGTTGGCTGCTATCGCAGTTTCCGGTCCTTTCGGAGCTGTTAAGGAACAGTCGAGCGGCCTCTATGCCCAGCACATGGCAGAGCGCGGATACCTCACTATTGCTTTTGACCCTTCATTCACGGGAGAGAGCGGTGGAGAGCCTCGTCGCATGGCTTCGCCCGACATCAACACAGAAGACTTCCTTGCCGCAGTAGATTTCCTTTCCGTGCAGGATAATGTCGATCCTGAGCGTATCGGTATCATTGGTATTTGCGGTTTCGGTGGCATGGCTGTCAATGCCGCAGCCCTTGACCCGCGCATTAAGGCTACAGTTGCTTCGACGATGTACGACATGAGCAAGGTGAATGTGGAGGGATACTTCAAAAGCGAGGACACACCACAACAGCGTATGGAAAAACGCAAGGCACTGGCTGCTCAACGTACTGCCGATTATAAGGCAGGTAGCTATCAGCGTGCTGGCGGTGTTATCGACCCGTTGCCTGAAGATGCCCCCTGGTTTGTCAAGGATTATCATGCCTACTACAAAACAAAGCGCGGCTACCACAAGCGCAGTGGCAACTCAAATGACGGATGGAATACGATCGGTTGCCAGTCATTCCTCAACCAGCCCCTCCTTGCATGGGCACAGGAGATAGAGAACCCCGTGTTGCTTATTCATGGTGAAAAGGCTCATAGCCGCTACTTCAGTGAGTATGCTTTTGAGAAGATGACTGGGATTCATGTGGAGGGGGAAAGCAAGGTCGTTAGTAATAAGGAACTGCTTATTATCCCAGGAGCCTCACACGTTGACCTCTATGACGATGAGGCAGGAGTGATTCCTTACGACAAGATGGATTCGTTCTTCAAAGAGAACCTGAAATAAGATTGCTATTTCGAAATGTTTATCATTCCAATATTATTATAGGCGATGTATAGGCAAATAATCATTCTTCTGTCCATCCTGTTGATGGGATGTTCAACCGAGAACGAGGCTCAGGAGAGTAATCCGGTCGTGAATAAGGGGAAAACATTGATAGTCTATTATAGCTATACGGGTAACTGTAGTGCCATTGTAAACACGATGACTAAACAGTTGGAGGCTGATGTGTTGGAGGTTCAACCTGCCGAAAAAGGACTGAAATATGAAGCTAACAACTATGCTTTGGGAACGCAGTTGCTCAATGCAATCAAAGCCAATCCTAATGATGGTAACAGCTATCCAGCCATCGATCCTGTCCAGACTTCACTTGACAGTTATCAGAATGTCATCATCGTGACTCCCCTTTGGTGGAGTCAGATGGCGGCAATCATGCAGTCATACCTCTTCCAGAATGCTTCGAAATTGTCGGGCAAGAATGTAGCCCTCGTCGTGTCGAGCCATTCGAGTGGTATAAGTGGCGTGGTGGCTGATGCCAAACGGCTCTTGCCTGATGTGACATGGATGGGCGATGCACTTTGGATAAACAACTCGAATCGTAGCAAAACAGCCTCTCTGCTGCAGGATTGGCTTAAGAAACTGAATTTCAAGCAAAGCAATATGGAAACACAGACAATGAATCTGACTATCGACGGCAAGGTGCAGGCTGTGACACTCGTTGATAATGCTGCCACACAGGCACTTGTTGCGAAGCTTCAGGAAGGTGCAGTCACAGTGACTCTCAACACCAACGGAGACTTTGAGATTTGGGGCTCACTGGGTTTCTCTCTGCCTACAAGCAATGAGTATATCAATGGTCAGCCTGGTGATGTCGTCCTCTATGGTGGCAGTAATATCTGTATCTTCTATGGTTCTAATTCGTATAGTTACACCCGTTTAGGCAAGATAGCCGGCCTCTCGGCTGATGAACTTAAAGCGTTCCTTAAGGGAGGGCAGAGCAATATCTCTGTCACGCTGTCGCTCCCGGTGTCGTCAGTGTCTGCACATCTTGTTAATGATTCAAAGGAAAAGGATATCCTGTATTCCCTGAACGGGCAGCGGGTGGATAATCCATCGCGTGGTATTTATATAAAAAAAGGTAAGAAAGTCGTATTATAGAACAAGTTATCTTCCTGCTTCTTAAGTATGATATACTAAAATATTGGCAGCCAACCAAATACAAATAGGAAAACAAGCACGAACAACTTTATGATGACTGACTTGGGCTAAAAACATACAATTTGAACAAATTGCCAAAATAAATGATGATTTATTTGCTTTTTTGCCCATTTTACACTACTTTTGCAATAAATAACACGATTACTTATGCAGAACAAAAGTCATCTTTCGGTGCTGATTCACGAGCAGGCAAAGGTATATGGTGCTCGTCCGGCTCTTACTTTTAGGGCTTTCGGCAGCTTAGAGTGGAAGAGTGTTTCATGGAAACAATTCTCATTAAGGGTTAAACAAGTAAGTAATGCCATGTTGAATCTGGGAATGGTTCCCCAGGAAAACATAGCCGTCTTCTCCCAGAATTGTATCCAGTATCTGTATACAGACTTCGGTGCTTATGGCATACGGGTAGTTTCTATTCCTATTTATGCCACATCAAGTGAACAACAAATACAATATGTTGTTCAGGATGCAAAGGTGCGATTCCTTTTTGTGGGTGAACAGGAGCAGTATGACAAGGCTCATCGTGTGTTCCCTCTTTGCCCGACATTGGAGCGGATCATTATTTTTGACCATAGTGTCAGGGTCAGTTCACACGATCCCAACGCCCTTTATTTCGAAGACTTTATTGCTTTAGGTGAGAATCTTCCACGTCAGTCACAAGTGGAGGAACTCTGGAAGCAGGCCAATGAAGAGGATATCTGTAATATTATCTATACGAGTGGCACGACAGGTGACTCGAAAGGCGTTATCCTTAAATACAGCCAGTATCACGCTGCCATGGAGGCAAATGGGAAATGTGTGCCCATTACAAATAAAGACAGGGTCATTAATTTCCTTCCTTTGGCCCATATTTTTGAACGGGGATGGTCGTATCTTTGTTTGACAGTCGGAGCAGAGCTGATTCTGAATACCTATCCGAAAGAGATTCAGCAGTCGATGCGCGAGACTCATCCTACCTGTATGTCGAGCGTTCCACGTTTCTGGGAGAAAGTGTTTATCGCTGTGAAGGAGAAGATAGGAGCATCGAGCAAGGCTAAACAGATGATATTCAGACATGCTTTGTCGGTTGGTCGCAAATATAACATTGACTATCTGAGTCGTGGTAAGCGCCCGCCTTTGGCATTAGCTTTAGAGTATAAGTTTATAAACAATTCGATATTAAGTCTTGTTCGTAAGGAGATTGGCTTGGAGAATGCCAACTTCTTCCCGACAGCCGGCGCATACGTTTCACCTGAGGTTGAGGAATTCGTCCATTCTGTCGGTATTGATATGATTGTCGGCTATGGACTCACGGAGAGCCTTGCCACAGTTTCTTGTGACCATCGCGGCGAACCATATACCATCGGATCTGTCGGAAGGCCGATAGAAGGTATTGACATTAAAATCAGCGAGAACAATGAAATCCTGCTGAAGGGTCCGACCATCACCTGTGGTTATTTCAACCGGGATGATGTGAACAAAACTGCTTTTGATGCAGACGGCTATTTCCATACAGGAGATGCTGGATACATGCGTGACGGTGAGCTGTTCCTGACAGAGCGCATTAAGGATTTATATAAGACAAGTAACGGAAAGTACATTGCTCCTCAGATGGTTGAGGCCATGATGCTGGTTGACAAGTATATCGATCAGATTGCTGTGATAGCCGACCAGCGTAAGTTCGTGTCTGCGCTGGTAGTTCCCGAATTCCGTGTCGTAGAAGAATGGGCAAGGGAAAAGGGCTTGAAGTTTGATTCTCGAGAAGAACTTTGTGCCAATCAGCAGGTTCACGATATGCTCATGGAGCGTGTAGACACCCTGCAGCAGCGGCTGGCTCATTATGAACAGGTTAAGCGTATCACACTTATTCCTCATCATTTCTCTATGGAGAGTGGGGAACTGACCAATACGCTTAAACTGAAGCGTAGTGTTATCAGCAAGAACTACAAGGATGTTATAGACAAAATGTACGTAGAATAGATGAAATGATAACACAGGATCAACTCAAAGATGTACTTGACAGAGCCGAATCGCTGCATCGCTATTTGAATATCGACCAGAAGATGGTAGAGTTCGAAGAAGAGCAGTTGAGGACGCAGGCGCCCGATTTCTGGGAAGACGTGAAGCGGGCACAGGCTCAGATGAAGAAGGTGAAGGACATCGAAAAATGGATTAAAGGATATAACGAGGTACGACAGGCTGCTGATGAATTGCAACTGGCTTTTGATTTCTTTCACGATGAAATGGTGACAGAAGAAGAGGTGGATGCAGATTATCAGCGAGCTATAAGTCTGATAGAAGATCTTGAACTCAAAAACATGCTTCGCCAGAAGGAAGATCCGATGGACTGTGTGCTTAAAATCAATTCTGGCGCTGGAGGTACTGAGAGTCAGGACTGGGCGCAGATGCTCATGCGAATGTATATGCGTTGGGCAGAGGCTCACGGACATAAGGTGACGATTTCGAACCTTCAAGATGGCGATGAGGCGGGTATCAAAAGTGTGACGATGGAGATAGAAGGCGGTGAATATGCCTATGGCTTTCTTAAAAGTGAGAATGGTGTCCATCGCCTGGTGCGTGTGTCTCCCTTCAATGCTCAGGGCAAGCGCATGACATCCTTTGCATCGGTCTTCGTAACTCCTTTGGTCGATGACACGATAGAAGTCTATGTCGACCCAGCCAAGCTCTCCTGGGATACCTTCCGCAGTAGTGGTGCAGGCGGGCAGAACGTGAATAAGGTTGAGTCGGGAGTGCGACTCCGTTATTGGTATACGGATCCTGATACCGGCGAGGAAGAGGAAATCCTCATCGAGAACACAGAGACACGTGACCAACCTAAGAACAAGGAAAAAGCCTTATTGCTGCTGAAGTCACAGTTATACGACCGTGCCATGAAGAAACGTCTGGAGGCACAGGCCAAGATAGAGGCAGGTAAGAAGAAGATAGAGTGGGGCAGTCAGATCCGTTCCTATGTCTTTGATGATCGACGTGTGAAAGACCATCGCACAAATTATCAGACTGCTGATGTCGATGGGGTAATGGACGGAAAGATAGACGGTTTCATCAAAGCCTATCTGATGGAGTTCCCCACAACAGATGAAGAATAAAATAAAACCTAAAAATAATTATACCTATGAGTAAAAAGAAGAATCTTAAGCGTGAAGCTTATGCCAAGAAACAGGAAGAACAAGGGAAAAAAGTAGTGAACTGGATTTTCGGAGTCCTCGTTGTGGCGGCTTTGATTTATATGATCTGGACAATTCTGTTATAACATGAGTGGCTTTGAAATTGAGAGAAAGTTCTTGGTAAAAAAAGGCGACGCATATAAACGCGCCGCCTTTTCAAGTAGTCATATTAAACAAGGCTATATACCATGTGACTATGCAACGGTGAGGATACGGACGCGTGATGATCAGGCGTTTCTTACCATCAAAGGCAAGTCGAAAGACGGTGGTCTTGCCCGTTACGAGTTTGAGAAAGAAATAACAATGGATGAAGCCAACCATCTATTTGAACTCTGCCATGGGGGAATGATCGATAAACGTCGATATCTTGTTAAAAGCGGAAAGCATGTGTTTGAGATAGACGAATTCTATGGAGACAATGAAGGTCTTGTCATGGCGGAGGTGGAACTCAACAATGAATTTGAACCTTATGAGAAGCCCGACTTTGTCGGTATAGAGGTGACGGGCGACGCGCGCTTTTATAATAAGCACATGTTGCGCTTTCCTTTTATACTTTGGCGCGGAACCATCCCAGAAGAATACCGATAGCATTTCCAAGACCTACCCCTATGGAATTGGCTGCGAAGTCGAGCAGCTCGCCACTTCTTCGGCCTCCTGTACAATAGGCTTGTGCCAGTTCGATGATGCCACTCATCAGAATTGGAGCAATAATAGCGAACAGAAAGATTCTCTTTTTGTTCGTTTTTTTATGTCTTTTGAGATACTCAATCCAGATAGTCAGGCAAAGCGTTCCGTACATCACAAAATGAGTCCACTTGTCCATCATGGGAACATCCTTTAACGGAACTTGTTCGGGAATGGGCATCAGACAAAGTATCCAGATGATAACGATGAGACAGGAAGTGAAGGGTTGTTTTTTAACTAAATCGTGCAAATACTTCATGTTGACTTATATTTTTGCTGCAAAATTAAAGTATTTTTTATAATTTTGCAGCAGAAAGAGGATAAATTACACAATATGACAGAAGAAAGAGCTAATTTTGGAAGTAAACTTGGTGTGATTTTAGCTACGGCAGGATCCGCTGTGGGATTAGGAAATGTATGGCGTTTCCCCTATATGACTGGACAGAACGGTGGTGCTGCCTTCATATTGGTTTATCTCGCGTGTATTCTGTTGTTGGGAATACCGTGCATGGTCAGTGAGTTTATCATTGGTCGGCATGGCGCAAGTAACACAGCGCGGGCTTATACAAAGCTCTCTGGAGGTTCTCCATGGAAGTGGGTGGGCTACATGGGCGTTCTCACAGGCTTTCTCATTACAGGTTATTATGCCGTCGTCTCCGGCTGGTGCCTGCAATATGTCTGTGCATCTGTCTTGGGAGAAATCAAAGGCGACTCCACCTTCGTGGCACAATACTTTCAGGAGTTTTCCAGTTCTGCTTTTCTTCCAGTCTTATGGACCGTTGTCATCCTTGTCACCACACACCTTATTATAATAAATGGTGTTCGAAGAGGGATAGAGAGGGCTTCCAAGTTATTGATGCCGGCACTGTTCATCCTGTTGCTTGTCATCGTGGTTGCTTCCTGTCTGCTTCCCAATGCAGAGAAGGGAATAGAATTCCTTTTCAAGCCCGATTTCGATAAAATGGACAAGAATGTCTTCCTTGGAGCTCTCGGACAGTCGTTTTATTCTCTTTCGATTGCGATGGGGTGTATCTGCACTTATGCCAGCTACTACAGCCGGCAGACCAATCTGCTGAACTCGGCAGTGCAGATATCCTTGGTGGATTCATTCGTGGCTATTCTGGCAGGCCTGATGATTTTCCCAGCTGCGTTCTCGGTGGGGGTGAATCCTGATTCAGGACCATCGCTCATCTTCATCACGCTCCCCAATGTGTTTAATACAGCTTTTGCTGGCATGCCGTTGATAGGCTGGGTCATCTCGCTGATGTTCTACCTGTTGCTGTCCCTGGCGGCACTTACTTCTCTCATCTCTTTGCACGAGGTGAGCACAGCCTTTTTCTTTGAAGAACTGCATATCTCCCGAAAGAAGGGCGCACTCATTGTTACGGTTGTCACCTGCATCATCGGAATGTTCTGTTCCCTTTCATTAGGGGCTGTCGACGGGTTGTCTGTCGGCGGGAAATCTCTTTTCGATGTCTTCGACTTTGTAACAGGCCAGATCTTCTTGCCCGTCGGCGGATTCCTCACCTGTCTGTTTGTGGGATGGTTTGTTCCTTTGAACATTGTCCGCGATGAATTCACGAACTGGGGAACCGTGCGGGCAACATTCTTCGGTATCTATCTCTTCCTCATCCGCTTTGTTTGTCCGGTGGCAATCCTGGCGATTTTCCTCCACCAGTTCAATGTAATCTGATTCACTAAATTACTATGAGCAGCGAAAGAGGAAACTTCGGGACAAAGATGGGAGTCGTATTGGCCACGGCAGGTTCGGCTGTCGGCTTAGGAAACATCTGGCGTTTCCCATATATGACAGGTCATAACGGTGGAGCTGCCTTCATCATTATTTATTTTGCCTGTGTGCTGTTGCTGGGAATCCCCGGAATGCTAAGCGAGTTCATCATTGGCCGCCATTCTGCTGCTAATGCGGCACGGGCATATTCCCGTCTGTCGGAAGAAGCCCAAGCCGACGTCAATGGCTCCTTAACAATACGAGGAGGACTGGCTATGGTCATGAATCGTCTATCGAGAATGATCGGTTATATGGGAGTGATCACCTCCATGATTATCCTCGGTTTTTATTCCGTGGTCGCTGGCTGGTGTCTGCAATATCTTTTTGCCTCGGTGATGGGGGAACTGCAAGGAAACAGCGACTTTGTGACAAACTATTTTGTCACCTTTTCCTCAGATCCTTTTAAGCCTTTGGCTTGGACCGTCGTATTTATCCTGATAACGCATTTCGTCGTTGCCAATGGAGTACGTAACGGTATAGAGAGAGCTTCTAATCTGCTGATGCCCACATTGCTTCTATTGCTTGTCGTCATAGTCGTTGCATCGTGTATGCTTCCAGGAGCAGGACGAGGCATCGAGTTCCTTTTCCATCCAGATTTCTCTAAGGTGAACGGCAGCGTACTGCTTGAAGCACTTGGACAGGCATTCTTTTCCCTTTCGTTGGGGACAGCCTGCCTGTGCACTTATGCCAGTTATTTCAGCCGGCAGACCAACTTGCTCCGTTCGGCAGTACAGATAGCAATACTCGATTCAGTGATAGCTATCCTTGCAGGACTGATGATTTTCCCGGCAGCCTTCTCTGTCGGAGTGAATCCCGACTCTGGGCCTTCACTTATCTTTATTACATTACCCAATGTGTTCCAGCAAGCTTTCTCGGCGGTGCCTGGCATGGGTTATGTCATCAGCATCCTCTTCTATGGATTGCTGGCCTTGGCAGCACTCACGTCAACGATTTCCATGCATGAGATAGGGACAGCATTCTTCTACGAAGAACTTCATATCTCGCGAGGGAAGGGAGCATGGATAGAGACGGTGGTCTGTTGTGTCATCGGCGTGATCTGTTCTCTTTCTATGGGGGCAGTAGACTCACTGAAGCTTTTTGGCATGGAGTTCCTGAACTTCTGTGACTACCTGACAGCACAGATTCTGTTGCCGCTTGGCGGTTTCCTCACCTGCATCTTCATTGGCTGGTATGTTCCGAAGAAGATTGTATGGAACGAGTTCACTAACTGGGATACCTTGAAAGGGACATTCTTCAACATCTGGTTCTATACCGTGCGATTTGTCTGCCCGGTGGGAATCGCTGCCATTTTCCTTCACCAGTTCGGAATCATCTGATTTATCAAAAGTTAGCGGTTTTACGTTTTGGTATGTCGTGATAATTGTTTATATTTGCGACGTTAAACCAAAATCGTAGTACTATGCACATTAATGAGTTCTTCTATTTTCAGAAGTCCGATCGCTCCGTATTGATTGTTTTGTTGTTGATTGCTGTGATTTCTACTGCCGTGATTCATGGCATTGGTAGTGGAAAGACTCAGACATCTGCGGTTCCAGCTGATAGCGTTGCCTCTTCCAATGGAATGAAAAGTCCAATCCAGCATGAGACTATGGGAGCCAGGCAGTATTACCGGGTGGACGCCGAACAGGCAGAACGGTTTCTTTTCGATCCTAATACAGCTGATAGCACGCAATTTCTCCGGTTGGGACTGAAGCCATGGCAGGTGCGTAATATCTATAAATATCGGGCTCGTGGAGGAATCTACCGTACCCCAGAGGATTTTGCACGCTTATATGGACTGACAGTCAAACAGTATCGGGAGCTGGAACCTTTCATTCGTATATCTTCCGACTATCAGCCCGCTTCAACGCTTTTCGAGAAGAAGCAGCATGAAAAGGCTGTTCGTGATACAATGAGAAAAGCTATATACCCCGAGAAGTTGAAACAAAACGAGCAGGTGGAACTGAACTGCAACGATACGAACATGTTGAAAAAGGTGCCGGGAGTGGGGAGCTATTATGCCCGTCGGGTGGTGGAATATGGAAAAAGACTGGGAGGATATGTACGTGTCGGTCAGTTGATGGAGATAGATGGGTTCCCCGATGAAGCCTTGTCGTATTTTAAGATGGGGGAGGCGGAGATACAGAAGATCAACCTCAACACGTTTACCCTGAACCGCCTGAAGAGCCATCCATACGTCAGCTTCTTTCAGGCGAAGGCAATCGTAGACTACAGACGGCTTCGTGGACACATAAAAAGTCTCGATGACCTGAGCTTGTTAAAGGAGTTTCCTCCTCAGGCCATCGAGAAGTTAAAGCCGTATGTCGAGTTCTGATAAGTCAGGACTTATTTCTCAAGTTTCACTTGGTCGTTCTCAATGGAAATGAAATGATTCTCACGTGCCTTTCCTATCAGATACATTGCATCCTTTCCTGAGCAGGTGTATTTGTTTTTCATGCGGATGATGAAATGCTTTTTTGATATGGTTGTAGCTTCGGCATCTTCAAATATCTTCTCAATAGTCTTTTTAAGATCATCTACATTATACCGAATGTGCTTTTTGTGTAGATAGTTGAAAATGACAATAGCGAAACACAGCGCAAGTATGATAATTGTCATCACAGTAATATGGCTCATGCTCATAGTGCTCATAATCTTAAGGTGTTTTGACGTTTTACGTAATGAATTCTTGGTTGAAACTGTTAATAATTTTGGTTTTCTGTGGCAAATATACAATTTTTTTCGTTTTCTGTAGCAATAATAGAATATTTTTTTCTAATTTTGTGGGATAAAATCATTGAATATACTACCTAAACAATATTCACATGGATAATTCGAAAAGTGAAAAGCCGTCAACTGTCGACTTGGAAGTTGTGAACCGCGAGACGGCTTTCGATAGGAAACGTCGTATCGCGGGAGCTATTTTTGGTCCGATTTGTGCTTTACTAGTATGGATGACCCCGATTAGTGATTTAACACCAGAGGCACACACACTATTAGCAATTATGACCCTTGTGGCATTGTGGTGGATTACAGAACCTGTACCCATTCCCGTTACCTCGTTATTTGGTCCCACACTCTGTGTAATTCTTGGAGTGACAAAGATGAAGGATGCTTTTGCTGCGTTCTCCAATCCCATGATCTTCCTCTTCATGGGTGGATTCATCATTGCCAAGGCGATGATGGTAAACGGCCTTGACAAGCGTATTGCCTACAGCATTATGTCGATGAAATGGGTAGGTGACAGCCCTCGTCGTATCTTCTTTGCCATTGGCTTTGTCTGTATGCTTTGTTCGGGATGGATTAGCAACACGGCTACTGCAGCAATGATGTTCCCCATCGCTTTGGGTCTGTTGGATGCTATTCGTGAGATGATGGCCCACCATGGCAAGGTAATTAACCTGAAGACTTACAAATATGCAACGGGATTGATGCTGATGACGGCATACGCCTGTTCTATAGGTGGTGTGCTGACTCCTATCGGTACTCCTCCTAATATTATAATGTTGGGTTTCCTCGATGAACTCGCCAATATTCACATCTCGTTCTTCCAGTGGATGATTTGGGGATTTGTTGCGATGGTCATCTATTTCATCATCACTTACTTCATCCTTTCAAGAATGTTCCCACCAGATGTCGACCATATTGAAGGTGCTCATGACCTCATTGAGAAGAAGCGTCTGGCATTAGGTAAGTGGAACATTGCTGAGAAAAATACCCTGATTGCATTTATCGTCGCAGTCATTCTTTGGGTTACCCCAGGTGTTATCAGTATGGTATGTGGCTCTGACAGTGAGATACTGAAGGAATACAACAAGTATTTCCCCGAGGCAATCGCTGCCATGATAGGTGCTTTGCTGTTGTTCTTCCTGCCGGTAGATAAAGGCTGGTCGAAGATGACGCTTCGCTGGAAGGATGCCGTTCAGGGTGTAGAGTGGGGTACACTGCTGCTCTTTGGCGGTGGTCTTGCCATGGGTGGAATGATGTATTCCACAGGTCTTTCCGATTGGATTGGTCAGCAGATTATAGCTATGCTCGGCGGTAGCCCGTCACAGATCGTTCTGGTAGCTGTGTTCTGTGTCATGGCATTGTTATTGTCAGAACTCACGTCGCATACGGCTGCCACCAATATGATTGGCCCGTTGGCTATCGGTGCAGCACTCTCTGCCGGATACAATCCGATTCCTGTCGCTGTAGGTATTGCCTTGTCGTCATCTCTCGGCTTCATGCTGCCAGTGTCAACGCCACCTAACGCGATAGTCTATGCAAGTGGATATATTCCGATAACGAAGATGATAAAGACGGGTGTCTTAATCGATATCATTGGCATTGCCTGTGTTACGATTCCAATAGTCATCTATCTTGTCAGTTGGATTGTCGGGTAAACATATCTGTGAATTATAGTGAGGGGCTGGGTTATATACAAATAATCCAGCCCTTGGGTTAAAAACTTTTTAATTGTGATGATAATGAAAAAATCAATAATGTCATTATTGCTGTCGATCGTTCTGACGAGTGCATCTGTGTTTGTTTCATGTGGAGGACAAACCCAAAACACATCCGATGTGGATTTGCTGAGATCTCTCTATGTGCAGTATGTCTTTGGAGACCAGCTGCTCGACAGTGCCTATGTTCATACTCATTTCTCATCTGAGATGGTGAAGTTCCTGAAAGACTCCTATGAATATGACTGTGAAAGCAATGACTGCTATGCCGTTTGGCTCTTCAGGACTTCGGCACAGGACGGCCCTATGCCAAAGAGTGAGATTTCAGAAATCAAACCGTTAAAGGATCACTGGTATGAAGTGAGCTATCTCGATATGGGAATCAGTGGCATCACGAAGTTAAGAGTGATTGACGGTCAGATAACGGCTATAGAACTTGACAAGAGCTACGATGAAATGAGCGAGTGACAAGCCTCCACTTGTCCTGCTATTTCTCTTCAAAGAACTTGCCCACAGGCATGCTCGTCTCTTCGGCAACACAGCAGTTGTAGCGTTCGCGGCAACGTCGCTCGCGGGCAAACATCGCTTTTGTTCCTTCCACGTCCTGATGAAACTCCATGTGTTCTTCGATGGCAAATGAATGTGCCATCGTCTCTACATCGAGGTTGTCGGTGCCGATAAGCGTAAAGGTCCAGTGATGCTTCTTCAGCTTTTCAATCATCCTACGGATCATCTTCAGCGTCCATTCTTCACTACAGTTTTCTTCGCCATCGGTGATGACGGTAACCAGTACATTATCGTTATCGCTGATCAGCGCATTCATTTTCGAGATCGCTTTGCCCATTGCATCGTAGAGAGGGGTGCCGCCACACGGGTTATAGTCTTTCCATTCCAGGTTATGAGTGCGGGCTGCCGGTGTGTTGTCATAGTGCCATTTGGTGTGCTCGGAGTCAAAGGTGACGAGGGTAACGTATTGTTCCTGGTCGGTAAACTTCTTCTGCATCAGACGGACGGTCTGTAGGGTCTCGTTCATACCTGTGAAAGCCTGCTTGCGGATGATAGACATCGAGCCGCTTTCATCGACGATAATCAGGTTGAACACACGCTTTGTCTTGGATTCATTCTGTTTCTTCATAATCTAATTATTTAAAAGTTGAATACTATTTGAAAAACTTTCTTTATCTCTTAGAAGATGATTTTGAAGAAAAATTAAGCTCGTATGCAATTTTTTTGTAATTTAGCGGCAAATTCATTGACTATGTACCATCAGCGTCTTTCAGACAAAAGAATCATTGAGGGCTTCCGTAGGGGTGATGCCGACATCTTCCGTGAATACTTCTATGGATATTGCCGGGCGGGCTATTACGTCTTCGACCAGCGTTATCAGTTGAGTGAAAAGGAGAACTTGGATTTCATGTCACTGGCACACCAATATGCAATCTATCTGATGGAGCACAACTGGAAGCCTCTGGAGAACCATTCGCCGGAGGTCAGTCTGAAGACATGGATTATCAACGGGTTCCGCTTCGTGGTGCTCGATGCGCTGAAATGGTACCACCGGGAATACGGGACGATCACCTTTGAAGACTATCTGCAGTCGTTTGACATGACCAGCGACTTGCGTTTACAGTTCAATCGGATGGTGGAGGATATTTGTGACCATGCTCCGTTGAGCCGACAGGACAGGCTTATCATTAACATGATGCTGTTGCAGGGATTCAAGGGGAAGGAGATAGCAGAGCAGATGGGAATGACTCCTTCGGCCATTTCGCAGAAGTACAAGAAGCTGAAAGAGGAGATTGTCATACCGTACTTCAAGAAATATTTCGACATGGACTTAGACATGCCGGAGGTAATGGACGAGCGAATGGTTGTCTACGAGGAGGCATCGGGAGCAATGCCAAGTGTCATGCGTTACGACAAAGGTTCTTCTGCAGCGCAAGTGGCTTACAAAGAAATGGAAATTACAATATCAGGAGATATGGAACAGAAAAGAACAACACCAGAGTTTATCACACAACTACAGCCAAACGAGATTTTCGTCTTTGGCAGCAATCTGAAGGGAATGCATGGCGGTGGTGCTGCATACGTTGCCTTCCGCAAGTTTGGTGCCATCATGGGGCAGGGCGTAGGCCTGCAAGGACAGAGCTATGCCATCCCGACAATGCAGGGAGGCGTGGAAACCATCCGTCCGTATGTTGACGAGTTCATAGCGTTTGCTAAGCAAAATATCCCCGTTGTTTGAACAGGCGCACGATGTAGAGAATATCGTACTGCCGCAAGGGTGGTGAAAAGGAAAAGCCGAATCTTGTCATTCGGCTTTTTTTATTTTACCAAATATATTGACAAAAACTTGTCGGCGAAAAGTGATGAAAGAGAAGTTAAAATCTGTAAAAACCACTTCTTCGCTCATCATTCTTCATTCCTGATTTTGCGAAAGCTTAGGTTTCTCACCCCCATACCTTACCTTTGACCGCGCCAAAGACCATGTTTCACCGCCTCAAACATAACCTTTCACACGACGAAACCTTACCTTTCGCGCACCAAAACGATACCTTTGGCAAATTCATTTTTTGTAAACCGCCCGTTTACAGTTGTAAATCCGTGTAACTATATGTCAATCAGTGAATTACGAAAAACATCAAAAAATGGCGTTTTTTCGACCGAATGACTCTTTCGTGAGCAATACCCCCTGTTTTTTGGGCTCAAAATTCGAATATTTCTTGACAATATTTCAACTTACGGTTTGATGTTATTATACACAGATAATCTATCCCATTTTTCATCAAACTCTATTCTGTAATCCATCTCACAAGAATAATTGACAAAAATAACACAAAAGAAGGTCTCACCTAAATATTCTCTGCAGCCCTGCGAATGCGATTAGATAAGTCTATCAAAGCACCACGCATCTGCTCGGCTTCTTCTTTGCTGAATCCGCCTACACCACCATTTCCGTCTATACCGTCCATCTTGTGATAGAACCATGAGGATGAACGCTGAAAATAAGTGTTGGCGAAATCACGCCAGGATATTGCCATCTGAATATCCTTCACTTTCTTCTTCATATCAGTTACCAATGTTGGGCATTCTAAAACCATTTCTTCCATATCGTTCTTTTTTATGATTGTACTTTGTTTTTGTTTTAATTGTATGGCTGACGGAGCATGTTGTCAAACAACTGTTGTGCATACCATAGTAATTCTGGGTAACCATCGGGGTACGATTTGTTATAATTTCGTATCGCTGCAATCAGATCTATTTCTTCTGATGTTAACTGCACCCATTCTAATTCTTGTTTCATGTTTAATATTAATTTAAGGTACTGCAAATATACTACGAATTTTCGTATTGTGGAAATATCTACTACGAAAACTTGTAGTAAGGAATGAAGATTTAACAATTCAAGATATTTACTCTGCTATTAGAGTAATCCATTGATATAAATACTCTTTTTTTAACTATTATATTCCACAGCTTTTCTTTAATATGCAAAATGGAAGAAATTGTATGTAGAAAATTTGCATTTTAAAATCGTATGTAGAAATATTTTTGTAGTTTTGTAGTCCCCAATAGATACCACATAAAGAGAAATTATGAGACATCCATTATTGAGAATATATAGAATTATTTAATTAATCTAATCAACATTACAATTATGAAGAAACTGTATTCTAAGATTTTGATGCTAGCCATGATGGTAACAGCTTTGAGTTTAACTGCTTGCGGTGGTAGTGAAGATGATGAAATTAATGATAAATTATATGACACTAGCGATTTCATTGAAGTAACTATTAATGGGAAGACCTATTTCCAGAAAATGATTGGTATATATGTGGAAGCTGGAATAGGAGAAAAAGACATGGTTGTAACAGCTATGACAGAAGATGTATTTGATGATGATGGTTTTAGTTTTTTCTTGGCATTGACACATTCAAAGAATATTGACAAGTTGCTTTCATCAAGTCTTGGAAACTATGGGGTTGGAGCTGTGATCTCGATAGACGATGAACCAGAGAATTTATGCTTGTACCCTTCGTACAAGAAGGATGACAATGATTATAAACTTAAAAGTGGATCTCATCAAGTTACCTCAATTAATAAAACTAAGTATGGCGTTCAAGTTTGCGGTATATTTAAAGTTACAATGTTCTATGAAAAAAAATCTGTAGTTATAAGTGGAAAATATGGTATAACAATTTAAAACAAAAAAGTCTGTATATAAACATTAGCTAAATGCAAAAATGAAACCTTTGAAATCGTCTAGAATCTTGTAAGCAGAGAGATTCTAGACGGTTTTCTTTTTTCAGAGGGAAATACTAAATTTAACTTTGCTATTAAACAAAACTGATAGTTTAGCAGGCCGAAATCTATGTACGTGAAGCTTTAGAGTGTGTGGAATTCAAAATATGCTAATAATAGCGGAATAAAAAAATAAGAGGCCGCTGACAATCTTATCAGTTAGACCTCTTAAAAGTCGGGATGAGGCGACTCGAACGCCCGACCCCTACGTCCCGAACGTAGTGCGCTACCAACTGCGCTACATCCCGCTCCGCAAGGAGCTTTTCGCTTTTGCGGGTGCAAAGGTACAGCAAAAAAATGAAAAACGTGCATTTTTTTACAGAAAAATTTGTGGATTAGCATAAAAATCCGTATCTTTGCACCGCAATAAGATTAAAGGGTGCCTTAGCTCAGTTGGTAGAGCATCGGACTGAAAATCCGTGTGTCCCCGGTTCGATTCCTGGAGGTACCACTATCTAAGCCGTTAGCTTGCTGAATTTATTTAAGCCTTGGAGGATGATTCTTCCAAGGCTTGTTGTTTATATACTATAGTACCTCTTGCAATTGAGACAGCTTGTTTCCATTGCTACCTTTGATAAAGATATAGTAGCCTTGAGGCTGTTCCTCAGCGATGGCAGCTTTCACTTCCTCGACATCATGGAATTTACGGAAATGGCACTTGATGTTGGCAAACTCGTCACCCACCACCCATACTTTGTCGAACTTCAATCGCTTGAGCACTTTGACGATATGGCCATGTTCCTCACGGCTTGTTTCTCCCAGTTCACGCATCTCTCCGATGATTGCCATCTTAGGACTCACTTCCATGTGGCTGAAGTCTGTCAGTGCCGCTTCCATAGAAGTGGGATTGGCATTGTAGGCATCCATCACAAGATGATTATGAGGTGTCGTGATGAGTTGTGAACGGTTATTGGTCGGAGTGTAATTCTCCAGCGCATGACATATCTTTTCCGGTTCGATGGCAAACTGGAGTCCGATGGTGATAGCAGCCAGTGCATTGCCCAGGTTATATGATCCGATGAGCTTTGTCTGCACCTCATACCATACAGGTTCTTCCTCACGGTCTTCAAGGTCGAGCCCGGACTCTCTCCATTTGAATCTCAGGTACGGGTCACAAGCCACCAGTTGACCGCAGACACATCCTTCTGCATTGTTCTCATTCGTAGTGTAGGGAGTTACCCACGCATTGTCTGGAAGGATGTCTGTCAGGTATTGATTATCTGCATCAATGAAGATGACACTTTCCTCTCTGCTGCTTAGGAAGTCGTATAGTTCTCCCTTCGTGCTGATGACGCCCTGAAATGAGCCGAAGCCTTGCAGGTGTGCTTTTCCCACGTTGGTGATGATGCCGCATGTCGGTTCTGCCGTCTCCGCCAAAACCTTGATATCTCCAGGGTGACTGGCACCCATTTCAATGATGGCAACCTCATGCTCTGGCTTCAGATTGAAGAGAGTCTTCGGCACGCCGATGTCGTTGTTGAAGTTTCCTTGCGTGGCAAGCACATTGTATTTCTCCGACAACACAGCATTCGTGAGTTCCTTTGTCGTGGTCTTTCCGTTCGTACCGGTGATTCCCACAACAGGGATGTTGAACTGTCTGCGGTGCTCACGTGCCAGTTGTTGAAACGTCCGGAGGACATTGTCAACCAGAATCAGGCGGTCATGGAGTCCTTTTTCCTCTGCTTGTTTATCTTCAGCCACTTGCGGGTCGTCGATAACGGCGTATGCACATCCCTTCTCCAGAGCCTGGATGGCGAACAGATTACCATCGAACGATGCCCCCTTCAAGGCAAAGAAGATACTGCCTTCAGGACAGTTCCGGGAGTCTGTTGTGATGACGGGGTTTTTCTGATATAATTGATATAGTTGCTTGATATCCATAAATACTTTGATTAAGACAGGGGCAAAGGTATGAAAAAAAAAGAATAAAACCTATTTGACAACTTGTTTTTTTGTTATTAGTCCGAAAATCATTATCTTTGCGTCCAGAATGGATTATTCAATCAATGTCCGAGGCCGACTTGTCGACTTGAGCCAGCCGCAAGTGATGGGCATTCTCAATGCCACACCAGACTCCTTTTTTGCCGGTAGTAGAAAACAGACGGAAGAGGAGATAGCGCAGCGTGCCTTGCAGATTGTTGCCGAGGGAGGCTCCATCATTGATGTCGGTGCATTCTCCACCCGTCCGGGAGCGTCACTTGTCAGTGAGGAAGAAGAGACGGATCGGTTGCAAAGAGCACTTGCCGTTGTCCGGAATGTCCTCCCTGATGTGATGATCAGTGTGGACACTTATCGTTCCCGCGTGGCTCGCCGATGCGTGGAAGAGTGGGGGGCGGATATCATCAACGACGTGAGCGAGGGAGGAAAGACTGGGATTGTCAACACGCCTCTTGATGTCAGGGAGTCGATGTTTGAGACGGTGGCAGAGCTGGGTGTCCCCTATATCCTTATGTCTGTTCAACCCACCATTCATGACATGCTGATTCATTGGTCTGAAGAGGTGAACCGGCTGCATGCGCTCGGAGTGAAAGACATCATCCTCGACCCGGGTTTCGGCTTCGGGAAGACCGTTGAGGAGAACTATGCCGTCATGACAGAACTGGAGAAACTACAGGTCATGCGGTTGCCTCTGTTAGTAGGCGTGTCCCGTAAAAGCATGATATGGAAGGTGTTGGACGGTACTCCAGATACAGCCTTAAACGGAACGACGGTTCTTCATACGCTTTCTTTGCAGAAAGGAGCTTCCATCCTTCGGGTACATGATGTGCGCGAGGCTGTCGAAACGGTGCGCCTGATGCAGAAACTGAATGCTTCGAAGTAACAAATGACAAAAATATCAAAAATATAGAACAATGCCTTTTGATTTCGGGTTAAAAGATTTAATCGACATCCTGCTGGTTGCCATGATGCTTTACTACATCTATCGGCTGATGAAGGAGAGCCGTTCACTTAATGTCTTCAGCGGCATTCTGATTTTTGTCGTTGTCTGGCTGTTTGTGAGTCAGGTGCTTGAGATGAAGCTGTTGGGTTCCATCATGGACAAGTTGGTCAGTGTCGGTGTCATCGCATTAATTGTTCTCTTCCAGGAAGAAATCAGAAAGTTTCTGTATTCTCTTGGTGCCCATCAGCGATTCAAGTCGTTGTATTCCTTTTTTACTAATTCAAACAAGAAGGAACAAGAGGAAGACAAGGAGACGATCATGCCGATTGTGCTGGCATGTATGAACATGTCGCGCCAGAAAGTCGGTGCTCTGATTGTTATTGAGCGGGGTGCTCCTCTGGATGATATTGTGGACACGGGCGACCGTATCGATGCCAACATCAACCAGCGTCTGATTGAGAACATCTTCTTTAAGAACTCCCCTTTGCATGATGGTGCAATGATTATCTCGAAGAAGCGTATCAAGGCTGCCGGCTGTATTCTTCCGGTGTCCCACAATCTTGATATTCCCAAGGAATTAGGTCTTCGCCACAGGGCTGCACTTGGCATGTCGCAAGACAGCGATGCCATTGCCATCGTGGTGAGTGAGGAGACCGGACGTATAGCTGTTGCCATCAAGGGCGATTTCCGGCTACGACTCTCGGCAGAGGAGTTAGAGGCAGTGCTTGCCAAGGAGATGAACTGATGGCAGCGTAAGTTGATAACATTGAAAAGAAAAAAGAAATGGCAATGATAGAAGAGCGAATAGTAGATGTCCTGAAGACAGTCTATGACCCTGAAATACCTGTTGACATCTGGAATTTAGGAATGATTTACCGTGTGGATGTAGATGATGATGGAAATGTAGAGATCGACATGACGTTTACAGCCCCATCGTGTCCTGCGGCAGATTTTATCCTGGAGGATGTGCGTACAAAGGTTGAGAGCGTAGAAGGTGTGAAGTCGGCGACCGTCAACCTGGTCTTTGAGCCCGCATGGGATCAGAGCATGATGTCTGAAGAAGCTCGTGTGGAATTAGGATTCGAATGATATGAAAAATATATATTTCCTTTCAGATGCCCATCTGGGTTCTCTTGCCATCCCGCATGCCCGGATGCAGGAGCGGCGGCTGGTGCGCTTCCTTGACAGCATCAAGCATAAGGCAAGTGCCGTTTATTTGCTGGGCGATATGTTTGACTTTTGGAATGAATACAAGTATGTAGTCCCCAAAGGCTACACCCGTTTCCTCGGTAAGATATCCGAGCTGACAGACATGGGAGTCGATGTCCACTTCTTTACGGGCAATCATGACATCTGGACCTATGGCTATCTTGAGGAGGAGTGTGGTGTTCTCCTGCATCGTCAGCCCACGACACTGGAGATATATGGAAAGGTCTTCTACCTTGCGCATGGTGACGGGTTGGGCGACCCGGATTCACAATTCAAGTTCTTGCGTAAGATGTTTCATAATCCTTTCTGTCAGAAACTGCTAAACTTTGTCCATCCCCGATGGGGCATGCAGTTGGGACTGAGTTGGGCTCGGCATTCGCGAATGAAACGTGCAGACGGGAAGGAGGAACCCTATATGGGAGAAGACAAGGAGTATCTTGTCCTTTACACGAAGGAATACATCAAGTCGCATCCCAACATCGATTACTTCATTTACGGACATCGCCACATCGAGCTTGACCTGATGTTGAACAAGCCGATAAAGGATGATAAGAACGGCAATGAGCTGCATGAAAAAGGACGGGCACGTATGCTGATTCTCGGCGACTGGATCTGGCAGTTCACCTATGCTGTCTTCGACGGCGAGCACATGTTCCTCGAAACATACGTGGAAGGAGAGAGCCAGCTTTAGGCTTGCTCTAACCTTCTTGCATCTGCTCCAGAATCTCTTCTTCGGTGACGAGATTGAAGTCGCCGGAGATGGAATTTTTCAGTTGGCTGGCAGCCAGTGCAAAGTCTATCTGGAATTGTGGGTCGTCGGGGCGTTTCAGTGCAGCATGGATATAGGCGGCAACGTAAGCGTCTCCCACTCCCATCGGGTCGAGCACAGGATAGATGTCGTAGATGCGCGGGAGATAGATTTCCCCTTCATGCCAGAGCAGACCGGTGAGCGTATGATGATTGGTGGTCATCTGGTTACGCAGAGCGAGAATCATGGAACGGCAGTTCGGGAACTGGCGGTGCATCTCATCGAAATACCTTCTATAAGCATCCATGTCGAGCTGTGTGTCAGCCTGCATGTTGTCCACATGGATATGAGGAACCCCTGTTGCCACCTCCCATTCGTTTTGATCGCCAAAGATAAAGTCGCTGTATTGCATCAGCTCATGCAATACGGTATGAGCATCCGCACCATACTTCCAAAGATTCTTTCTATAGTTGATGTCACAGCAGATGGTAAGTCCCATCTCCTTTGCTATTCGGACGGCTTCAAATGTGGCATCGGCGGCACTCTTCGATACAGAGCAGGTGATGCCAGAGCAGTGGAAAAGCTGTACGTCCTTGAAGATCTCTCTCCACGGGAACATTCCGGGGGCACAACTATAGAACGATGAGCCGTTGCGGTCGTAGACTACCTTTGAGTTACGCATGGCAGCCGAAGCCTCGAAGTAATAAGTACCCAGACGTTCACCTCCCCATTCCACGTGACGAGTGTCAATGCCATAGTTGCGCAGGGCGTTGACACAGGCCTGTCCAATCTGGCTCCTGGGGATGCGTGAAACATATTCCACCGAGTCACCCAGCAGTGAAAGTGATACAGCTACGTTTGCTTCTGAACCGCCGAAGTTTCCATTGTATTGGTTACCCTGACCTATTCTGAAACAATGGTCCTTTGACCATCGTAATAAAATCTCTCCGAAAGTGACAATCTTATATTCCATCTTTTTATCGTTAGTTTTCTGTTTGCCTTGCAAAAGTACAGAAAAATTGCGTAATATTCAAAAAAAAACAGTATCTTTGCCACATTGATATCAAATTGAGTATTTCAAAATCTAAAAAAAACCGTATGAAAAGAGTGTTTACTTTATTAGCGCTCGTTTCACTTGTCGTGAGTGGAGTGAGTGCACAGAATCTGAGGAAGACATGGGACTTCCGTGAAGGATTCAGTCAAAAGACTGTCAATGCCTTGAAAGCCGACCAGGAGGAGTTCGGTGACACAAAGTATTGGAGAAACTATGAGAGTGATGCAACAAAGGCTGACGAGCAGCATTTCTGGAATGCCAGCGGAGATTTCAAGAATGACAAGGGCTACGCTTGTACACATAGTGGCGGCAAGGAGACTGTCATCCCCGAGCTGGAAGGTCTGAGTCTGGGTGCCAAGGCTGCCAAGAAATTTGTGATTACTTATAATGGTGCTACAAAAGACGGTTATGAGGGAAGTCCGAACGGTAAGCATCCTTATGGACCAAGCTATATCTGGCTGAATGGTAAGTCGGAGACTTTCTCTTTCCAGGCAAAGTGTGGACAGAAGATCAGGATAGGTGTGGAGTCACACTCCAACAGCCAGGATCGTGGTATTAGCCTTTCTACTGACAACGGTTCTCTGGAACTTGTTGAAGGTAATCCTGTTCCTACATTCTATACTGACTGTGCCTGGGAGCTCAATGGTGACGAGGAGTCTGTTGCAACGCTGACCGTCAAGACGACCAACGGATGCCACATCTATTATATTATCGTCGGTGAGGGCGACGCTCCTGCTGAGAAGGACAAGGTAGCCTATCTCTATTCAGGCGATCTTGCTGCTGATAATGCCTTCGCAGCTTTGAAAGCCAACGAGGAAATCGATGTCGTTCCGTTCGATGTGACAGGAGATGTAAGCAGCGTGAACACCGTTGAGGGACTCCGTGCATTCACCGCTACAGTCATCAGCTCTTCTGTTCCTGCCGATAATGCCATCGTTCCGGTACTGAAGGACATTATTCCTTTTGTTCCCGTGCTGAATCTTAATCCTGCACTTTACGGCGTATGGGGCTTTGGTGAGGCTGTTCCCACCAACGACATCTTCGGTAACATCTTAGACAAGAAGAACTCCCTTTTCGAGAATGCTGAGGTTGTAGAAGAGGAAGATGTTGCCGGCATCGTGTTTACCAATGGAGTCGGTATTACCGGTCTTAAGCTTGCCGGTCGCTTTGCCAATGACGCTATCATTGCAACGACCATGAGTGACCCGGAAATCGTTGCCATCCATGCTCACAACATCTATCACAATGGTTATATCTACTTGCCTTACACCGTTGAGGCTGCTGCCGATGCTTATCCTTCTTCATTGGTACTGTTGAACAATGCTATCAATATGCTGAAGGATTCTAAGAGCGACATCACCGCTGTCGGTGCTCCGCGTATCACTGTTGAGTACAAGGACAAGAACACCAATGTGACCATCGAGGCTCTTCCTTCTTCTTTGCCCGATGCCCAGATCTTCTATACCATCGACGGAACAGACCCGACTCTGGAGAGCACAAAGTACGAAGGCGTGCTTAACTTCACAGAGCCTGTCACCGTGAAGGCTGTAGCCATTGCTGAAGGATATACCTTAAGTGAAGTCGCTACTAAGGAAGTGGAAATCAAAGAACAGCCGAAGACTCCTGCCATCAGCTTTGAGGCTCAGGAAGGAATGTCTGTCGTGACTATCACCGGCGAGACTGAAGGTGCCGATCTGTGGTACAATTTCTCTGAGGTTGTTGATACAACGAAGTCGATGAAGTACACCGAGCCGTTCATCCTGAAGGAGAACAAGACCGTTACCGCATTTGCCGTTGCAGGTGGTGCTGTCTTCTCAGAGCCTGTTTCTCAGCGTGTGGTTATCAAGAATGCTGTTGTCCGCATCGACCAGGTTGCTCATTTCGATGCCAACAAGGAGGCATGGAATGCAAAGGGTGAAGAGGCACAGAGCTCCAGCACAACCTATTACTTCTCTTGGGGTAAGTCGGCAGCCTCCATCTATGATGAGACAGCTGAGCCAACCATCGACGAGAACGACAGTATCATCTATCCTGAGCGTGATTATGAGTTCCAGTTGCCAATCGCAGAGAGCGGCCAGGGCTGGCAGATTCGTTCAAAAGGCCAGGTGATGATTTATCAGGTGCTTTCTGTAGGAAAAGACCCGGGTAATGCAGAAGGTTACAATCCAGCTACTTCTGCTGATGTCAGCGACCTCATTACAGCCAATGATATCCAGTTCGGTGGTAAGACAAGCGGACAGCCCTGCACAGGTGCTATTGAATCGACCGTCACCTTCCAGGCTCCGTTCGACATCCTTACCTTCATCGGCACAGCTTCAGGAAATGAAGCAAAATTGGCTATTCAGGTTTCTACCGATGGCAACACATGGACACAGACCGATGATACCATCGTTGTGGCAAACGAGAAGCGTCTCTGGAGTAAGTACGTCCGCAGCTACGAGGGCAATGATCAGGTTTACGTTCGCCTGACTCAGGTCGGCGGCAGTACAGGTGCACAGTGCTACGACATCTATGTCATGACCGCTGGAGAGAAGTCTGCTGAACTGAAGAAGCAGATGGACGAGGAGTTTGAGTCTGTGATGGGCATTGAGAATGTCGTTGCCAGAGAAGTGAAGAAGACTGGCATCTATAACCTGAACGGTCAGCGTCTTTCCGCTCCAGTCAAGGGTGTGAACATCATTGATGGCAGAAAGGTGATCATCAGATAATCCTATTCGAAAGGAAACATTCATCAATAAAAATCCCGGAACCATAGCGGCTCCGGGATTTTTTAGTTTGATAGGGTAAAGATAAAGCTTTATTTACTGATGTACTTCTTTCCGTCCTGGATGTAGATGCCTTTCTGACTGTCAGTTATCTGCTGTCCAAAGAGATTATATTTCTTTCCTTTGGCAGCCTGACTGCTATTTACATGCTCAATGGCATCATTATCGGCGCGGATGATCAGATAACCGTTTGTAAGCAGCTTTGAGGTATCCCAGATCTGCGTTGCTGAGGGACGCTCCGGCTCAATGCGAGTGAATCCCGTTCCGCTCACGCTGGTCAGGTCATTGAATAAGATGAACGTCTGATTGTCTGGAATGCTCTGAGCATTGGTGATGTCAAGTACCAGTACGCCATCATTGATGACTGCATTCTTGACGGAGATCTTATTGGTGCGGGCTGTCTTGGAGTCGCAGAACAGCGGGAATGCTACGATGCCGCCTTTCTTGACCTCCAATCCTCCGTTCAGCGTCAGTTTGCTGCTGTTGATGAGGGTGTCGCCGGCAAAGAGCGTACCGTTCTCATTGACGATAACCTTGCCGCTGATTGTTCCCTTACCGGCAAGCTCAGCTTCTTTATTGATGGTGATGGAGCCTGTTCCAGAGTTTGTTCCGTTGATGACCAGACGACCTGCCATCACAATCGTTGATCCGCTGTAGCTGTTGTTGCCAGTCAGGCGCCATTCACCCGTACCTTTTTTGATGATGCTTACCGTCCCTGTGTAGCCGCTTCCGCTGCATGACCAGTTGTTGATGGTTCCGGCAAAGGTCTCGTTCGTGTTCGCTGTGCCGACATTCCAGGTACAACTGAAGTTCTTGGTGTTCTTGCTCGAACCGCTCAGGTAGGTGCCACTGGCTCCCGACAGACCTCCCAATGTCACATTTCCGTTGGTGTCCCAGGCGCAGACACGGGCATTACCCTTGGTCTCAACGACACAGTTGGACAGGTCATTCCTGCCTTTCTCAAGAAGGAAGAGCGAGCCTTCTTTCTCTGAGGAGATGCCGTTGGCGATGATCTTTCCAGTGAAACTCGTCATGTCCCAGTCGACATATTCACGCAAATAGGGGATGTTCAGCTGTAATGTACCTGCACCCAGCAGTTTGTTCTTCAAGTAGCAGTTTCTGTTGGGGCTGAACTGTGAAACCGTACCTTCACGAAGCAGGATCGGGAAGGAATAAGTCTCATATCCGTTGCTTTCGCCTTTAGTCTTCAGGTGTCCGCCCTCCATCACCAGTCTCATGGAAGAACCGATGCCGGCCTTTGAGATGTCGGTGGTGCTGAGGTAGAGGATGCCGCCGCGCAGGATGGTCTGTCCTGTATAGCCGAAGAACTTACTGGTTCCCACGGTGAGCTGTCCATTACCGTCAAGGATGAAGTTGTTGGCAGCACTTGTCCCTTCAATGACACCGTTCATGGTCACAGTCGCTTTCGCATCGGCAATCTCAAAGACGGTCGAACCGCTCAGTTTGGCAGAACGGTCAGTACTTGTCGTGCCGCCAGTATAGCGGTAGGTTCCGCCGTCCATCACCCAGTTCTGGGCAAAGTTGACACTCTGGCCGATGGCACTTGCCACACCTCCGTTCTTTAAGGTGTTGAAGGCCAGCGTTCCTTCGTGCAGTACGGTAGCACCAGTGTAGGTGTTCAGCGTGTTCAGCGTGAGTGTTCCTTCACCTGCTTTGTTGACCGATGTCTCTCCACTGATGGCTCCGCTGCCTTCAATGGTCAGGTTGGCGTCGCTGTTCACCACAACAGCGGCGGGCTTGACCGTCTCGTTAAGCGTCACGGTGACATCTTCCTCGGGAGCGAAAAGCGTCTTCTTTCCGTCGGTAAACACTGCTGAACCGTTGTTCCATCCGTTATTGGTGAAGTCCCATGTGGTGATGGCTGTTCCCCAAGTCAGTTCCGGCTCGTAGCTGTCTATGTCAATAACGCCCACATCAACCGGACGAGTCGACATATCGGTCTCTTTCGTATATTCAGATGTGTTCTCGCCCGCAAAGGCACGCATGTGTACGGTGTATTTGGTGCCTGCCTCCAGACCGGTGATGGTGTAGCTGGTCGAACCGGCTGCCGTGCGTCCCACTTCAGCAAAGGCACCGCCGTCTTTCTTGATTTCAATGGCGAAGCCTTCTTCTTCAAAGGTATAGTCACACCACGTTATCTTCAGTGTCGAGGTGGTTGCTGTTGCCAGTTCAAGTGCTACAGGGGCACGCAGGAAATAGTCACGGTCATTCACTGTGATGCTGTTGATGTAGTTTTCTATGTTGGTGTATCCGTTGGAAGCCTTCACCATCGCATCGTTCTTGCCGGGGTCGGTACCGTTGGCTGACTCCCATTCATCGGGCATACCGTCGTTGTCACTGTCCACCCGCTTCTTTCCTCCCCACATCTTCCATGTGCTGGGAGCACCGTAGATGAGCGTTTCTTCATTGGAGATGAGGGCACCTTTCTTACCGTACGACAGCACTTCATCCACCATGTAACAGTCGGTCATGTCACGGTAGGGGAGCGAAGCACCGACGGTCGGCAGATTCGTTTCGAGCAGTGTCTTTCCGGGATTCAGTTCCAGTGCAGGATAGTCGTAGGGAGTTGACACGCGAGTAGCGGCATTATAGTCAGTGATTTCCTTTGGGTCGAAGACACCGTCTATATTGTTGTCTTGCCAGTTGTCTATGCCGTAGCAGTGGAAGTCGGCATTTCCGCCCGTGAAGGCAGCCCCACCTTTGGCTGGCCCATTGATGAAAAGGTTCGACTGAATGTTCACATACGAAGAACCTTCTGAGTCGCCTCCCATGATGTAAGCACCGTTCGACCAGTTATACACGATGTTGTTGGCATACTGGTTGATACCCTTGATCTTGAAGTTACGTGTAGAGTTGTCGCAGAGGAAGTTGCCGATAATCGACACATGGTTGGTCTGCATCAGTCCGCCGGCAGAGTGTGTCATGAGTCCCTGACCCACAATGCAGTTCTGCAGGGTGATGTTTTCGGGTGTTGTCCCCTTGCCGTCGGGATTGATAGAGAAGGTTTCATCCAGTCCCCAGGCGAAAGAACAGTGGTCGAAGATCATGTTTGCGCCGTTGGCAATGCCCGCACAGTCTTTGCCGCTGCTGCCTTTGTGTCCCATACGGAACCGCATGTAACGCACGATGATGTTTTCAGCACCCGAGAAAGACACGCCGTCTCCATACACGGTGATGCCTTCACCGGGAGCCGTCTGTCCGGCAACATAGAGGTTTCTGGAAAATACGATGCGGCTGTTGATGTTAATTACTCCTGCCACATCGAACACAATGATGCGGTTGGGACTGCTCACGGCATCCCGTAGCGAACCGCTTCCTGAGTCATTCAGGTTGGTGACGTGATAGACGGAGCCGTTACGCCCTCCGACTGCAAACCGTCCCCATCCCTGAGCACCGGGAAATGCTAACTGTTGAGCCTCTGCAGGCAGCAGACACAGCATTGCCAGCATCAGTCCGAATAATCTGATTTTTCTCATGTTGTATTTTGTATAGTTATTTAATTATCGCTTTTGCACAAATTCTTAGCTTCTTAACTACTGACTACTTCTCCAATGATACCGCCATCAGTCCGATCACCACGTCGTTCGACAGGGTGCGGATAGTCAGGTTTTTCAGTTTCTTGCGAGGGTTAAGCGGCATCCGAAGAATCTGCCCGGCACCGCTTTCGATGTAACGTGGCTCCGCACTGTCGGGATTTCCCTTCACCGACTCGTTCAGATTACCCACGCTCATGACGCTGCCCAGCTCACGAGCCACTTTTCCGCTGCCCAGATGAACACGGTACGGACGTTGTGTGTCCGTCCGGAAAGCCAGTCCGTCGATGAAGTATTCCTGTTCGATGGGACACCAGTTCGTCGGGTTTTCCAGCCGCAGCGTGTCGCTTGTCCCGTCCTTGTAGGTTGCAACGACGATGCCGTTTTCTATCCGGCTCTGCATGTTATTGGTGCTTCCAGCCAGCAGCAGGCAGGCGTAGGCAGCCTTTCCCTTGAGGGGAATCACCACGCTGTCGGGGTAATTGTCCCAGAGAGAGGTGTAGATGATGTTCTGTCCGACGGCAGGGGTTAGGAATCGCAGGTTCCCCAAGCCGGTATTCAAGAAGCCGTCCTTCACATTGGCTCTCAGTCCGTTGTCCTCTATCTCCGCCGTCCGTTTGGGCAAGCACCATTGACCGATGCCCTGCACGGGTATTTCGAGCGTTGTATAGGGAGAACGCGGCGTGAGATACTCATTCCGGAAGATGTCATCCACATTGGCATTGAAGAAGGAACTGATATCGATGGGAACGTATTTTGCTTTCCCGTCGATGTCTTCCACGCCCATTTCGCGGTCTGAGACTTTCCGTCCGGTCGGGCGGAGCGAGACCGAAGCGTTGTCTGCTGTGTCATGGAAGGGGAGCCGTTCCTCATCCACCACGAGGGTCTGAATCTTCTCCTGTGTCCCGTTCACCACATGGAACAGTCCGTTTCCTTTGCTGAGACGCAGCACAATCTGAAGGGGCTGCCTGAAGTTCTGGGTGATTTCATAAACGCTCTGCTTCCCTTTCCGATAGAAACGATAGGAAAGATAGGGCGTCTTGAAAGACACGCTGTCCCAACTGGCGGGGAATCCCGGTTGGATGGTGCAGCGTCCGTTCAGGGCATCAGGCTGAACGCCGAAGAGTCCGTTGATGATGGCACGGGCAGAGATGCCCACATTGTCGCCGAAATCGCGGTATGCTTCACTGCGGGCCTTGTCGTAATAGCTGATTTGTCCGAAGTTGCCGGGACTCATTCCCAGGAACTGACCGTCGAGGATGTCGCCTTTCAAGAGGCGGAATCCCATCTCATTGCGACCCGCTTTGAAGTAGGCAAGTGCCATGTTCATCACCTCTTCGTGTGCTACGTTATTGGTGCTCCAGTCGTATGGCATCCAGTCGGTTGTGGAAAGGGTGAAGTAGCCGTCTCCAACCATTTCCTTACCGCTTCCTTCTATTCTGATGGGAATGTGTGGAATCTGTGTGTCAACATAGCGGGTGGCGAGATAAGCCTGTTCGGCACTGCACGCACCGCAGTCGATTGGGGTGTAGATACTCCAAAGAGCGGCACTCTTGTGCAGGCGTTTCAGTCCCATGAAGTCCTGGAACTCTGCCCAGTGTCCGTCCTCAGTCAGCCACAGTCGGCTGTTCATAGCCTTCAGTATGGCTTCTGCCTCAGTGCGGAAAGGGGCCGGGTCTTCGCCGATGATTTCTGCGATACGGGCTGTCAGCAGATTACCGCGGTAGTTGTAAGCCGACGAATGGGTGACCGCTCCGCTGTTATAATAGAGCGCATCGCTCGCCCAGATGCAGCAGTAGGCATCATACAGATGGTCGCCGTCGGGGTCGAAGTTGCGCTTTTCCCATTCCAGATGCAGCTTCAGCAGAGGGAACATTTTCCGCATGTAGGCAGTATCGGCATCGTAGCAGAAGTGCCAGAGCAGTTCGTCCACATAGTTGAGGTTCATGTCATAGTGGTGCATCTTGTCGTTGCGGTCGGGATAACGGCAGATGTAGCCGTTGGAATACATCTGGGTACCCCATTTCTCCTCAGCCCGCGCCAGGTTGTTGGCTTTGTCCTGTGAGGGGTGCGGATAGACAGGCGGCACGTTTGTCACCTGACTGGCGGCATAGGCGTTAAAGTGGGAGATGGCACGGTCGTTCCATCCGATGGCATCGGCAAGATAGGCGGCACGCCAACCGGCAAGAGGCATACGCCATCCGATGCATCCGTGCAGCCATGATGTACCGTCCCACAGGCCGTCGGCAGCTGCAACGAGATTACTGCCCAGCGTGTTGATGAAGGGGTCGGGGGTGGTGAACTGCACCGTACTCGTCAGCGTATGCAGGGCATCGAGTTCCTTCGCCATCCTTTCCTTGCCTGTCGGATAGTCGGGAGCGATGATGGTCTCATTGTCTGCCAGCCACACAAAGCTCTCCACCGTTTTCCCGTTGTGGGAAGACAGCATGAGTTGTAAGGTCTGCAGTCCGCTCTCATTGCTGGCTGCCTCATAGCTGTCGCGCGGCTCCATGCCCAGGTCTCCCTCACGGCTCATCTTCGGCTTGGCAACAGCACATACACGGACATCAATGACAACATCAGACTCAAAGCCAGAGGCAGTAAGCTGCCACAGGGCGGTTTCTTCCTCCTGCGATGCCAGTGCCGTGATGTGCAGCTCGGCATCCTTTCCCCAGTCGTGGTGGCGCACGATGTAGTCACGCTGTCCACCCTGATAGGAGGCACGGCAATAGTCGGTAGAGTCCAGACGGACGGTCTTACCGTTAGTGGTCAGGAAGAATCTGATGTTCTTGCTCTTCCCCTTGTCGTAGGTGGCAAAGACGGGACGGTCGCTGGTCTCCAGTCTGAAGAGAGTGTGTGAACCATAGAGTGCACGTGTGTAACGGTTGTTGCCATTCACACAGACGATGCTTCTCCCTTCGGGCCAATACTGCATCTGCCGTGCAGGCTTTTCCGAAGCCCATGCCTGACAGCATACAGTGAGAAGGAGAGACAGTATAGCAGTTTTCATTTGTTCGTTAGTTATCTTGCGTATCATTTGTTAGTTAGTATCAATCTGCAAATATACTGTTTTTCTCTGAATTCTCAGACCTTTTGGCGACAAAGATTCACGGGAAGCCGGAAAATAAGAATAAAAAAAGAAAGCCCTGCTCCGGCTTTACCCAGGATAGAGCTTTCTCACCATGAAAAAAATTAATTGTTTTATTATTTGTTCAGCACAAGTTCCATTGTGTCGCGGGCGATGACAATCTCCTCGTCGGTCGGGACAACCCATACCTGAACCTTAGAGTCGGGAGCAGAGATGAGCTTCTCCTCGCCACGGCAGTTGTTGGCTTCCTCGTCCATCTTCACGCCGAGGAACTCCAGACCTGAGCAGGCACCCATACGGGTGGAAATCTGGTTCTCACCGACACCGGCAGTCCATACGATGACATCCACGCCTCCCATGGCAGCAGCGTAGGCACCGATGTATTTCTTGATACGGTAGTTGTACATACGCAGAGCCAACTGAGCACGCTCGTTGCCTTTGCTGGCAGCTTCTTCCACGTCGCGCATGTCGCTGGAGATACCTGTGATACCGAGCACGCCGCTCTCCTTGTTCAGGAAGTCAGCCATCTCCTGAGGCTTCTTGCCAGTCTTGTCCATGATATAGGTCACAGCACTTGGGTCGATGTCGCCCGAGCGTGAACCCATCATCACACCGGCAAGCGGGGTGAGACCCATAGAGGTGTCAATCACCTTACCATCTTTGATGGCAGCAACAGAAGCACCATTACCGATATGACAGGTGATGATCTTCAGATCCTTGATGTCCTTGCCCATGAGTTCAGCCACACGATGGGAGACATAGCGGTGGGATGTTCCGTGGAAACCATAGCGACGCACGTGGTATTTCTCGTACAGCTCGTAAGGAACGGCATAGAGGAATGCGTGAGGGGGCATGGTGGAGTGGAAGGCATTGTCGAAGACGGTCACCTGCGGAACAGTCGGCATGAGGTGGTCTACGGCACGGATACCTTTCAGGTGGCCGGCATTGTGAACAGGAGCGAGGTCGCAGAGACTCTCGATACCAGCCTCAACACCTTCGTTCACGAGGCAGCTCTTCTCAAAGAGGTCGCCACCCTGCACGATACGGTGACCGACGGCATCAATCTCTTCAAGGCTCTTGATGGCGCCGTACTCCTCGCTGAGAAGTGTCTGGAACACAAAGTTCACACCTTCCTTATGGTCGGGCATGTCGTGCATGAGGATTTTCTTTTCGCCGTTAGGCAACGTCAGTTTCAGGAAAGAGTTGTCAAGTCCGATACGCTCAACACCACCCTGTGCCAATACAGACTCATCATCCATGTCATACAGTTTGTACTTGATGGAAGAGGAACCGCAGTTTAATACTAATATTTTCATGTTTCTTAAATGAAGAATGAAGAATGAAGAATGAAGAATCGATATGTTGGGATTCTTTTTTCTCTAACTCCATTCGTTTTTTATAAATTGTTATTTTTCTTTGTAGTTTTAATTGATGATACCAACATGGCGATGATCTCGCTGCAATCTTTGGCCATACTCTCAAATTCTTTATCGGTTAGAAATCCCGTGTCCTTTAAGAGGTTGAGCCAATTCATGGTTTCGTTGGCTTCTTTTAATGCAATGGAAAGCTTTGAGATGAAGTCTGAAGGACTTTGAGCAAATTCTGACTCATGGACATTGGCAGAGACGGACGTTCCAGACCGTAATACTTGCTTGTAAATGGAAGCTAATCTCCAGTCATCATTAGAAAGATGAAGGAACATGTTGACAATCCTCACTGCAAAAGCATAACTCTTGGTGTGCAGAATGGAACCTTCTCTTTTATAATGAATTATTTCCACGCAAATTTATTCTTCATTCTTCATTCTTCATTCTTCATTTCCTACTTCTTAGCGTCCATAGCCTGGCAGGCGGTGATGGCTACCATGTAGTAGATGTCGTCTACGGAACAGCCGCGGCTGAGGTCGTTTACCGGGCGGGCAATACCTTGGAGGATCGGGCCGATGGCGATGGCATCACCAAGACGCTGTACCATCTTGTAACCGATGTTTCCTACTTCGAGGTTCGGGAATACGAGGACGTTGGCCTTGCCGGCGATGTCGCTGCCCGGAGCCTTCTTGGCACCAACGGACGGAACGAGGGCGGCATCTGCCTGCAGCTCACCGTCGATCTTCAAGTCGGGAGCAGCTTCCTTGGCGAGACGAGTGGCTTCAATCACCTTGTCGCATACTTCGTGAGTGGCACTACCCTTGGTAGAGAAGCTCAGCATGGCAACGCGAGGCTCCTCGAATCCTGCTACGCTCTTAGCTGTCTGAGCGGTGCAGACGGCAATCTGAGACAACTGGTTGGCATCGGGCATCGGGGTAACGGCAACGTCACCGACGACGAGAACACCGTCCTCACCATATTGTTTCTGCTTAGAGATGAGCAGAAGACCACCAGATACACAGGTGATGCCAGGAGCGCACTTGATGATCTGAAGGGCGGGACGCAGCGTGTCACCAGTGGTAGAGAGGGCACCAGAGATCTGACCGTCGGCACCTTCAGTCTTGATGATCATGCAACCCAGATAGAGCGGGTTCTTCACCAGCTCACGAGCCTGCTCAATCGTCATGCCCTTCTTCTTGCGAAGCTCGGCGAGCAGCTGGGCATATTCTTCACTCTTAGGATTGTTCTCAGGGTCGATGATGGTAGCCTTGTCAATGCTGTTCAGTCCCCATTCAGCAGCCAGTCCTTTGATCTCCTCAGGATTACCGATCAGGATGATGTCGGCGATGTCTTCTGCCAATACGCGGTCGGCAGCACGAAGTGTACGCTCCTCAGTAGCTTCTGGGAGTACAATGCGTTGCTTGTTTGATTTTGCACGTGCAACGATTTTCTGTAATAAATCCATTGAAATAATGATTATTAGAATCTGTTAGGTATATAATGATCTGATTGCAAAGTTACGAAAAAAGGTTGATACACAAAAACAATTAAAGAAAAATAATGAAAATCAATTGTTATATCTCATCTGGGACACTCATCATTTTATGGTTTTATTTTGTCTTTTCGTTTTTTATGCTTATTTTTGCAACAGAATATCAAAATGAAGAAGTTATGACCGACGCACAACTCAACTCAATGAACACAGAACTGTTGCAAGGTATTGGAGCCATTGCTGACTGTGAGCCGCTGATGAAGCGCTTGACAAAGTATGTCAGGAAATTGGTGAAAGAACGGGAAACCGACCCTACGCTTATGACCAAGGAGGAGTTCTTTGCCAGCCTTGACAGAGGCGAGGAGGAATACCGTCAGGGAAAAACACATAGCATCAACTCTAAAGATGAGCTGCACAGCTTCCTAAACAGCCTCTGATTATAATGTATAAACTTAAAAATCGTGGGTGCAATTAGGTAAGAGCAGCATTATGAGAAAAGAAATGCCGTAGGCATTAGACGAAGGTAGCCAGCCATACAGAAACGCCTTTAGGTGTTTCGAAATGGCTGGTATGGAATTGCCACCAATAATATAAGCCTGCCTTTATGGTAGGCGACATAGTCAGCACTTGTCCCTTGCATATCAGCAAGGTTGTATTTGTGTGGTGTCGCTTCCCCAGCCATTTCGCAGCCCCTATGGGGGTAGCTGTATGGCTGGCTACCATTGTCTGATGCCAAAAGGCATCATTTGTAACTGGACATTACAAATGCCCATGCCCGATATATCTGGATTTCAAATTCATCATAACGAAATTTTGTCAAATATCATTCGAATTTTAGCCCCAAATTAAGGCCATCTGAACGAACGAAAAGTTTTCCGGTCGAAAATAACGCAATTTTTGATGTTTTTCGTAAAGTGCTGATTAACAGATTGTTACGCGAATAATTGTCTGTAAACGTGCAGTTTACAAAATCCAAATTTGCGAGAGGTAAGGTTTCGTTGCGCGAAAGGTTATGTTTCGTCGTGTGAAAGGTCATGTTTGAGGCGATGAAACATGGTCTTTGGCGCGGTCAAAGCTTACCTTTCGCGGTGTGAAAGCTATGCTTTCGCAAAATTAGGAATGAAGAATGAAGAGTGAAGAATCATGTTTTACACTTTTTAACTTCTCTTTCATCACTTTTCCCCGACATGTTTTTGTCGGGATTTTTCATATTTTTCCAACGAAAGAAACGCCGTAAGCATTAGGTTCTTTCTCTTCATTATTGTTATTGAAACCTTCAATCCTCACGTTTGTTTCATTTTGTTTTCAGTTTATCTATCTTTGACAATAATTCCTCTATCTTCGCCACTATGCGGTGTTGCTCGGCGAGAGGGGGGAGAGGGATAATCGCTTCTTCAAGCTGATTCAAATAAAAACCTCTTTGAGCAGTTCCAGTTGCCTTATCTTCCATTAAAGATTGAAAATATGAACTGTCAAAACAATACTTTAGGTAGTAGTTATAAATTTGTGTTTGAATAACAGAGACACTTCTCTGAAAACAATAAGGAATATCATCCTCATAAACACATGATCTACCAAGTGTTGCAACGATAGTTAAAAGGACATCTCCTCTATTTAATCTTGTTCTTTCATTACATTTCTCCCAATCTATAACTGATATATAACGAGTTTCATTTAAAGATTCTACTTTATCGTGATTTATATTCTTTGAAGATAACATATAATAACCTGTATCATATGATAAGCCACGAGGTGGATTGTGATCACCGTCAACTATTTTTGTAGTTATATCTTTCAGTCTCACCCACTCCCAACTCTCAGGAATCTCAAACGGTATTTCATCCTTGCTGATAGGTGTCTCAATGAGGTCTTTCTTTTTGAGTTTCCCTTCCTTTACGAGCTTTGCTTTTTCCTTACGTATTTTGTCGAGCAATACGGAGGCGGGCTCGTCGTTGGGGTCTTGGGGTACAAGCTTTCCCGTAATGGCTTCTTGCAGGATGCTCTTCTTCAATCGCTCTGGCAATTCGTCATTCAACTTGTCGAGTGCTTCCTGTGCCTTACCGTATTCCTCCACCTTCGGCAACAGTTCTTCTATCTTCGCTACTATTCGGTGTTGCTCGGCGAGAGGGGGGAGAGGAACTAACATGTCGAGAACATGGTTCAATTTTAAGTTTGCTTGTGCGGAACCTCCACTTTGATGAGAAACATTATACCAAAAATAGAAAGAATTAATGGTGTAGAACAAATAACGCGTTAGTTTGTCATCATAAGGTCTGAACTTTAGTACACGCTGATTTAAAAGAGCAAAGGTGTCAAATTCATATATTGCTGTTTTTCCTAATGGTTCAGGATTATCTGATTGTGAAGATAGGCACATGAGCATATCTCCTTTAACAATTTTACTTGCCAACATTTTTTCATTTGGATGCTCAATGTAATCGTTATTTGGTTTTAGCACAACCTCTAAAGTCATTAGATTTCCACTTTTTATAACAGGAACACCTATCTTATCTTTATTCATTTCTGAAGAATTGTAGGCATATCCATTCTGATAACTAATAATCGTGCCTAATCTCACCCACTCCCAACTCTCAGGAATCTCAAACGGTATTTCCTCTTTGCTGATAGGCTTTTCTTCGAGGTCTTTCTTTTTGAGTTTCCCTTCCTTTACGAGCTTTGCTTTTTCCTTACGTATTCTGTCGAGCAATACGGAGGCGGGCTCATCGTTGGGGTCTTGTGGTACCAGTCGCCCTGTGATGGCTTCTTGTAGGATGGCGTTCTTTAACTGTTGTGCGTTCATAGTTCAATTTTCTCTTTCAATCGTGTGATTTCTTTCTGTTGTTGCTGGTAGGCTTTAAGGGCTCGTTGCTTCAAGTCCTCATATTTAGTTTTCCATTCAGCGGCTTCCGCTTGTGCTTGTTCCAATTGTTGTTGCAAGGCAGGGACGGTCTGCTCCAGTTGCTGGAGTCGGCTGTCCTGTTGTTGGCGATAGCCCGTGCGAGCCTGGTGCATACGTTCCTTGATGCCCCCTTCCGTGACGAAGGTGTGCTCCAGGCTCTCCATGTATTTGTTCATCATCGTGTCCACCTGAAAGCATAGCGTGAGCCCCACATTAGCCATCTCCTCAGCCGTCCACTGGGTGAAGAACGGCTCGTAGTCGCTAAGCAGGTTGTGGCTCTTGGTGAAGTCCTGCATGGGTTGGAATCGCTTGTCTCCGTGCGTCCATTGGTGCAGTTGTCGTGATTTGAGGAAGTCCTCATAGTCCTGCCTTAGCTCACCAATGCTTGCCCTTGCAACATTCAGCAGTTTCAGTTCCATCTCGGTAGATGTCTTGCCGTCCTCGCTACCCTCCACGATGTTCTGCTTGCCCGAGCGAGCCGCCTGCACCATCTGGTCGACGGTGCGGTCGCCATATTGCGGCAGGAAGCGTTCGCAGAAGATGTATGTCATCTGGTAGAGGACTTCTGATTTCTGGTAGAACCAGAGGTCTTGCCATTTGGGGACTTTGCGGAAGATGCTTTTGAAGGGCTTTTCTGATTTTGTTGCCATTGTTTTTTCTTTTATAGTTTAGATAGGTTTATTATAGTTTCTATAGATTCTATAGATTCTATAGTGTCTATAGCTTCTATAGCTTATTATAGCTTTTTATAGATTGATTCCAAGGATCTTTTCTATCTCCATCAGCTGGGCATCAATCTTGCTATCGAGGGCGGTGCGCTCCTCGTGGTATTTCCTCAACAGCTCTTCAGGGCGCAGCACCACTTCCTCTTCCTTGGGGAATTTGCATTGGTCGAAGTTGCAGCCCATATCCATCAACTCCTGCGAGGTGAATGAGCGGCTCTTTTCGCCCTCTTCAAGCACTTGGCGATTTGCCCACCACTCGTTCACCACATCGAAATGCTGGGTGAGGATGGGGCGTGTCTTCGAGAAATGCTTGTAGCCTTCGGGCATATCCATACGATAAAACCATGTTTCCTTTGTGGCATAGCCCACTGGTGCTTCCTCTGCTTGCTCATTGTTGAAAAAGAGGATGTTAGTGGCGATTGAAGTGTAAGGCGAGAAGACGCTACCTGGCAATCGGATGATGGTATGTAGGTTGAATTCGGTCAATAACTTCTTCTTGATGGCAAGCTTGGCACCATCTGTACCAAACAGGAAACCGTCGGGCACTACTACGCCAGCCCGTCCTTCCCTGTTCAGCCGTTGCATAATCAGCACCATGAAGAGGTCGGCAGTTTCCGACGAGCGATACTCCGCCTTGAAGTTCATCTTCGTGGCTGCATCGGTAGCACCGCCGTAGGGTGGATTCATGGCAATGGTATCGAGCTTACCGTCCTCTTGGTATTCGCTCATGTTCCTACCCAACGAATCCGTGTGGTAGAGCATGGGGTCTTTGATACCGTGAAGCATGATATTCGTCACACCCAAGAGATAAGGAAAAGGCTTCCACTCCTGACCCATCACCGCATGTTGGAATAGGGTTTCATCGGCGGCGGTCTTCTTCTGCTTCTCCAAGTATTTCAACGTGGAGATGATAAAGCCACCCGTACCAGCAGCAAGGTCGCCCATCAACTCTCCCAACTTGGGATTGAGGTGCTGAACGGTGAAATCAGTCAAGGGACGAGGTGTATAAAACTCACCCGCATTACCTGCTGCCTGAAGGTCTTTCAGCAACGTCTCGTACATGTCGCCGAAAGCGTGGCTCTCTGCCGAGTCGAGCAAGTCAACCGCCTCTATCTCGTCTATCATCTGGCGAAGCAGCACACCATTCTTCATATATTGGTTCACCTCTTGAAACACATCGCGCACCACGGCTTGATGGCGGGCTGTATCACGAGTTACCTGTATGCCCTTGATGGTTCCGTCCATGCTATCCTCACCCTTCAGCACACGAAACAACTTTTCGTTGATGAAGTCCAATAATGCCTGTCCTGTCAGGAAGTCGCTTTTCAACTTCCCCTCTTCATCCTTCGAGGGAGCCCAGTTGCGCCAGCGCAATGGCTCTGGGATAATGCTCTTGAAATCCTCACCATTATCAAGTGCATCTAACTCCCAATCCTCTTCGGCTGCATCATATACTTTGAGGAAAAACATCCATACCATTTGTTCTATGCGCTGGGCATCGCCATTGATGCCTGCATCCTTGCGCATTATATCTTGTAGTCGCTTAACGAGATTTCCAACTGCCATGAAGAAAAATTAAAGATTAAAGATTAAAGATTAAAGATTAAAAATTAAAGATTAAAGATTAAAGATTAAAGATGAAAGATTCGTATTCCTTTCCTTTTATACTATGTTATAGAGTTCGTTTTCAAGGTCTTTGACTGCCTCGTTGTATGCTTCAGGACTTTTGAAGATGCCCTTCATGATGCGTGGGCGTTTGGCTATTTGGGCAAAGGGATTGAGCGAGAGAATTTGCGGGTTCTCGATGTTCGTCACACCCACTTCGCCGTATTTCTCCATGAGACCTTCGATGACCTTGCGGGCTTGTCCTTCGTATTTGGCAAGATAGTTGCGCTTCTTCACCCCATCGATACGTTCACGACGAGTGAGAGGCTTTTGGTCGAATGCCACATGACAAACGATGTCGAAGTAATCGCAATCTGCCAAGGCAGGATTCTCCTCACGCACGGCATCAAGCAATACATTGTTTTCAGCCAACTCGTCGATGATGGCTTGCTTCTTGTCGGCATGGCTCCATGCGCCACGGAAGGCATCGAGCGTGGGATATTGTTTCTTGATGGCCTTGCGGGTGAAGTCGGTGAGTTTCTCCGTGAAGAGAGTCTTGCCGTCTTCACCGAGGTATTGCACCACCTCGTGAACGATTTTCACCTCCCTGCCGTCAACGAAATACTTCTGATGACGCTTTGAGGAGTAATCGCGCTTTTCCCTTTCATCGCTCACCATGTCGGAAGTGTTATCTTCTTTTTTATCATACTCAAAGTCTTTGCGGTCGGAATAGTCTTTTGTCTCGGTATCTTCAGGGTCAAAGCCTTTCTCAAACAGCAATGTGGCTCCTCGGAAGTCCAGTATCTCGAAGTTCATCTTCTCTTTCTTCTCGAAGATACGAGTGCCACGACCAATCATCTGCTTGAAAGTAGTGGGATTGTTCACCTCCTTGTCAATCACAATCAATCCACACGTCTTACAATCGACACCCGTCGTTAACAGTTCGCTGGTGGTGGCAATGACGGGACAAGGTTCGTAAGGGTCGATGAAGTTGTCGAGTAGGGCTTTTCCTACGCGGTCATCGCTGGTGATGCGTACGATGTAGTTGGGATAGCGGCTCACCATGTCTTGATTCATGGCGATGAGCAGTTGGCGCATGATGGCAGCCTCCTCCTGGTCGGGACAGAACACGATGGTCTTGGTCATTCGTCCTATCATCTTCAACATCTGCGTGATGCGATAAGCTACCACTTTCTGCCGTTCGGTGATGTGAATCTCGCGTCCGAAGCTGTTGCGGGTGAAGATGCTTTCCTCTATCTCCTTGCCAAAGAGGTCTTGTTCTCCTTCTTCAGCCACATAACCCTCCATATCGACATTGATAAACGACTTGGTGACACGGTAGGGAGCTAAATAGCCATCGGCAATGCCTTGCTTCAATGAATAAGTATAAACGGGAAGTCCGAAGTATTCAAAGTTGTCGGCACCTTCCACACTCTTAGGCGTAGCGGTGAGACCTATCTGGGTGGCAGCATCGAAGTAAGTCAGGATTCTATGCCATTGCTTGTCCTCGTCGATGCTTGAGCGATGGCACTCATCCACCACAATCAAATCGAAGAAATCTTTAGCATAACTCTCGTATGGTTGCTTCTCACCTGGTTGCATCTCCTTTTCATTCTTCACCCATTGCCCATAAAGACTCATGTAAATCTCAAAGCCACCTTCGGCATTCTTGCCCTGCACCTTCGACATCACCTTGCGGAAAGGCTTGAAGTCCTGACGCATGGTTTGGTCGATGAGAATATTACGGTCAGCGAGATAAAGGATACGTTTCATGCATCCCGATGCATGCAGACGGTGGATGATTTGGAAAGCCGTATAGGTCTTTCCCGTTCCCGTAGCCATCACCAGGAGGATACGTTTTTTTCCACAAGCCACCGCCTCAATCACCTTATTGATGGCTATGCGCTGGTAGTAGCGAGGCGGATAACTGTCGCTATCACTATAATAAGGAATGTCGAGCAACTGAGCTCCCTCTTTAGACAAGTTCATGTTGTCGTACATCCATTGGCGATAGCGTTCACGGAGAGCCAAGGGCGTGGGGAAATCGTCCATGCTGATGGTACGCTCTGCACCGGTATTCATGTCGTGCTCCACAAACTTCTCACCGTTTGAAGCGTAAGCAAATGGCAAATCAAGGTCTTTGGCATAGTCGATGGCTTGCTGGATACCGTCGGCGGGAGCATGTTTCCTGTCCTTTGCCTCTACCACAGCTATGGGGTAGTTGTCTTCAGTGTATAGCAAGTAGTCAACCCGTTTGCCCTTTTTGCGGTGCTTCAATGAGCCCTGCACGATAATCTGTCCAGCTGTGTAGGCGAACTCCAACCGCATGTGGTACTTATCCCATCCTTTGTCTTCCAGTGCCGGTTGGATAAAGCGGGATTTGATGTCTTCCTCACTCAAATGAATGTCTGCAAATGTTGCACTTTGAACTGCCATATATTATATGTTTATTCTTTATAAGAATGCTTTGCAAATTTACAAATAAATCTTGGTATTCTTGCAAGCAAGAGACAAGAAATCATGCCATTTGTCCGTTTATTGTCACTTCGTCTATTCGCCAAGCAGTTCCTTTATCACCAAGTCTTTGTTGGTGATGAATGCCAGCATGTCGCGGTAGATATAGCAGTCGTCGTAGGATGTTGTTTCCAGTCTGCCCTCTTCGGCAACGTATATCTCTGCGTCGGGGTAGGCGAGGATGACGGGTGAGTGGGTGGAGATGATGATTTGTGAACCAGCTTTGACCGCTTCTTTCATCCATACCAGAAAACGGAGTTGGTTCATATAGGACAATGCTGCCTCTGGCTCGTCGAAGATATAGAGCCCCTTGCTTCTCAGTCTGTTTGTGAATAATGCCATGAAACTCTCACCATGTGATTGCTCATGCAGGCTGATACCGCCATAACTATCCAGCATCCTGCGGTCTTCCTGTGCAATCCTGTCCACCTCGGAGGCAACATTATAGAAGCTTTCTGCCCGGAAGAAGAAGGCGTTCCTGTAACTCAGATCGGCTCTCACGGCGCATAACTCCTCATAGAGAGAGGAATGAGTCTCCTGTGTCCTGAAGTTGAAATTCTTACTTCCACCCTCAGCGTTCAGCCCTAAAAGGTTTGCGATGGCTTCGAGGAGCGTTGACTTCCCTGAGCCATTCTCGCCAACGATGTAAGTAACGCTCTTTGAGAACTCCAGAGTTTTTAAATTGCGGACAATGGGGAGGTTAAACGGATAGGAATCATCCTCAGACGGGACGTGCTCGTTCCGTATCGCTTTTAGAAATATATTCTGACCGTTGATGTTCACGACTCTTTGTTGTTACAATATTTCCCTTGCAATCCATGCGCAGGCCTCTGCATCGGCAAGGGCATGGTGATGGTTTTCTAATATGTAGCCACATTCTGCAGCAACAGTATGTAGCTGGTGGTTGGAAAGATAACGGAAAGCCCGGCGCGAAGCTGCTAACGTATCGTAGAATTCATAATCGGGGTAATCCATCTGGTAGACACGGAACACGGCTTTCAGACAGCCCTCGTCGAAAGGCTTGTTATGGGCAACGAGCGGTAGTCCTTCAATCAGCGGTTCTATCTGTGCCCACACCTTGGGGAAGACAGGAGCATCGTCGGTATCTTCACAACACAAGCCATGTACCTGGCTGCACCAGTAGTTGTAATAGTTCGGCTCAGGCTGGATGAGGGAGTAGAACGAATCAACAATCTCGCCATTCCTCACAATGACAACACCCACAGAGCAAACGCTGCTGCGCTCGTTGTTAGCCGTCTCAAAATCTATCGCTGCAAAGTCTTGCATTTATAAGTTCTCCTTCTATTTGTTCTGCTTACATGTTGTCAGATTACCTTTATTCCCGACTACAAAGATATTGTTTTTCTTTCATTTGGCAATGCGATTAGACATGAATTAAGGCCCTTTGGCTTTTATTTTGTCAGAAAATGTTTATAAATGTGCTGATGTTCTTGCTGGCACCGACTTTTTTTATAACTTTGCATGCAATAAGTATGTTATACCTATGAACATTAAGTTACACACCCCGAAAACACTGAAGAACGGTAGTGGAATGGGATCGATGAAGCAATTCATGCTGTCGCTCCTTGCTACCACCGTATCCATTGTGCTCACTTTCGGTACAGCTGCCATCATCGACAATAACAAGAAACAAAAGGAGAAGCGCGAGATAGTGATGATGGTGATGTACGACATGTACAACTCATTGCAGTCGATTCAAAGAGCCGACTCCATGATCCAAGAGTCGATGGAGTTGCAGTTGCAGATAGCCAAGGACACTTCCAAGTTCAAAACATTGAAGTATGACATGATACAAAAGGTGCCGAGGATTGATTTCACAGAGACGACGGAGCGCATCTTCTCGACAAGTATCGAAACCATTAATACGGTGGGTAACGTGCTCTTCACTGAGAATGTGGCGGAATTCTACCATGCTCGCAAGTTTTACAAAACAGTGATATGCGACTCGATTAAAAACAGAATTGTTTGCGATAAGCCCTTTGTATCTTTGAAAGGAACACTCGATTTTGATTATAGTTACGAAGTCATTATGAGTGGTGATATTCGAATGAACATGCAGAACCTGTTTGCACAATGTAAGCAGATGATGGATGTCAACGACGAGGAGATAGAAGCCTATCGGTTGGAAAGAAAGCAACTACAGGAAGAGTCTGCCGATGAGTTTGCGATAGAAGACTCTATCGCAAAGAAGATATTGCAGCGTGACCAAGAACTTAGAGAAGCAAAGAAAAAATTAAAATTGGAATAAGGATATATGAAGAAATCAGTGTTATTGGCAGCTCTTGTAGCTGTAGCGATGCCTACG